>JBKECV010000014.1:0-126876 GCA_047974975.1 Candidatus Fimivivens sp.
TGGAGGCGATGTGCGACTTGGCACCGACCAAAATCATCGCAGCTGAAGCCGGCTTTGCCGATGACACCGCCCTCTCCAATGCCCACTATATCCTTAAAGACCGCCATATTGAGATGAAGCTATTATGAGGGGGATTGTGGAATGAAGTTAAAATTCATAACTCAAGTTTTTCAATCCGATGCAGTGAACGCCGTCTGCGATTTATTCGAGGGGCAGGCGAAATCTCAGGATACATTCTCTATTGTGGAGGAACAGCAAATTGATATGCTTCAAAATCAGTTTGGTATTGGTAATCAACTGCGCATAGACGATGATACACTGCTTGCCAATATGCGCGGGATCCAGCGGCGCAATAAATTGCCATTGACCGATGGCGGTTGGAATAGGCCTGCCAAGCCGGATGAAACAGGGGCACTCAACGGCAGCGTTATTTTTTCTGCCGCCAAAAAATCTGCACCCCAATTTTGTGTGGAGATGGAAACCGGTACCGGCAAGACTTACGTCTATACCAAAACGATATTTGAAATGAACAGGCGTTACGGCTTTACCAAGTTTATTATCGTGGTGCCGTCTGTGGCGATTCGGGAAGGCGTGTACAAGTCCTTTCAAATCACCGCTGAGCATTTCGGCGCCCATTACGACAACGCGCCTTGCCGCTATTTTATCTATGATTCAAAAAAACTCAACGATGTGCGGCAGTTTGCCACCTCCGGCCATATCGAAATTATGATCACCAACATTGACGCTTTCAATAAAGCGGAGAATATCATCAATCGGGCGCAGGACAAGCTCAACGGCGAAACTGCCATGCGCTACATACAGGATACCAACCCTGTGGTCATCATTGATGAGCCACAAAGTGTGGACAATACAGCTAAATCCAAGGAGGCGATTGCTTCTTTGAATCCTCTCTGTACCCTGCGCTACAGCGCCACACATCGGGAAAAGCTCAATCTTCTCTATCGCCTGACGCCGGTGGACGCGTATCAAATGGGATTGGTGAAACAAATTTGCGTGTCTGCCGACTCGATTACAAACGACTTTAACAAGCCGTATATCGCGCTGAAGTCCGTTTCGAATGAGAAAGGCTTTCGAGCAAAGCTGGAAATTGATGTGCAGAACAAAGCAGGCGCTGTCACCCGAAAGGCCATCACAGTGAAACCCGGAGATGACCTGCACCGGTTCTCCGGCGGGCGAGAATTATATGATGGCTACGCGCTCTCCGGAATTGACTGTACCCCCGGCCGTGAAGCTGTGGAGTTCTCCAATACAGAATATGTGCAGTTGGGCAAAGCCATTGGCAGCGTGGATGAAAACCTCTTAAAACGTGCCCAAATTCGCCGTACCATTGAAACCCACTTTGATAAGGAACTGCGCTATTTTCATAAGGGCATCAAAGTGCTTTCTCTGTTTTTTATTGACGAGGTGGGGAAATACCGCACCATCGATGGGGAAAAGGGCATCTATGCTCAGATGTTTGAGGAATGCTATCTGGATCTGCTGGCGCGTCCCAAGTATGCCGAGCTGAAAAAACAGTTTTCAACCGATGTAGCACAGGCCCACAACGGCTATTTTTCTCAGGATAAAAAAGGAATCTATAAAAACACAAAAGGGAATACATTAGCAGACGATGATACTTACAATACCATCATGCGGGATAAAGAGTGGCTGCTCTCTTTTGGTTGCCCATTGCGTTTTATCTTTTCCCATTCTGCGCTCAAAGAGGGATGGGACAACCCCAATGTATTTCAGGTTTGCACGCTGATTGAGCAAAAATCCACCTTCACCTGTCGGCAAAAAATCGGACGCGGTTTGCGGCTGTGTGTGGACCAACAGGGCAATCGCATTGAGGATCGGGATATCAATATTCTGCACGTCATGGCCAACGAGAGCTTCGCCGAGTTTGCAGATACCCTTCAACGGGAGATGGAGCAGGAGACCGGATTAAAATTTGGCGTGCTACAGCTGAGCCTATTTGTGGGACAGACCTATGAGGAAACAAAAACCGTAGAAAAAACTGTTTCAACCGAACAGGCTGTACAAGTTGTAGAAGCACTCAAACAAAGCGGCATTATTGACGAGATGGGCGCTGTAACAAAAGAAATAAAACCCACAGAAATTGTGCTGCCCCATATGGCGGAAGCAGCAAAACTGGAAGTGATTAAAGCCATAGAGCAAGCAAAATCAGTAAAGGTAGAGACCTTGTCTGGTAAAACTTATACAGAAACTGTTACTGAACAAAAAACGATTTCTTATGAAGATGCAGCAGACCTGATGAATGGATTGGAACAGAAAAAACTGATCACTCCAGACGGCAAAATTAAGGAAACTTTGAAAGCGCAAATGGCGGCAGGTACACTGGAATTTGGGGAACGGTTTAGCAAGGCGGCGCAAATGGCTATTCTGCGAACGATACAAAAAGCAGACACAAGACTACCAATCCGAGATGCTTCCCGAGAAGTCATGGTTCTCAGAAAAGAGCGGGCACTGCTGTCCCCTGAATTTAAAGCACTGTGGGATAAAATCAAGCAAAAGACAACCTATCGCGTGCGAATCGACCGGCAGGCGCTTATTGCAAGCAGTGTGCAAGCGATTGCGGAGATGCCGCCCATCCCTAAGGTGCGACTGGTATCCCAAACGGCGGATATTGGTATTGGAAATGAAGGAATTACGCATAGAGAGCGGGAACTTCGCACCACCGATTTGCAGGACAGCTACGACACCCTGCCAGATATTTTGCGGGCCATCACCACCCAAACCCAGCTAAAGCGCGCTACAGTGGGGCGCATCATCAAAGAGAGTGGACGAGGTGGCGAATTTCTGGAAAATCCTCAGGCGTTTATCGAAAAGGCGCTGGAAATCATCAAGCTCAATCGCCACAATTTAGCCATTAACGGCATTCGCTATGTGAAGCTGGCCGGCGAGGAATATTATGCGCAAGAGATTTTTGACAGCGATGAGCTAATCGCTAACCTAGACCGCAATGCGGTACCGGTGGAAAACAGCGTCTATGACCATGTTATCTACGACAGTCAGGTAGAGAGCCGCTTTGCCGAAAGTTTGGACAACGACCCCGACGTGAAGCTGTTCTTTAAGATACCCAGCCAGTTTAAGATTGAGACACCCATTGGCAGCTACAACCCCGATTGGGCGGTGTATTTAGAGCACAACGGCGCAAAGAAACTGTACTTTGTGCTGGAGACTAAAGGTACAACCGATCTGTTTGGGTTAAGTATTCCGGAACGGTTGAAAATACACTGTGGCGCAGCCCACTTTGCTGCCTTGGAAAACGAGGTCCAATTTAGTGCATTGCCGGTAAAGGACTGGTGGGAATTTAAGATGAATTTAGAGTGATGTCTATCTTCGCTATAAAATAACAAGGCCATCGGCTGCAATGACGATGAGCTTGCCATTTTGAACGCCTTTACAAAAAGGGGGCCGGCACTTAAAACAACATAAAATACAAGTAAAGCGCCGACCTTTGATCAAAGTCGGCGCTTTTTTATATGCGGATCAGTTGGAAACCGATTATTTTTTAATCTGTGTTTCAATTTGGGTCATGGTGTGTAGCATGGTTAACGCACCCAAACGCACAGTGCTTCCGGAAGGGTCATAAGCGGGGGCGACCTCCACCAGATCGGCCGCGACGATGCGGCCCTTTTGTGCGACGCCGGAAATAATATCACATACCTGATCGAACAGTAAGCCACCCGGATAAGGGGAGGCGACGCCCGGTGCAATAGAAATGTCAAATCCGTCAATATCCACGGTAATATAATAGTTTTTAGCTTTGGGTATTTTGGCTAAGATACCTGCAACGCCAATCGTATGCGCTTCTCGCGCTGAAATCAAAACGCTGCCATAGGATTTTGCAGCTTCAAAATCCACTTTCTTGCTACTGCCAATGCCGCGCAAACCAATCTGTGCCATAGGTCCGATGTGCGACATTTCGGACATGCGACGCATAGGACTGCCGTTACCGTATTTTAACGGCCCGACATGGTCGTTCCAGTCGAGGTGTGCATCTATCTGCACTACGCAAATTTCTTCACCGATAACTTCAAGCGCCTTTCCCACCGGTGCACTGATAGAATGATCGCCACCGAGAATGATTGGTACAGCACCGCGGTGTAAAATCGCCTCGACGCTTTCAACTACGGCATCAAAGGTATGTTGAGGGTCGCCATGTAAAATATCTGCATCGCCGCAGTCCACAATTTTAAGCGGTGCGGCAAGGCGTGTGCAATCGCTTTCAAAATCATAGAAGCCTGCATCACCACGTCCATATTGGGTGGAAGCTTCACGAATTCGGCGGGGGGCTAGTCGTGCGCCACTCATATAGCCGACGGCAAAATCGACCGGTACGCCTAAAACGGCAATATCGGCTTCAAGTTGCGATATATCGGTACAGATCGGGTATTTTCCGAAAGAACAGATGCCTGTTATAGGCAAATTCAGACGTTCCATATAATCATCTCCTGTAATTCTTGTTCGCATTTTGTTTAGATTCATGTTCATTATAGCCTGCGTCATAACAATTGTACATGGCATCTGTTTTGTGCTATAATTCTTTCGATTAACAATATTTAAAACAATCGGGTCTTAGCTTTACAAAATGCTACTGCTACAAAAAGGAGTCCACATATGGATCAAACAGACATCAAAATCATGAATATTTTGCAGCAAGATTGTAAAACGACCACGCGTGAAATTGGCAGGCAAGTTGGCCTGACGGCGCCCGCCGTTTCAGAACGTATTTTTAGACTGCGTGAGTCGGGTGCTATTCAGGCATTTCGAGCAAAAGTGAATTTTAGCATGATCGGTAAAAAATTATCCGCTTATATTATGATCAATGTGCCGCCGGAGGCGTATACACAATTTTGTACTTTTGCTCAGGAAAATCCGGCTATTGTTGAACATCATCACATCATTGGCGTCTATAACGCTTTATTGCGTATTTGGGTGGCCGATTCTACGGAGTTAGAGCAACAGCTCGGCGAAATTCGAAAATTTGGCATGTCGCAGACTGCTATTTTGTTAAATACCTATTTCGATCAAAAGCCGATGGATACTTGATTGCTGCTATCTTTGCTAAAGATTTAATAGTCTCGTCATTAACGTTCTTTTGGCAATGCATATCTTGATTTTTCTGACCAACGGAAAATGAGCCTACTGTGTAACAGCAAGCCCATTTTCTGTTGCTATATAGAGAAGTATAGTTATTTAGTTAATACAATTTCGCCGTTTTTCATGACGGTCTCAACCAGATTGATGCCGGTGTGATAGGGCAAAAAGTGAATCGACGGATACTTCAAGAAAATGATATCTGCCTGTTTGCCCGGTTCAATGCTACCAACGCGGTCGGCACGATCAAGAGCCGCAGCGCCATTAATAGTCAATGCGGTAATGACTTCTTCTATGGACATGCGCATGTAAATGCAGGACAGGGCAATCAGTAGGGGAATAGAATTTGTAAAGCAGCTACCGGGGTTTAAATCGCTGGCAACAGCGACCGCCATGCCGTCATCGATCATCTTGCGTGCGCGCGCGAAATTCTCTTTGAGAGAAAACGCGGTGGCAGGCAGCATGGTGCCGATGACACCCGCCTTTGCCATGTCTGCAATGCCCTTGTCGGACGCTTGTAGCAGATGGTCGGCTGAAAATGTGCCAACTTCAGCAGCCAGTTCGGCACCGCCGAGCTGTACGATTTCATCAGCATGAATTTTGAGCTTAAAACCCATCGCTTTGGCGGCGTTGAGGTAATAACGTGAATCCTCAATGGAGAAAACATTTTTTTCGGTGAAAATATCCACAAACTCCGCAAGGTCTTCAGACTTGACAACAGGAGCAACATCGCGCAGGAGCATGTCGAGCAAGTCTCGCTCGCGTCCTTTATATTCCGGCAATACACTGTGTGCGCCCATAAAAGTGGAGACGATATCGACAGGCTGGACACCTTTGAGCGCCTTCATTGCGCGCAGCTGCTTGAGCTCTGTATCCTTATCCAACCCATAGCCACTTTTGCCTTCCACGGTCGTTACACCAAATTCGAGCATCTGAGCCAGACGCTCACGGCCGACCTCGACAAGCTCTTCCAGCGTAGCTGCACGCGTGTGTTCGACGCTGGCATTGATGCCGCCGCCGCGCTCCATGATAGACATGTAGCTATCACCGCGCAGTCGCCATGAAAATTCATCGGCGCGATAGCCGCCGAACACAAAATGCGTGTGTGAATCGACAAACCCGGGCAGAACGGTTTTTCCGGTGGCGTCTATAATTTCACAGCCGGTATTGCCAAACTGTTTCATTAGGTCTGTGGTTGTGCCGACAGCTTCAATTTTATCACCGTTAATCAGAACAGCCCCATCTTTAATCAGACCAATATCGGACATTTGAGCACCTTGCTTTGGCGCCTTGCCGGCGCAGGTAACTAATTCTTCTGCGTGACAGATTAATTTTCTATTCATTCGGATTCCTCCAACTTGATTTATTTGGTGCCCTCGTTATAAACTTTTTCGATTAATGCATCGGATGCGATATAGGGAATGGTAATGCTATCGGAACCCTGGCGAATCTCATTATATTCGGCTACCGTTTCGATGGAGTTTTCACAACGCGCCCAGTTTCTCCTCGCTACACCAATCATGGTATCCCACGGTATTGCCGTCATCAGAATATCGTCCACGCGTTTGCTGCCATCGAGCACCATGCCAAATCCGCCATTGATCGATTTGCTAATACCAACGCCGCCGCCATTATGTAACGCAATAAGACTCATGCCGCGTGCGGCGTTGCCGGCATAGCACTGAATGGCCATATCCGCGGTGACATTGCTGCCGTCATAGACACTGGAAGTTTCGCGGTAGGGAGAATCGGTACCGCCGGTATCATGATGGTCGCGGCCAAGCATAACCGGTCCAATTTCGCCGTTGCGAATCATCTCGTTAAATTTCAAGGCGATATCACGGCGACCTAAAGCATCTTGATAGAGAATGCGGCATTGTGTACCAACGACCAATTGATTCTTTTCTGCATCGCGAATCCAGATGTAGTTGTCGCGGTCCTGACCACGGCGGTTAGGGTCGATGACCGCCATCGCGGCATGATCTGTTTTGCGCAGATCCTCCGGTTTGCCCGAGAGGCAGCACCAGCGGAATGGGCCGTAACCGTAATCAAACAGCATGGGACCCATAATGTCCTCAACATAAGATGGGAAGATAAAGCCTTCGCTGGTATCAGTGCCGTTTTTGGCGATATCCTTTGCGCCGGCATCAAATACGGCTTTCATGAAAGCGTTGCCATAATCGAAGAAATAACTGCCGCGTTCAACCAATTTTTTAATGATATGGTAATGATGAATCAGCGATGCATCGACCAACTTATTAAAGTTTTCCAAATCATTTTTGAGCATCTCGGTGCGCTGCTCAAAGGTGAGCCCTTGTGGGCAATAACCACCCTCGTAAGGCACATGGCAGGAGGTTTGGTCGGATAACAGATCGATGTGAATATTGTGATCCAAAGCGTATTCGAGCAGATCGATGATATTTCCTTGGTAGGCGATGGAGAGAACCTCTTTCTTTTCCTGTGCGTCTTTTGCCCAAGCGAATGCTTCTTTGAGATTATCAGTAGTCTTGCCTACCCAGCCTTGGCTGTGGCGCGTTTCGATGCGCGAAGGATCAACCTCGGCCACGATACCAACACCGCCCGCAATTTCAATTGCCTTGGGTTGCGCACCACTCATGCCGCCAAGTCCCGACGTCACAAACAGGTGCCCTCTGAGATCGCCGTCCGGTGCGACACCAAGCACCTTACGACCGGCGTTGAGCAATGTATTGAAAGTACCGTGTACGATGCCCTGTGGGCCGATATACATCCAGCCGCCTGCGGTCATCTGGCCGTAGCTTGAGCAACCCATCGCGGTGGCCTTGGCCCAATCGTGGGGGTTATCGAACATGCCGATCATAAGGCCGTTGGTGATAACGACGCGTGGACTTGTTTTGTTCGATTTAAAAAGTCCCATGGGATGACCGGACATCACAACGAGCGTTTGTTCATCTGTCAAAATTTCAAGATACTGCTTGATGAGCTGATACTGCATCCAGTTCTGACAGACCTGACCCGTTTCACCGTAGGTGACGAGCTCATAGGGGTAAAGTGCCACTTCATGATTGAGGTTGTTGTCGATCATAACCTGAAAGGCTTTTCCTTCAACGCAGTTGCCTTTGTATGAATCAATGGGTTTGCCATAGATACGCTCCTTGGGCATAAAGCGGTAGCCGTAGATACGCCCCAAAGTCAACAGTTCCTCTAAAAATTCCGGTGCCAGTCGTTCGTGGAGCTCCTCCGGAATATAACGCAATGCATTTTTTAAAGCCAGCTTTATTTCCCGCTCATTAAGCGTTAGTTCACGCTTGGGTGCACGACGAACCCCGTCTTTAAACTTGGGGTATTCCGGTAGAGCGGCGTCGAGCTTTATGGTCATTGCTTTCCCGATATCACAATTATTCATGTAAGATGCCTCCTGTGCTAATATTTACAGATAAATAGTAGCACAGTACTGTCTAAATAACGTCTATAAAAAATATATTTTGTTTGTTTTTTTTTAATTTTGTAGATGCTTTTATGGGAAATTATAGTATAATAAAATCAAATCATTGTTTATGGGATATGACACAAGGTTTTTGTGCACTGTTTTAATTTGAATTATCAGAAAGAGAGCGTGTCTATGGCTGTGATTTCTTTTAAACTCCTGCAAATGCCGATGATACTATTAGATGGTCAACAGATTCTATTACCATTTAAAAAAGCGGAGGCGTTGTTGTATTGCCTTGCCATTAAAAAGACCATTTCGCGTGAACAGGCGGCCGATCTGCTTTGGGATACCGATGATTCACAGGTGTCCAAGAAAAATTTACGCCATACGTTGTACACGATTAAAAGGGTATTGGGCATTGAAGTGATCGTTTCGCCTAAAAAACATCTACTGACTTTAAATCCTGAATTGGAATACGACATCGATTATGATTATTTCATGAAAAATCATGACTTTTCGCTTTACGATGGAGAATTACTGCAAGGATTCAGTCTGAAAAATGCCGAGTCCTTTGAAAATTGGTTGGAAATGGAGCGAAATGAGTTTTGGGAATATTATCTTCACCAGTTGTATGATGTCATGATTCAGGCGGTGGAGCGAGATGTATCGGAAACTGAAATGCTCTTTACCCGATATATCAAAAAAGATTCGTTGGACGAGCGTGTTTATCAGCTTATGATGACATGCTACCAAAAAAACGGGCTGTATTATAAAGGGATCAAGGTGTATCAGAACATCAGCAAGCTGCTAAATACCGAGCTGAGAATTGCCCCTTGTGCTGAATTGACGCAGCTGCACCGCGAACTATTGAGTGCATGGACTGAGTCCACATCTGTGGAGCAGGAGCAAGCGCCTGTGCATGTGATTGGCCGCGCAGCTGAAATGCAGCTTATGATGAAGGCATACCGCGATTTTTTACTCGGCACAACGACGACTCTTTTGATTTTAGGTGAAAACGGCGTTGGCAAAACATACCTCGTCAATAGTTTTCTGGACAGTATTGGCGAAGATGCCTGTATCGTACTCAAGACCATTTGTTTTCAGGCGGAGCGTGAGTTTATTTTGCAACCGTGGAACACCATTATGTTGCAGCTTGACCAGCAGATTCGCAGCCGAAATATGACGGTTCCCGCCAGCTATACCAGCTATATCAATACCTTGTTTCCGCTTTTTGGCGACAGTGAACAAGCCTCGCGGGTGCCGGAAGACATTATGACCTCTTATAACTATCGTACCGCCAGAAATAGTGTGCTCAAGCTGTTATCATATGTTGGGGAAGAGAACCCGATCATTTTGTTGTTCGATAATATCCAATTCATGGATCATCACAGCCTGGAGCTGCTGTCGTTAATTATCAGAGAACGCAACCCGAATATTTTTTGCATCAGCACCTGCCTTGATATACAGATGCCCTATCTGCAAAAACAGATCAACGCGCTGGTGCGTGAGAAACTTGTAACGCCTTTGCTCGTTGCACCATTTACTGAAAAGGATGTCTCGGAAATTATAACACAACGGCTCGGGCCGGATGCGCTCAATGAACAGATCATCTCTCACATCTATCAAGATTCTGAAGGGAACGGTTTTTTTCTCGATATGCTCCTTGGGTATCTCTCCGATGACACAGGTGCTACACGGCGAATGCCCGCCAATCCGCATGATATTTTGCTTGAACGGCTCGAAACGCTTTCCGCCGGTTCCCGGCAGCTGCTCGATACTATGTCCGTCTGCCCTGAATCGATCACACTTGATATTGTAGAGTATATTCTCAATCGTGATACATTGGAAATCATCGAATTGACCGACAATCTCAAACAACACAGTCTGATTAAAGAAAAAGTCACTGACGGACAAATTCGCTTTCAGTTTCGTCATGCAAAAATGCAGGACTTTGTCCATTCGCAGCTTTCGCCCTCCAAGCGCAGGCTATTGCATGCGCGCGTCGCAAACTACTACGAGCAGACGCCGGAGTTGGTGCATAATAACACTTGGTACCAACGCATTATTTATCATTATGCACAGGCTTGTAACGACGTAAAGGTGCTCCAGTACAAAATTCTCAGTTTAGCGGACTATTCGCGGTATAACTATGAGTTGTATCCGGTTTTTCAACCGCAAAAAGATTCCGCACTGGAAGCGCCTAAACAGCTTTCCAAATATTTTGATGAACTGGTGACGGAGCTTGTCCGGCTATATAATTATCAGCCTAACGCTATTGATTTTATAGAGCTGGAGACATTATTGTATCTCGTGATTGGCAAATACTGCATTTCGCAAGGTCTTTATAAAAAGGGGCTTGATGCTATCAAACGCAGTCTTGCACACACCGGCTATTTAGAAGAGCATCCGCATATCCATATTTCTTGCCTGCGGCAGCTTACTTTTTACGGAATACAGACGTGGAATGCGAACCTAATGCGCGAAAATATCGAAAAAGGCATGGCCATTGCAAAGGAGAAGCGACTGAGTATCGACTACGCTATCGAATGCCGCCTTTACGGGTTGTATTTGACACTGTGCAATCGGTATGACGAAAGTAGGGATCGCTTAAATCAAGCCATAGGTCTGTTTGAATCCACGGCACTGGACGGCCAGAATTATGTTTTGAATCTTGCGGCTTGTTACAATTATCTGGGGGAATTAGAGCGTAAGCAAGTGCATTTTGAGGCCTCATTGGCGTTTTATGAGCGAGCCATCGCCCTTTGCAGCGATCGCAAATATCCCAAAAATCCCATTTTTTATGCGAATCAAGCCCGTGTGTTGATGATGTTAGGCAAAAAGGACGAAGCAAAAACGCTTTTTTTTCATGCCAATCAACTGTATGATGATTCCAATATTCTGGTTGGGCGCGCGGCGGCAAAAGTAAATTGTTGCTTACTCTATGCAATGGACGGTAACATAAGTGATGCCAAGCGCCTGCTCACAGAAGCTGAACAAACAGCGCACATTATCAGCTCGCCTATGGCAATGGGAATTGTTGAACGAATAAAAGCGATATTGATAAAAAACTGGCCTGAAATGTTTAATGATATAATACCCGACAGTGTTGAAGCTTGTTGCAAAAAAAGTGAACAGTATCTGGCGGGGCTCTCAGGCGCTTACGAGCTTGAACTGCCACTCGAATTGCAATAAACGTTAAAAAGACAGTAGGCAATAGGAGAAATAATTTCAGTGTGGGAGGTGTTTACGTATATGGAACTTTTACTAAGAATTGCCGATCCGACCGGCAATATTACAATTTTTGTTATGAGTGCAGTTGCGCCCCGGCAGTATGCGTCGGTGGCGGCCATGCTGTTAGCGGACAGCAGATTTTGTGCCGAGCAAGTGGCGTTTCATGTTGCACCAAAGATGGGTGCGGATGGCCGCATTGAGATGATGGGCGGGGAGTTTTGCGGCAACGCGACGCGCAGCTACGGTTATTTGCTCAGCGCCCTTTTGCCCAACAATCCGAGCGCTGTACAAGTAGAAATCAGCGGTTTCAACAGTCCGTTGTCGGTGAAAATTGATCGTGAGCACGGCAGGTGTGAAACGCAGATGCCACTGCCGACAGGGCGCAGTACCATCGAATTTGAGGGAGAAGCATTTGATGCGATTCACTTTGATGGGATTATACATACAATTGTACCCGGTACTGCACGCAGCCAGCATTTTGTCAACGGCCTTTTTGCAGCAGCGAAAGGAGCAGTTAACAGCAGTGCATATGGCATCATGTTTTTAGATGGAGACAATATGACGCCTGTTGTCTATGTCGGCGAAACTGATTCGATGGTGTGGGAGAGCAGCTGCGGTAGCGGATCGATGGCGGTGGCTGCACTGGGCGCCATGACACAATTCAATGGCATATGTTGCCGCACCTTGCAACAGCCCGGCGGCATTATTGAAACGATTGCGCATGCTGAAAATGGAAAGGTCGTACAATGCAGTATGGGTGGCCCGGTCACCTTGTCTGAGGAGATCACGTGGACGATGCCGGAAATTTAAGTCAAAAAGACGGGTGTGTTCGGTTGATTGCCGTGTTATAAAAAAAGGATTTGCTAAAGTTAACTTTAGCAAATCCTTTTTTGTCTAGTAAGGGGAAGTCGTCAGCACCTTTGTCCGCAGATTTTCAGGACAAACGGCTGTTTGAATCAGGTTAGATAAACTGAGCACCAACAATAGCCGCGATCATAAGCGGGATATTGAAATGCAGGAAAGTTGGAACACAGGTATCCCAAATGTGATCGTGCTGGCCATCCGCATTTAATCCACTTGTCGGTCCAAGCGTGCTGTCGGAGGCGGGGGAACCGGCATCACCAAGGGCAGCTGCTGCAGAAATCAGCAAAATTGTGGCCGGAACACTAAAGCCTATCTGTTGGCAAAGCGGAACATAAAGCACCGCCAGAACCGGAATGGTACCAAACGAAGTGCCGATACCCATTGTGACCATCAGGCCGATCAATGTAATCATAGTGGCTGCAATAAGCTTGTTGCCGCCCATCAGACCGATGG
Source organism: Candidatus Fimivivens sp. (assembly GCA_047974975.1). Classification (GTDB taxonomy): domain Bacteria; phylum Bacillota; class Clostridia; order Oscillospirales; family Ruminococcaceae; genus Yanshouia. The sequence continues at coordinate 13,082 of JBKECV010000014.1, forward strand.
AGCTTTGCACCAACTCGTCAACAGCACCGGTGTCTTTCAGAACCTGAGCAAAGCCGCCGGCGACAAGCATGACAAAGGCGATAAAGCCCATCAGCTTGATGCCACCTTCAAACTGGGCATCAATTTGCTTCCATTTAATCGTGCCGGTGGCGATCAGAATAAGCAAACCGCCCAGTGCTGCAATGGGGAGTGATCCAAACTGAAGCTGCAGAATAACCATGACAACGATGGCGATTAGTGTAAACCAGTGCTCGCGTTTAAATGTCAGGTCCTGCGAAACTTCGTGTTCGACAATCTGGATATTCTGGTACTCACGCGGCTTGCGATAGGTCACAAATAATGCAACACACAAGCCGATGAGCATAGCAAATCCAAGCATCCAGTTTACTTTCCAAACGTCCATGACATTGACTTCCATGCCGTTAGTGGTCATGTTTTGGGCTATAATGCCATGAAATATCAATCCGAAGCCGATGGGCAAGGTGATATATGGCGCTTTCAGACCGAATGCTAGTGAGCAAGCTGTTGCACGGCGATCAATTTTTAGTTTATTCATCAGAACAAGCAGTGGCGGGATAAGAATGGGAATAAACGCAATATGTACAGGGATGACATTTTGCGAAAGGCAAGCGATAAATGCAAGCGTCCATAAAAAGACGAGTTTTTTATTCCCGATAAATTGAGTCATTTTTTGACCGAGAATATCGACAATACCTGTAGTTGCCATCGCTGTGGCAAAGGTTCCAAGAAGAACATAGGCCAGTGCGGTTTCGCCGTTGCTGCCCAACCCGGCAAGCAGGGAAGACATTGTTCCCGTTAGCCCCAGACCGCCCGCAAGACCACCTGCAAACAAAGAGATGATCATAGCGAGGAGGATATTCATCTTAGCGAGACATAATACGCAGAGACTGACGACTGCTACAATGACAGGGTTAAATAACATCTTGTACTCCTCCAATCCTTTTATATCGAATTTAGCTGCTTATCTAAGGCTACCAATGAAGTGTATGCGCCATCTTTCATCGGTAGCATGATAGAGTCAAACTAAAATTCAATTCGTGAAACTTTACGCTCTACATTAGAAACTAGGCTGCCATCAATAATAGTATTTTCGCATTGATTAATATCTTCATACAGTGGACGGTCTTCTTCCAGCGGTGCGACTAAAGCACGAATTGTTTCATACGCCGGTTGGGTACCGACGCCCATTCCTTTGTTACCGCGCAGATCGATAGCTTGGCATGCACACATGATCTCCATGGCAAGTACACGGCGCGTATTGCCCAGAATCTCCTGTGCCTTGCGCGCAGCGGTGGTTCCCATGCTCACATGGTCCTCCTGATTCGCCGAGGATGGGATGCTGTCTACGCTGGCCGGATGCGCCAGCACTTTATTTTCAGAAACGAGGGAAGCGGCCGAATATTGTACAATCATAAAGCCGGAATTTACACCGCCGTGCTTTGTTAAAAAGGCCGGGAGTCCGCTTAACGCCGGATTGACAAGGCGTTCAAGACGTCGTTCTGAGATGTCGGCGAGTTCAGCGATAGCCATACCCAAATAGTCAAAAGGAATCGCCATTGGCTGGCCGTGGAAATTTCCGCCGGATATTACCTCCATCGTATCTTTCAAAATGATGGGGTTGTCGGTGACGGAGTTTATTTCGATCTCAATCTTGTTTTTCACAAAGTTGATGGCGTCTTTGCTTGCGCCATGGACTTGTGGCACACAACGCAGAGAATAAGCATCCTGTACGCGAATTTGACCTTGACGTGTTGTATTTTTACTGTCTTGTAAAAGCTGACTGACGATACGTGCCGTATCAATTTGTCCTTGATGCGAGCGTATCACATGAATGCGTGAATCAAGTGCATCGGTAATACCATTTTGTGCCTCAAAACTCAATGCGGCAGCAACATCTGCAACCTTTAAGAGTTCCAGTGCATCATAAACTGTCAGGGCACCGCTTGCAGTCATGGCCTGTGTTCCGTTGATAAGCGCCAGTCCTTCTTTTGCACTTAACTCTATAGTCGCGATACCGGCGCGTTTCATCGCCTCTGCGCCGTCGAGAATGTCGCCCTTGTATTCCGCTTTACCAAGGCCAAGCATCGGCAGCACCATATGCGACAGTGGTGCCAAATCTCCCGATGCACCCAGCGATCCTTTTTGGGGAATAATCGGGGTTACACCTTTATTGAGCATATCCACCATGGTTTCTACAACTTCCATTCTTGGACCGGAATAGCCTTTAGCAATGTTGTTGATACGCAAAAGAAGCATAGCGCGTACCACATCACGCGGAAAAGATGCGCCTGCACCTACAGCATGGGTGATAATCAAATTCTTTTGTAGCAGCTTGGATTCCTCACTGCTGATGACGACGTCGCTGAATTTACCAAAACCTGTTGTGACGCCGTAAACGACGCGGCTCTCATTGATGATTTGCTCCACTACCTCGCGCGAGGCGATGATGTTTTGCTTTGCCGTATCGGAAAGCGCCACGGGCGCCTCCTGACGGCTGACAAGAACGACTTCTTCCAAAGTCAGATTCTGACCGGTTAAAACAATTGATTTCATTTTTCATAATCTCCTTTATTGAGAGGGAAGTGTCGTAGAGGCTACACACAACTCTCCAGTTAATTACATGAATAAAGTATAAAGATAATATGTCAAAGAAACGTCTAAATAATTTTACCCCATTTGTGTTTTAAATGCAATATCGACGGTGATTAACACTGTACATGATCTTTTTCAGCCATACAATACGGTAAATGGCAGCAGAGAGTAAGCCGATGATTTGACTATTAGTCTAATTTAGTAATGGACTATTTAGTTATAATCACAATAAGGCGAAACTTAATGGAAACAGTCATAAAAAATCAGATCGTAAAATTGCAGAAGATAACGGAAAAATCGCCATTATAAAGCCATTTTTTATGACGAATTACATTGGTTGAATTATCCAAAAGACGAAATAAAGATGAAACTTTATTTAGATAATATATTAACACAATAATGAAATAAATATTGAGCGGTTGATTTAGTTACGCAACCATGTAAAATCCATTTTAGTATTTTTTGCGTGCTATAATGACGTTTATTAGACGACGTATGCGGTTCATGACATATAGTGTCCTCGCCTTTAAACGCGCTTATTTCCAGGCGTTATGCTATAATAAAGAAAAATTAAGCTCTTTCACTTTACCGATCGGCAATGGTTTAGGCACAAAGAAAAGTTGTCTTTGGCAATTGAGAAACTATACCCTCATGCGGCTATAAGCAAATCATTATGATCGGTCAAGGCGCATTTCGGTTTCACTTGCGGCTTTTATTTCAAAAATGGCGTATATTGTGCTGTTTATAGCGACTATATGAACATATTTGGCATACATGGACACTAAAAGCATCTTTTTTTCGTCAAATGACAGAACGAACATTTAATTGGATATTGTTTTGCCCGAGGGATGTATGCTATGGTAAAGTTATACTTATGGCACAGTAGCACCTTGCAAAGGGTGTTAAAAACTTTAAAAATAATTTAGGAGGATTTTCAAAATGGCTTTTTTATCAGATATTGAGATTGCACAGCGCTGCGAAGCCAAGGACATTCGTGACATTGCCAAAGAGGTAGGTGTGGATGAAAAATACCTTGAATTGTATGGCCGCACCAAGGCAAAGGTCGATTACAAGCTGCTTGCCGACTTGGATAGCAAGCCGAGCGGCAAGTTGGTTTTGGTGACTGCGATCAACCCAACCCCGGCCGGAGAGGGAAAGACCACGACGAGTGTCGGGTTAACTGATGGCCTGCGCCGGCTCGGAAAAAAGGCTGTTGTAGCATTGCGTGAGCCTTCCTTGGGACCGGTGTTCGGCATGAAGGGCGGTGCCGCCGGCGGCGGTTATGCACAGGTTGTGCCAATGGAGGATATTAATCTACACTTTACCGGCGATTTTCATGCTATCGGCGCGGCAAATAACTTATTGGCCGCATTGCTGGATAACCATATTTATCAGGGCAATGCACTGCGTATTGACCCCAAGCGCATTACATGGAAACGCGTTGTGGATATGAATGACCGTCAGTTGCGTAATGTCATCGGTGGACTTGGAACGCGCACAAGCGGTGTCGTCCGCGAGGATGGTTATGATATTACCGTTGCCTCCGAAATTATGGCGGTACTTTGCCTGTCCTCGTCCATGAGCGATATGAAAGACCGCCTTGCAAAGATGATCGTCGGCTACAACTATGACAACCAACCCGTAACCGCCGGGCAGCTTCAGGCGCAGGGGGCCATGTGTGCGCTGCTCAAGGATGCGATTAAGCCGAACCTTGTTCAAACATTAGAAGGGACACCGGCGTTTATCCATGGCGGCCCATTCGCCAATATTGCACATGGCTGCAATTCAGTCATGGCTACCCGCATGGCGATGAAACTGGGCGATTACGCCGTTACCGAGGCCGGTTTCGGCGCTGATCTAGGTGCGGAAAAATTTTTGGATATCAAATGCCGCATGTCGGGTCTCCAGCCGAGCGCCGTGGTTGTTGTCGCAACAGTGCGCGCACTCAAGCACCACGGTGGTGTTGCAAAAGCAGATTTAAATAACGAAAACCTTGAAGCGCTTCAAAAAGGGATGCCCAATCTGCTGCGCCATGTAGAAAGTGTCACAAACGTCTATGGTTTGCCCTGCGTCGTGGCGATCAACCGCTTTCCGACAGACAGCGAGGCAGAATTGGCGCTTGTGCGTGAAAAATGCTGTGAAATTGGCGTCAATGTTGCGCTTAGTGAAGTTTGGGCCAAAGGCGGCGAAGGCGCTTTAGAGTTGGCGCAGGAGGTCATGCGCCTGTGCGAAACGCCCAACAATTTTAATTATGTTTACGATGAGAAACTTTCGATTAAGGAAAAACTGGATACCATTGTGAAGCGTGTTTATCGTGGTAACTGTGCGGTTCTGACTGCGTCGGCTGCCAAGCAAGCCGCACAGCTGGAAGAACTCGGATTTGGCAACCTGCCTATTTGCATGGCTAAAACGCAGTACAGCTTTACAGATGATCCCAAGATGTTGGGTGCACCGGAGAACTTTACCATTAAGGTCAGCAATTTGAAAGTATCGGCTGGCGCAGGTTTTATTGTGGCATTGACCGGTGACGTTATGACGATGCCCGGCCTGCCAAAGAAGCCTGCCGCAGAAAATATAGACGTCGATGAAAATGGCCGCATCACCGGATTGTTTTGATCGCTGAATTGTTCTCATGAATATATCAGCCGTCGCGGCGTAAAAGGACTCAATAAATATGAAAAACGTTTGCGCTTTGATCATTGGAGCGCAAACGTTTTTTTATGGTTGTGATGATTTTGCTGATTTTTTGATTTTATTGGTAAAATATATTATTATTACATCTTTTGTTCCCAAATCATTAATATCCTTTCGATATACTATAAGATAAAATTGCATCTTGATAACAGTCAACAACTATTGGTAGTATTCGATAAGATATTTTGTCTTGAACCGGAACAACATGCTATAACAGGGGGATTATGATGAATTGGCTGCGCAACTTTATGATTGGGCGCTACGGCGTTGATCAACTTCAATGGACGCTACTGGGTATATACCTGGTGCTATCTTTATTTTTGCCATCCGGCTGGTGGCGTTTCATTACAATAATTCCACTGGTTTTATTTTGGTTTCGTTTTCTATCACGGGATCTTTATAAACGCAGTGCTGAAAATCGTCTCTTTTTGCAAAAAGCGGAGCCGGCTATTTTATTTTTACAACGGTGGAATAATCGCCTCAAGGACAGGGCTCACCGCTATTACAACTGCCCGCGCTGCAAGCAGACGCTGCGGGTGCCTCGAGGACGGGGCAAAATCACGATCACATGCCCAAACTGCAGCACCACTATCACAAAGAAAACCTAAAAATATTTAATCTACCGTGTCGTCTATTTAAGACGGCGCGGTATTTTTATGTTCTAGAAGTAAAGGGATGTCCATACAAATAACAGTAGAAAGAGAGGAGGGATTTAAATGCTTTCTGGACGGGCTGTATTTATGCAAGCGGTCGCCTCGCTTTCTGATGTTTATAAAAAACGGTTGGCTCAACTGCCGGATGAATGGTGCGAAAACGCGCAGGAATTGAGATTGGTGGCGGGCACCTGCCCGCAGCTTCGGGTGAACAACAGCAGTGTCATATTGCGTGACTGGCCAATCATCAACGCACAGGAGCTGGCACAATGCTACATTTCTTTGTGTGGACAGGCCGTGCACAGCTATCAGCGTGAATTGGCGCAGGGTTATATCACCTTAGCGGGTGGGCACCGTGCGGGTTTTGCAGCCACAGCGGTATACGGCAGTGATGGCGCACTGATGAACCTAAGAGGGATTAATGCCATCGTACTGCGTATCGCAAGAGCGTATCGCGGTGTAGCGGACAGGCTGCTACGCGAGGCTTTTAGCGACGGTCTCTGTGGGCTGCTGTTGGTCGGTGCACCCGCAAGCGGCAAGACAACGGTGTTGCGTGATTTGGCCGTCTCCCTAGCCGGTGGGGTTGTCAAGGATTGTGATCGGGTGGTTGTAGTGGATGAGCGCGGCGAGCTCAGCGGGTTTTGCCACAACTGCTGCGTGCTTTCAGGCTATGAAAAAGGGGACGGCTTGCTCATGGCAGTGCGCAACCTGTCACCACAGGTTATTCTCTGCGACGAACTGGGTTCTCAACGAGAAGTGGAGTCGGTGGTGCGCGCACTCAACTGCGGTGTTTCGGTAATCACAACGATTCACGCGGGGAGTAAAATCGAACTGGTCAACCGCCAGACGGGCAAGCTGCTGTTGGAAAGTGGCGCTTTCAAAAAGGTGGCTATGCTAAGCGAATTTCCGCATCCATCCAGCATCAGGGAGGTGTTTTCAATTGATGATTTGGATTCGTATCATGGGACTGGCTCTTCTGGTGCTCAGCTGCACAATCGGTGGGATCTATCAAGGCGCACGGTATCAGCAACGAATTTCGGCGATTGAGCGCGCGCGCACCTTTATTTTAACCTTGCGCCATACATTGCGTTTTACACTGGCGCCGCCGGCGCAACTCTTAACAATCATGAAAAATGAATCGGTGCTGTCCGGTTGTGACTATCTTGCTGAAGCGGCAAGGGAAGATGGGAACACAAGCTTTAAAACCATGTGGGCGCAGGCCGTGCAAACAAGTGTCGAACCGTTGGATCCACCCGAGCGCGGATTGCTGGCATCAGTGGGCGATATCCTTGGGACCAGCGACCTCGACACTCAGATCGGTCAGCTTGATCTGTTATCTGAACAGCTTGACACGGTGCTCGCGCAGGCCCGTGTCTCCTGCGAAAAAAATCAGCGACTTTCGGTTACACTCGGCGCGCTGCTCGGACTTTCTTTGGCTGTCATACTGTTTTAGGAGGGAAAATAAAATGGACGTCGATTTAATCTTTCGCATTGCCGCAGTTGGCATTATCGTTTCGGTTCTCAATCAGGTGCTGATTCGTTCCGGTCGTGAGGAACAGGCGATGATGACGACGCTGGCCGGGTTAATAGTGGTTTTGATGATGATGATTTACGAGATAAATACACTTTTTGAAACAGTAAAGACGGTGTTCAATCTGTGATGCAGGAATTTTTTGCCGTTCTGGCCGCCGCCCTGATGGCGATGCTGTTGGCGGTGACATTGCGTGATTTAAAAAAGGAATATGCCTTACTGCTTTCACTGATCTGTGGTATTTTGCTGTTGATTTGGGGCGTCATGGCATTGGAACCGGTAGTATCTCAAATGTCTGAACTATTGGCGCTAACCCAACTTAATACCCAATATTCGGCGCTGTTGCTCAAGGCGTTGGGCATTGCAATTTGCACACAGTTGGCTAGTGATGCCTGCAAAGATGCGGGGGAGACGGCCATTAGCAGCAAGGTGGAATTTTGCGGAAAAGTCTGCTTGCTTGCTTTAAGCCTTCCGTTATTCGAGGCGCTATTGCAACTGGCAACCAAAATATTTTCTGCGTGAGGGGAGATGTGGACGTGAAAAAAACAGCCTTTATCTTTCTTTTTGTGCTGTTAATGAACACCTGTTGCTTTGCCGCTTCTCCGGTGGAGGAATTAGCGAACCAGTTTGAATTAGATCTTTTACAGCAAAATATTCCTCCTTCGGCGCAGGAAATGGCGGACGAGCTCTCGCTGGATGATTTAAGCATGGGCAAACTGCTCACTATTTCGCCACAGACGCTTTGGGATATATTGACGCGGCACTTTACAAACACGGTGGCAACCTATAAAAAAGAACTGCTCTCAATCTTAGCTTCGGTGCTGCTTTGTGCCATTCTATCTGTGTTGGGCAAAAATACACCGGCTTCCTCTGTGTTTGGTCTGATCAGTGTTTTAAGTATCACCACCATCCTCAGCGGACCGGTGCTCTACTGCCTTGAGCAGGGCGCCCGGAGTATCCGCGCCTGTGCGCAGTTTATGTTGGTCTACGTGCCGGTGTATGCTACCGTGGTGGCCACCGGCGGCGCGCCGACGACAGCAGCGGTATACCACTCGGTGCTCATGATAGCCGCTCAGATCGTCTCACAACTGGCTGCAGGGGTGTTTTTGCCAATGACTCAATCGTATATGATGCTTTCTTTAGCAGGGGGGATTGGGAACAACGTTGGCATTGTCATGACCTGTGGCGCCATCAAAAAGATCATCAATTGGGGATTGGTTATGGTGATGACAGCTTTTACAGGGTTGTTATCGTTACAAAGTTTTTTGACATCGGCGGCGGACGGTGCCGCCATTAAAACCGCCAAATTTTTGGTTGGCAGCTTTATTCCGGTGGTGGGATCGGTGCTGACCGACGCGCTTTCTGCGATGCAGGGTAGTCTGCATATAATCAAAGCGAGCGTTGGCAGCTTTGGCATTCTGGTAGCGGTACTGACATTTTTGCCGGTACTGCTACGCATTACGGTACTACGCGCCGTTGTGGCCATCGCAGCCATCATGGGAGAAATGTTATCTGTAACACCTGTCAAGGGCATTCTGTCCGGATTTTCTAATCTGCTTTCAATTATGACGGCAATTTTACTTTCCATGATGATGCTGTTGGTTATTTCTACGGCTGTTATGCTCTCATTGACAGGAGGGACAGGCACATGAACAATATAAAGCTATGGACCTTTACACTTTTGATCAGCGCCATGATAGCCGCTATTTTTGAGAACCTAGCGCCGTCCACGCAGAAAAAACCACTGGGTTACATATTGCAGATGTTCCTGTTGCTCTGTCTGATCGCACCGGTCGCCAACTGGATCAATGATGCCCCCCGGATTGATATGTCATCTGTTCAGGATCAGGCGATAGAAGTTTTGGATACCGATGAAATTCTAAAGGCACAGTTTGAGTCTAAGATGATTCAATTGATTTCTAATAAATTAGAAATGCTTGGCATATTTCCACGCGAAATCGGAATAGACTTTAGCGTATCGAAGAATACGTTGGAAGTTTCAAAAGTCCATATCTTGTTAGATCCCAAGGACAGTCAAAGACAGGTTGAAACGACGAAGGAGCTTGAAAATTTTTTGGGTATAGCTGTTCAAACCGCTATATACGGGGAGGTGAAATAGAATGGAAGTGGCCGGACTTCTCAAAGGATTATTTTCAAAAAGCGGTATTTCCCAAAAACAGGCTAAATGGTTAACAATGCTAGGCGCAGCAGGCATGCTGTTAATTATGTTAACCAGCCTATGGCCGGGCGATAGCGGACGGTCCGATGATATGTCGAAAGATGTTGCCGGCTCGCTGGACACCCACGCGCAGCAGACCGAGCAGCGTTTGGTTGAGATATTAAAACAAATTAAAGGGGTGGGCGCGGTACATGTCATGGTCACGTTGGAAAACGGTGTTGAATATCGGTATGCTGCGGACGAAAAACAGTCTGACGATAGCGTTTTTACCTACGCGAACGGCAGCGACGTTCCCTCGAAGGTTCAGGAAAAGGAAGATCGGCAACAAAGCTACATCCTCGTTGATTCTACAGGTGGCAAGAAACCTTTGGTGCTTACCGAGCTTTCACCCAGGGTAAAGGGTGTGGTAGTGGTTTGCAGCGGCGCCGGTAATCCGGTAATACGCCAGCGCGTGACCGACGCGTTGACAACAGCATTGGGCATTACATCTTTACAGGTATGCGTAATTCAATCAGCAGAATAATAAACGGGAGGCACTCCGAATGAAAAAGATTAGAATGAATATGATTGTTGGCAAGAAACAGATTATTTTGGCTGCATTGGTGCTCTGCCTGTCTCTGGCGGTATATCTCAATTGGGTATATGCCGGCGGCGATGGGTTTGAACTGCCGACAACAAGCACGCTAGATACAGATAAAAGCTACGGTGATTCTCAGTATGTCAATATTGGAGATGACGCCGAAGCCTTCTTTGCCGAGGCAAAGATAAGTCGCCAAAAAACGCGCGATGAAGCGGTTCAGACGCTGAAGAATCTTATAGAAAGTGATGCCATTACACCGGAACAACGCACTGAACTGGCGCTGCAAACGACTTCAATGGCACAGGCGGTCGAGACGGAAGGCAAGATTGAAAATCTTATAAAAGCAAAGGGGTTTACAGAGTGCATGGTCTATTATGATACTGAGCGTGTCGATGTCATTGTTAAAACCAATGGTCTTCTCACAAATGAAGTGGCGCAGATGAAAGATATCATCGTTAAAGAGGTCACTGTGCCCGATGAGAACATCGCCATTATTGAGGTTAATTGAGTATAAAATCGGCTTTTAAAGAGCTGTTATGATATTGAGGCGCACTAACAGTGCGCCTCAATATACGTAGCGGCAACCTCATTACTTTAAATAGAGTGTGGCAGAAAACTTTTGTAGCGCACTTGAGATATTTTTGTATCATTCGGTTGTCTTGCAGCAAATATGTGGTATAATAACTGCAAAGCAGTTATTATACTGAGCATTATGCGCAATGGCTCGCCATTGGTGCAGTTTCATTAAGGTCTTTAATGCTCGCGCGGATTTTGGTGTGCGCGACATTCGTAAAATAACGGAGGAAACTGATACATGAATGATAAAACAAGAGAAAACGCGGTCGGAACGCTGCGTATTTCCAAAGACGTTTTAGTTACCATTGCCAGTACGGCTGCATCAGAAGTCGAGGGCGTACACAGCATCACGGCTTCGCCGGTCGATTTTAAGGGGATGCTGTCCAGACGGGCGCTCTCCAAAGCAGTAAACATCGCACTCAATGATGATATGGCTGATATAACGCTACATCTTGTTTTGAAATATGGCGTCAAAATTCCTGTCGTTTCTGAGAAGGTGCAAAAGGCTGTAAAGGAGTCTATTCAAAGTATGACAGCCATCACTGTATCTAAGATCAATATCGTTGTTGAGGGAATTGCATACGGGGCCGGCGAAGCGCAGGCTTAAACCAGCAATAAGATACCTTCCCGCCTGATCGCCGGAGGATATATTTTTGTATTTTGACATGAGAGGTCGTTCCTATGAAGAGAAGAGATGCACGTGAAGCGGCATTCCTGCTTATTTTTGAAAAATCTTTCCGCGAAGAATCCATGGATGAACTTATTGCGTTAGCGGTTGAAAGCCGTGCACTCGAGCTTAACGACTATGTTCGGCGGTTGGTGCTGACGGCGGATGAAAAGCAAGCTGAACTTGACCAGAATATTGAGAAACACCTGACCAAGTGGAAAATTACGCGCTTGACGCGGGTTACTTTGGCATTGCTGCGGTTGGCAGCCTGCGAGTTGATCTATTTTCCGGATATTCCGGTGCGCGTCACCATCAATGAAGCCATTGAATTGGCCAAAAAATATGCAACTGCAAACGACGCTTCATACATCAACGGCGTGTTGGGCTCCTTAGTCAAGGAGGCCGCACCGATTAAGAATAAAGAGGCTGACGAGAACGAATCATGCTTGGATATTTAGGGATTGACACCAGTAACTATACAACCTCCTGTGCCATTTATCGTGCGGGGGGTATCGTTTCGCAAAAACGGCTTTTGCCCGTGCCGCTGGGTCAGGTTGGCCTGCGGCAGAGCGATGCCGTTTTTTCGCATGTTAAGGCCTTCGGCGCACTCATGGCGACGCTTCGTACACAGGACGATCAGCCGCTCGCAGCCATCGGCGCCGCGCGGCGCCCGCGCGATGTGGTGGGTTCATACATGCCCTGTTTTATAACAGGCCTAATGGCGGCCCAAACGGCTGCTTCAGTGACCGGTATACCGCTATACACGTTTTCACATCAGGCGGGGCACGTTGCGGCGGCGCTTTACGGTGCCGATCGGCTTGATTTAATCGACAAGAGTTTTTTAGCGTTTCATCTTTCGGGTGGAACCACCGAATGCCTTTGGGTCAAGTCACTGCCTAAAGCCGATATCGCCCTATTGAGTTGTACGAATGACTTGAACGCCGGACAAGTGGTGGACAGAGTTGGACATATGCTTGGCACTGACTTTCCGGCGGGACCCGCGCTGGAGTTGCTGGCGCAGCAGTCGACGCGCAACTTTAAAATTAAATCGGCATTTCAAAATGAAAATCCTTGCCTTTCTGGTATAGAAAACCAGTGTCGGGCCATGCTTACAAAAGGAGAACCTCGTGCGGATATCGCGCGGTTCTGCTTGTTATCAATTTTATCGGCACTCTTAAAAATGACTGAACATGCCAAAATCGCCACCGGTTGTTCCGATCTGGTATTTGCAGGGGGGGTCATGTCCAACACTATTATCCGTGCCGAGGTTGAGCAACGATACAACGGCATTTTTGCACCGCCTGAATTTTCCTGTGACAATGCGGCGGGCATTGCTGTGCTTACGGCGCTGTCGGCAGGTGAAACGGTGACTCGGGCAGATGCGGGGGGAGGTTTATGCAAATGAGACTGACAATTTTGAAAGTCTCGCAGTTAAACCGCTACGTTAAATCGCAGTTGGAAGCCGATTCAAAGCTCAAGGAAGTCTATGTTGCAGGCGAAATTGGCACATTGACCGCAAACCAGCGCTCGGGGCACCTCTACTTTACATTGCGTGACGATGCATCCTCAATTAAAGCCGTCATGTTTGCCGGCAACGTGACGCAGCTAAAGTTTATGCCCCAAATGGGACTGGCGGTTGTGGCGCGCGGTGCGGCTACCCTTTATGAACGCGACGGCACGTTCCAGTTGATGGTGTCTGAGTTGATGCTTGATGGCGCCGGCACACAGGGGTTCGCCTTTGAAAAGCAAAAGCAGTTGCTGGCTGCAAAAGGTTATTTTGATGCGCATAAAAAGCGCGTTGTTCCATCTAATCCGTCGGTAATCGGTGTTGTCACGTCCGAATCAGGTGCAGCACTACATGATATTGTCAGTGTGATCGCACGCAAAAACCCCACGGTACAGCTGCTGCTGGCGCCTGCTGTGGTACAGGGGCCAAAGGCACCTGCGTCAATCGCTGCGGCTATCAAAGCCATTAACGGCGATGGCAGAAGTGAGGTTTTGATTGTTGGGCGGGGCGGCGGCTCCGCTGAGGATCTCTGGGCCTTTAACGAAGAATCTGTCGTGCGCGCTATCGCGTTGTCCTATATTCCCACTATTTCAGCTGTGGGACATGAGACCGACATCACGCTGTGCGATCTTGCCGCCGACCTGCGCGCTGCCACGCCAACCGCCGCCGCCGACCTGGCTGTGACGGATCGAGCACAACTTCTGGAACGCTTGGCACAGCGTAAAAATATGCTGAAAAAAGCAATGCAACAGCAGCTCAGTCTAAAAGCACAGCTACTGTATGAAAAAAAATCGACCGAGCCAAAAAATCTTCGGAGTTTGATTGATAAAAATAGACAAAGATTGAATAATTTGATAGAATTAATGTATAACCTTTCTCAAAATGAAATCTCTAGCAGGCGTGCGTATATTTCACAGAGGGCAGCCCTGATTGATTCCCTCAGTCCGCTCAGGATACTGGCTCGGGGGTATTGCATTGCGGCTAAGGATGAGCATCTCGTTCTTTCCGCCGAGCAGTTGCAAGAGGGGGATAATATCACGCTTCGGCTATATCGGGGCAATGCCACAGCTGTTATTCAAAGCATTGCCACAGAAGGAGAAGAGCCATGACATTTGAACAGGCACTGAGCCGCTTGGATGAAATCACCGCGTTGCTCTCAAATGGCAGCACCAGCCTTGAGCAATCGCTGGCACTTTATGCCGAGGGCGCTGGTTTGATAGAAACCTGCTCACAGCAATTGAATCAAGCCAAAACAAAAATAGAAAAACTTTTTCCTGAAGAAGAGGGTTCGATTGATGCAATTTGAAGACCAATTTGCTGCACTGCAAGCACAGATTGAAAACAATTTGGAAGCCTATACCGAATATACACAAGATATGTTGCAAGCGCCTGTACTGCAAGCGATGCGGTATAGTTTATTGGGTGGCGGCAAACGTATTCGTGCAGTGCTGGCGGTTGAAATTTGCAAGGCTTTCGGCGTAGCAGGGGAGATGGCGATGCCCGCGGCTTGCGCACTGGAGATGATTCATGCCTACTCCTTAATACACGACGACTTGCCCTGCATGGACGACGACGATATGCGCCGCGGCAAACCCTCGAACCACAAGCAGTTTGGGGAGGGGTTAGCGGTGTTGGCAGGCGATGGCCTTTTGACACTCGCCTTTGAGATCATCTCGAGCCATGAAACGCAACGTTGGCTCGGTACCGATCGTGCCCTTGCGCTTTTACGCGTGCTCTCACGAGCGGCCGGTGCGCACGGCATGCTGGGGGGACAGGTCATCGATGTGCTGAGTGAGGGGCAATTACTCACATTAACCCAACATCACGACATGGTTGCAATGAAAACCGGTGCGCTCATTTGTGCTGCGGTTCACTGCGGTTGTATTGCCGCCGGCGCATCGATAAATCAGACTGACAAAGCGCTGTCATTTGCGCAAAAAATTGGGTTGGCCTTTCAGATCACCGACGATATTTTGGATGTAACAGGCGACAGTGCCATGCTGGGTAAAAATATTGGTAGCGATGAAAAAGCACAAAAGGTTACCTTTGTTTCCTTGATGGGTCTGGAAGTTGCACAAAAAGAGGCGCAAGCGTTATTTCAAGGTGCACAACAGGTGCTGGCCGATCTGTTCCCTGAGAACACTTTTCTACCTGCGTTGACCCAGCTATTAGCGCACCGTCACGCATAATTGTATTCACCGAAAAAAGGAAGTTAGTTGATATGCCGATTATTCAAGTTCTTTGCAGCAACCCACTGGTCAATATTTGTGCTGTGGCGTGGTTCGCGGCACAATCAATCAAAACATTGCTGTATTGGTTTTCACATGGTAGCTTAAGATTAGATCGTTTAACAGGTTCGGGAGGCATGCCCAGCTCCCATTCCGCCTTGGTAGTATCTCTGACCATCGGTATGGCACGTGTTGAGGGTTTTGCTTCACCGGTGTTTGCGTTGACCCTCGCCTTTTCGGCGGTGGTGATGTATGATGCAATGGGTGTACGGCGAGCCGCGGGCGAACAGGCTAAAACAATTAACTGGCTGCTGCTTAGCTATAAAGATTTTTGGGATGTTTTAAAATCTCATCCGTTATTGGATTTTGGTGATGATGAGGAAGTTGCACCGGATAACGCTACCGACGAGAAATTAGAGGAAAAAATTGATTCAGCAGATGAAACGACTTCTGAGCAGAATCGCAAGGCGCTCAAAGAGTTTTTGGGACACACACCGCTGGAGGTTATCGCAGGTGCATTACTGGGAATCCTTATTGCGATGATCTATCCGTTATAATATACATTGAAGGGGTATGACATGTCTTCAAAACGAATTTTAGATCTGTCCGGCAGTCCACAGAGCTTGCGGCAACTTTCTGTCTTTCAACTCAGGCTGCTCGCCGAAGAAATCAGGGAAGAATTGGTCAATACTATCTCTCAAACGGGGGGGCATCTGGCCTCCAATCTCGGTGTGGTAGAGTTAACATTGGCGTTGATGTATTGCTTTGACGTTTCCAACGACAAAATTGTCTGGGATGTCGGTCATCAATGCTATACTTATAAACTGCTGACCGGCCGTTTGAGCCGTTTTGGCACGCTCCGTCAAGAAAACGGTATTTCCGGTTTTCCAAAAACCGCAGAAAGCGCCTATGACAGCTTTATTGCAGGTCATGCCAGCACGTCGATTGCCGCAGCTTACGGACTTAAGCGCAGCTTGACGTTGCAGGGTAATAGCAGTCACGTCGTTGCGGTGATCGGCGATGGTTCCATGACCGGTGGCATGGCTTATGAGGGGTTAAATAATGTCGGTAAAAGCGACGAAAACCTCATCATCATTATCAATGACAACGAAATGGCCATCTCAAAAAATGAGGGAGCTATGGCTAAATATTTGTCATTTATTCGTTCCAAACCCGGCTATTTTAAAGTAAAAAAGGCAACCGAGCAAGCGTTACTCCGTGTACCGGTTGCAGGCGAAGCACTTCGTAACCTCGTTGCCGGTTCCAAAGCAATGTTAAAACAAGTCATTTATCCGAGTACCTTTTTCGAGGAGCTTGGGTTTACCTACTTTGGTCCGATAGATGGACATAACCTACAAAACCTTTGCGATATTCTGGCCGAAGCTAAAAAGAACAACGGCCCCAGTATTATCCATATGCAAACAAAAAAAGGGAAAGGTTATGTTTTTGCCGAGCAAGATCCGGGCACTTATCACGGCGTTTCGCGCTTTGATATTAAAACGGGTCAGCCACTAAGAATAAAGACGGATAGCTTTTCTTCAGTTTTTGGCAAAGAGCTGGCTCAGTTGGCGGAGAAAAATCCTCGTATATGCGCCATTACTGCTGCGATGGAACACGGTACCGGCTTGCAATATTTTAGTAGAAGATTTAAAAATGCCGGCCGATATTACGATGTTGGTATCGCGGAGGAATTTGGCGTCACCTTTGCCAGCGCACTTGAAGCGGGAGGGATGCTGCCGGTTTTCGCCATCTATTCCACCTTTTTACAGCGTGGGTACGACCAGCTTATTCACGATGCGGCGATTGAAAGACGGCACCTCGTACTGGGTGTCGATCGCGCCGGCATTGTCGGCGATGACGGGGAAACGCATCAGGGTATTTTTGATGTGGCATTTTTATCAACGATTCCGGGGATGACAGTTTTTGCACCAGCCAACTATGCCGAACTAAAAGCGATGCTTAAAAGCGCGCTAAATGATTATGATGGTCCTGTCGCAGTGCGCTACCCCAGGGGCAGTGAAAGCCCCGCGTTGACAGATATTCCCTCGACCGGCGCAACTTTTGACGAATATGTTCCCATCGGCAGCAAACAGGTCATTGTGACCTATGGTAGAACCTTTGCCGCAGCTAAAGAGGCGGCTGAGAAGCTTGGTCATACTGCCATTATTAAGCTAAATCGTATTTTGCCGCTAAATGGCGATGCGGTAGCGGCCGCTTCTAAGTATGACAGAGTTCTTTTCGCTGAAGAGGGCATTCGCAATGGCGGTGCGGGGATGCAATTTGTCACCGCGCTCGCATTAAAGGGTTACTGTGGAAAAACCGTGTTGCATGCCATTGACGGCTTTGTGCCGCAAAGTACGGTAGAAAGTGCTTTGCACGCACTGCGATTGGATGCCGACGGTTTAATTGAGCTGTTTGAACAAATGGATATATGACAGGTGCGTGTTAAAATGAAAAAGCGACTTGATGTGCTTTTGGTCGAACGTGGGCTCGCATCAGATATCACCCAATCGCAGGCGCTGATCATGTCTGGAAAAGTATATGCCGCAGGCCAAAAATCGGATAAATCCGGGGAGAGCTATCAGGATACCACCTCGATAGAGGTTAGAGACGGCAGATTGCGTTATGTCAGCCGCGGCGGATTAAAGCTTGAAAAGGCGCTGGCGTCTTTTCCGTTGGATTTAAAAGGCTGTGTTTGCTGCGATTTCGGTGCTTCGACGGGTGGCTTTACCGACTGCATGCTACAAAATGATGCTAAAAAAGTTTATGCCTTTGATGTGGGATATGGACAACTGGCTTGGAACCTGCGCCAAGATGTGCGTGTTATCAACCGCGAGCGTTGCAATGTGCGCCATCTCACGCAGGCGGATGTCGCCGAACCGATTGATTTTATCAGCATTGACGTTTCTTTTATCTCGCTGACACTGGTATTGCCTGTGGCTTTTGAACTGTTAAAGCATGGGGGCGCGGTCGTCTGCTTAATCAAACCGCAGTTTGAAGCCCAACGTGATCAGGTTGGCAAAAAAGGCGTTGTTAGCGATCAAGCTGTGCATTTAGCGGTAATTGAAAAGATTATAAAATGTGCAAATATGTTGAACTTTAATGTAAAGGGATTATCCTTTTCACCTGTAAAAGGACCCGAAGGGAATATTGAATATCTGCTCTATCTGGTCAAAGAAGCACCGGACGAGCAAGCCTTGGAAAAGCCCCTAAAAATTGTGGAGGATGCGCATCAGAACTTGGGCGCACTTGAATCATGATTAAAAACATCTTACTTTGTCCCAATCTGAAGCTGTCCAATGCCATGTCCTGCACCGCGGAGACAGTGGATCGCCTAAAAAATTGCGGTCTTGTGCCCATGCTGTCTAAGCCGGACGCTGAGATGCTCAATTGTTGCAAAGATATTGCAACGGATGATCTTGATACCTTGTTGACGGCCTGCGATGCGGTTATTGCTATCGGCGGTGATGGGACTATGTTTCATCAGGCCAGTGTCGCCATGCGCTATGACAAGCCGATTTTAGGCATCAACTCTGGGCGTTTGGGTTTTTTATCCCAGATGGAATCAAGCGATCTCTCGGATCTTGAGGCGCTTAAAATGGGCGACTTTGATATAGAAAACCGCATGGTGCTGCGCATGTCTGTCGTTGGAAAAAATGCACAGCGGGTGACCGGTTTTGCCATTAACGATGTCGTTATTTGTCGCACACAGTTTGGACGCGCCATCGATATTAGCGTGCTTTGCGGTGCCGACACAGTAGGGGAATACCGCGCAGACGGCATTATCTTCGCCACGCCGACCGGTTCTACTGCTTATTCGCTTTCCGCCGGTGGCCCCATTATCGATCCCTCGGTTGAAACAATTACGATGACCCCCATCTGTCCACATTCGCTATCGGGAAGATCCATCGTTTTTTCGTCGGACAAATGTTTAGTTGTCGAGCCTCTTATGCCCGATCCTAATGCTGAACTTTGCGTAATGGTGGATGGTAAGGCTGTGGCTGACATAGGCAAAATTGATCATGTTTTAATAGAAAAATCACAGTATGTTTCTCGTTTTATCTGTCTGAAAAACCGCAGCTTTTATCAAACACTGAACCAAAAGTTAAAACTGAGGGGGTAAACCATATGAAAGCCAGTCGTCATACTAAAGTTCTGGAATTGATTTCTAATGAAGCAATAGATACGCAGGAGGGGCTACTTGAACATCTGAAAGACTGCGGATTTGACGTGACCCAGGCAACTGTATCACGCGATATACGTGAGCTCGGCATTCATAAGGTGCGTTCCGAAAATGGCCGATACCGCTATGTGTCGATGCGCCTTAAACAAGGCGCAAACATGTCCGGTAAGTTCGCTATGATTTTTAGTGAATCGGTTAAGTCTATTGATTATGCACAGAATATTGTTGTTATCAAGTGTTTTACCGGAATGGCTAACGCCGCTTGTGCCACCTTTGACGCTGCGGAATTTAGCGACGTTGTCGGTACACTTTCAGGGGATGATACCTTTATGGTGGTGGCGCGTTCGGTCGAAAGTGCCGCGCAAATCACCGAAAGGCTTAAAAGACTGATTAACAAGTAAGGCGGCGGAATAAGATGCTTTCACAGCTTTGGATAAAAAATATAGCGGTTATACAGAGCGCACAGATCGCCTTTCAGGGCGGTCTAAACGTGTTTACCGGCGAAACCGGCGCAGGTAAATCTATTTTAATCGGCGCCATTGGTGCTGTTTTGGGCTCGCGTACTTCCAAGGAGCTGATCCGCACCGGTGAAAAAAAAGCTTCAGTCACAGCATTATTTACCGATCTTTCGGATGCAGTCAACCAAAATCTTGCTAAAATAGGGGTTGATGTTTTAGAAAATGAACTGCTGATTGAACGCGAAATTACCAACGACAGTACAGTTTGCCGTGTCAATGGAAAGCTATCAACCGTAGCTATGCTCAAAAACATCGGCGCACTGTTGATTCACACCCATGGGCAGCAAGATAGTCAACTGCTGTCCCTGCCCGAGACGCACTTGCAATTTGTTGATAGCTACGGAGAATTACAGTCGCTTCTTGCGACCTATCGACAGCATTATGGGGAATTATGCAGCATCGATAGCAAGCTTGCGGCAATTGAAACCAACGAGGCCGCAAAAAACCGCCAGATCGATTTGTTAAAATATGAAATAGAGGAAATTACCGCTGCCGTCTTAATAGACGGGGAAGAAGAAGAGTTGGTCACACGCAGGCGGGTTATAAGAAATGCCGAACATTTAAGCGAACTGCTGTATCGCTGCCGCCAGAATCTCTCCGGTGCGCAGGAATTTCAGGGTGTTATTGCACTGTTGTCCGATACCGCAGAGGCTCTAGGGGAGGCAAGCCAGTACATAGATGATCTTCAACAGGCGGCACAGACCGCTTCAAGCTTTAAGTATGAGTTGGAGGATATCTCCTCACAGTTGCGAGAGCAGCTGGATGTGCTGGAATTTGATCCACGAGAACTCGACGACATTGAAGATCGGCTGGATACTATCAGCCGACTACAGAAAAAATACGGTGGTAATATCACTGAAATTCTTGCTTATTGCGAAAAAGCGCAACAGCAACTCGATGAAATAACAGGCTCGGAACAAACAATACAAGAGCTGAAATTAGTGCAGGAAAGGGCAAAACAAGAGACCCAAACCGCAGCGGACACCTTGACGCAGGCACGCCATACTGCGGCTAACGGTCTCATTAATGCCGTTAAAGAAGCGCTGCGTGATCTGGACATGCCTGCGGTACAGATGGATATTGCGATAACGAAAAAGCGCTTGGGTGAAAACGGTGCAGATGAAGCTGAATTTTTGTTGTCAGTTAATCCAGGTGAAGCGTTGAAGCCACTTGTCAAGATCGCATCGGGTGGTGAAATGAGCCGCATTATGCTTGGTATCAAGAATGTTCTTTCCGGCAAGGAGGATATTGCAACACTGATCTTTGACGAAATTGATACGGGAATCAGTGGGCGAGCAGCACAGAAAGTCGGCGCCAAACTACAAGCTGTTGCCGCCTGTCGGCAGGTTATCTGCGTGACACACTTAGCGCAGGTGGCCGCCTTTGGTGAGCACCATTTATTGATCGAAAAGCAAGTGCATAATGGGCGCACTTTTACGCAGCTACAAGCGCTGGATGAAGAGGGACGTGCAAAGGAGTTGGCGCGCATCATGAACGGAGAGCCAATCACCGAATTAGCGCTTGAAAACGCACGGCAGCTACTTGCAAACAGTCGCCGTTGAGCCGCTGTAGACGTATATTTTAGGGTTGACAAATGTATTTGGGCAGGCTATAATCTAGTTTAATAGCTGTGAAGGGAACAAGTAGCTTCAATCTTGCGTGCCACAGAGAGTTCCTGCTTGCTGTAAAGGAACGCCGCAGACTTTAGCGAATACCTCCTGGAGTTGCAGATGCAAACACAATTTTTAAAATTGTCAGTCGTATCTGCCGGGTGCGCCCGTTAAGGCGTGAGAACGTTTTTGCGTTTGGTGAGGCCGCTTTTGCGGCAAACAGAGGTGGGACCGCGTTGAAATTCACGCCCTCTGCTCCGGTATGGGAGCAGAGGGCGTTTTTAGCGATGAATAATTTTTCAACAAGACAAGCTATCGAAAAGGAGAAAATTTATATGACAGTATTTGAAGAGCTCAAGCGCCGCGGATTAGTTGCACAAACGACCAATGAAGAAGCGATTCAAAAAGCGCTGGATAACACACGTGTCACCTTCTATATCGGTTTTGACGCCACGGCAGATAGCCTGCATGTCGGCCACTTTTTGCAGATTTTGATCATCAAACGGTTACAAATGGCTGGACATCGCCCCATCGTGCTGTTGGGCACCGGTACCACGATGGTCGGAGATCCGTCGGGCAAAACAGATATGAGAAAGATGCTTACCGTTGATCAGATCAATCATAATGCCGACCGATTTAAAATGCAGATGGAAAAATTCATCGACTTTTCGCCGGAAAAGTGCATTGTGGCGCGCAATGGCGATTGGCTCAAGGAGCTTAACTACATTCAGCTGCTGCGCGATGTCGGTGTGCATTTTTCCGTCAATCGTATGCTCTCCGCCGAATGCTATAAATCCCGTATGGAAAAAGGTCTAACCTTCTTAGAGTTCAACTATATGATTATGCAGAGCTATGATTTCCTGCACCTTTACAGAACCTATAACAATACGATGGAGCTGGGTGGCGATGATCAGTGGTCGAATATTTTAGGCGGCGTTGAGCTTGTCCGCCGCGCAGAAAGTAAAGAAGTTTTTGGCATGACCTTTAACCTCTTAACCAACAGCGAAGGTAATAAGATGGGCAAGACAGAAAAAGGCGCTGTGTGGCTTGATCGCGAGAAAATGCCGCCCTATGAATTCTTCCAGTACTGGCGCAATGTCGGCGATAATGACGTTATCAAATGTTTGAAATTTTTGACCTTTCTGCCGATCGAGGAAATTGAAGATATGGAAAGTTGGGAGGGTGCACAGCTAAACCGCGCAAAGGAAATTTTAGCTTTTGAGCTCACACAGATGGTTCACAGTACAGAGGATGCCCAAAAAGCACTCGACGCAGCCCGTGCATTGTTTGTTGCGGGCGCGGACAGCGCGCATATGCCCTCGACTGAGATCACTTTGACAAATGGTAGCGTCAATATCGTTGAGCTGTTAAAAACTACCGGTCTCGCTTCATCAAATGGTGAAGCCCGTCGCTTAATTGAGCAAGGTGGCATCATGATCAATGATGAAAAGGTCAATGATTTTTCTACCAATATACCTGAATCGGCGTTTAAAAAAGGCTATGTTATTATAAAAAAAGGTAAAAAAGTATTTCATAAGGCCGTGTTAAGGACCTAAAAGTTGTGCTTATCGGTATGTAAGAGATCCGGTCGCCGATTGACTTTTTATAGGAAATCTTTTATACTCTAAAAGATTATTCGACATGAAAAAGGGAGCGGTATTGCTTGAAAATTCTGTCACAGCACCGCTCAATTGTAATCGCAATATTGTTATTTGCAGCGATATACATTTACTTGGACTATATCCATTTCGGCTGCATTTTTCAGCGCTTTTTGCATATTCCATGTCCGGGTTGCGGCATGACAAGAGCACTGAAATCTGCACTGATTCTGGATTGGAAAGCTGCTTTTTCATACCATCGAATGGTATTTTCGCTCCCACTGGTCGCGGGTTATATTCTTATGAATGGGCGCTTATTAAAACATAAAGGTTTGAACGATCTCATACTCATATTAATTGGCGTCGGCTTTTTGGGTAACTATATTATTGAGCTGGTCGGGTAGTCCGGGTGGCACTAAAACAGGAGGATAATTATGTATTGTAAAAATTGCGGCAATGCTATGGAGAATCAGGCGGTAATATGTGTTAAATGTGGTGTGCAAGCGGGGACTGGTTCAAAATACTGCCAGAACTGCGGCAGAGAAGCCGCCCAACCTAATGCTGTTGTCTGTACATATTGTGGCGCGCAAACATCGTCCAGTAACCAAAAGTCACGTTTGGCTGCCGGTTTATTCGGCATATTTTTAGGTGGTTTAGGTGTTCATAATTTTTATTTGGGGTATACCGGTAAAGCTGTTGCTCAGATAGCGCTGTCATTCTGTTTTGGCATCGGTGCAATCTGGGGTTTTATCGAAGGTGTTTTGTTGCTGACAGGGTCTATTAACTGCGACGCTGACGGTAATCCACTCAAGGAGTAATAGATTTCATTGTAAAGAGTAAAAGCATAAGCCGCCGAGCTGATTTTGCTTCGCGTAGCGTTTTTAACGCATGCGCATGCAAATCGGTCGGCGGCTTGTTTTTCTTTATTCGGATATTGCACGAACGATGCCGCGTTCAGTATCAACTGCAACGTCGGAACCATTCTTTAATCGGGTAGTCGCGCCAACGGCACCTACCAACACCGGCTTACCAAGTGTCAAGCCTACAATGGCTGCGTGGCTGTTTAACCCCGGCTCTTCGGTGACAATGGCGGCAGCTGTTCGCATCTCATCGAGAATGGCATTGCTGGTGGAAGGCATCACCAATACGTCGCCGGGATGGTATAGGGCCGCAACTTCTTTCTCATTTTTGCAAATAGCTAACCGACCAATGCCGACTAATTTGCCAACACCTACGCCGGACAGCAAGGTATCTCCAACTAAATGCACCTTGATCATATTGGTTGTACCGGGAACACCGATCGGAACACCGGCGGTAACCACGGCCAGATCGCCGGATTTGACATAACCTTGTCTTCTCGCTAATTGTATAGCATGTTCAAGCGCCTCATCGGTCGTTTTTTTCAAAGGCATGACCACGGGGGAGATCCCCCATGAAACAGCAAGATGGCGACAGGTTTGTTGGGTTATTGCGCAGGCAATAATGGGTGCACTCGGTCGGTATTTACAAACGAGCCGTGCCGTTTCGCCACTGTGGGTAATGGTCACAATAGCCTTTGACCCGACATCCACAGCGGTAGTACAGGCAGAATGTGCAATCGCATCCGCAACGCTCAGATGCGATTCGGCGCTGCGGGCGCGCAATCTTTTATCGTAGTTGATATCCTGTTCGGTGCGCTCAGCAATGGCGGCCATAGTCTGTAATGCTTCAACCGGAAATTTTCCGGCGGCCGTTTCTCCTGAAAGCATAATAGCAGAGGTGCCATCGTAGATCGCATTCGCGACATCACTCATTTCGGCGCGGGTGGGACGCGCATGCAAAATCATCGATTCTAACATCTGTGTGGCGGTGATAACCGGTTTGCCCGCAGTTGAGCAATGCACGATCAGTCTCTTTTGAATAATTGGGATTTCCGTAAAATCAATTTCAACACCCATGTCGCCCCGTGCGATCATAATGCCATCTGAAACAGGCAGTATTTCGTCGATATTTGCGACGCCCTCGGCGTTTTCAAGCTTGGCAATAATTTTGATGCTCTCGCATTTATGGGTATCGAGCAACTCTCGAATATCTAGAATATCGCGTGCACATCGAACGAAGGAGGCCGCGATAAAATCAAAATCATTTTCAATGCCAAACAGAATATCCGACTCGTCTTGCGCGCTGAGATAAGGCATGGAAAGTGCAACACCCGGTACGTTGACGCTCTTGTGGTTTGAAATTGGGCCACCATGCACGACCTTGCAGTGGATATCGTGATCAACAACATCGGTCACGGCAAGCTCTATCAAACCGTCATCTAACAGAAGCTTCGTGCCGGCGGTCACATCAGTGGGCAGATTTTGATAGGTCACCGAGGCAATTTGTGTGTTGCCTAGTAGATCACGCGTTGTTAAGGTGAAGTCACTGCCGTCAGCAAGAATGACTTTTCCGTTTTCAAAATTGCGCAGTCTTATTTCGGGACCACGAGTATCGAGCAGCGCGGCAATAGGCAGATTTAATTCTTCTCGGATTTGCTTGAGATTTTTGAGCCGCGCAAAGTGTTCGTTGTGTGTGCCGTGAGAAAAGTTGAATCTTGCAACATTCATGCCGGAAAGCGCTATCCGGCGCAGGATATCCCCTTGGTCAGTGGCGGGTCCCAGTGTACAGACAATTTTGGTTTTTCTCATATATTTACCTCTTTTTTATGCAAAGACGCAGTCTAAAGATAGTCTGCACCTGATATTAACAGATTAAAAGCAGTTGTTCTGTTCAGCACGGCTGTTGTACATACCACACAAGCACCACGTGCTCAGCGGCAAAAAGAAATGTCAAAAGTGCTAACGCGTGAAGAAATAAGCTGTCGAATTGTCCAGTAGTACACAAATTCTTTTGGCTATTATACCAGAAAAAAGCGACAGACTGCAAGTACATTCATAGATTTACTTGCAATCTATCGCCTCATGAGGATACGGTTAAAATTGAAGAATATCTTTCATGTTATACAATCCAGGTGTTTTGTCGGATGCCATGAAAACGGCGGCTTTCAGCGCACCGATAGCAAAGACGTTCTTTGAACTTGCAGCATGTGAAAGGGTAATGACTTCATCCATGCCACAGAACAGGATTTCATGTTCACCTGAAATTGTACCGCCGCGCACGGCGTGCATACCAATTTCGTTGAATTCACGGCGCTTTCTAACCGCATGACGGTCGTAAACCAGTTCGGGTTCGTAGGGCAATGCAGCTGTGATTTCATTTGCAATCATGATAGCAGTGCCAGAAGGTGCATCGATCTTTTGGTTGTGATGTTTTTCAATAATTTCTATATCAAACCCCTTACCAAGCACGTCGGCAGCATGTCTGGCCAACGCACAGAGCAAATTTACACCGAGCGACATATTGAATGTAAAGAAAATCGGCACACTCTTTGCTGCTTCCTGAATCATGGCAATATCGGCCTCGCTCATGCCGGTGGTCGCAATAACAGTCGGTATTTGGTTTTCTTTGGCGAAAGCCAGTAAATGCGGTAGGGTGGAAGGATGGGAAAAATCAACGATGACGTCAGCAACAACAGGCGTGTTTTCAAAACCTGCATAGACAGGGTAAGGAAGCGCACTGTTCTCTTGTCGATCTACACCCGCCAACACCGTAATGTTCAGTTTTGGGGCAGCAGCACCCACTGTGCGGCCCATTGCACCAAGGGCACCTGAAATAATAATGTTCATAAGTGCCTCCTTTATGCATTGATCAGCTGAAATTTTACCATAACATCACGCAAATGCTGTTTAGCAGTCGGTGCCATTTCATCAAGTGGCAATCGACAAGCGCCTGCGGCAAAACCCATTAGGTTTAGCGCCTGCTTCACCGGAATGGGATTCACATCTGAGAAAAGTGCAGAAATTAACTCGATATGCGCGATTTGCAGCGCGGCGCTCTCTTTGACCTTACCATCAAAATAAAGCTGGCAAATGTCATGTGTTGCGCGAGGACAGATGTTTGAAAGCACCGAGATGACCCCCTTGCCGCCCAGCGATAAAAGCGGCACAATCTGGTCATCATTACCCGAGTAAATATCAAGACCGTCGCCGCACAGGGCGTGGGTTTGCGCAATGGCAGAAATATCGCCGCTGGCTTCCTTGAGCGCTACAATGTTCGGATGCTTTGCAAGCTCAGCGTAGGTTGTGGGTTTAAAGGTTACACCGGTGCGGCTGGGCACACTATAGAGCACGATCGGCAAATCGGTGGCATCTGCAATCGCGTTATAATGGCGGACAAGGCCGGTTTGTGACGTTTTATTGTAGTATGGCGAAACATGGAGCAGGGCATCGGCGCCCAACTGTTTTGCTTCTTTGCTCAACCAGATGGCATAAGCTGTGTCGTTGCTGCCGACGCCCGCGATAACCGGTACGCGGTGATGGACTGTTTCAACGGCAAATCGGATACACTCGGTGTGTTCTTCATCGGTTAAAGTGGAGGATTCGCCCGTGGTTCCGCAGATGACAATGGCGTCGGTGCCGTTATCAATCTGAAAATCTATCAGTCTTGCAAGTTCTTTATAGTTGATGCTGCCATCTTCGAACATGGGGGTGACAACCGCACAACCTGCACCGCGAAAAATTTCTCTTTTCATAGCTGTTTCTCCTTACTGTCAACTCTCCGGTTTATTAATCAGTCAAAAAAACCCTTTGCTGCGTACAATTCAGCCATTAGTACTGCACCACCGGCAGCACCGCGCAGTGTATTGTGCGAAAGGCAAACAAATTTATAATCATACTGGGTATCAGGGCGCAACCGACCGACAGAAACTGCCATACCATTTTCAATATTGCGGTCAAGGCGTGTTTGAGGGCGGTCATTCTCTTCAAAATAGTGCAAAAATTGCTTGGGCGCTAAGGGCAGTCCCAACGCTTGCGGTTCACCTTTAAATGTGTTCCAGTGCGCTTTAATGTCTTCCATAGAGGGCTTGTTTTTAAAACGTACAAATACAGCAGCCATGTGTCCATCACTGGCAGGAACACGCAGGCACTGTGCCGTGATAGCGGGGCCTTCGGCGTTGACGATTTGATCGCCCTCAACCCGGCCAAACAGCTTGAGGGGTTCTTTTTCACTTTTTTCTTCTTCGCCGCCGATATAGGGGATGATGTTATCCACCATCTCCGGCCAGCGCTCAAAGTTTTTGCCCGCACCTGAGATGGCTTGATAGGTACAGACCAGAACATCTTCAATGCCAAATTCACGCAGGGGAAAGAGGGCGGGCACGTAGGACTGCAAAGAACAGTTGGATTTAACCGAGATGAACCCACGCTTGGTTCCAAGGCGCGCTCTCTGCGCTTTTACTATTTCAATATGCTCAGGGTTGATTTCCGGTACAATCATAGGGACATCGGGGGTCCAGCGGTGCGCTGAGTTATTCGACATAACAGGGCATTCCGCCTTTGCATAACGCTCTTCAAGCGCGCGGATTTCATCTTTTTTCATATCGACGGCACAAAAAACAAAATCAACGAGCGCAACGATCTTTTCAACGTCCGATTCGGCATCCATAATCATCATATCCTTGCAATATTCCGGCATCGGACTACTCAGTGCCCAACGGTCGTTTACTGCATCGATATATTTTTTACCCGCAGACCGTGCGGAAGCAGCCACTGCTGTCACCTTAAACCACGGGTGATGATCCAAAAGCGTTAAAAAACGCTGTCCCACCATACCCGTTGCACCAATTACACCTACATTGTACTGCTTCATAATAAAGCACCTCCATACCGTTCCTTAAATATCAGTTTTTCTAACTTTGCCGTATAAATAAAAATACCGGTTGAAAACCGGCATCCACTGCAATATAATAGAGATATTGACGCTTACACATACACGACCCCGTGCATGCGTAAAAATCGATAGCTCCTCACCATTTGCAGTGGTGACAGTGGTACGTTTCTTTAACGCACCCCCAGGACCAACGGCTGCCGTACCGTTGCCTTCGGCGTTTTCCCCTTTCATAACGGCTTCAAACGATCTGGCGATCTTGCCGATGTACTACTGATGAAAAACGCACCTCTATCTTTATTATCCATTATAGTAGCATTCATTATAAAAAATGTCAATTAATTTTTAAATCAATATATTAGGAGAATCTATGCTAAAATCTGACTTCTACTTTGCACTTCCAAAGGAATTGATAGCACAAACGCCTATCGAACCGCGAAATGCTTCAAGATTGTTGACGCTTGACAGAACAAGCGGTGTTGTTGAGCATCGGATGTTCACCGATCTCTACACACTTTTAAAACCGGGCGATCTATTGGTTTTAAACGATTCACGTGTATTGCCTGCACGTATTCTGGGCGTATCCGAAACCGGTGATAATCCAATGGAATTTTTACTGCTTGAACAACAACGGCAGGATGAATGGGAAGTGCTGGTCCGCCCCGGAAAGCGCGCAAAGCCAGGTGCGAGATTTATCTTTGGTGAAGGATTATTGCGCGCCGAAGTGCTTGAAATTTTAGAGGGCGGCAATCGCCTTGTGCGCTTTTCTTATGACAGCGGCAGCTTTTATAGCAATCTGGAACAGATTGGCCAAATGCCGCTGCCACCTTACATCACAGAGAAGCTTGACGATCCTGAACGTTATCAGACAGTCTATTCCAAAGAGTTGGGCTCCGCTGCAGCGCCAACTGCGGGATTGCATTTTACGGAGCAAATGCTGGACAACCTACGCGCCAAGGGCATTAAAACCGCGTTTGTGACGCTGCATGTAGGATTGGGCACCTTTCGGCCGGTCAAGGAAGATGATATCAACGACCACAAAATGCACTCGGAACATATTTTTTTGCCTCAACAAACAGCTGACTTAGTTAATGAAACGAAGCAAAATGGTGGACGGGTAATCGCTGTGGGCACCACCAGTTGCCGAACACTCGAAGCGGTTGGTCAGATGGGTATGCCAATCAAAGCGTATGAAGGATACACGGAGATTTTCCTTTATCCGGGCAAAAAATTCACCGTTATAGATGGATTGATCACCAATTTTCATCTGCCGGAAAGTACATTGATAATGCTGGTTTCGGCTTTTGCAGGACGTGAACATGTGTTGGCGGCGTATAACGAAGCTGTCGCGCAGAAGTATCGTTTTTTCTCTTTTGGTGACGCTTGTTTCATCGCTAATATAGACTAACAGGGAGACATTATGTATCATTTATCGAAGCAAGAGGGCAGGGCGCGTCGCGCAGAATTTAAAACGGTGAACGGAACCTTTCAAACCCCTGCATTTATGAATGTGGCGACTGCTGCCGCCATCAAAGGCGGTATTTCGGCTCACGATCTGGTTGATCTAAAATGTCAGATCATGCTGAGCAATACTTATCACTTACACATCAGACCCGGCGAAAGTATTGTTCGCGACCAAGGTGGCCTTAGGGGGTTTACCCGCTGGGATGGCCCGACGTTGACCGATTCCGGCGGCTTTCAGGTGTTTTCACTCGCGTCGCTGCGCACAATAAAGGAAGAAGGCGTCACATTTCAATCTCACGTGGATGGAAAGCGTATTTTTATGGGGCCGGAGGAGAGCATGCGCATCCAGTCGAATTTGGGCTCGACCATTGCGATGGCGTTTGATGAGTGTATTTCGAATCCCGCGGAGTATGACTATGCTCAACGCTCAATTGGGCGTACCACCCGTTGGCTGGCGCGTTGTAAAACCGAAATGGCGCGCTTAAATGCACTACCGGACACCTTAAACCCGAACCAACTGCTATTTGGCATCAATCAGGGGGCCACTTTCGATGATCTGCGCATCCGGCACATGAAAGACATTGCATCGCTCGATCTTGACGGTTATGCTATTGGCGGTCTCGCAGTAGGCGAGGCCACCGATATAATGTATCACATCATTGAACAGGTCGAACCATTCATGCCTAAAAATAAAATTCGCTACCTGATGGGTGTGGGTACACCTGCAAATATTATTGAAGCTGTCTGGCGTGGTGTTGACCTATTCGACTGCGTTATGCCCAGCAGAAATGCGCGCCATGGGCATTTATTTACATGGCGCGGTATTATCAATATCAATAACGCAAAATATCGCAATGACAGTAGCCCTGTGGATGATCAGTGTGGATGTCCGGCCTGCCGGCATTATTCTCGCGCTTACCTGCGGCATCTTCTCAAAGCAAATGAAATGCTGGGTATGCGCCTTGCGGTGCAACATAATCTTTATTTTTATAATACGCTGATGGAACAAATTCGCGCAGCACTTGATGTTGGTAAATTTGAGGCTTTCCGCAACCAGTACACCGCGCTGTTGGCTACCCGTATATAAAACAGCCTTTTGAAGAAAGAGTTTTACATTGGCGGATTTTCTCTTGATTGTTTGTCGTTTTTTATGTATAATGACAACGTTACAATAGTTTGAAGGGAAGAATAAAATGGGCAATTATTTGTTACAGGCAGGAAATCCTATGGGTTCTTATCTTATGATGGGCGCCATGCTCGTTGTTGTTTATCTGGTTATGTTTCTACCTCAGAAAAAACAGCAGAAAAAAGATGCGCAGATGCGTGCTTCGCTTGATGTTGGCAATGAGGTATTGACTCAGGGGGGCATTATCGGTCGTGTCGTCAGTCTGAAGGATGATACAATTGTTATCGAAACCGGATCCGATCGCATCAAGATCAGAATTTTACGCAGCGCTATTGTGGCCAACACCACCCCCAAGGAATAACGGCCGTTGGACTTTTAAGCCGTTGTGTTTTGGGCGCCGATTCAGACATATTTGTCCGCCGTCTTGAATAAGCTTTTGTAAAGAGCTTAGGAGGGGAAGCGCAATGAAAGGCAAGGCTAAACAACGTACGGCCAGCAAAAGTAATAACGCAACCACCACCAATATGATTACGATGCTTAAAGCAGTGGCATTTGGGCTGTTGTCAACAACGGTCGTGTTGCTGCTTTTTTCATTCGTGATGTGTCAAAAGAATGTTCCATTTGTGCTACTCAATCCGTTTTCGGCCGGTCTTGTGATGCTGGGTTCATTTTTGTCAGGGTATCTGGCAGCTCGCCGTATTCGCGAACGTGGTATGATCGTTGGTGCTCTCTGTGGACTGACTATATTTTCGATGTTGATATTGGCATCGTTTATGAGTCGGTTTGATGTCGGCCTTGCGGCCTTGATCAAGCTTATTATTTCGATTGTAAGTGGTGCTATTGGCGGAATTCTTGGTGTTAATGCCAAATTTAAGCGAAAATAGTAATTGAAAAATGTCAGTCAATATGCTATAATATTTTATATAAAATATGTGGAGGATGATTCAAATGAAACACATTAAAACTATAAATAAAGCGAACCTGAAAGAAACGGCTGCTAAGGGTGGCTGCGGCGAGTGCCAAGCTTCATGTCAGTCCGCATGTAAAACCTCTTGCACTGTTGCAAACCAAAAGTGTGAGAGAAAGTAAGGTTCTGGTCAAGGCATCGGAAAGGGGCAGTTTACCTGTCCCTTACTTTTTTAACAAATTTACGAGTTAGGATGAATAATATAATGCTCCATCGCTATATTCAAGGCGGCTACCATATTGTTATGGATGTCAATAGCGGCGCAATCCACGTAATGGACAAGCTTGGCTACGACATGACAGGTATACTGTCGGCGCCTATGACAGAAAAATGCCCGCAAGTCTTACTAAACAAATTTTCAGAGGGGTTTTCTGAACAGGAGATTAATGAAACTTACGCTGAGCTCTACGCACTTTATCAGGCAGGGGAGTTATTCAGCGTGGATGATTACGAGAAATACCAGAGCATAACCGCAATTTCACCTGTAAAGGCCATGTGCTTGCATATTGCGCATGATTGCAATATGCGCTGTGAATACTGCTTTGCGTCGACCGGCGATTATCAGGGCGGTAGAATGTTGATGAGTGCCGAGGTGGGGAAAAAAGCGATCGACTATCTGCTGTATCACTCTCAGGGACGCCGGAATTTAGAGCTCGATTTTTTTGGCGGAGAGCCTCTGATGAACTTTGATGTTGTCAAAGAGATTGTCGCTTATGCCCGTTCCAAGGAAGCACAATACAATAAGGTATTTCGTTTTACTATCACTACGAATGGCCTGTTGTTAACCGACGATAAAATTGAGTTTATTAATCGGGAAATGTCTAACATTGTGCTGTCTTTGGACGGTCGGCCAAGCGTTAATGACCGTGTGCGTAAGGGTGTCAATGGTTCAAGCTGCTATGAGGCGATTGTACCTAAATTTCAGAAAATGGTCGCCAAAAGAGGGGATAAACCCTATTATGTGCGCGGTACTTTCACCAAATATAATCTCGATTTTGTCGAGGATGTTTTGTACTTAAACACGCTTGGATTTGATCAGATTTCGGTTGAACCGGTGGTCGCTGAAGATAATATGCCCTACGCCATCACTGAAAAGGATCTGCCTTGCATTTATGCAGAATATGAAAAACTGGCCGAGGAAATGATCAAAAGAGAAAACGGCGAGAAAGAGTGGTTTAATTTTTTCCACTTTATGATAGATCTTGACCAAGGCCCCTGCGCTATTAAGCGGCTGCGTGGTTGCGGTTGCGGTAACGAATATGTGGCTGTAACACCGGATGGTGACGTCTATCCCTGCCATCAATTTGTGGGGCACGAGGCGTGGAAGATGGGCAGCGTATTTAATAATGCCATCGACACCGCGATGAAAGAACGGTTTGCAAAATCTACCGTGTATGGTAAAGAAGATTGCCGAAATTGTTGGGCTAAGTTCTATTGTAGCGGCGGCTGCAATGCCAACGGCATGATATACAATGGCGATATCTTAAAACCACATAAGATATCCTGCGACACTGAGAAAAAGCGTATTGAATGCGCACTTTATATTAAAGCGGCAACGCTTTAACCACCGAAAGGCAGGGAACGGTTATGTTAAAATTAGGCGTGATTGGCGTAGGAAATATGGCGTCTGCGCTATTAGGCGGCATCCTGAAAAAAGGCGTGGTGCCACCTGAACAGATTTTGCTTTGTGATCGGCATCCGGAACGCCATGAAGCATTTTATAATCTGGGCATTCTCCAAGCTGAAAATCCTTGCGAAGTCGTGGAAAAATGCCAATATGTGCTTTTGGCCGTAAAGCCCCAAGGCTTTACGGAATTATTGGAGGAAATAAAACCTGCATGTAAAGGGGAAAATATTTTTATCTCAATTGCGGCGGGCATCTCAGGTGAGTTTATTAAAAAGGCTTTAGACTACGATGCGAAGATGGTTTTGGTTATGCCCAATACTCCCGCTTTAGTAGGGAATGGCACTTTGGCTCTTTCCTTGGTCACTCCGACGACTCAAGATGAGTTTGATACTGTTTTAAACTTTTTTGCTGCCTGTGGTGATGCGATTCAAATTCCCTCCAACTTGATGAACGAGGTGATTCCGCTCAACGGCAGCAGCCCGGCTTTTATCTATCGCTTTACACAGATCTTCGTGCAGCGTGCCGTTGCGCTGGGGTTTGATCATGAAACAGCGCTGAAGCTGTTTTGCAGTACGCTGATTGGATCAGCCCATATGATGATGGATAGCGGCATAGAGCTTGACCAGTTGATTAAGATGGTCTGTTCCAAGGGTGGTACAACACTTGCCGGCCTTGAAGCCATGGAACAACAGCATCTGGAGCAAGCCGTTGTAGCCGGCATCGATCACTGTATTAAACGCGCCTATGAATTAGGTCAATAAATACAAATTTTTATATGGAATCATAATACGGACAACCCCCGGCATATCCTTTATAAAGGACAATGTCGGGGGGGATGATATAATATGGAAAGAACAGGTCGTATAAGCAACTATACCGCCAGAAGAAAAAGTCTCATGCTGTGGGTTAGAATGCATAGGGGCATGCTGTTTTTTGGGGTTATGTTCTTAGTTGGTGTTATCGTTGGTACTGCGGCGTCGGTATGGCTAGGAATTGGTCAGCTGGACAGTATCGCCGAAGTTTTAAAACAGTTTATCATTAGTCGCGAAAACCAGTCCATGATGCGTACCTTTTTTAGTGCACTTACGCCAAATGCTATCGCTTGGTTTATTCTTTTGATATGCGGTTTTTGCGCAGTGTCAGCACCGATTATCGCGCTGGTTCCCTGTGTAAAAGGGATGGGATATGGCGTCTTAGCCTGCGCCTTACTATCCTGCTATCCCAACTCGGCGATGCGCTATATTTTTATTTTTCTGCTGCCAAACTTGATGATTTCTACTGTTACCATTATGTTTTGCTGCTGCGACGCTGTGCTGCTCAGTCAGTATTTCTGGCAATCGATCGCTGCACAGCAGCGGGGAAGTGTCAGCAGTTCACCGGGGCTTTTTTGCGGGAAAATGGTGCTATATGGTATTTTTCTAATTGCAGGGGCCGCGCTGGAAGCGTATAGTTACACGTTATTTCTTTAAAGGGTCACGGGTCTTCAGAAGTTGTTGTAATGCGCTTTTTTTGCGCAAGGGGAGAGCTATCTGCCGCTTTTTCAAGCTGTTGATTTGAAACATGCGTATAAATCTCAGTTGTGTTTAAATTGGCGTGTCCTAAAATTTCTTTTAATATACGAACATCTACATGACCGTATTGATACATCAGCGTTGCGGCAGTATGGCGCAGCTTGTGCGGCGTATAGCCTTTGCCGGCCAATCCGGCGTTCTTCAAACACACACCAATGATTTGTTGCACTCGGCGAGGTGAAAGCCGTCGCCCATTTTGACCAACAAACAATGCGTCATCTTTTCGTCTGATCTTTTTTGAATCTTCCAGATAGGTACTTATTGCGTCCAAACAAGCTTTGTTCAAGTAAATGATGCGTTCTTTATTGCCTTTACCAAGCAACTTTAACGTATGATCATCTCGAATATCCGTATGGTTGATCGCCACAAGCTCGGATAGGCGCATACCACAGTTTAGAAACAAAGTCAACATACAATAGTCACGCGTATTATCGTTTAAATCTGCAATTTCGAGCAAATTGCTGCTTTCATCCAATGTCAGATATTTGGGCAGAGTGCGTTTAGTCGCAGGTCTGTCCAAATTTTTTATCGGATTATCGGTCATATAAAGCGTTTTGGTCGATAAAAACCTGTAAAATGAACTAAGCGCTGAAACTTTGCGTGCGCGAGCACTGGCGGAATTACCCAGCTCAGTATGAGCAAAATTAAGGTAAGCATAAATATCAGCCAAAGAAATGCCACAAATCATTTCGTTTGAGACATCAATAATCGCTGTTTCAGTAAAATTTTCAGAATTTAGTTTATTACAATGATAAAGCTTCAGAAAACGCAAAAATGTACGCAGTTCAATATAATATGCATCAACAGTGCGTGGAGATAAACCGCGAATGGTTAATATATACGACAAAAACTCACGCAAAGGCATTGGACAATCCGCAAACGGCGCATATTTAGATTTATCATTTAGAACAGCCGGCATCAACTTCACGCTCCTTTTTCACCACTCCATTTCGCTAAATATTTATTTAGCGAAATGGATCTTTTCCAGAAATTTCACTTATTCGTTTTTAGCACTTCTATATCGACCTTTTGGCAGAAATTTAGAATAATACTTGACGCAACGAAAACACTATACAAAAAGGCTCCGGAGGTGTTCACTAAATTGAATTTAATAACATGCACGCACCACTGCATTCATCAGACAGATGGTTATTGCACATTGCAGCTATTGGGTCAAAGCGACGCCAGCATGAATACCGACTGCATTTATTTTAATCAGGCGTCATGCAAACAACCGGCGCAAATCGCTAACACTTTTGACGGTGATCAGTCTTAGCCCGGGATAATTTTCGGTGTTGATACTTTCGGCGTTCTGTTGAGGAAGCATAATTTGTCTGAAACCAAGCCGATACGCTTCCCCTACCCTCTGTTGGGCACGGTTGACAGTGCGAATTTCGCCCGCCAGTCCCACCTCGCCAAAGGCAGCCAGCGATTCTTCGATCGGCTTGTCCAACAAGTTTGAAATCAACGCCAACACAACCGATAAATCGGCCGAAGGCTCATCGAGCCTTAATCCCCCAACAACATTGATATATACATCCAGCGTACCGAAAAAATAGCCACAGCGTTTTTCTAATACCGCTAAAAGCATGGCGACACGGTTAAAATCGAACCCATTGGTGCTGCGCTTGGGCACCGGGTAGCTGCTCTTGCTGACCAGTGCTTGAATTTCGGCCAAAATTGGTCGACTTCCTTCAATGACAGCGGTTACACAAGTGCCAGAGGTATGTTCAGGTCGACCGGAAAGTAATAAAACCGATGGATTGTCCACCTCCTCAAGGCCATGATCCGTCATTTCAAAGACGCCAATTTCATTGGTGGAACCAAACCGATTTTTAATCGCACGCAAAATTCGGTAAGAAAGATTACGCTCTCCCTCAAAATATAACACCGTATCAACCATATGCTCTAAAACCTTGGGCCCTGCAATTGCGCCATCCTTATTGACGTGACCAACCAAAAATAGTGGAATTTCCTGATCCTTGGCCGCACGGGTGAGTTGTTGCGTGCATTCCCTGACCTGTGTAACACTGCCTGATGACGATGAAAGCGCGGCATGACTGATGGTTTGTATCGAATCGACGATGACAAGCTCTGGCCTGCATTGTTCTATTGTCGCCAAAATCTGGCCAAGATCGGTACTGGCACAGATGTACATGTTATCGTTGCTTACGCCCAAGCGCAAAGCGCGCAGCTTAATTTGCCGAACACTTTCTTCACCGGTGATGTATAGTACCTTGAGCATGGTCGCGATTGGCTGACACATCTGCAAAAGTAATGTGGATTTTCCGATGCCCGGATCGCCGCTGATAAGCACCACCGAACCCGGCACCATTCCCCCGCCTAATACGCGATCAAGTTCTGTAATTTCTGTCACATATCGAATTTCTTCGCCTGATTCAACGGCGTTTAGGGACGAAACGGCAGCAGGCACCGCATGTATGGCCATGCGATCAGATTTGTTTGAGGGCGCCAACGCCTTAATCTCTTCATTCATAGTGTTCCAACTGCTGCAATCGGGGCATTTACCGAGCCACTTCACACTTTCATAGCCACATTCTGAACAGGTATATACCTGTTTAATTTTTTGTGCCATTAACAATTTCCCCTTCTGTTTCGGTTTGCATATGCAGCTCTGTAACCGACTGTAAAATTTTAAATGCCAGCTGTTGCTGGTAATCCTCTTGCGACAGGCGTTGACAATCTTTAGAATTAGAGAGAAAACCACATTCGACCATCACAGACGGATTCTTCATATGGCTAAGCAAATATAAGTTTTTGCCAGCAACTTTTATTTCTCGCTTATTATCTGGCTGCAGCGCTTCGCGGATATTATCCTGTATCTTTTGAGCCAATACACGACTTTGTTCATTTTCGGTGCCATAGAACACCTGTGTTCCCCAAGAAGATTGCTGCGAAAAAGAGTTTTGATGGATGCTTATAAAAACGGCGGTGGGATATTGTGTGGCCAAAGCCAACCGTTGATGGATATCGGACACCTTTTGCTTGCGCACCCCGCTTATTCCTTCTTCATGTACTGATTGATCGGTGCTGCGCACCATAATAACCTCATAACCATTCAGCTGCGCCAGACTATAAAGCTTTCTGGCGATAGCCAGATTAATGTCTTTTTCCAAGACGCCGCTAACGCCTGTCGCACCGCCATCTATTCCCCCATGCCCCGCATCAATAATAATAATTGGCGAATTTGCTGTATGTAAACTGTTCATCACCCTAGCCACAGAATAAATCCCCAAACCACAAGCGCATGCTAATAGAGCGCTTAACGCAATGCAAAAAAATATTTTTTTACGTATCATCTTGCCACCTCCCCTAAGCATTGATATGCATAAACGGCGGGCAGAATGCTATTTATTTTATGATATCAGAATTAGAACAAACGTTCAAAAGTTTGTAAAATAATAAGATCGGTAGCATACCGATCTTACATTTGGTTTTGGAGGCGCCACCCGGAATCGAACCGGGGATAAAGGTTTTGCAGACCTCTGCCTTACCGCTTGGCTATGGCGCCATAAAATAAATAATTAAAACCGAGCTGTTTACCTAAAAAAATCTTTCTTTTAGAAAACTGGAGCGGGTTACGAGGCTCGAACTCGCTACCTCCACCTTGGCAAGGTGGCGCTCTACCAGATGAGCTAAACCCGCATAAATGGTGCCTTCGGTCGGAATCGAACCAACGACACGAGGATTTTCAGTCCTCTGCTCTACCAACTGAGCTACAAAGGCATATCAAAGCCTTGGCAAATCCGCCGCAGGCAAGAGAAAAATGGCGACCCGGATGGGACTCGAACCCACGACCTCTAGCGTGACAGGCTAGCGTTCTAACCAACTGAACTACCGGGCCATAGCTGTCCTTACAAACAGTCACCATGGCAATTTAACCATTTAACTGCTCATTTCAGCGACTTTATTATTATATAGCAACGGCGTACATTTGTCAACAGCTTTACATAAATAATCTGCTGTAAGAGATATACGCTAATTATAAAATTTTAATTTAAGGGATGGTTAATAGGAAAATACCCCCCTTTATTTTTAAGATGATTACGGTATAAAAGATTTGGCACTCGGCCGATGAATAGTTCGATCCTTTATAGCAAACAGTAATTCTAAAGAAACAATGAAAGGGGCTCATAAAAAAATGGAGCACAAAAGAATTCTTAAAGGAAACAATACCACCGTCCCCACCGGAGCGGAGCTATTGAGCGCCTTTGATACCTATGCCGTCACTGAAAGGCATCAGTCGGGCCGAGGCAATACACCACTCAACAGCACGCAATGCGTTGTCGACAGTAGAGAGTTTATGATCGAAAACCAAAAATAATACCACTAATATTTTATATGGTCACCCGATCGCAAATAGAGTCGTAAATCACTTGACCGATACCCTCAACTTTAAGGAGTTCTTTCTTTTCGGAAAAATTGCCGTGCGTCTCGCGATAAGAAATAATTTCGCCGGCCAATACAGGCCCAATTTTGGGTAATTCCTGTAATTCTTCAGTTGTCGCGCGATTCAGATCCACCAAATAAATTTCCGAAGCTGATGGCAGCTGTGCGTACACATCGGTTGTGATTCCGTGTTCAAATTGCCGATTTTCCCACAGCATCATTATAGCCAAAACAAGGAGCAGACCTAGGCAGTACAACAGAATAAAGAAAAGCCAACGTTTTTGTCGCTTTTGCTGTTCTACGTCCATCGCTACTGCTCCTTTACATAAATTTTTGGTTTAATGTGTTTTCGAGATATGTAATCAGCTCATCTAAGGCCGCATTCTCAACATGGCAAAGCGTGTGCTCACATAATGCTTTGATATCATCTGGGGCGTTCTTTGGACAAAAAGAACGGATTTTCGGCAGTGAGAGCATTTCAAAATCATTGTAATAATCTCCTATCGTCAGCACGCGGCTGCGATCGAGCGCCAAATAGTCAACCAACCACTCGATAGAGCTGCCCTTTGAAACACCCGCTGGCATAACCTCAATAAAGCGGTCACAAGAGACCGTTGTTTGCATGCCATCGGTCAGATGTCGTTCTATAAAATCCAGCATTTCAAGCTGCTCA
Source organism: Candidatus Fimivivens sp. (assembly GCA_047974975.1). Lineage (GTDB taxonomy): Bacteria > Bacillota > Clostridia > Oscillospirales > Ruminococcaceae > Yanshouia. Next base: position 53,805 of record JBKECV010000014.1, read on the forward strand.
TCGGGGGCATGGTGAATAACCAGTTTGCACCACGGATCGGTTACCGAGGCCAACTCCCCCGTCTTGCTTGGCTGCATCCATTGCGCACTCACGCCCAACTCCACGCGGTGGTCCGGACACCAAACCGCAATACTGTGACTCGGGTAGTTTTTCAGCAGTGTGTCTACAAGTGACAGTGCCGCGTCGCTAGGTAATACAGCCGTATAGAGGTTCCGCTCACCATTGAAATCATAAATGAGGCCGCCGTTTATCATAACGCAAGGTAAATTGACCGGTAGCTTTTTCTGCAATGCAACGGTCGTTTCGTGCAGTCCGCGGCCGGTTGCCAAGGCAAAGCGACCGCCGTTTTGAGTAAAATATTTAAGCGCCTCTATATTCTTTTGTGGAATTTCAAACTTATCGGTTATCAGCGTGCCATCTACATCTGAAAAAAGACAAAATCCATCAAATTTTTTCATTAGTTTGCGCTCCTTCTGAGTTTTTCAATAAAATCACTAAAATATTGGGGCAAGGGGGCGTCAAATATAAGATGTTGATCCGTTATCGGATGAGAAAACCCCAGCACGGCGGCATGCAGGCATTGGCCGGGTAAGGATATACGCTTGGCCGGTCCATAAACGGCATCGCCTGCGACAGGATGTCCAATAGCAGCCATGTGCACCCTAATCTGATGTGTTCGTCCGGTCTCCAGTTTGCACCGCACTAATGAAAACTGTGAAAAGCGTTCCAGTACTTCATAGTTTGTGGCGGCATTTCGGGCATTCTTTTCGGTGACACACATTTTTTTGCGGTCGATCGGGTGCCTGCCAATGGGCTTATCAATTCTCCCCTGATCTGTTTTGACACGCCCATGTACCACGGCAAAATAAAAGCGGTCTATACTGTGTTGGGCAAATTGGGTCGATAATCCTACGTGCGTGATATTGTTCTTTGCCATAACCAACAGACCGCTGGTATCCTTATCGATTCGATGGACAATTCCCGGGCGGATGATGCCATTGATCGATGAAAGTCTGCCTGCACAATGATAGAGTACCGCGTTAACCAGAGTACCGCTCAGATGACCTGCCGCCGGATGCACCACCATACCCTGCGGTTTATCTATAACCAACAAGTGCTCATCCTCATAGACGATATCTATTGGAATGTTTTCCGGAAAGGCATCTAGCTTTACAGGATCTGGCCTGCTGTATTCCACCTGATCACCGGCTAGGACCCTAAGGCTTTTACCTGCTTTAATGCCGTTACATAACACCAGACCCTGCTCACAAAGCAGCTGAACAGCATTGCGGCTGAGTGGTGGATCTGAAACTGTACTGACAAAGGCATCCAGACGGGCACCCTCATACTCAGCCGTTACTTGAATCTGCATCGCCATCATTCCTCTTTTTCTCATGTGCATGTTTGGGTGTTTTTTGTTCTGAACGAAATGCTGCAACCAGCATCAAACAAGCGCCAACCACAACGCAGCAGTCCGCCAGATTAAACATAGGATAACTGAAAAGTGCATTGATGTCGATATAATCCACAACAAATCCATACCGAATGCGGTCAATCAAATTACCTAAACCGCCTGAAATAATAAACAACGTAGATAACCGCTCCAGTTTGCCTCTAATTTTTCCGTTGATCAGCAACCAGGCGGCAACGCATAGAATCGTCGCCACTATTATGATCAGTAATGTGCGTCGTCCGGTGAAAATGCCAAAAGCAGCACCGGAATTTTCAACGTAAGTAAAGCTTAATACTCCGGGAATCACCATCATGGTGCTAACGGGTGCCAGACTATTTAGCGCCCAAAGCTTAATGAGTTGATCACATATAACCAACACAGCCACCAATATAAAACATATTATTGCAGACATAATTAAATCGTTCCTTCCACTTGTTGTTGACGGGCTGTATTCGTAACGACCGATACTATTGCTGATGTGTCGTATAAATCTGAATCTCAGGCTGTTTGCAGTAGTATGAAGAGCGGCGCATCACCGGAGTATGATGCGCCGCCATATACACAAGCTAATTTATTTGATAATAGCAGCGCAACGTGCGCAAAGTGTGGCATGATCATGATTTTTGCCAACTGTATCAGAAAAAGACCAGCAGCGCTCACATTTCACGCCGTCTGCACTGAACACCTCGATGCCGAGACCGTCGATATCAGAAGTTTCTCCACCCGGAACATTGCTGACTTCCACTTGCGAAACAATTAACACCATCGGCAAAAGTTCCTTGACCGAAACAGCCAAGTCATACAGCGTGCCTTCAGCGTGGAGTATCACCTTTGCTTCTAAAGATTTGCCAATCTTCTTCTGAGCACGTGCCGCTTCCAACACTTTGTTGACGCTGTCACGAATCTCATGGATGCGCTCCCACTTCGCCATAAACGCCTCGGAAACTTCCTCGCCGGTTGCGCTTGGCATCTCATGGAACACAACGGATTCAGATTTGTCACCCGTTTTTTTAGGCAGATAACGCCAGATTTCTTCAGCGGTAAATGGGATGATCGGTGCCAACATCAGTGTCAGACCGCGTAAAATCTGATAGATCGTTGTCTGAGCTGCACGACGTGCGCCAGAATCAGCGGCTTCAACATACAAGCGATCTTTGAGTACATCCAGATAAAAATTGGACATATCCACTGTGCAGAAATTGTGAATCGCGTGGTAAATTGTATAAAACTCGTAGGTACCATAAGATTTGCGCACCTTGTTTGAGAGGTTCGAAAGCGTCGCTAACGCCCAACGATCGATATCAAACAATTCGGCGTCCGATACCATATCCTTGTCTGGATCAAAGTCGTAGAGGTTGCCTAGGATATAGCGAGCCGTATTGCGAATTTTGCGGTAAACTTCAGAGAGTTGTTTCAGGATCTCCTTGGAGATGCGAATATCGGAATGATAGTCGGAGGATGCCACCCACAAGCGCAGGATGTCCGCACCATATTGATCGGTGATGTCCTCGGGCAGCATACCATTACCCAAAGACTTTGACATCTTTTTCCCCTCGCCGTCTACAACCCAGCCGTGGGTACAAACCTCACGGTAAGGTGCAGTGTCGCGCCAAGCTACAGCCGTCAGTAGCGACGATTGGAACCAGCCACGGTATTGGTCGGCCCCCTCTAGATACAGGTCCGCTGGCCAGCTATGCCCCTCACGTGTGTCAAGCACGGCAGCATGTGTGACGCCGGAATCAAACCAAACATCCATGATGTCGGTTTCTTTCGTAAATGTTCTGCCACCACAATGTGAGCAGGTCGTATCTTTGGGAAGAATATCAGAAGCATCCTTGGTATACCACGCATCGGAACCTTCGGTTTTAAACAATTCAGATACGGCAGTGATACTCTCATCGGTGATATGTTCTTTCCCACAGTCCTTACAAAAGAAAATCGGAATAGGCACACCCCAGGTGCGCTGACGGGAAATGCACCAGTCGCTGCGATCCTGTACCATGCCGGCCATACGGTCTTCGCCCCATCCGGGAATCCAATGCACTTTTCTAAGCGCCTCTACAGCCTGATCCTTAAACTGGTCAACTGAGCAGAACCATTGTTCGGTCGCACGGAAAAGTATGGGTTGCTTACAACGCCAACAGTGTGGATATTGATGATTGACATGTTCGTCGGCAAACAGCGAACCGTTCTCCTTAATGTGTGCATAAATTGCTTCGTTGGCTTGCGCGGTGGTCAAGCCGGCAAATTGACCGGCGTCCTGGGTCATGCAGCCCTTGTTATCCACGGGAACAAGAATCGGAATCTGCGGGTAATGATTGCAAACCTCAAAATCCTCAAGACCATGACCCGGTGCAGTGTGAACAATTCCAGTGCCGCTTTCCAGCGTGACGTGGTCGCCGACAATAACCAACGAATCACGATCAATAAAGGGGTGTTTGCAGACGCAAAGTTCCAAATCAGCGCCCGAAAAACTACCCAACACGCTATAATCCGAGATAGCAGCCGCTTTAATAACTTGAGATAGCAGCTCTTGTGCAATAACATAAAATTCGTCGTTGGCTTTGACCAGTACATAATCGTATTTTGGTCCTACGCAAAGAGCCAGGTTAGCAGGCAGGGTCCATATAGTAGTTGTCCAGATCACCATATAGGTTTTGGAAAGATCAGCACCGAGCTTGGTGAACAGTCCCCCCTTGTCATCAGTGACCTGAAACTTGACATAAACGGTTGTGCAGGGGTCTTGCGCGTATTCAATCTCAGCTTCAGCCAAAGCAGTTTGGCAGTCCGGACACCAGTGAACCGGCTTTAAACCTTTATAGATATACCCCTTTTTAGCCATTGCACCAAAGATTTCGATCTGTTTCGCTTCAAAGGCGTTGTCCAACGTAATATAAGGATGGTTGTAGTCGGCTAATGTACCGAGGCGCTTAAACTGCCCCTTTTGAATCTCAACATGCTTTTTGGCAAACGTACGACATGTCTGGCGCAGTTCAACCGGTGTGATAGGCTTCTCGATGCCAAGTTCAGCCAACGCTTTGAGTTCAATGGGCAGGCCGTGGGTATCCCAACCTGGAATGTACGGCGCGCAGTAACCCAACATGTTTTTAGAACGGACAATAATGTCCTTTAACGTCTTGTTGAGCGCAGTACCAAGATGGATAGACGCATTGGCATAGGGCGGGCCATCATGAAACATAAAAGAGGGTTTGCCTTGATTATGCTCAATCATCTTGTAATAAAGACCGTTTGCGTCCCAATCCTTAATCATTTCCGGTTCCTTTTGAGGAAGCGAGGCACGCATCGGGAAGTCTGTTTTTGGCAGATTCATCGTGCTGTTGTAGTCATTAGCCATTGGGTACTCTCCTTAAATTAGCTGTACTGCTCTCTCCCATCAAAATACAAAAGTTCGGGCACAAAGTTAATGGGTGGGCGCAACAACAATACTATTTTTTGAACTTGGACTGATTATTGGTACGTTTTATTTTAAAAGCTTCTCCAAATCTCATATCTGCAAATTTGGCATTGTCGGGCGCTGTATAAGAAGAAGCAGGGGGATTATCATCGCCCTCGACATCCTCTTCCTCTTCTTCTTCGAGCGCCACGCCAAAACCGGCGAGTTGCGCATTTTCCTCTTCATCAGCTATATCATCATCCGCCATCGGTTCAGTGAGCTCAGGCTCCAACTGGGGCGCTGGCTTCTCATAGACAGACTGCAATGGTGCTGCTTGAATAGTCTGGTCGTCAGCAGTCGCAAAAGTCGTTTCAGGCACTTCCTCCTCATCCTGTCCGGGCAGTGTGCTAATCAACTCTATATGCTGCTTATACAAATCGAGCAGACGGTTCCTGAAGCTGGCCACCTCGCGCTGGGTGCGCAGCAAATTGTCCTGCTCACGTTCTATCTGCCGCTTGGCGTGGTTGGTCATTGCCTCGGCCTTGATGGTCGCATCGCGCAGTATAATTTCTGCTTTCGTTTTGGATTCGCGAATAACGCTGTCACCCAACTTTTGTGAACCGAGTATTGCGGTGCGCAAACTTTCTTCATCCTCGCGGTATTCGGTCAGTTTGTCGGCCAAAACCTCCAGCTTTTTCTCTAAATCTGAATTTATTTCAAGCAGCTCGGACATTGACTTTGCCGTCTCTTCTAAAAAAGCATTGACATCATCCATTCTGTAACCGAATCCGAAAGTTTTGTCAAAAGTTTTTTCAGCAATTTGCTTTGGCGTGAGCATACATTTTCCCCCTTAAACATATTTCAGGTACGTGATATGAAGTTTTCCTTTTTTTGTGGGACTGCCAATCGCAGAGATTACAAATTTTCCAAAACCACGTATGGAAAGCTTGTCACCCTCTTTGATCTCTTTGGAAACAGAAGATTGCGTCTGCGCATTTTTCTGGACACAGCCTTGTGAAATCAAGCGGACACTGTCGGTTCTGCTGATGCCGGCCAGCGCTGCAATAACAGCGTCAAGTCGCATGGCACTGACAAGGCCGGTGCATGTTTCGGTTTTAAAGGCCGATGGCAACACTTGCGGTCTGCCTATTTTACATGCTACGCCGATGTTACCAATCTTTTTCAGTTCGGCCAACACAACTTCAGCTGCATTATTCAACAAAAACACAACGACAAGGCAGTCTCCGACCAAAATGTCGCCGACTGCCTCACGTTTAATCCTTAAAGCCATCAACGACCCTAGCACATCTCGATGTGAAACAGTGTAACCCCTTGGAAATAGAATGGTCAAAGCGGTGAAAGGATAATCGGTTTCATCAAGAGAAATGCAATCCGAATAATCGGGCGCAACCGCACAAAATACGCGCCGCTGCGCATCCTCAAAGCCGCCTTGAAAAAAGCAACACACTTCACCGGCAGCTAAAAGTCCATATTGTTCGCTCAGCGCCTGCTCATGCTCATTGAGAAAAGCTGAAAAGCAAGGTTTCCCCCGCTTGTCAGCCAGATCGCGCAAATCGGCCAACCGCGAAAGCAATATGCGGTCGGATTCCTCGACGTTCGAGCCAAAACAACGCTTCATTTAAAAGTATACACCATTGCTTTCCAACTCATCCAGCAAGTCGCCCATAAAATCCACGTTGTAGGGTGTTATAATAAAAGTGCTGTTTGCTACGCGCTTGATCTGTCCCTGATTTGCATAAGCGACACCGCTTAAAAAATCGACAAGACGGCGCGACACATCTTTATTGGTAGATTCGAGGTTGAGCACAACGGTACGCTTGTCGTTGAGATGGTCGGCAATAGTAGAAGCGTCGTCAAAGCGTTCTGGCTTGACCAGCACCACTGCAAGCTGTGTGGTAGCCGCAATATTCACAACCTTGTTTGAACGTTTCATCGTTTCCGTGTCGCCCACGTAAGGGTTATCAGCAATAGAATCCTCCTTTGCTGAACGTTTATGCGAGACATAATCGACCTCATCTTCTTTTACATAGTCATAGTCATCATCATAGTCGTCATCATCGGGCATCCCCATAAAATTGCGGAATTTATCCATCATACCCATTTTTTAATATCCCTCATAGTCTTTCTCCGAACAGCTTACGGCCTATTCGAACGATGTTGCTTCCATGCTTGATTGCAAGCAAAAAATCATATGACATTCCCATAGAGAGAATATCCATACAGACATTATCCATTTTTTTTGCCTTATTGTCAATAAAATGGCGATACATCTGTGCAAAATATTGTTCTTTCGCCAAATCATCCGTTACTTTTGGCGGAATGCACATTAATCCTTTGACTTGAATATGAGAAAAACCGCCTATTTGGGACAAAAATTCTGAGAGCATTTGAGGTTCTACGCCCGATTTTGTCGCCTCTCCCCCAATTTTCACCTCAACGAGCACTGCCATGACGCGGTTGGTTCCTTTGGCACAATGATCGATTTTTTCGGCCAAGGACAATCTGTCTACCGATTGAATAAGCGTAACTTTATCGATGATTGTCTTGACCTTGTTGCTTTGCAAATGGCCAACAAAATGGATTTCGCAATTGGCTTTATTATAATCATCATACTTTTTTACAAATTCCTGCGTACGATTTTCACCTAGGAGTGTAATCCCCGCAGCAATCGCCTCATTCACCCGCTGCGCGCTGTTGTTTTTTGTAACGGCCATCAGGCGAATATCTGCGGGACTGCGGTGGGAATCTTGTGCAGCCAATGCAATCTGTTCCATCAAAATTTTGGTATTTTCTTTTATGTCAGACAATTTTACCGTCATAGATATCCGTCCCCTCTACAATCACTTCATCGAATTGATTTATCGGTTCATAGTCGATATCGTCTTCGTTTGACGAAGGTGTCGTACACAACACAAAATGTTCGCTGGTGTAAATGCGTTTTATAGGCTTAAAAGTGATAAGGCTGCCATTTTTGACATAAACCCCCTCGGTCTGGCCCGCATAGCGCAACGCCTGTTTGCTGATTCGCAAACCGGTGTAGGAATTTAAATTGACATCAACATCCGCCCGACGCAAATTGATAAGCGCAGTGTTGATATAATTCATTTTGAATACGACAACGGCATCGCCGCTTTCATCCGGAAGCACACGATAAACGGAAGCCGGAATATCATTGCAGTTTTGAATATTAAAATCCAAGTTGATCATGGCGCCCTCAACAAAGCGCTCAACTTCATCCTTTTCAGCGACAAGGACGATGTACCAGTCATGTCCCTGCTGCACCTTGCCGATCGTGTTCGTGGGTTCCGGGTTCATTGTGCCGTTGATTGCACGCTTGTAATCGTCGATAGAAAGTGCTTCAAAGTTGGTGGTCAATTGTGTTTCGTATCCGTCGGCCGACGAACAAAAATAGCCGTAGGCATCGATGGTCACGCTTTTAATAGGCTGCGAAATTTCGGACATCAGCCGTTTTCTTTCCTGTTGCAGATAGGCAATTCGTTCGTTGTAATTTTCGTCCCGTCTGGTTGAAATACGGTATTTACCCAGAAGCAGTTGCAACCGGTTGCGCGCGTCATAAATATCTGAAATGTCGCATCTGATAGTGGCGTCCACAATGCCCCCCACCGTATCATTAACCTGACCACTTACTATATCTGCACCTAAAAGACGTGCGGATGTTTGCTGCGCTTCACCAAGCAAAGCAATTTCATTGTCCAAATGCTCTATCTGCAACTGACTGCGCAGCTGCGATGTATCGGTATAGACCTTGGCGACTACCGACCCCGGAATCACCACTGCACCATCAGACTTTACATAACTGACCACGCCGCTATCATCCAACTGTTGGGGAAGTAGTCGCTCATTACGTACAACCACCGTTTTGGCTCGGTAATAATCCGAAACGGTATAGCTGAAAACCGTCTCGGTGCGGTAGGGCGAATAAAAATAACGAACACCGGTGTAAATGCTGTAAGAAACGACAAACAGTATCATCACCGTTGAAAGTAGCATACTGGTTAATCGGCCATTCATTTACACCATCACCCCTTCTCTAAAATTATTGCAGAAAAAGCTCATCTGAAATAATCCGACAAGCTTGATCTAATAATGCCTGATAACTGTCAAATTCATCGTGATTCAACCAAGCTATTTGTGTGTTGCGTTTAAACCATGTCAACTGACGCTTCGCATAGCGCCGGGTCTCGCGCTTGAGGCTTTCCACACATTGCTCAAAGGTTCTTTCACCACTAAAGTAACTTAAAAACTCTTTGCAGCCGATTGCCTGCGCAGCTGTTTTGGGATTGTGCACTTTATAAAATGCCTGCACTTCCTGAATGAGACCTTGCTCGAGCATGCGATCTACACGGGTATTAATACGCGCATAGAGTTGCGTGCGGTCGGAAAAATTGACACCCAACATAATGGGGATATAGTCCGAAGGCGTTTCACGCGAAAATTTCAACTGTTCGCTCATGGTTTTACCGGAGACACGGTAAAGCTCTATTGCACGCAGTACCCGCCCTAGATTATTGGGATGCAAGCTTGCAGCATATTGCGGGTCAATTTGTGTGAGCGTCGCATGCATCGCTTCATTGCCAAACTGTGCTGCTTGTTCGTAAAGCTGTGCACGTATTTCAGACGTACCCGCTTCCTGTGCAAAGCGAATGCCCCCTAAAAGGGTATCGACATAAAGGCCTGTTCCCCCAACGAGAACCGGCAGCTTGCCGCGTGCGGTAATAGCGGCAATGGACGCTTTGGCATCTTCAACATATTGAGCCACACTGTAACGCTGTTCAGGGGACAAAAAGTCGATCATGTGGTGCGCTACGCCCTGCATTTCCGCCAAGGTCGGCTTAGCGGTGGCAATCGCCAAGCCCTGATAAAGTTGCATCGAATCAGCAGAAACAACTTCACCATTAAATTTTAACGCAATATCGACACCTAGTTTGGTTTTGCCAGAAGCGGTTGGACCGACCACTGCAACCAAAGGAATTTTATTGAATGCATTAGATTCGGCCAAAGAGTTTTTCCACCTCACGTTGCGTATAAGTTATCAAAACCGGTCTGCCGTGTGGGCAGTGACGGATTTGTTCTTCGCCCAACACCATATCCGCAATAAGCGACATTTCAGGCAAGGAAGAGCGCTTGCCTGCCATCACAGCGGCTCGACAAGAAACTGAATAGAGCAGTTCGTCAAGCATTTGCGGTGTTACGCTATTTTTCTTTATAAGCAGGGCCTTAGCCACATCACCAAGTAGCTCAGAAACCGAAAAACCATCTAACAGCATTGGGATTTCGCGCACCAGCAAAGTGTTTTCACCAAAATCCTCTGCAACAATACCCAACGTTTCCAGTGCTTCGGGATGCTCTGAAAGTGCAAAATACTCATCACGCGGCAGCATAATCGTCTGTGGTGTTAAAAAAATCTGGCGATCGGCGTTTTTTTCAAGATGCTTAATACCGTTGTAGATATATCGCTCATGCGCAGCATGTTTGTCGATCATCACAAGCTGCCCCATTTGCTCCACCAAAATATAGGTATCAAACACCTCGCCGATGATGCGGTAAGGCTGCGGCTGTACTGACGAATCTATCTCGATTTCCGGTTGCTCTGAAATCACTTTTGCGGTAGTTGGTGCAGCTTTCGTCGACATATTGTCATCATGCATCGTTGTATATGGCTGCGAAGTAGGCGCAGTCACGGTATTCACTGTGATTTTCATCTTCTCCGACTCGGTTTTCTCAACATCAATCGATGTGTTTTGGGGGAAATCCGAAACGGGCGCATAATTTTCTTGCCGCGGCATGTTCAACACATCCAACCGAGTATCGTCATGCAGTTCCAAAATATTGTTGGCTTTAGGCAAACGAGAAATAGGCGGTGCATAACCCCCGGTAATCACCTTAATTTTCGGCGCAGCCCCGTTGGCCGTCGAATTAAACGCAGATGTCGAACCACCCTCTGTGCGATCTAATTTATGCAGCGAAACTTGCTGCCCGGAATAATCAAAATCCGATAGCAAAAAAGGGGTTATTTTTCCCTTCATAAAGTTGGCGGGACCGCGTTCATGATGTGAAAGTGCGTCCATACAGGCTGAATACACCGCATTATAAACCAATCTTTCGTTGGAGAAACGCACCTCCAGCTTTGCCGGGTGGACGTTGACATCAACCGTATCAAAATCAATTTCAAGGTTCAGTACGCAAGCGGGATGCCGTCCGGTCATCACTCGGTTTTTATAGGCCTCTTCCACGGCACCGGCACAGGTTTTAGAACGAACAAAACGTGAATTAATAAAAAAGGTTTGCAAAGAACGGGTGCTCCGAGAAACATTCGGCCTGGAAATGAGTCCGGTAATCAAAACGCCTTCACTTTTAAGCGATACCGGTATCATGCCTGCAGCAACTTCAGCACCGCAAACAATGCGCAAAACCGACAGTAACTTGCCGTCACCGGGTGTTTTCAAAACCCGTTTTCCATCGCGAATCAACTCAATCGCCACCGCTGGGTTAGCCAGCGCCAGCCTGTCCATCAAGGAAGCGACCGCATTGCCTTCAGTCGCATCTTTTTTTAAAAATTTCATACGGGCCGGGGTGTTATAAAACACATCACGTACTTCGATGCTGGTTCCAACCGCACAGCCAATCTCATCAATTTCAGGTAGCTCATTAGCCGTGATAGAATAGCGGTAGCCAATGGGGTTGTCTACTGTACGGGTCATGACCTTTACACGACTGACTGCCGCTACCGAGGGCAATGCCTCACCACGAAAACCCAAGGTACCGATCGAATCAAGATCCCTTGCAGAAGAAATTTTGCTGGTTGCATGTCGAATAAATGCCAGAGGAACATCCTCGCGCGTCATTCCACTACCATTATCGGTAACACGCAAATACGTAATTCCGCCATTTCTGATTTCCACAGATATGCGGGTTGCGCCGGCATCAAGCGCGTTTTCAACCAATTCCTTAATAATGGAGGCAGGTCGGTCCACAACCTCTCCCGCAGCTATCAGCTCGGCAACTGCAGTAGGCAGCACATTGATCTTCCCCACGGCAAACACCTCTTTTTCTTAAAATTATCAATTTAAAGCATGGCTTTGAATTCATATAGTTTGTTTAACGCTTCAAGCGGTGTCAGAGCGTTCAAGTCCAACTTACGTAATGCGGTCTCTAAAGCCGAAGCTTTAGGCAGGGCAAGCTGGGACACTGCTTCACCGGTGAATTTATTGTGCATGATATCGGTTTTGTTTTTTGATACCGGTCTGTCCGCTTCTAAATCGGCCAAAATCTCATGGGCACGCTTGATAATCCATTCGGGAATGCCTGCCAACTTGGAAACTTCAATGCCATAACTGTCATCCACCGCACCCGGAACAATGCGGCGCAAAAATGTAATGTCGTCCCCCCGCTTTTTGACAGCCGTATTGTAATTTTTAACACAAGACATACACCGTTCAAGTTCGGTGAGTTCATGATAGTGGGTGGCAAATAGCGTCTTGGCTCCTAATTTTTTACGATCGGCGATAAACTCCAACATCGCACGGGCAATACTCATGCCATCAAAAGTAGAAGTGCCGCGCCCGACTTCATCCAATATCAGCAAACTATTGGCGGTTGCGCACTGCAAAATCTGCGCAACTTCATTCATTTCCACCATAAAGGTCGACTGTCCGGTGGAAAGGTCGTCTGACGCGCCAACACGGGTGTAAATGCCATCCACCACCCCGATCGAGACCGACTTGGCCGGCACAAAGCATCCGATTTGTGCCAAAAGCACAATGATAGCAACTTGTCGGATATAGGTGGATTTGCCCGCCATATTGGGGCCGGTGATGATAGCAATACGGTTATCATTTACATCCAGCTGACAATCATTTGCCACAAACTGTTGTGAGGCCCCCAAAATCTGTTCCACCACCGGATGTCTTCCATCCTCAATCATAATCGAACCGTCTGTCGTAATTTGTGGGCGACAATAGTTGTTATCGGTTGCTAATGTTGCAAATCCGGTAAAAACATCCAGTTGCGCGATGGCATCAGCGGTTTTTTGGATCCGTTCGGTTTGCGCCGCAATTTGAAGGCGCAACTCTTCATAAAGCCGCAATTCCAGCACAATTAGCTGGTCACGCGCAGTAAGAATTTTGTCTTCAATTTCCTTTAACTGCTGTGTGATATAGCGCTCGCAGTTGGCCAGCGTCTGCTTGCGGATATATTCCGGCGGCGCCATTGATTTATATGAATTGGTAATTTCTATGTAATAGCCAAAAACTTTATTGTAGCCTATTTTAAGGTTTTTGATACCGGTGCGCTCACGCTCGTCTGACTCTATCCTGGCCAAAAATTCTTTGGTGTGCGTTAACAGGTCGCGTATCTCATCAAGCTCGGGGTGGAATCCCGCCCGTAAAAACCAACCGTCTTTAGTCGAAATAGGTGGCTCGTCCGCGATGGCATTAGTAATCAGCGCTTCGATATCCTGCATGGGATCAATAGCCGATACAATCTGGCGCAAATAGCGCGATCGACAATTGTCAAGAAGCGCTATCACCTTAGGCAACTGCCGCAGCGCCGCAGCAAAGCTACACAATTCCCTGGGATTTGTTGCACCACACACAATGCGCGTGAGCAGACGTTCCATATCATAGATACCGCCAAACTGTTCCGTTAAATCCAACCGCAGCATGGTGTTGTTTTTTATTTCAGAGACAACATTTAAACGTTTTTCAATCATCACGGGATGACAAAGTGGCTGTTCAAGATAACGGCGCAGTAAGCGCTTGCCCATCGCGGTTTTAGTCTTGTCGATCACCCAAAGCAAACTGCCGCGTTTTTCACTGCTGCGCATAGTTTGAGTTAGTTCTAAATTTCTTCGCGCAGTCGCATCCAGTACCATATAACGCGTTTCATTATAACGCTCCAGCGCAATTAAACGCTCTACACCCGTCTTTTGGGTACTGTGTAGATAATGCAACAATCCACCTAAAGCACAGATGGTTTCAGCTTCTGCAGCCGCACCATCCGGCGCGCAAGCGTCCGCGCTAAACTGAGCGGTTATCTGCGCCTGAGGTGTTTCACCCACGTAGGCTTCCTGTGGAATCACATCAGCACAGCAATGCAGGTGATCTTTTAAAAATATGCCCATTTCCGGAAAACTCAACAAATTGTCATTAAAAACAACTTCACTCGGTGAGAATCTTGCCAGCTCATTCTTTAACCCTGCTAAATCTCCCGAGGGCAGGTGCGTAACAAACACCTGCCCTGTGGATATATCGGCAAACGCAAGGCCGAATGAATCTTCAGCTGCGTACACCGATGCAATATAATTGTTAGCGCCCTCATCGAGCATATTTGCTTCGATCAAGGTTCCGGGGGTGACAACGCGAACCACCTCACGTTTAACAACACCTTTGGCTTCTTTGGGGTCTTCAACCTGTTCGCAAATCGCCACTTTATAGCCTTTTTTGATCAGTCTGGCAATATATGCTTCACAGCTATGATGCGGAACACCACACATTGGCGCGCGCTCTGCCTGCCCACAATCTCTGCCGGTTAATACTAACTCAAGCTCGCGGGAAACAACTTTGGCATCTTCAAAAAACATTTCATAAAAATCGCCCAATCTAAAAAATAGAATATGATCTTTATGCTGTTCTTTTATATCAAAGTACTGTTGCATCATTGGAGAAAGCGCAGCCACGTCCTTCACCTCCCAAATTCAAAAGATAATTACAGTCAGCAGTGCTTAGTGGCAACCACCGCAGGAACCACAGGAACCGGAGCAGCTGGCCTGCTGTTCAATAGAATCAGGATCTTGGCCGTTGGCGCTGCCGGTGATGATCTGAGAAATAAAATTCAAGGTGCTTTCCAACTCCGCCTTAGCTGAATTGTATGCCATCATGGCCGGATCCTCAGTGACACTTTGGTAGAGCGTACGCAGCTTAGAGTCGAGATCGGTGATCAAATTTTCATCTTTCTCATCCTCGCCCTTCATAACCTCTTGGTTAAGCTGGAGGCGGAGTTCGGAAAATTCATTAATTTTGCTCTGCAGCTCAGTGGATTTCTCGGTCACTGCATTGGCTTCATTCATCTTTTTATAGAGATCGTCCTGCTGAATTGCTTTTCCCAGTTCGCGCGCCATTGTAATAATATCCATGTGTTAAACTCCTTCACCATAAATCATATTTATACTATTATACCACAAGTGCGAGGTGCACAGTGGTATAATTGCCCTTAAAAGTCTGCTCAAATTATTGCACAATGGTACCAATCATGGCCCAGTTCATCGCCTCTGTAATTTGAACATTTGCAAAACTGCCTATTAGACTGTGGTCGCCCTTTGCTTCAACGATGACGTTCCCCTCGGTGCGTCCGGCGACACAGCCTTCCCCACTTTTGCCCACAGAATCAATCAATACCCGCAATGTTTTACCAACCATAGCATGGTTATGTTCGCTGCAAATATCCTGTTGAACCTTTAACAGTTCCCGAAACCACTGAGATTTTTCTTTTTCTGAGACAATGTCCGGCATGTTTGCGGCACTGGTGCCGCTTCTACGTGAATAAATAAAGGTAAACAGTGCATTGTACCCCACCTCTTTGACAAGGTTGAGTGTGTCCAAAAATTCTGTTCGTGTTTCGCCTGGGAACCCAACAATAATATCGCTCGAAAACGTCACACCCTCAATACGCTGCTTAGCATAGGTGATCAACGCCCGATAGTGCGCGATATCATAATGGCGATTCATTGCCTTTAGCACACGGTCGTTGCCACTTTGTACCGGCAAATGGATATGATGGCAGATATGCGTGCTTTCAGCAATAGCATCAATCAGAGCAAACGTGCAGTCTTTGGGATGGGACGTCATAAAGCGGATGCGATATTCCCCGGGAATTTTATCCAACCGCTTTAAAAGTGCCGTAAAATCATAAGGTGGATTCAATCCCTTGCCATAAGAATTAACATTCTGCCCGAGCAGTGTTATTTCCTTAAAACCCTGCGCTAGAATCTCCCTAGCCTCAGCCTCTACCCGCGCGGGTTCGCGCGAAACCTCTCGCCCACGCACATGCGGTACGATACAGTAGGAGCAAAAGTTGTCGCATCCCTGCATGATGGGCAGCCAAGATTTAATGCCCCCTTCGCGCACGATTGGAACACCCTCTACGACAGTTTTGGCAGATTCGCGGTCAAATACACGTTTGTTTTTAGCAAGACGATCAGCTATCATAGCGGGCAGCCGATGCAACGCACCGGTGCCAAACACGATATCGACATAAGGAAAGCTATTTTTGATTTTATCGGCCACCGACTGTTGTTGCATCATACAACCGCAAAGCGCAATAATCATATCTGGGCGAGCGCGTTTAATATTTTTCAAAGCACCGACATTGCCGAACACCCGGTCTTCGGCTGTTTCTCGCACCGCACAAGTGTTAAAAAGTACAAAATCGGCATTATCGGCATTATCAGTAAATCCAAAGCCGATTTTAACCAGTAAGCCTTTAATGTGTTCGGTGTCTGAAACGTTTTGCTGACAACCAAAGCTGTGTACAAATGCCAATGGCGGGTGATCAAAACGCGCCTGTATAAGTTGCGCAGAATGCGCGAGCATAAAATCTTCAAACTGCTCGCCCGGCAACGCTAAGCTGAGAGAGTCTCTCACGATATTAACTCCTTTTTGGTGTCAAATATAACTGAATCAGTATAGCATAAATTACTTTTCTATACAATACTCGCCAGCACAAGGTTATATGGATAGCGCGTGTGCTGCCCCTGCCCACGTCGCAACAAATTCATGCTAAAACAACATAGGAAGCGGCAGATGATGCGATCCAGCCGATGTTAAATCATTTTTTTGAGATAATGCCCTGTATAGGAGGCCGCACAGGACGCAATTTCTTCAGGCGTGCCACAGGCCACTAAGTTGCCACCGCGGTCTCCCCCTTCGGGGCCGAGATCCACAATATAGTCTGCGACTTTGATCACATCCAGATTATGCTCGATGACGACCATCGAGTTGCCGGCGGTCACCAGCGTCTGCAAAACCTCAATCAGTTTGCGCACATCATCGGTATGCAACCCCGTCGTCGGCTCGTCGAGCACATAAATTGTCCGCCCGGTTGGTCGCTTCGAAAGTTCAGTTGCCAACTTGACGCGCTGTGCTTCACCGCCCGAAAGTGTGGTGGCGGGTTGCCCAAGCTTAACATAGCCTAAGCCGACGTCGTAGAGCGTCTGTATGCGCCGCCGTATTTTGGGGATATTCTCAAAGAAGCCCAATGCTTCCTCAACGGTCATCTCCAGAATATCGTAAATGCTCTTACCCTTGTACTTAATTTCCAAAGTCTCACGGTTGTAGCGTTTGCCTTTGCACACCTCACAAGGTACATAAATATCAGGCAAAAAGTGCATTTCAATTTTGATGATACCATCACCCTGACACGCTTCGCAGCGCCCACCTTTAACATTAAATGAGAACCGCCCGCCGGCATAGCCACGCAGGTTGGCTTCATTGGTCGAAGCATACAGTTCGCGGATATCGGTAAACACGCCGGTATAGGTTGCGGGATTGGAGCGCGGTGTGCGCCCGATCGGTGACTGATCGATGGCGATCACTTTATCAAGCGCCTCAATCCCCAACATTTCTTCGTGCTTGCCGGGCTTGATGCGCGCACCATTTAATGCACCTGCGAGTTTTTTATAGAGAATCTCGTTGATCAGCGAGCTTTTACCCGAACCCGAAACACCGGTTACCACCGTTAATGTACCCAACGGAATCGTGACATCAATATTTTTTAGGTTGTTATGATTTGCGCCCTTGATGACAAGCTGTGAGCCATTCCCCTGTCTGCGCGTTTCGGGAAGTGCTATTTTTTCGCGTTGACTCAGGTAATTGCCCGTGACGGATGCTTTACATTTCATCAGTCCTTTGAGGCTGCCGGCATACACCACCTGCCCACCATGCACGCCGGCCCCCGGTCCGATATCAACAATAAAATCCGCCGCGCGAATGGTGTCCTCGTCATGTTCGACCACAATGACGGTGTTGCCCAGGTCGCGCAGTCGCTGCAGCGTCGCAATCAGCTTATCGTTATCGCGTTGATGTAAGCCGATAGAAGGCTCGTCCAAAATATACAAAACACCCATAAGATAAGAACCGATTTGGGTGGCAAGGCGAATGCGCTGACTTTCGCCGCCCGAAAGTGTTCCCGCCGCGCGAGAAAGGGTCAAATATTCAAGTCCTACGCTTTTTAAAAACCCTAAGCGTTCGCGAATTTCTTTTAGAATCTGGGTTGCGATCATTTGTTCGCGCTCGGTCAATGCCAAACTATCCAAATATTCCAGTGCCTTGGCCACCGACAAAGCCGAAAATTGACTGATATTTATGCCGCCTATTGTCACCGCCAACGATACCTGTTTTAGGCGTTCGCCATGGCAATCGGGGCAGAGAACAGAACTCATCCAGCCGGAGATCTCCTCTTTCATCCACTGGCTGGAGGTTTCACGGAAGCGCCGCTCAAGATTATTGACGACACCCTCAAAATCGGTATGGTAGGCCCCACGCATGCTGCCTGTCTCGCGCCGCACCGTAATTTTCTCGCCATTGTTGCCAAAAAGCAGAATATTCTGCGCGGACTTTGCCAGACTTTTAAACGGCGTATCTAACGAAAAACCATAATGTTCAGCCAGTCCCTCATAGTACATTTGGGCGATACCGCCCTCGGCGTAGTACCAACCACTCGCTTTTATAGCGCCCTGCCGAACCGACAAATTTTTATTCGGAACCACAAGGTCGGGATCAACCTTCATAAAGGTCCCCAGACCGGTACATTTTTCACAGGCGCCGAATGGACTGTTGAATGAAAACATGCGCGGTGCAAGGTCGTCGATAGAAATATCATGTTCGGGACAGGCGTAACTTTGAGAAAACAACAGCGCTTTCCCGTCCACCACATCGATTAGCACTAAACTGCCCGTTAAAGAAAGTGCTGTTTCAATCGAACCGGCCAGACGTGACCGAATGGCGTTGGACACCACCAAACGGTCGATGACCACCTCTATCGTGTGCTTTTTGTTCTTTTCTAACGTGATGTTTTCGGACAGATCGTGCATATCGCCATCGATGCGAACGCGCACATAACCCGAACGGCGCGCCGAATCCAGCTCCTGTTGGCAGGTGCCCTTGCGCCCACGGATGACCGGCGCCATGACCTGAACCTTGGTCTTCTCGGGCAGCGTGAGTATACGGTCGACCATTTGATCCACCGTTTGCTGTGCAATTTCGCGCTTGCAAATCGGGCAGTGCGGCATGCCGATTCTGGCATACAACAGACGCAGGTAGTCATAAATTTCGGTGACAGTGCCGACCGTGGATCGCGGGTTATTGGAAGTGGACTTCTGGTCGATCGAAATAGCGGGCGAAAGTCCCTCGATGCTGTCGACATTCGGCTTTTCCATCTGGCCTAAAAACTGCCGCGCATAGGAACTGAGGCTTTCAACATAGCGGCGCTGACCGTCCGCGTAGAGCGTATCGAACGCCAATGAGCTTTTGCCCGAGCCTGACAACCCGGTAAACACCACGAGCTTATCGCGTGGAATAGTAAGATCGACATTTTTTAAATTATGCTCTCTGGCACCCTTTATAACAATTTGATCTTTTGACAAGTTATGATCCTCCGTGGATTTAATTTAATTTTTTATACAAAAAGCGGAAGAGGTGCGCTGCACGTTGCTTGAACACCCTTACGCTTTGCCCTCTTTCAACTGCTTAACTTTATCGCGCAGATAGGCTGCATGTTCAAACTCCAAAAGCTTGGCCGCATTTTTCATTTCGTTGGTTAGGCGGATGATAAGCGCCTGCCTGTCTTTTTCAGACATGCGTTTTTTGGGTTTGGTCTCTCCTTCCACCCTCTCGCGGCTGGAAATTTCAAGGATATCACGAATATCCTTTTTAATGCTGACAGGGGTAATATTGTGTTCAACATTGTACTGTTCCTGAAGTTTGCGACGACGTAGCGTCTCTGTGATGGCACGCTCCATCGACGGCGTAACAGAATCGGCATACATGATAACCCGCCCCTCGGCATTTCGAGCAGCACGACCGATGGTCTGAATCAGTGACGTTTCAGAACGCAAGAACCCTTCCTTGTCAGCATCCAATATCGCCACAAGCGACACCTCCGGAATATCCAGTCCCTCTCGCAAAAGGTTGATACCCACCAATACATCAAA
Source organism: Candidatus Fimivivens sp. (assembly GCA_047974975.1). Classification (GTDB taxonomy): domain Bacteria; phylum Bacillota; class Clostridia; order Oscillospirales; family Ruminococcaceae; genus Yanshouia. The sequence goes on from JBKECV010000014.1 coordinate 73,899, forward strand.
TTCGCCCGATCGCAGGTCGCGGATGATTTCCATGCGTTCCATCGTATCGATGTCGTGGTGCATATAGCGGATCTTCACCCCGGCGTTCTCGAGATAGGCGGTGAGATCTTCAGCCATCTTTTTTGTGAGTGTTGTCACCAGCACGCGTTCCTTTTTTTCGGCGCGGATGTTAATCTCTGAAAGCAAGTCATCAATTTGTCCCTCAACCGGACGCACATCGATAGGCGGGTCGAGCAGGCCGGTTGGACGGATAAGCTGCTCCACTGGCACGCCGCTTTTCTCCACTTCAAATTTGCCGGGTGTTGCGCTGACGAAAATGACCTGGTTGATGTTGTCATACATCTCTTCAAACGAAAGGGGGCGATTATCCAGCGCCGACGGCAGGCGGAAGCCAAAATCGATCAAACTGCTCTTACGGGCGCGGTCACCTGCAAGCATACCTCGCGCTTGCGGCAACGTAACATGCGACTCGTCGATGATAAACAAAAAGTCGTCCGGAAAATAGTCAAACAATGTAAAGGGCTTGCTGCCCGCCTCACGCCCAGCAATGACGCGGGAATAGTTTTCAATGCCCTTGCAAAAACCAATTTCATTGAGCATTTCAAGGTCGTAATTGGTGCGTTCGGCGATGCGCTGTGCTTCTATCAGTTTATTGTTTTGCTGAAAAAAACGAACGCGTTCATCGCATTCGTGCCGTATTTCATCAAGTGCCACCATCAACTTGTCCCGTGGGACAATATAGTGTGATGCAGGGTAAATCGCAACGTGATTGATAAAGCTTTTTATCTCACCGGTAACGACGTTAATCTCGCTGATGCGGTCAATTTCGTCACCGAAAAATTCAACTCTAACGGCTGTATCGGTATAATAAGACGGAAATATCTCAACCGAATCGCCCCGCACACGAAATTTATTGCGCACAAAATTGACGTCATTTCGCTCATATTGCAATTCGACCAACTTAGTTAAAAGTGCGTCGCGATCCTTTATCATCCCTTTGCGCAACGAAATGATCATGTTGTGGTAATCGATCGGGTCGCCAAGGGTATAAATACAGGAAATAGACGCCACGATGATGACGTCGTTGCGCTCTCCCAATGATGCGGTGGCCGAGTGACGCAACCGCTCAATTTCATCATTGATTGCGGAATCTTTTTCAATATAAGTGTCGGTGGAGGCGATGTAAGCCTCCGGTTGGTAATAGTCATAGTAACTGACAAAGTATTCGACCGCATTGTTTGGAAAAAATTCGCGAAACTCTGAACAAAGTTGCGCCGCCAGCGTTTTATTGTGCGCCAGTATAAGCGTCGGTTTATTAACCTGCGCAATGACATTCGCAACGGTAAACGTTTTGCCCGACCCTGTAACACCTAATAATGTCTGCTCTGCCTTACCTGCATTAAGGCCATCGACAAGCTGTGCAATCGCCTTAGGTTGGTCACCCGTAGGCTTAAAAGGAGAAACCAACTCAAACTTTCGTTGCTCTGTCATAACTTTTTCCTCTAAGCTTCCTGTTTGCGGCACGATTACAAGCCACAAACTTTTTACAATAGTCGCGCAGCATGCGTTCGGGCATCCTGATGATCCTGACACCTGAGAACGCAATGCGTTGTATAACTGCGCATCAATAGGCGGTTGCCGCACCAGCGGCGAGCCGTTGCGCATAAACCCCAGTATAATAGCCACTTTGCAGCTATTATACCACAAAGCCGATCGGGAATAAACCCCAAATGTGAACAATCGTTCGTATTCGAAAATGATTTATTTATTAAAAGAGTATATATTTTAGCATCAACAAAAGAAATATAGCACAAGCACAAATTCAGCGTTCAAACATATCTTGCCAAAAATCGCGCATAATGACTGCATGAGCTTAAAATAACCATCTGTATTCGGAGGCGTTTATGGCAAATCAAACAGAGTTAACACCGGATAAGAAACAATATCTTGATAAAATAAAAACACTGGACACCAAGCTGCGCATAAGTGCAAGCTTTGACTTAGTGATGCGCGATTTTGTTTTTGGCGCGAAAGATGCACGCATCTATTTTACCCAAGGGCTTGTCAAGGATGCGATCATGGAGCGTATTTTAAATACCCTGATCCTGATAAATCCATCTGAAGTGAATAAATGCACCGATGCCGATAGTTTTATCAACGCCTTTATCCCCTATACCGAAGTTGACAGCAGCAACGATATTGAAAAAATTATGACACAGGTTCTTGCAGGCCAAGTGGCTCTGGTAGTCGAAGGCGTCTCCAAAACAATTCTCGTCGGTGTGCGCACCGCACCGACCCGTTCGCTTCAGGAGCCGGACAGCGACCGCGTTATGCACGGTGCACGCGATAGCTTTTGTGAGACGTTACTTTTAAATACCGCGCTCATTCGGCGCCACATCCGCGACCCTCGTCTGACAATGCAACACCACACCGTCGGCAGCATTTCAAAAACCGACGTGATTTTATGCTATCTCGACGGTCGGGCAGACCAGAAAACGATTGACAATCTTGTTAAAAAACTTGATGCGCTCAGGATTAAAACGCTGGCTATGGCCCAGGAAAGCCTGACTGAGGCACTGCTTCCTCGAAAGTGGTACAACCCCTTTCCAAAGGTGCGCTATACCGAACGACCCGACACAGCGGCCGCCACCGTCACAGAGGGCGGTATTCTGTTAATCGTAGACGGTTCCCCTTCAATTATTTTGTTACCAACCGCTTTTTTTGATTTCTTTCAGGATACCAACGATTATTATTTCCCTCCTCTGGTTGGATCGTATCTGCGCATTGTGCGCTATCTCATCCACATGTTAACCATGCTGCTGATTCCAACGTGGCTGCTCTTCATTAAAAATCCGGATTGGATTCCCAATTCTCTCGATTTTATCAGTGTTCTGGAGATGAATAAAGTACCGATCTTTTTTCAACTCATGGTTGTCGAGCTGATCATCGATTGTCTAAAGCAAGCCTCACTCAATACGCCCGCGGCGCTAGGCAGCTCGTTCTCGGTCGTTTCAGCGTTGATTCTAGGCGAATTCGCTGTGAAAGCGCGCTGGTTTGTACCGGAGGTGCTGCTCTATATGGCGTTTGTTGCAGTGGCAAACTTTGCCTCCCCCAGCTTTGAATTGGGCTACGCCGTCAAGCTCTGCCGCATGATGATGCTGGTGGTCACCGCTCTGTTCAACCTTTGGGGTTATATCGGCGGTATTATCGTAATATTGGTGTTGATCGCAACCACGCCCACCATCACCGGACAAAGCTATTTAACGCCCCTGATTCCCTTTGATGGGCAGAAGCTGATCAGGTTGCTGGTTCGCCGCAAAATGCACGGTGATAACACCTAACCACAAAATACCATCTGTTTTAAATAAAATATATGAGGCACGCAGTTTGGGCTGTTCGCCTTTTATAGTATAAACAAGGATATAAAAACGAAAGGCAGCTGCTCATTCAAACAGTTGCCTTTTAGACGAGATGCTACGGCTGCGACCGCGATAACGACACATATTTACCCTTGAACAAGTCCGTTAAATGCCACAGGCTGCCGTATAAAAATTTTATCTGCTACACCACTCAACTTAGATAGAAATATCGTTCGCAATGCGGTACAGATTCATGTCAATGCCCTTGTGCATAGCAAGAGCCTCTTCAATATCGATATCCACCACTTTGCCTTGACGATAGACTACAACGCGTTTTCCTGCGCTCTGCTCAATCAATTCGACTGCGTGGTGCCCCATCACACTGGCGATCACGCGCTCCTTAGCGGTTGGCGTTCCACCGCGCTGGACATGCCCCAGTACCACCGCATTTGTATTAATGCCGGTTAGCCGTTCAATCTGCTCAGCGATTTCCGGTGCACTGCCAACGCCTTCCGCCACCATGATAATGAAATTCTGTTTTCCGGAGCGCAGTGTGCTGACCATCTTAGCGACAACATCCCGCTCGATAGAGAACTCAATTTCCGGCACCAGTATGGCTAATGCGCCGCAGGCAATGCCTGCATGTAAGGCAATATGCCCCGCATGACGCCCCATAACCTCAATAACCGAGCAGCGATCGTGCGATTGTGAGGTATCGCGCACACGGTCGACCATCTGTACCACAGTATTGATGGCGGTATCGAAGCCTATCGTATACTCCGAGGAGGAAATGTCGTTGTCAATGGTGCCCGGAATGCCGATACAAGGCAAGCCGTGACGGCACAGATCCAAGGCCCCGCGGAATGTACCATCGCCGCCGATAGTCACCAATGTGCCAATACCGGCCTTTTTGCAAATTTCGACTGCCTTGATGATATTGCGTTCTTCTGCAAATTCGGGGCAGCGCGACGAATAGAGCATAGTGCCGCCACGCTGGATTGTTTCACTGACGCTTCGCAAGTGCATATCTTCCATATCGTTGGCCAACAGTCCCGTATAGCCCCGCTTAATCCCCACAACTGAAAATCCCCGATTAATCCCCATACGTACCACCGCACGTATCGCAGCATTCATGCCGGGGGCATCGCCACCGCTACTTAAGATACCGATTGCCTTTTTTCTCATTATAACGAAACCTCCCCTATAATTAAGCTCAGACAGCAGCCTATTCGACTACCGCTACATTCTGTTCACCTAGCTCCGCTTTAAGCGCCTGTACCAATACCCCGCACAGTGCGACCCACATATTGCGCGGCGCAAGGGTTAGCTGACAGCTTTCTGTAAAGTATACATAAACAGGCGTGTTCCCGTCAAATACCGCCATATATTTTTGCGTGTTGAGCCATGCGGGCGCGTCCGGCGTGGGAACCTTTAAATATAACCCCGGCCTATTGTGCTTCTTGCCCTCAGACGCGTGCACTTTGTTGGTATAAACATCGGCCTGCTGAGTGGCGCTTCCCACGGCATCGAGCGGTCGGACTTCGTCCAGCATCAGTTTGGGATCCTCATCCTCACGGTAAGAGAGCCTTCCGCTTAAAACCACCAATCGGTCGACATCGGTCAGTGCCGCATTTTGCGCAAGCACCCGCGGAAAGACCAACACCTCAATGCTGCCGGTCAGATCTTCAACGGTGAGGTACGCCATCGTTTCGCCCCTTTTAGTGATGCTCATTTTTTTGGCATCTACCACGGCCGCAATGCTAACTCTGGCGTCGTCATGCAATATTTTCGTTCTATTCTCGGCAGAAGCGATAATGTCGGAGACACTAGTCACGGGCAAGGACGCTATTAAATCGCGATAAGCCAGTAAGGGGTGCCCCGAAACATAAAGTCCGATCATTTCCTTTTCCATCTTCAAGAGCTGAGACGGTTCGTATTCCGCTTGTTGGGCAATTTGCTGATTCGCAGTATTGGTATCGGGAGACAGGTTATCAAACAGGTTGACCTGCCCTGAAATATTGGATTTATGCACGCGGTCGATATCGTCTAAAAGCGCGTCACAACCCGAAATAAGCGCACGTCGCGACAAACCAAATCCGTCGCAGGCACCACATTTAATTAAACTTTCCAAACTTTTACGACGCAGATCGGAACCGTAGAGTCGATTACAAAAATCGTAAAAATCGCTGAATGGTCCGTCGACTTTACGCGCGTCGAGAATCGCGCGCACAACACCCCGACCAAGATTTTTGATAGCAAGCAACCCAAAGCGTATCCCCTGTTCAGCGGCAGAAAATTCCTCAAGGCTCTCGTTGACATCGGGGGGAAGAATGCGGATACCCAACCTTGTACACTCGCCGATATAAGACACAACCTTTGTGGTATTGTCCAATATGCTGGTCAGCAATGCCGCCATATACGCCTTGGGATAATGACATTTTAGCCAAGCAGTCTGATACGAAATAAAGGCGTAGGCCGCCGCATGCGATTTGTTAAATGCGTAGGCGGCAAAAGCGCTCATTTCATCAAAGATGGCGTTGGCGATGTCCTCCGAAATGCCGTTGGCAACACATCCTGCGCACTCAATTGTTCCATCATCATTTTTCAAGCCGTGAATAAAATGCTCGCGCTCCTTTTGCATGACTGCCGCCTTTTTTTTGCTCATAGCGCGGCGCACAAGATCGGCGCGTCCATAGGAGAACCCCGCCAACTCACGGCAAATCTGCATAACCTGTTCCTGGTAGACAATGCAGCCATACGTGACATCCAGTATATTTTTAAGCTTGGAGTGTTTATAGGTCACCAGCTCCGGTTTATGTCGGTTCTGAATATAGCGTGGAATAGATTCCATTGGTCCGGGGCGGTAAAGTGAAATAACCGCGATCAAATCCTCCATGTGCTCTGGGCGCAGCTGCATCAGCACCTGTCGCATACCGGACGATTCAAACTGAAATACGCCCTCGGTGTGCCCCCTTGAGAACATGGCATAGACAGCCGCATCATCAAGCGCAATATCATCAGCGGAAAACGCAGGGATCGTTTTGCGTATCATGCGTTCACTGTCGGCAATAACCGTGAGGTTTCGCAGACCGAGAAAATCCATTTTAAGCAGTCCCAGTTCCTCAAGTGTTCCCATCGGAAACTGTGTTACAATCGCATCTTCTCCACTCTGTAAAGGCACGTAACTTTCCACTTCTTCTTTGGAAATCACGACACCCGCCGCATGGGTTGAAGCGTGACGCGGCATCCCCTCTAGGCTCATAGCGACATCGATTAAATCGTGTGCAGCGGCATCTTCATCGTACAGACGCTTAAAGTCCTTCGAGGAAGCAAGCGCCTTTGAAAGTGTAATACCCAATTCAGCAGGCACCAGCTTTGCAACAACATCTACCTGCTGGTAACCCATCCCCAGTGCACGGCCGCTGTCGCGGATGGCGGCGCGTGCTGCCATGGTGCCAAAGGTGATGATCTGCGCCACATGATCAGCCCCATAGCGCCGAACAACATACTCAATAACTTCCGGCCTGCGAACATAGCAAAAATCGATATCAAAGTCCGGCATACTGATACGTTCAGGATTTAAGAAACGTTCAAAAATCAAGTTATATTTCATCGGATCGATGCCGGTGATGCCGATGCAGTATGCCGCTAAGCTGCCGGCCCCTGATCCTCTGCCCGGACCAACCGAAATCCCCTGCGATTTGGCATAAGCGATAAAATCATGCACGATGAGATAATAATCAACATACCCCATCTTTTCAATAACCGAAAGCTCATATTCCAAACGGTCGACAACCTCTTGGGAAGGTTTCTCACCGTAGTGACGATACATTCCCTCATAGCAGCTTGCACGAAAATATTCATGATTTTCCCGACCATCCGGCACTGTAAAGCTCGGAAGTTTTAGTTCTCCAAATGTAAAATCGACATTGCAGCGCTCGGCAATTTTCAAGGTCGTTTCCAACGCATCCTCAAAGTCGGGCAGCGCTTTTTTCATCTCATCGCGCGTCTTGACAAAAAATTCGTCGGTGGAAAACTCCATACTGGAATTGTCGACGGTGGTATTTGTCTGGATGCAGGTCAACACATGCTGCATTCGACTGTCTTCACGGCGTATGTAATGCGCATCATTCGTTGCAACAATGCCAACTTTCAATTCGTCAGCCAAACGACGCAACATGGGCAAAATACGCTGTTGTTCGGGAATGCCATGATTTTGCACTTCAATATAATAATTTTCTTGGCCAAAAATTTCAATGTGTTTTTCGGCGGCCTGCTTTGCACCATCATAGTCCCCTGCCACCAATAGGCGGGGAATCTGCCCGGACAGACAAGCCGAAAGCGCAATCAACCCTTCAGATTTTTGGGCCAACAGCGCCATATCGACGCGCGGTTTGGCGTAAAACCCCTCAATGCAGCCGTGCGATACCAAGGAGATCAAATTATGATACCCTGTCATATTTTTGCATAATAAGATCAAATGATGGGGCGATGAGTCGATACGGTATACCTTGTCCTGCATGGTTCGTGGCGCGACATACACCTCGCACCCGATGATGGGCTTGACACCTACGGCTTTGGCCTTTTTATAAAAATCGATCACGCCGTACATCACGCCGTGGTCGGTGATTGCAACAGCGGATTGGCCAATTTTTTTCGCGTGCTCAAGAACTCTGTCTATGCGGCAGGCACCGTCGAGCAAGCTGTATTCGGTATGCAGATGCAGATGCACAAAATCTTTCATCAACCCACCTCCTTTTAATTGTGCAATTTTTGGGCTGCCTGTGCAATTTGACTAAAACGATGGTTAATTCCGGAGCGTGACAACCCTGACAACTTAGAAAGTTCAGCAAGCGACGCCTCGGTGTTTTCTTCTCGTAAACGGGCGACCGCGATGGTCTGTGGCGGAAGTGTTTTTAACAGGTCATGCGTACGCAAAATCTGAATATCGGACAGCTGCTTCTCCGCCGCCTTAAACAGCTTACCGGCGTTCGCGGTATCACAATTAGCTGCTCGATTGGCACGGTTGCGCAAATCTTTGTATATTTTTGTTTCCATCAATTCCAGCGAACAGTGTGTGGCACCAATCATGGTGAGGAGATCCTCGATCTGCGTGCTCTCTTTAAAGTAAAGCACCGTCTGCCCACGGCGGATCGTTGATTTCGGCGGATAACCGATAATCGCCAGCTGTTCAAACAGGACATCTGCCAGCGAATCATCAGGCGGCAACAACTCTAAATGATAACCTTTAGCAGGCTCACTGACAGCACCACAGGCCATAAAAACCCCACAAAAAAATTTGGCAAAATTCTCTTTCGACATCAGTTCCCTGTTAAAAATATCTTCACTGTGATCAAAGTAGCGCAGCAACTGTTTGGCCTTTTGCGGGTCGTTTAACTCCACAGTATAAAGCGAGGCCCCACGGGGGGCCTTTTGCTCTGAAAAGGCCGCGGGTACGCCGATCGTATCCTTGATTGCAAAACCATAGAGCTTTGATACAGTCAAATGCTCGGTGGAAATTGCAACGCCTTGATTCTCAAATTTTTTACCCATCAAAAGCAGGCCGTAACAAAAAGCCTTATATTGTGGGCTTTTTGACGGTCGAGAAAGATATATTTCCTCTTTCACACGCGCTGCATAGGACAAGCTGTATCACCTCATTAACGTTCGTAATCGCGGTGCAAAATCAAAACCGGATCATGCCTTTCTTTCAACCGTTTTTCGAGTTGTTCGGCAAACGAAACCGAACGGTGACGGCCGCCGGTACATCCAAATGCAATAACAAGATTACTTTTACCCTCTCGAATATAGAGCGGCAATGCATAATCGAGCATTGCATTATAGTGAGCCATCAGTCCATTGGCTTCTTCAAAGCTAAAAACATAGTCGCTCACGCGTTTATCACAACCGGTGAGCGGACGCAACGCCTGTATATAGTGCGGATTAGGCAGGCATCGCACATCCAGAACAATATCAGCATCCACTGGAACACCATATTTAAAGCCAAACGACATGATGGTGACCGCCATAGTATTGCTGCTTTTAAAAAAGAAAAGAGATACAATGCGCTCTTTTAACTGTGCAGACGAAAGTGCTGAAGTATCAATCAGAAAATCGGCACACTCACGCAACGGACTCATCTCTTTACGCTCAAGCATAATGGCTTCCTGCAACACCTTAACAGAATCATCCATCAGCGGATGCTTGCGGCGCGTCTCTTTAAAACGCCGGATCAAAATCTCATCAGCAGCATCCAGGTAAAGCGTGCGCACATTATAACCCTTATCGGTAAACACCTGCTTCGTTTTTTTTAAACCTTCAAAATAGCAACAACTGCGGATATCCACCACAACGGCATATTTGTCATACCGGGCGGATGTTTGGCATAGTGTGATAAACTGCTCTAAAAGCTCATCCGGGATATTGTCAATACAAAAATAACCGATATCCTCAAGCGCATGTACAGCCTGCGATTTTCCGGCACCGGATAGTCCGGTAATAATTAAAAAATCCATATTAGCATCCTCATTTTATGCAAGATATTTAATCTCAGGCTCTAACAGTACGCCGGTGCGTTGGCAAACCTCATTTTTAACAGCATTCAAAAGTGCCAGTACATCGCGGCAGGTTGCACCGCCGGTGTTGATAATAAATCCAGCATGCTTGGTGCTAACCTGTGCACCACCAATCGAAAAACCCTTTAAGCCGCATTCTTCTATCAGAGCAGAAGCATAACCGCTTAAAGGGCGCTTAAACGCGCTGCCTGCACTTGGAAATTGAAGCGGTTGCTTGGCAACACGCCGTGCCATGATATCTTTCATGCGTATGTCGATCGCTTCAGGTGTGTCAGGATGCAATAAAAAATCTGCTGAACAAATGATCTGCCCTTCCTTTTGAAAACGACTGCTGCGATAGACAAAGCCGGCCTGCTCAGCCGGTATCGAGAGGAAGTCGTCCCTTTCAGACTGATCAAGTACACGGACCGAGGCCACAACGTCCTTCATTTCGCCCCCATAGGCCCCCGCATTCATGTAGACTGCACCGCCGACACTACCGGGGATCCCGTAGGCAAATTCCAAACCGCTAAGACCCTGCTGTTGCGCAAAAAGGCAGAGTTGCGAAAGTGTCACGCCGGATTTAGCCGAAAGTGTATTGCCATTGCGGGTGATGCTGCCCATCGGTTGCGAAAAGGCAATAACCGCCCCGCGCAAGCCCTCATCTGCTACCAGCAGATTGGAGCCGTTGCCCATGACATACACCGAAATGGCCGCCTCACGGCAAAGTGAAAGTGCTTGCGCCGTCTGCGCTTCACTCGTAGGTGAAATAAAAATTTCGGCCGGCCCTCCTATACGAAAAGAAGTGTGCCGGCTCATCGGCTCTTCACACAAAAAGGGGCACCCCACTTGCGCAAGTTTAATTTTCAGGTTCTCAATTTGCGACATCGGTTGGATTTCCTCCTAAAAGCATTATTGCCAATAGCTGTTTATCGCAATTTTTTCCATCGGCGGCAGTTCATCCTCCGGCATACCCAAGCTGCGCATTAAATCGTGCGGTGCGCTGTATCCCAGCTTTTTAAGCCGCAGATTCATGGTGGCTGCTTCGATAATAACCGACAAATTTCGCCCCGGCTTAACTGGAATCGTCACGCAGGGTATCTTGATTCCCAAGATATCCATCACTTGATTTTCGAATCCCAAACGGTCGTAAGGTGTTTCTTCATTCCACGGTTCAAGCTGAACGATAAGCAGTATTTTTTCGGCAATCTTAACGGCGCGCATGCCAAACATGCGCTGCGCATTTATAACACCTATGCCACGCAACTCCATAAAATGCCGAATATTATCCGGAGAGGTCCCGACCAACACCTTGCTGGACACCTTTCGAATTTCGACGGCATCATCCGCTACCAAGCGGTGTCCACGCACAACCAGTTCAACCGCCACCTCACTTTTACCAACCCCACTTTCGCCCAAAATGAGCACACCATCGCCAAATAGCTCCATGAGCACACCATGGCGAGTGATACGCGGCGCGAGATCGATATTGAGCTGAGATATCAACGAGGACATAAACGAACAGGTATTCTCATCCGTGCGCAGCAACGGAATCTGTGCATGCTTTGCAGCATCGATCAGCGCTGGGCACACTTCCAGACTGCGGGTAATAATCACCACGGGTGGCTTCATGGAAAAGAGGCGTTCAAGACGCGATGCCGCCACCGATTTCTCAAGGGTGCGCAGATAACTCATCTCGGTTTTGCCTAGAATTTGAATCCTGTGACTGTCAAACACCTCAAAATAACCCGCCATTTGCAGGCCGGGGCGATTGATCTCGGAACTGGAAATATTAATTTGATCGGCCGGTATGGGGAGAAAAATTGTCTCCAATTTAAATTCCTCAATAAGCTTCGAGAGCGCTATGTGAAATTTTGTTGACAAATCTATCAGCATCCTTATCATTTAACTTTTGATACTATCGATCATTATACAAGAAAATTGGTTGTTTTTCAAATCTATTATCCATTTTTTAATAACATTTTTACAGTTTTCTTTTTATATAATTAATGGTATACTAGTCACAAAACGACTATTTTCTCTTTTGCTATTGATGTTGATTCGGAGAGTTGTCGTTGCTTTTGACGCACCGCTTTTCAGCGAAATGACATTTTAAAGAATGAACAATCCGCCCAAAATTAAAGATAAAATTTATCCGGAGGAACCTTTGTGAGAATTGCGATTTTTGTTGAGACTTATCTCCCCTACCTCAACGGTGTTGTGACGCACGTAAAAATTTTACGCGAGGGTCTGATTCACAACGGACACGAGGTTTTAATTGTTACCGCCGATAAAAACGTGCGTGAGCATGTCATTGAGGACGGTGTTTTGCGTTGCCCTGCACTGGCGGTTAAAAAGATTTACGGCTATGGGCTTTCGAGCCCGTTGAGCGTTACACTCAAAAAGAAAATTCAGGCGTTTAATCCTGATATTATTCATATTCAGCAGGAGTTCGGCGTCGGTTTGGCCGGTATACGTGCCGCACGATCGCTCAATGTACCGCTGATTTATACGTTGCACACCATGTATGATGATTATCTTTATTATATCGCCCCGCGGCCCCTCACCGATATGGTCCGGCGCATTTCTCAGAATTACATACGCTTTATTTCCCGCCGAGCCGATATTGTAACCGGCCCCTCGAAAAAGTGCGTGGATTATCTGGCAAATGCCGGCGTTCACCGAAAGGTTTATGTCATTCCTAATTCAGTTGATCTTGAAAATTATACTGAAGAAGCCTCAACGCCTCAACAGCGCGCGGCTATACGCCAAAAGTATGCAATACCTGACGACGCTTTTATCGCGTGCTTTTGTGGGCGCATCGGTAAGGAAAAAGGCATCGATGATCTCATTAGGCTCTGGAAAGAAAACATCGCGCCCGAGAGTAATTCCTACCTGATGATTATTGGCAACGGCCCTGCACGTGAAGAATTAGAGCAACTGACCATCAGTCTTGGTATCGATGCTCGTGTTATCTTTACCGGTGCAGTGACACACGAGGAACTTCCCCCTTATTATGCCTGCAGTAATGCCTATGTAACCGCTTCGCTTTCCGAAATGTACTCCATCTCTATGCTGGAAGCACAGGCCTCCGGTCTGCCGGTCGTACAAAGGCTTGATCCCGATAATATTGACCAGATCAAGGTAGGCGTCAATGGGTTTCTCTTTGAAAATGCCGAGGAATTTGGCCAGATCATAACAAAGCTGCACGATTTACCTCCTCAGGAACGCAAGGCGCTCAGCAACTCGGTACGCGAATCGGTCCGAGAGCGCAGCAGCGACAGCATCGCAAAATATCTATTGGATCTATATCAAAAGGCTCTCAATAAATATGCTTGAGGTATAACATACAAACGGCAATTAAGAGAAATAGCGCTGTCTCATGTATCGAGACAGCGCTATTGACATTCATCCTTTTTATTCGGATTGCTGTTCCAGTGCACCTAAACTTGCCGATTTGAGATAGGCATTGATAAAGCCATCAATATCACCATCCATTACAGCGTTGATATTGCCCGACTCAAATCCTGTGCGATGATCCTTAGCCAGTGTATAGGGCATGAAAACGTAAGAGCGTATCTGGCTGCCCCATGCAATTTCTTTCTGTACACCCTTAATATCTTCAATGTGCTCTAAATGCTCGCGTTCCTTGATTTCGACCAATTTGGATCGCAGCATTTTCATCGCCATCTCCCTGTTTTGATGCTGGCTGCGCTCGTTCTGGCAAGCGACCACCACCCCGGTGGGAATATGGGTAATTCTAACCGCCGACGAGGTCTTATTGACATGCTGCCCACCTGCACCACTTGCACGATAAACATCGGTGCGAAGATCCTCGGGGCGGATATCCACTTCGATTGTATCATCAATTTCGGGCATAACCTCCAGCGAGGCAAACGACGTGTGCCGCCGGCCGGAGGAATCAAACGGCGAGATGCGCACCAAACGGTGCACCCCACCTTCCGATTTTAAATAGCCGTAAGCATTGAGTCCCTCAATGATGATACTGGCGCTCTTTAACCCGGCCTCATCCCCGTCGAGATAATCGATAATCTTATAACTAAATCCGTGGCGCTCGGCCCATCGGGTGTACATGCGATAAAGCATCTGCGCCCAATCCTGCGCCTCTGTGCCACCTGCACCCGCGTGAAAAGTCATGATGGCATTTTTATCGTCATAGTCGCCGATTAGCAGCGTCGAGAGTTTCATTGCATCAAGCTTGGTAAAAAAATCCTCGCTAATAGCTTGAATTTCCTGCAGGACACTTTCATCATTTTCCTCCTGCGCAATCTCAATGAGGGTCATGGCGTCCTCATATTGGATGGTCAGCGCATCATATTCCTCTATGCGGTTTTTAAGCTGTTTTGTGCGTGAAAGCACCTGCTGAGAATTGGGCAAATCATCCCAAAAGCCCGGCTCAGCCGCCTTCATTTCCAGTTCAGCGACCTGATCCCCCAGTCCTTTGTAGTTTACCGCCTCCGCCAAATCCAAAAGCTCCGACTTTCGGGCGGTAAGTGCCAATCTCATTTCTTCAAGCTGAAGCATGTTATCCATCCTTTATTCAATATCGCTTGTTATTATACGGAAAAAGACGGTTGTTGTAAAGAGAAGAAAACAACGCACCCAAAGGTTTTATTCATAAAATATCAATTGCGATTTTATCGGCCCTACGCTATAATAGAAATATTAATGTTAAAATGGAAATATAGGTATGGGCACTTGACGTTGTTCATGCTGATTTATCCCGAACGGAGGATTTTAATTTGAGTCGATATACCGGTCTTTTATGCGAAAGCTGCAAAATAGCATTTACGGACAGCGATGATATTGTCGTCTGCCCTGATTGCGGCGCCCCACACCACAGAAGCTGCTATAATTCAGATAGCCATTGCGCATTACAGGATAAGCACAGCGATAAATTTGTGTGGCAGGCACACAGACCTGACGCCGAAAAGAGTCAGGTCCCATCCCCTGCAACAATTTGCCAAAACTGCAATGCGACCAACATATCGCAAGGGCGATATTGTCAAATGTGCGGATCGCCACTCGCAAACACTGATAATGCTTCATTCAATACGGCAAATACACACAGCCAACAAAACAATAACGCCCAACATCATCGCGCACCATCGGCCAGCGGCTTAAACTGGGATATCAACGGCATCAGCTCGCAAGAACTTTCCGCCTATACCGGCAGCCGATCTTATTATTTTCTGCAGCAATTTAAATCGATGCTGCACAGGCAATCTAATATGAGTTGGAACTGGGGCGCTCTGATCTTCAATTTTTTATATTTTTTTTATCGAAAAATGTACAAGGTTGGTTTTGCGCTTCTAGGGTTTTATATCTTCTCAATCATTCCTGCATTTCTTTGCTATTTGGGGCCGACTGATCAGACGCTCTCCATGATGGGGGTCACTTTGGGATACAATTCCAACATGCTCTCGAAACTGGCACCCCTTATAATGGTTTTGAATACAACGAATCTGTTTTTAAAAATTTGGTGTGCCTTGAATGCCAACAAACTTTACTTAAAAAACACTTTGCAGAATATCAGAAAGTTTAAAAATGAATCCGGCATGGCGCAGGGAACAGCTGAATATTACAACGCTCTTTATTATCTTGGCAAACCCAACTACCTCGCTGTTGTTTTACTCATTTTGGGTTATTTCATCGCCAGCGGTATTTTGGCACGTTTTATCACATGGAGTGTTGTTTAATGGTCAAACCATTTTACTATCCCATTAAAGTGAGGAGCTAATATGAAAATTAAAAAGGCAGTTATTCCCGCAGCCGGTCTGGGTACACGCGTACTGCCCGCTTCAAAATCCATTCCAAAAGAAATGCTACCCATTGTGGACAAACCTGCCATTCAGTATATTGTAGAAGAAGCTGTCGCCGCCGGCATCACAGATATTTTAATTATTACCGGACGCGGAAAAAATGCTATTGAAGATCATTTTGACCGTGCACCCGAACTGGAAAATCGGTTGCTCTCCGGTGGTAAAACTGCACTTTATAACGAATGTATCAAAGCCTCAAGCCTTGCTAATATTCAATTTGTACGCCAAAAAGAAACAAAAGGCCTCGGACACGCCGTCCTGTGCGCCAAAAATTTTGTCGGTGATGATCCCTTTGTCGTCATGTACGGCGACGATGTCATTTTGGGTCAAACCCCTGCCACGGCTGAGCTTTGCGCCGTTTACGAGCAAACCGGACGCTGCGTGCTGGGTGTAAAAGAAGTGCCTTTGTCGGAAATGCATAAATATGGTTCTATTAAATTTTCCTGTGATGAGACACAAAATATGATCGTTTCCGATATGAACGAAAAACCCAAACCCGGTGACGCGCTTTCATCTTACGCCATTTTGGGACGCGTGGTGCTCACCCCAGAGATTTTTCCGATATTAGAGCAAACAGCACCCGGCGCCGGCAGTGAAATCCAGTTAACTGATGCTATGAAGGTACTGGCGCATCGAGATAGAATGGCTGCGACGGCCTATTCCGGAACACGCTATGATATGGGGAGTAAGCTCGGTATTATCGAGGCAACGCTTGCAGCCGGCCTTTCTCGCGACGACCTCAAAGATGACCTCAAAGCACTGTTGACGGATCTTGTTGCTAAATTCTAGCTATTAATCACCTGAAAATTTTTATTGACAAGCATGCCGGATGTTGTTATATTAAATCTGTTATGCTTTAGTTAAAAAGCAGAATCCTTGTCTTGCGCAACAGTGCAAGACCTTACGTCCAGAAGGAGGTGTACAAAATGGCAAAAATTACTGCGAATTATGAAACTGTTGCAATCTTCAGTGTTCAGTCCGGCGAGGAAGGTACCGCTGCATTGGTGGAGAAGTTCAAATCTCTGATCAGTACAAACGGAACCATCACCAACGTCGAAGAATGGGGCAAGCGTAGACTTGCATACCCCATTAACGATGAAACAGAAGGTTACTACCTGTTTGTAGAGTTCAACTGCGTTCCTGATTTTCCCGCTGAGCTCGACCGTGTCTACAAAATTACCGACGGCGTGTTGCGTTCCCTGATTGTCGTCAAGAGCGAGAAGTAAGGAGAAAGCACCATGTATAACAAGGCAATTTTGATCGGTCGTCTCGTGGCAGATCCCGAGATGCGCACCACCCCGAACGGTGTTAATGTTGTGAGTCTTCGCATTGCGGTCGACCGCGCTTACACTTCTAAGGGTGCCGAAAAAAAAGCGGATTTCATCAATATTGTTTGCTGGCGCCAGCAAGCTGAATTTGTCAGTCGTTACTTTTCCAAGGGCAAAGCAATTGGCATTGAGGGTTCTATTCAGACCCGCGATTACACTGACAAAGAAGGAAATAAGCGCTACGCTTTTGAAGTTGTTGCCGATCGTGTGTTCTTTGTAGAATCAAAGGCCGCTTCCGGTGGTGGTATGGCAACCGCCGCTCCTGCTGCTAACGAGGGCGTGTCTTACGCCAGCGGCTCGGCCGGAGATTTTCAAGTGGTAGACAACGACGATGATCTCCCGTTTTAATTGAACATTCTACAAAACAAAGTAGTAAAGGAGTTGACCAGATATGGCTTTCGATAGAAACGACCGCGATTCCAGACCCCGCGGCAGAAAAGGCAGAAAGAAAGTTTGTGCTTTTTGCGTCGATAAAATCCACGATATTGATTATAAGGATGTCCCTCGTCTGAGAAGATATCTTTCTGATCGTGGAAAGATCGTGCCCCGCCGTGTAACCGGTACCTGTGCGCGTCATCAGCGCCAGTTGACCATCGCAATCAAGCGCGCAAGACATCTGGCTTTTATGCCTTATGTCAGTGACTGATTAGTATTTTTAAAGCCTGCGGTATTTTACCGCAGGCTTTTTTTCGTTGGTTAAATGACATAAACTTATTCATAAAGATCAAAACAAGCTCTAATCTCCCCCACTGAATAAAGCGAGCCATAGGCGCAAATCACATCTGACGGTTCAGACAGTGCCAATATTCTGGCAACGCCCTGTGAAATAGTTGCACAGGGTTCTGCTGTAACGCCGTAGTCCTGTTGTAACAATTTTGAAAGTTCCTGTGACGCCATGGCACGCGGACTGGGCGGCGTAATGGTGACAATATGTTTTACAATCGGCAACACCGGCTCAATAATACCGCGATAATTTTTGTCCGTCAGCACGCCGAACAAAAAACATATTTTTTGGTTGGGAAATAATGCGCGCAATGTCGCGCCAACTGCGCCGGCGCACTGCGGATTATGCCCACCATCCACGAAAAAGTCGGGTGCTCTTTGTAGCAATTCAAATCGACCCGGCCACCGGGTATTTTTGAGTCCCTCGCCCACCGCCTGTCGGGATACGGCGAAACCCTTTTGCTGCAACACGCGAATAATGGAAAGTGCAGTAGATGCATTTTGTAGTTGATGTGCGCCCAATAGCGGCAGATGATAACTTTCATGCCCGCGGTAAAGTAACTGCTGTCCATCCGCCCCTTGCGACAGCTGTTGAACATCACTTTTTTTCGCCACATAAAGCGGCACCTGCTGTTCACGGCAAACATTGGCCACCACATCAATAATATTCTCCGGCTGGTCGCTGATAACCGTCGTCGTGCCGGTTTTGATGATGCCCGCTTTTTCCGCAGCAATTTTTTCGACGGTATCACCCAACAGAGCGGTATGTTCCAACCCAATCGCTGTTATCGCTGCCACCAATGGCGATTTTATAATATTGGTTGCGTCCATTCTGCCACCTAGGCCAACCTCAAGCACCACAATATCACAATTTTTCTGAGCAAAATAAGTAAAGGTAATGGCACTCACCAACTCAAATTCGGTGGGACGTTCCTGCATATTCTTTGCACAATTCAAAACTTTTTCAGTGACAGCAACCAAGTCATCATCCGGAATTGAAGCGCCATTTATTTTGATGCGTTCATTAAAGCGGGTTATATAGGGCGAGGTGCACAAGCCTGTTTCATAACCGGCCTGCTGCAAAATGGAAGCAACCATAGCTGCAACAGAACCCTTGCCATTACTACCGGCTATATGTACAAAGTTAAGCGTATCTTGTGGGTTACCTAAAAGTTGCATGAGCGTGCCTATCCGTTTTAAACCCGGAACGTTTTTTTCCCATGGTGTTTGGTGTATAGCCGCTAGCGCTTGTTCATAAGTCATTTGCACCCACTCCATCCATCGTTAGACTAAAGCCGATCATTGATATAACCGCTTTAAGCAAAATAATCCAATACAGTATTTTATTATTCCTCTTCGTCGGACAGACTATCGGATGTCCAGCTGTCCGGCGGCCAGTAAGTCTCTGTCCGCGGCGGCACCGTATACACATAATCCTCGTCCCAAGATGACGCGGTTTCTTCTTTAGGCTGTTCTATAACCTTTGCCACATAAATAATAACGGTACCAGTATTTCGGTATACTATGTCACCCGCGGGAATACTGGTATTGAGCACCATGCCATCTTCAACATCCTGATGTGCTTCATCCGGCTCAACAAACTCGATCGTATAGCTGATTTCCGCGTGATTCAGTTCCATAGTGGCCTCAGTCTGCGCTTTGCCCACCACATTCGGCATTGGAATCAGTTCACTGCCTTTGCTAACCCAAATATAAATTTGAGAAGAATCGCTCGGATCTTCGCCCGATTTGGGCTGCTGTGCAACAATGGCGCCAGCCGGCTGCATTTCAGAAAATATACGCTCTATTTGAAATGTAAATAACCGCTGATACAATGGATTCAACAATACCTTTTGCACATCTGTCCCCACTAGGTTGGGTACAACAATTTCAGTCTGTGAAGACACTGAACTTTCCTGTGGCAGTTTCTCTTCCTCAGGCTGGGAACTGCTGTTGGAAGCTAGCGGTTGAAAATAAATATCCACCAGACGATAAGACAGTGCCAGCGAAAATATTGCCACCAACGAAATAAGTGCCAATGCCAGCATAAGCGGACGGACATTTTTCCCCCTCGGCGCCGTCAATTCATCGGTTCTCTTTTGGATTTGCAACGGCAGTTGATAGGTCATCGTGCCCTGACCGGGTGCGACCAACAGTGCGCACCAGAACTCCTCAATCGTGCGATAACGGTTGCGCAAATCGACAGCCAGCGCCTGCACCAGCGCATCCGAAACATTTTGAGGTATCTCCGGCACAAGATCAATCGGTGCCACCAGCGGACCCTTGCCGCGCTGTCGCCATTCAACCGGCGTAAGGCCAGTCAGAGCACGATAGCAAACCGAAGCCAAAGAATAAACATCGCTCCAACTGCCCTGCCAACTGTTTGAAGCATACTGCTCCGGTGCGCTATAACCCAAATATAGTGTAGACGCAATTTCACTGTCGGCAGTGCGGGCCGCCGGAATACAAAAACCTGATAATATTAACGCACCATCAGAATCTACTAACAGTGTTTCGGGCGAGAGGCCGCGATGATAAATGCCATCGGCATGCAGGCGCCCAAGCAGCTTGATAATAGGCGTTATCATAAATTTAAGTTGTTTCCAGCTTATGGAATGTGCACAGCGCGCCATATAATCGTCAAAAGTTTCGTTCTCGGAATACTGTTCTATGACATATACCGTATTATTACGCCAGATAATCTCAATCGGACGCAGGAGTGGGAAATCGCCGGGCAACTGCATCAGATAGTTCGCCAATTCTTCATAATCTGAGGAAAGCGATTTATATTGAACCTCGCGGTTAGGCAACACTTCAGCGCGACCGGCAGCATCACGCCGCATAATCGTTTCAGCAAAAAACTCCTTAATGATAACCAACTGACCTGAGACGATATCCCGACCAAGGTAGGTTATCGTTTCGCCGCAGGTTGAAACTGTGCGCGTAATTTCGTAACGCTCGTCCAACTTGCGCCTGACTGTCTGCGCCATCGCTTTGCCTCCCTTCTGATCAAAAGATCGATAATAAAGATGTCCTATTTTGACAGGAGAAATGCTTTGACTATCATACACGTTTTGGCGATTTCTTGCAACTGTACATAACGGAGCACAGCATAGCTAAATAGCTACGCTGTGCTCGATGAGCCTTTAATATTCAAGTAGCAGTTTATGTAGCTACCCCTGAATACTGAGGCCAAAGCTAACCTGCAAGGCATGATTAATCTGGTTCATAGAAGTATCATCCAACTGTCCCATACGTTCTTTTAATCTTCTTTTATCGATCGTTCGAATCTGTTCTAATAACACAATCGAATCGCGTGAAAGTCCGCAAGACTGTGAAGATAGTTCGATATGGGTCGGCAGCTTGGATTTGTCCCTTTGGCTTGTAATAGCCGCCGCAATGACGGTGGGACTATACCGGTTACCTACATCGTTTTGAACGATAAGCACCGGCCTGACACCGCCTTGCTCAGAACCGATCACAGGACTTAGATCAGCGTAAAAAATATCTCCGCGTTTTACCGTCATGGTCATCACACTCCGTCCGATGTTTTGTAGTAATAGTCTGACCGACGGTGTTGAGTTTTAATCAGATATACCACAATTTTCATCAGGCAATAATTTACCTGTTACATTCTATGCACAGGTTCAGGGTATTGCGCCCCTTTCATGCCGATATTTGATCAAGAGAAAACGGTAGATATTTTTGGCGATGAGCGCAAACTAAAGATCAATGACCTCTTCGACGATGCAATATGCCAATTTAGAAGCCATGCATTCAAACCCTTTAATTTAAAAATGCAAAATCTGAAAACCGAATATAGCCGCGCCCCAGTGTCAAATCAATAAATTTCCCATCATTTTTATTGCAGCGCAGTATCGCTGTCCCCGCTTTTAAGGTCAAATTTTCACCATTGTCTGACGCTTCTGCGTGTGGCAGCATGACAAACGCCTGTTCCAATGACGATAACAAGGAACCCGACATCAATGACGCTTTCGGTGCAGTAAAGGACAATTCGCCTTGCTCAACACCATATCCCCCATCGTCGTAATAAAACATCAGCGGCTCCGGAAGCGTCTCACTGTTGAGTGTTACAGTGAAAATCCCATCATGCCCCTTACTCATAAAACCTCGATAGTCTTCATCACACCATTGAACCGAAATATTGGACTCAAAAGCGCGATTTAAATGCTTTTCCGATTGTGTGAACCGGATACCGCAGGCCGTTATCAGCAATACTGCGCACCCTATGTAAAGTAAACGTGCCAACTTTTTCATAAAAATCCCCCCCTACTGACAATGATATTATAAATATCGGCATATCATCCCCAATAATGACTCGGTACAGATATTTTATGCCAAAATCCCTTGCAACCTTTAAAAATCTGTGATAGACTGTATAAATAGTCATAACGCATTGACGGAGAAAGTATATCCGCTATAAGCGCTTTAGAGAGATCGGTTCACCGGCTGAAAAACCGATTGTGCAAAGGCGGATTGAAGTTCCCTCCCGAGCGGCACTGCTGAAGTTTTAATAGTAGGCGGTGACGGGTTTGCCCCACGTTATCGGGGTACAAAGTGTTCGTCGCATTTACGGCGAAAAACCGGGTGGTACCGCGGAATAAGATTTTTTAATCCTTTCGTCCCTTTTTGGGGATGGAAGGATTTTCTTTTGCCCGCAGAAAAGATTTGATAATAAATTATGAGGTGATCGTATGAACGAAGCAATCAGTCGCATCATCACGCAGGCCCAACAGGAATTGCTCAACGCCGAAAGTTTGCCGATCCTTGACGCAGTTCGCGTCAAATATTTGGGTAAAAAGGGCGAACTGACCGCCATCTTAAAAGGCATGGGCGCACTGTCTCCCGATGCGCGCAAACAGATCGGGCAGGCTGCCAATGAGGCACGTGCAGTCATCGAAGCTGCACTTGGCAAAAAGCTATCCCAACTCAAGGATTCCCAGCTCAACGCCAAATTGTCGGGTGAAGTCATCGACGTCACCATGCCGGGCCACCACGCGCCATTGGGCAAGCGTCATCCCCTGAACCTCGTACTCGATGAGATCAAGGAAATCTTTCTCGGCATGGGTTTTGACGTCGTCGAAGGCCCCGAAGTAGAGACAGATTACTACAACTTTGAAGCACTGAACATTCCAAAAGAACATCCGGCGCGCGACACACAGGACACATTTTATATCGCCGACGAGGTTGTCCTGCGCACGCAAACCTCGCCTGTACAAATCCGCACGATGGAACAGCGCAAACCACCCATTCGCATTATTGCCCCCGGCAAGGTTTACCGTTCCGATGCGGTGGACGCCACTCACTCCCCGCTGTTTCATCAAATTGAGGGCATGGTTATCGACAAAAACATTACAATGTCCGACTTAAAAGGAACACTGGATACCTTTGCAAAACGCCTATACGGCGAGGATACCGTTACGCGTTTCCGCCCACATCACTTCCCTTTTACCGAACCCTCGGCTGAGATGGACATCATGTGCTTTAACTGTCACGGTGAAGGATGCCGTCTTTGCAAGGGCGAGGGTTGGATTGAGCTACTCGGCTGCGGCATGATACACCCCAAAGTGCTGCAAAACGGCGGCATTGACCCCAATGAATACAGTGGTTTTGCGCTGGGCATGGGATTGGATCGCGTGACTATGAGACGTTATAACATCGATGATCTGCGGCTTCTTTTTGAGAACGACCTGCGGTTCCTCGGCCAGTTTTAAGGGAGGCGAAATTAAATGGATCTTTCAATGAGATGGCTTGGCGACTACGTCACACTCGACGAGATGCCCCCTCGGACATTTGCGGAAGCGATGACCATGTCCGGCTCCAAGGTAGAAGGCTACACGAAAGAAGGCCAAAATATTGAAAATGTTGTGGTTGGCAAAATCCTTTCGATTGTACCACACGGAGACTCTGATCATATGGTCATTTGCCGAGTGGATATCGGCAGTAAGACTGTGCAAATCGTCACAGGCGCTTCCAACCTCAAGGTAGGCGATATGATCCCCGCGGCGCTTGACGGTGCAACGCTGCCCGGTGGCCAAAAGATCATCACCACCAAGCTGCGTGGGGAATTGAGCGAGGGCATGCTCTGTTCGCTCGGCGAACTGGAACTGACCCAAAACGATTTTCCCAACGCAATAGAGGATGGCATCTTTGTCATTGATGAACCCTGCCAGCTCGGTGAAGACATCCGCACCGCGTTAGGCCTAAACGATACCATTGTAGAATTTGAAATCACTTCCAACCGCCCGGACTGCCTTTCAGTGATTGGACTGGCACGCGAGGCAGCTGTCACCTTCGGCAAAGCGCTATCGGTCAAAGCACCGGTTGTGACGCAGGGCAGCGGCAACATCAATGAGATGCTCTCGGTAGAGGTCCATAATCCTATTCTTTGTCCGCGTTATGTTGCAAAGGCGATCACAAATGTCAAAATCGGCCCCTCCCCTCTGTGGATGCGTGCGCGACTGCGTGCCTCAGGTGTGCGACCAGTCAATAATATTGTTGATATCACCAACTATGTCATGCTGGAATATGGTCAGCCAATGCACGCTTTTGATGTCAACTGCGTCGCAGGAAAAAAACTGGTGATCCGCAACGCAAAGCTCGGCGAAACGTTGACGACACTTGATGGCACACCACGCTCGCTTTCACCCGAAATGTTGGTCATCGCCGATGCAGAAAAACCCTCCGCAGTGGCAGGTGTTATGGGTGGCGAAAACTCCGGCATCCACGATGATACTGTCACTGTCGTATTTGAATCTGCCAATTTCCTTGGCAGCTGTGTTCGTACGACCGCCAAAAGGTTGGGAATGAGAACCGAAGCTTCCTCCCGTTTTGAAAAAGGATTGGATCCCACCGTCTGCCTGACCGCTGCTGACCGCGCCTGCGAACTGGCTGTTTTGCTTGGCATCGGTGAACCCATTAATGGTGCTATCGATGTGAATAATGTCGCAAAGACCGCAAATGTTATCAGGTTGGAAACAGATTGGATTAATCACTTCCTTGGCATTTTTATTCCCCACGATGCGATGATAAAGACGCTTGAAGCAATCGGCTGCACCGTAAAGGGAAATGACATTACAGTTCCTTCTTGGCGTGCGGACCTTGAGCATAAGGCTGACATCGCTGAAGAAATTGCGCGATTCTACGGCTATAACAACATTCCCATCACCTCGATTCAAGGCGGTGTTTATGGTATTGTAACCGATGCTCAAAAGTATGAACGCCGCGCTGTAAACGCACTCTTAGCACAGGGCATGAGCGAAATTTGCACCTACACTTTCGTTTCCCCAAAAGCATTTGATCTGGTTCGCCTGCCAGAGAATAGTCCTCTGCGCCGCGCCGTTAAAATTTTGAACCCATTGGGTGAGGACACCAGCGTGATGCGCACCGTCGTTTATCCATCCATGATGGAAGTCCTTGCTCGCAACTACAATAATCGCAACGAATCGGCGGCACTGTTTGAAATCGCCAAAACGTTTCACCCAAAGAAAAAAGCTGAAACATTGCCCGATGAAAACAAAATGCTCGCACTGGGTCTGTATGGATCTAAGGTCGATTATTTCTCCCTTAAAGGCATTGTCGAAGTGCTGCTTGAGGTATTTGGCATCTCGGACTACGATGTCACCGCCGTTACCGATGATCCCACTTTCCATCCCGGTCGTTGTGCTTCTATAGCCAAGGATGGGCACTTGATCGGAACTATCGGTGAAGTGCACCCCTGTGTCTGCACCAACTACGACATGGATGTACGCGCTTATATGGGTTGCATTGATCTTGCAGCACTGTTTGCACTTTCTGATGTCACCAATCGCACCTATCACCCACTCCCCCGCTTTCCTGCTTCCACTCGTGATATTGCGCTGTTGTGTGATGATGCACTCCCAGTACTCACCATTGAAAAGGCTATCAAGACTCAGATTGGCGATATTTTAGAATCGGTTCTGCTATTTGACCATTATAAGGGTGCGCAGATTCCCGATGGCCAAAAGAGCTTAGCCTTTGCCATTTCGATGCGCGCGGCCGATCGCACACTAACCGACGCTGAAGTAAATCAAGCAATGGAACGCGCATTAGACGCTGTTTCTGCACTAGGTGCACAGCTCCGTGCATAAATTTCGCTTGTATTCGGGAAACATATGTTGTAAGATAGTAAAGAGGTGATATTATGCAAGAGCCAACACGCTCCTTTTCCATTTATGAAGACAAAGAAACTGAAGTGCGCAATATTCTCATGGGGGTTTACGATGCGCTCAAGCAAAAGGGATACAACCCGATCAACCAGATTGTCGGTTATATCCTTTCGGAGGATCCCACCTATATCACTACCTATAACAATGCCCGCAGCCTTATTCGCCGCATCGATCGGGACGAGTTGCTTCAGATTCTCGTACGGTCTTACCTTGACGAGTAGGTATCCGGCTTTTTAAGCCATTATAGCGAAATCCACTGAAAGGGGTCGATTTTATTGTCCGAAACCAAAAAGCAGGTGCTTCCTACTTTTAAAGGCAAGCCATTGGTGCGTTCCGGCAACGTATTATACTACGGTGATCCATCCGAGAAGTATATTGCGATGATGCAGGTGCTCACCAATAAAAGCTTTGAAGATGTTACACTTTCCGACCGCGTATCGGTTCAGATTCTTTCTACCGATGAAACGATTCACACCAGTCAGCGCGTGATAAAGCGTACTGAAAAAGATGGTCTATACAAGGCACTCACCATCGCCACCATCTGGCTGGAACGTGCTTTGAACAATAAGTAAGCTGTAAAAAAAGGGCGCGGCTGTATACACAGTCGTGCCCTTTTTGGCAAAATTATTTGATTTGTTTTGAGAAATAGCTAAAAAATGAAGGCCGGATAAGATAAACAATTTTGCCCAGCCTTGATATCATTTAAAAGTATTTCAAAAATCACTTTGGACCGCCTATTAGCCGACCAAGCAATTCATGCGCCTTTGGCACAAACACACCCGTGGCCTGTGCCGTCTTTTCGTTGTATACACGCGGCTGCATGCCCTGCTGCCCCTTGTGGCAATAAGCAAATGGAATAGGCGTTCTCGTGTGTGTTTTTAATGCGATCGGTGTCGGGTGATCAGGTGCGACCATAACGGCCCAATCTTCGCCACTGCGCGCGAGCGCTGCCATAACCGGCCCGATAATCTGAGAATCTATCTGCTCTATGGACCAAATTTTTTCTTGAAGCTGAGCCTGATGCCCGCATTCGTCCGGCGCTTCAACATGGATATAAACAAAATCACAGTCCTCTCGCAGCGCCTTAATGGCCGCTTCTCCTTTGCCTTTAAAGTTAGTATGATAGTTGCCGGTTGCACCCTCAACAGGAATAACCTTCATCCCCAAAGACAAGCCGATACCCTGCAACAGGTCGACAGCGGAAATCATACCACCGCGGATCCCAAACTGCTGCTCAAAATTATGGAGTTTCGGGCGGGTACCCTCACCCCAAAACCATACCGATGTTGCAGGGTTTTTACCCTGAGCAATGCGCGCCAAATTGACGGGATGATGGCGAAAAGCTTCGGTGGAATAAGCCATCATCTCCAAGAGAAGCGCATTGTTGACCCCACGCGGTATATGATCTTCACCGAGTTTTTTGCCAGAAATATCGTGCGGAGCAACGAGTTGGGCACCTGTCTCACCCTCTCTGAGCATCAGACAATGACGATAGCTAACGCCCGCATGAAACTCAATTTTATCAGAACCAAAACGTTGCTGCATGACAGCTATAAGCTGTGAAGCTTCCTCGCTGGAAATCTCACCTGCGCAATAGTCGATCATCGTGCGTTCTGATAGTTCTGTTTCGTCCGACAGCATAACCAAATTGCAACGATACGTTACGTCATTCTCGCCCAGCGTCACGCCCATGCTGACTGCTTCAAGCGGTGAACGCCCAGTATAACACTGCGATGGATCCACCCCTATGATGGACAGATTTGCAATATCGCTACCGGCTGGCAGGTCGTCTGGCACCGTTACACTCAATCCCATGACACCGTCGGTCGCTATGCGATCCATATTCGGATGGTTGGCAACCTCAAGCGGCGTTTTTCCACCCAATTCAGCCATCGGTTCATCCGCCATACCGTCGCCCAAAAAGATGACACATTTCATTAATATTCGACACTCCCTATGTAAATAAAGGCGAGACACCACAAAATAACCTGATTTTAGCGCATCTCGCCTTGAAATAATACTGTTCAGGTTAATAGCTTTACACCAATTCTAGGAAGCGATGGCTTGTTTTCAGGTTTAGCCGTGCTTCTCTTCAAATGCATGCATAAAATTAACCAATGTTTCAACACCCTCATACGGCATATTATTATAGATGGATGCGCGCATACCACCTAGCACCTTGTGCCCCTTGAGATTGGACAAGCCTAACGCCGACGCCTCTTTAACAAACTGTGCATCTAATGCTTCATCCCCCGTTTTGAATATAACATTCATCATCGAGCGGCTATCTTTTTTAGCACCGGCTTTAAACAGCTCACTGGAATCAAGATAATCATAAAGCAGTGCCGATTTGGCAATATTGCGACGCTGCAGCTCTGCGATACCACCGATAGATTTGATGTGCTCTAACACCAGTTTGGTGACATAAATGCACCAACAATTGGGCGTATTATACATCGACTCTTTTTCAGCCATCGTTTTATAATTGAGCATGACCGGCGTGTTAGCGGCAGGTTCGTGAAGCAAGTCCTTCCGAATAATGACCAGCGCCATGCCAGCTGGTGCTATGTTCTTTTGTACACCCGCATAGAGCATGCCAAATCGGCTGACATCCAGCGGCTCAGAAAGGATATTACTTGAAATATCGGCCACAAGCGGCACATTGCCGGTTTCGGGAATATAAGGGAAAGTCGTACCATACACCGTGTTATTAAAACAGATATGCACATAATCGGCATCGGGGTCCAGTTTGAGCGCATGCTGCGGTGGAATGTGGTCGTATTTTGTCTCTTCTGAACTTGCGGCAATATTGACTTTAATAAACTTAGTCGCCTCTTTAGCGGAGAGCGCAGAAAAGTTGCCGGTCTTAATATAATCGGCTTGGCCGTTACGCCGTAAATTAAGCGGCAGCGCTGCAAACTGAAGGCTAGCGCCACCTTGCATGAACAGCACCTTATAATTATCCGGAATTTGCATAACTTCACGAAGAAGTTTTTCGGCATCCTGTGCAATTTCGATGAATGTTTGAGAGCGATGACTCATTTCCATAACGCTCATACCACTACCGTGGTAATTGTACATGTTGCGATTACATTCTTCAAGCACTTCAAAAGGCAACATTGAAGGGCCCGCTGAAAAATTATAGATGCGCTCATACTTTAACATGACTATGACCTCCTAAAATCTGCATTAAACGATGGGCTTGCACCCTATTGATCACAGAATATGCCGCCGGACTGTCTGCGGCAATATCTTATGCTTAAATCATAAAAGGAAAGGAAACGAAGCTAATTATATTTAAACTGCATCAGTCAAACACAAAATACCGCAGGCGCTGATATCGTCTACAGCGACAGCGGTATTTATAAAATAACAACATCAAAAGAACATATAAAGCTGGCATTTTAGCATGCCGTTATAGAGCTTTCGACGACGACTGGCTTGACGTCCAAAGAGATTTTCAAAATTCTCATGCGGACTGATAATGTAATAGCTTCTGCCCTCGCCCGGAACAAACACTCGGCCCATCGTGCGGTAAATTTCCTCAGCCTCATGAAGTTCTAGCATCCGCTGGCCATACGGCGGATTGGTCAAAAGTGTAAACGGTTCCTCAGGCGGAACAAATGATGCAATGTCCGCCACGTCACATTTAATTTTGACATCTACCCCTGCGCGCTGCGTATTGGTTCGAGCCAGTTTAATGGAGTGCGGATCATTATCTGATCCTATAGCCTGAAATGTTCCACGGCGTTTAATATTCTCAAAACTTTCCTGACGCACCTGCTGCCATTCTTCCTTAGGCACAAGATCCCAAGCTTCGGCCGAAAAGCGGCGCTTTAAACCCGGCGCAACACGAAGCGCCTTGGTTGCAGCTTCGATAAGGAATGTACCGGAACCACAGAATGGGTCAACGACCAGCGTATCCTCGCGCACGCGCGCCAGATCGGCGATGCCGGAAGCCAGCGTTTCTTTGATAGGCGCTGCATTGGCAGTCGGACGGTAACCACGCTTATGCAGTCCGTTGCCGGAAGTGTCAAGCATAATAGTGACAACATCTCGCATGATGGAAAACTGTATTTTATGTGCAGGGCCGGTCTCTTCCAGCCACTCTTTTCCATAGTGCTCACCCATGCGCTTAGCTACTGCCTTTTTAATAATAGCCTGGCAATCCGGCACACTTTTAAGCTTGGAATTAAGCGACCACCCCTTAACCGGGAAAGCGTCAACGCTGCTCATATAATTTTCAAAGGGCAGGATATAAACGCCCTCAAAAAGCTCCTGAAAGCTCTCAGCGCGAAAACCGCCCACCACAATCAGCACCCGTTCTGCCGTACGCAGCAAAATATTTGCGCGCGCAATCATTTGAGGGCTCCCCTTAAAGCAGACTCGGCCATCGGTCACTTCGATATCCTGGCCACCGATACGTTTAATCTCACCTGAAAGCACACTTTCTAATCCGAACAGGCACGGACACGCGAGCGTCAAAAAAGCCATTTTCCATTCCTTTCAAATCACGGCAGTGCCCTGACCTCAGGGCACTGCCGCACCGGTTAAAATTGCTCGGATCATAAAACCGTTTGCAACATTACTGAACAGGTTCAATGAGTCCATAGCTCTCATCATGACGACTATATACGACGTTAATCTTGCCGGTTTCCCCATTTTCAAAAACAAAGAACTGATGCCCGAGCATGTTCATCTGCAAGATTGCCTCATCAATTGACATAGCATGCACAGGGAATTTTTTTTGCTTGGCAATATTGAACTCGTGCTCCAACTCGGTAGGCAAATCGGCAACATCTATATTCTCAAACGCTTTTTCGCGTACACGATTAATCAGCTTAGATTTATTTTTGACAATCTGCTTAAATAATACGTTGCAAACGGCATCCAACGAATCGGTACGATCCTGAGTAGTTTTTTCAGATCTAAAAATCATGCCATTTGTGGTGATAGTAACTTCCACAGTGTCGCGGTCGCGTTCATTGGTCACGACGACAACCGCTTTGGCCTCATCGCCAAAAAAGCGATCAAATTTTTCGAGTTTTTTTTCAATTTTGTCACGAAAGGAATCCTTAACCGTGGTTTTACGTGCCGTGATCAAAATGTTCATAAAAGTACCCCTTTCCTATGCTTTTGTCCAGAAAAGCATTCGATGCATTTTGTTGCTTTAATTATAGCACAGAATTGGGATTTTGACAAATGAAATATACACACGAACATGCAAACATCTTGGCGTTTATAAGCACCAAAACTAAAAAATGACGGTTATCACTATCGAACCTTTTTACCGTTTAAGAAAACAGCAACCGGTTTTTCAAGACCCACGATGGGGTCGTTTTTGTAAATGACAATATCGGCATCCTTCCCCACCGCTAACGACCCAACCCGATCCGCAATACCACAGATCTCAGCGGCTACAACGGTCACTGCGCGCAACGCCGCCTCACGCGGCATGCCTGAATGATGGGCAATAGCCGCAGAAAGCATTAAAAATTCCTGAGGCAATTCGGGGTGATCGGTGCAGATTGCCGTCTTTACTCCATATCGCAGCATCACTGCGGGCGTCTCGCGGGATAAACCCACCAACTCCGGTTTACTGCGGGTACCTAAAATAGGCCCACACACCACCGGAATACCCTCCGCAGCGAATCGCTCAGCTACAAGATGCGCCTCTGTCGCATGAATAATGACGCCGCGCAAAGAAAACTCTTTTAGAATGCGCACAGCGGTAAAAATATCGTCAGCGCGATGCGCATGTATATGGACGGGCAGTTCACCACGTAGTATCGGCAGCAATGCCTCGCTTTTGGCATCAAATTCTGGGGGATCCAATTCATCCTCCTCATCCTGTTCATAGCGCTCATAATCTTCCTGATAACGGCGCGCGGCATATAGCGCCTCTCGAATTAGCGCAGTCGTCGCCATTCGCGTGCCAGGCGCTTGAGAACGGGCCGCATAGGTGCTTTTAGGATTTTCGCCCAATGCGAGCTTCATGGCCGCCACAGGCAACAGCAGCATGTCGTCGATGCAGCAACCACCGGTTTTAACCGCGGCCGATTGACCACAAATAGCGTTGGCACTCCCCGGGCCGGTTAATACGGTTGTCACACCGTAATCCAGTGCTTCTGAAAAACCGCGATCCAACGCGTTGATGCCGTCAATAGCACGAAGTTGGGGCGTAATGGGATCTGACATTTCATTGCCATCATCCCCCTCAAATCCCAGTCCATCCCCAAATAGTCCTAAATGACTGTGCGCATCCACCAGCCCCGGCATCGCCCATGCGCCAGCAAAATCATAGCACAACTCATCAGCGTGACGAACAAGCTGCGCCATAGGGGCAACTTGGATGATCTTATCCTCCTCTATGCGAATAAATCCGTTTTCTATAGTTTCGCCTTGCATCGTTTCAATTTTGACATTTGTAATGAACATATATCCTCCAAAAAAGCGGATGTTTCTAAATGAACTACGACATTCATTTAGAGACATCCGCATTAATCCCACTTTTATGCGCTCGATTCAAACGCAACAGCGTTGCATCGGCAGCCTCTGTCTGCGCCACATTTCAAATAATCTCTCATGCGCAATGGTACTCAGTCGCTTCACGCCATTGGCAGCAATTATTTGCCGTGCTTCTTAGGACCGCCACTGCCGCGTTTACTATCCAAATTACGCCGGATATCAGACATTTTGTCGTCGCTCGTTTTCTTAAAACGGCTGAGCATATCTTCAAAATTCTGCGGCATATTGTTTTGAAGATTAAAATTAAAATCACCGCCGGGCCCCACACGTCTGGGAGGAGCCGTTCGCGGCGGCTGGCTGGAACGCGGCCTTGCGTTTGCGCTGTGCGGCGGCTGTTCCATAGCACGCTTAATCGAAAGGTTGACCCTCCCTTCCGGGGTAATGGCAATCACCTTCACACTAACAGCCTGATTCTCTTGAAGAAAATCTCGAATTTCCTTAACGTATGTAGCTGCAATTTCAGAAATGTGCACCATCCCTGTTTTCCCATCCGAGAGTTCGACGAAGGCGCCAAACTTTGTAATGCCTGTCACTTTGCCTTCTACAATAGACCCGACTACAACCGCCATAAATGAACAGATCCTCCCAAAATTATTATCCTAATGTGATGTGCTTATTTTAATTTCCGGAACGGTCAATAAAAATCTTTTCATCTGGATAAGCATATCCCAACTTATCGCGTGCAATGCGCTCGATATATGATTCATCGTTTTCACTGTTTAGCAGGCGTTCGGTTTCGGCATTCATCAGTTGCTGTTGCTCGACGCTGTGCTCAAGCGCCAAAAGATATCGCCGTTTAGAGGCCACTTGAACCTGCATCGTAATCAGTGAGATCGCAACATAACCAATAAAACAAAGCATAAAAAAACGCACCAGCCAATTTCCTTTACGCTTTTTTCTCTTGGACATATTGACCCCTCCCTGCTTTGAATGATCTTGTTTGCCGCCAAATTTCGGCACATAGCAATTATACAATAATTTGACTTGCTTTTTCAAGCATAATTTGCGATTATGACATACTTTTTTTACATGAATGACACGATT
This sequence comes from Candidatus Fimivivens sp., assembly GCA_047974975.1. Classification (GTDB taxonomy): domain Bacteria; phylum Bacillota; class Clostridia; order Oscillospirales; family Ruminococcaceae; genus Yanshouia. The sequence goes on from JBKECV010000014.1 coordinate 107,488, forward strand.
TTGAGCCATGTTTTTTATCCGTATACCAAAAACGCGATATAATAGCAAAAATGGCGCTGAAATAACTTTCGTCAAGAACCGAACCAGACGAAGCACCAACCCTATAATTCCAGTCACCAGCCGTATGATAAAATTTAAAATACCACTGCCCAGTACCACAAACCAGCCACCCAGTGTCAGTCTGAAAATGACCCAACCAAATAGCTCACCACAAAAAATAAACCAGCGAAGTTGACCGTTGCAATACCTTAGCAAGAAGCTAAAAGTGGCATATCCGACAACCAACCAGTAAAGCAAATCTTGTAGGCAGACGACGACTGTGCTGCCCCCAAAAGAGCGACGTAAAATACGAAAGAAATCAAAAAATATACCAAGCGCCGCGCCCAGCAAGCAGGCACGCAAAAAATACTGGCATTCGGCACTCAAAGACAGTAGCAGCGGCAAATCCGCCATCAACGGAACAACCTGCCCCATAGGCTCTGGTGCGAAGATGCGTTATCGGTATATTCCAGCGAATCAATCTCGCCGTCGAGCGCAAGCTCACCCGATTCTACGTCAATCTTTCCCAGATGCAGATTGCTGCCCCGTACGACCAGCTCACCAACGTCAGTAAAAACAGCAACCGTCTGCTCATCAAAACTGTCAATATCTGTCACGCCGGTAATGGTCAGCGCGCGCCTGCCGTCCATCACAATCTTGTGCTGCCGTTGCAGCATATTTTTATCCTCTGCCATATGGCTTTACCTCCCTGCTCGTTGGCTCCTACACTTTAATTGTATGAGCCGTCACACAAAGGTTATGCCGCAAAAGGCAACCTGATAACAGTTTATGAGCGCAGTCGCTAATCTATAGGGGTGTAAAGGTCAGAAGCTTCATCCTTTTTTGCATGCTCTATGACCGAAATAACTTTGACCTCCAACGGCTTAGTGCCTAAGCCCACGGTGATTTTATCCCCAACTTTGACATCGTAGGAGGCCCGCGCCACCTTGTCATTAACCAATATTCGGCCAGCATCACAAGCTTCGTTAGCAACGGTTCGGCGCTTGATCAATCGGGACACCTTAAGATATTTATCCAGTCTCATATTCTCTCCAAAAATAATAAGCCGACGCAAGAGCTTAAACCATGCGCCGGCAATATAATTTCTCTATTGAAAGTTACTTGGCTACAGCATCCTTGAGCGCCTTGCCAGCCTTAAAAGAGGGCAGCTTGGTAGCGGCAATAGTGATTTCCTCTTTAGTTCTGGGGTTGATACCCTTTCTGGCGCCACGCGTCTTTACTTCAAATGCACCAAACCCAACGAGAGATACTTTATCTCCAGCAACAAGCGCCTCTGTGATAGCGTCAACAACTGCGCTAACAGCCTTCTCACTGTCCTTTTTGGAAAGCTCGGTTTTTGCTGCAACAATTCCGATAAGATCTGCCTTTGTCATAATAATGAAACCTCCAATAATTTTTACATCTTTACTAAGACTTGCTTGAAACTTCAAATCAACAAATACTTCACCGTAAAGCGTCTCATCGCTGCTACATAAAAATATCGTTATTTGTTTTTCTCACAGCCATTATTTGCTCTGTGCGTTTTTTACATCACGCCAAAGCTTGTTCAACCGATCAAGGGGTGCTTGCTTTAAGTCCACATTTTCGCGCTCGGCAAGCTGTTCAACGGCATCAAAACGTCTTATAAACTTATTACAGGACGTTGTGAGTCCCTCTTCAGCATCTATGTCAAGCATCCTTGCAACATTCACCGCCGAAAACAGCACATCACCTAATTCTTCATAACAAGATTGGGCATCTTGTTTAGTCATAGCAACCTTCAGTTCCGCAATCTCACTTTCAAGATCGGATAAAGCTATGGCCGCATCGGGGTAATCAAACCCAGATTTAGCGGCGCGCTTTTGAACCTTTTGGCTGCGCATAAGCGCAGGTAAAACATTGGGCACACTGTGCAAAGTATCAGAAACAGTTGTTTGCCCTTTTTCCCTTTTTTTGATTTCATCCCAGTTTTCGAGAACCTGTTTAGCATTATCAACTACTACGTCGCCAAAAATATGCGGATGACGCAAAATTAACTTTTTACAAATACCATCCGCCACATTGTCGATAGAAAAATCGCGATCTTCTTCGCTGATGCGGCTGTGAAAAACCACTTGCAATAACAGATCCCCCAACTCTTCACACAGCATTTTGGGATCATTCATGTCGATGGCCTCAACAACCTCATACGCCTCTTCTATCAAATTCTTGCGGATGCTTTGATGCGTCTGTTCCAAATCCCACGGACATCCATCTCTGTCTCGCAGCAGCGCCATAATGCTAACCAAATCAGTAACCTGATAATTCTCTTTCAACTCGAACGCCATGCTGACCAAAATTCTCCTTCTTTATCGGTAAAAACATCTTACTTATTTTACCCCATTGTAAAGCGATTTGCAAGAGGAATTACACCATAATAGCAGGAGTTTTTTGATTTTAGAGTCATTTTTGAGCAAATATAAGTCATTTTCCTTAATTGCACCCGAAAGAAGAAGCGTTATAAAATAAATTCCACTGCCACAGATTATGGAAAATCCCAATACCAATTTTTCGGGATATTGACTTGGAGCAGTATTTAGAACACTCAGTGCGGTCACACAGCACAGCAAAGAAGCAAATAGCGGCTTTAAGAACATCGGGAACAGACCAATGTCGCCCTCTATCGTACGCATTAATACCGCTGTACCACCCAACATAATAAACAGGTAGCATCCTAATGTTCCCCATGGCGCACCCGATATATTGACCGCGGGAATTGAAATTAACGCCCAGTTAATTAAAAATTTAATGGCAGCGCCCCCGAACATCATTTTAACGGGCACATACACCCTTCCCACAGCTTGCAGCATACTGTTCACCGCACCGGTGACGGCGACAAAAACCGCTGCAATTCCCATAGGCTTCAACAATCGAGCCGCTATGACCACCTCGATAGGATTGCTGTCAAAGATAGCTGACAAAATCGGTTCGGACAAAAAGCAAATACCCAGCCCCATCGGCATAGCAATGATGATCGTGATGCGAATGACCGACTCCACCTGTTGACGCAACTGTGACAGTCGGCCTTGAGATGCCAACGCGGCGATCATCGGTAATGCGCAAGTGCCGATGGCGGCCGTTAGCGCCGGAACAAGGTTGAAAATCGTGATGGCGAGTCCGGTGTAAGAGCCATAAAGAAAGTTTGCGACCCGCCCAACGTGCATGCTATCCAGCATGGCGTTCGGATGGCTTCGACACAGCGCATCCCAGTCGTTTTGCGCTGCAAAACTGATGCGATTCATGACTGAAACTAGATCTATTAACGACGAGATATTAGTCACCAATGCCCCGGCTGAAACCGGTAACGCCATGCCGATAAGCAGCGAGGCTGTTTTCCCAGACGAGATATTACTTGGCCCCGGCACGGCCTCACTTTTTTGCAGCATGTGATAAAATGCAATCACCAGACTACCTGCCGCGGTGGAAATCGCAACCCCACAGACAGCTGCGGCCGCAGCATGTGGCGCGATAATAGTCATCGCCTGTGCGCGATCAACCGCCATCTCCCCGAACACACTACCGGTGATGTTAAAGCTGACCATGCCGCTTTCCACACAGCGAAAAGCAAGATACAACCCTACAAAAAGTTTAATGACCGCTTCCACAACCTGCGAAAGTGCCGTGGGCACCATATTTCTACTGCCTTCGTAGTATCCCCTGAAAACCGAGGTTATACAACAGAAAAACACTGCCGGCGCAATAGCTCTAACCGCTTTAAGTGCGCTTTGATTGCCGATTGACACAACAAAAAAAGGTGCCACAAAATAGATTACTGCAAAAAGCAGCAATCCAATAAGCGGAAATAGCATCAGTGCAACTGACATGATTTTCTGCCGATCTTTTCGCCGACCTTTGGCGATTGCTGAAGCTGTCAACTTCGAAACAGCTACCGGAAAACCGGCCACACTCAACGCATAAATCGGATTAAAGACGCTGTAGGCGGTCATGTAATAACCCATGCCCTCGCCACCTAAAATCCGCGTCAGCGGAATCTTGAAAAGTGCCCCGATAATTTTGACTAGCACAGCAGCCATCATCAGCGTAGCTGCCCCTGATGCAAATGACTGTCCTTTAGATTTCAATAGTCTCCCCCTCCCCCTCTTGAATCTTATTTCAGGCTTGGGGACGAATATGCAAGTCATCGCTCATCAGACAAAAAAATGCTGCGAAGTAATACTCCACAGCATTTTAATCAAACATTATTTTCAGTTTTAGTCAGGTTAATCCCACAGCCCTTACAATAAGTGACATCAATCAGATTGGCCGTTTCACAATTTGGGCACTTAACGCCATCCCGGATAGATGCAATCTTGGCATTTATTTCATTGATACTCACTAAAAGCGAATCAATTTCTTTGATGCATACCGAAACCAAATCATAATTATCCGTCCCGGTTTTCTGCTGCTCATAGGTCAAAATTCCAATCCGCTCATAGGTACTTTGCATCTGGGATCGAAGCTGCATGATTTGAAGCTTTAACTTAGAAAGTTCAACAGCCGAACCCGTCTTTTTTGATGCAACACTTGCCGCGTTGCGCACCACATTCATAACACTGCCAAAAGCAGACATAACCCCCACGCCCCTTCATCGTATTGTTTTATATTATACTGCAAAATAGTATAAAATACAATGCTTACAGGGAAGTCTTTGTCCTTTTTTATCAATCCCCAATAAATTCCCGAAGAAGTGAACCTGTGGGGATGTAGTGGTGGTCAATATCGTCAAAAGCCTCGAGCAGATCAACAATCTGTTTGACCTTACCGGCGTAAACACTGTTATCTTTCAGCGATTCGATCATCGGCAGTATGTAGTGATGGAAGACACAACCTTCATAGTCAAACGAGGAATTAATCTTGTAATCCACGCCATCTCTAAAGGGATAAATGTACTTTTCTTCGCCGTCGAGGACGTCCTCCCATGCTAAGAGTGTCTCAAGCGGAGAACGATTGCGGAAATTGTGATCCCGCACCATGCGCCGTATGAGCCTGGCATCTTTGGGCGTCAGTATTTCGGTTTTGCCATCCATATACTTCGTACGTGTGCTGACATAAGCGCGGTAAAGCACATTTTGATCCAGCACTTCCACCAGTCTTGGGTTCAGTGCATGCAATCCCTCCACCACAAGCACCCCACGCGCGCCCAGTTGAATCTCATTGGTCTGCGCAGAACGGGTGCTGTTGTTAAAATCAAAAACCGGAAATGTTGCGCGCCCTTCTTCCAACAGATCGCCTAACGTCTTATTGATAAGCGGTAAATCCAACGCCTCAACCGTTTCCATATCGGGTGTACCGTCGGGCAGTTTGGGATAATTGGCTACCCCTAAAAAGAAATCGTCCAACGATACCACCGGAGCGTGAACGCCGTTTTGAGCAAATGTCTCTGAAATTTTATGCGCAGTCGTCGTCTTACCTGAAGAGGAAGGTCCGGCCAACAGTATAATGCGGTACCGTCCATTACTGCTGAGCACCTGCCCGACGATTTCGTTTATCTGATTAAAGTAGCGCTTTTCGCACTGTGCGATAAAGTCACTCGGATTTTGGACCATTTTATTGATGTCGATGACATCAAGATGCAAATTGGTAATTTTACTCATGATTTTCATAAAATTGCTTCACCCTTTCCTTGCGGTTGGACAGTTCTTGATAGCGCGAAAGATATTCAGCCGGGTATTTAAAATTATAAATACGTTCGATAGCCGCGCCATACGGTGCACACAACTTGGTGACCGCACCGGCACCGGCCGCCAAGATCGTGTGCGTCTCATCCATAATAAAGACGTTATAAAGTCCCTCTTTGCCGGACTTGGCATAGCCGGTATTATCTAAACTGCCCACTGCGTTCTTCTGCCTGTAGAGATAATAAGGCGTATGACCCGCTTGGCAGATCAACCGTCGCGCGATATCCACCATCTGAGCGACCTCACCGTACCGTGCGTATTGCCGCTCAACCTCCTGCGCATTTTCGGCCAATGTACTGGCGCGTTTTAATGTTAGCGTATGCACCGTAATGTTGTCCGGATTCAACGCCAACACTTTTTTTAGTGATTTTGTAAAACTTTCGAGGTTATCTCCCGGCAGGCCTGCTATTAAATCCATATTAATGCGCTCAAAGCCAACCTCCCTAGCCAGTTCAAACGCGTCCACGACCTGTTGAGCAGTGTGCTTTCTGCCCACGGCTGAGAGAACAGTGTCATTCATCGTCTGGGGATTGACACTTAAACGCGTCACGCCCGCCGCCTTTAGCGCCAAAAGACGTTCGCGGTCTATGGTATCAGGCCGACCGGCTTCCACTGTATATTCTAACAAGTTCGACAGATCAAAATCATGCGCAATTTGTAAAAAAATCTTACGAAGTTGATTCGCAGACAACGTCGTCGGTGTGCCACCGCCGAAATAGATGGTCTGCACTGTTAAGCCGAGCGTTTTGACAATTTTCCCAATTTCGGCAATTTCAACACAAAGCTGTTCAACATACGGTGCGACGAGATGCTGCATTTTTTCTACCGACTGCGATACGAAAGAGCAGAAGTTGCACCGCTGTGGGCAGAATGGAATCGAAATATAAAGACTAAACCCCATCGGTAAACTTCGGCTTTTAATGTCTTGCTCCGATCGTCTGACTGTTTGGGCAAGCTGCGCCATCTCCGGACTGAGCAAATAGCGAGAACATAGATGGGCATTGGCCTGCTGTTCGCTCAACCCCTCTTGTGCCAACGCATGAAACAGCTTAACCGGACGAATGCCGGTCAAAATGCCCCACCGCAGTTCGCGGCAACCGCTTCTAAGTGCAGTTGCGTATAAAATGCGAGCGAGTGCAACCACTCGCTCTTTTTCCGAAATATCCGTTTTCAACGTCTCTTGCTCTGCATACAGACTCTGGTCGTGACGCAGCGTCACCTTTAACAGATAACCGTCATCGTTGTGCGCCATCTCCGCCAGCAGATAATCGTGCTCCGCATCCAAATCCGGCAACAATTCTATCGGTTTAAGCACCAAGGTCGGGAACAGCATGCGCGCGAGCATTTCTATTTCATAAGTGTGAGAAAAGCCATGGGTCATCAAAATCATTTGAGTGCTTCCCTCATATAAGGGTTATGGCTGCGCTCTTCTGCCAACGTGGATAACGCCTCATGTCCGGGTAGTACGTTGTAGTCACCGGGCAAATCATGCAGACGCTTGAGTGAGCGCAGAATGGTCTGATAGTCACCGCCCTCAAGATCTGTCCGGCCGCACTCGTGTTTGAAAAGGGTATCACCGGTGAAGATGGCATCCTCGCAGATATAGCAGACGCCGCCACGGGTGTGACCGGGTGTCTCTATGACACGAAAAGTTAATTCGCCAACCGTGAATGTATCCCCTTCGCGTGTGAGGATATCTGCTTTTAAATCGAGATAATTTTCATCACTGATATATTGACGCCAGTTGGAATTTTCAATGGCAGCAGGCAGCATAGGCGCATCCTTTTCGCCAATCACAATTTTAACATGTGGATGTTTTGCAACAATGCCCTTTGCAGCGCCGATGTGATCAAAGTGCCCATGCGTCAACAGAATATATTGAGGTGTGAGATTATTTTCTTCAATAATTTGATTGACTCTGGCCGGATGTGCGCCCGGGTCGATGATAGCTGTTTCACCGTTTTGTGCAATCGCAAAATAGCAGTTTGTCTGTATCGGTCCCAGTGTCGTGTGCAAAAGTTTCATGGTACAGCCCTCCTAGTGTTTTGGCATAATTTCTTCAGTGTCGAGCAAAATGGTAACCGGCCCGTCATTTTCTAACGATACCAACATATGGGCACCAAACGCGCCCGTCTCTACCCGTCCGACGCCTGCCTCACGTAAAGAGTCGACATAATGCAGATATAAAGTTTCAGATAACGGCGGCTTTTCAGCGTGAACAAAAGCCGGTCTGCGCCCTTTTTTGCAATCAGCATAAAGCGTGAACTGACTGACAACCAGCGCGCTGCCGCCGACATCGAGAAGCGAAAGATTCATCTTGCCTTCTGAGTCGGTAAAAATGCGCAGCTCCGCAGTTTTTTTTGCCAGAAAGCGTGCCTCTTCCTCGGTATCTCCGGTTTTAACGCCCAACAATATCAAATAGCCGTTGTCGGTTGCACCCACAGTCTTGCCGTCCACCGAAACCTCGGCGCGGCAAACCCGTTGCAATATCGCTCTCATAAAATCACCCCGTTAGCCTGATATACGATCTACAGAAATAATGCCCGGAACCTTTTTGATTTGTAAAATAACATAGTTCAGCTGATTTAAATCGCTGATCGTCATGGTAATATTAAAACTTAATCGGCCGTCTTTGAGCTCCTTGGCCATAAAAGAATGCAAGGAAATGCGCATATTGCTCAGCAAAATACTCAGCTCGGCTAACAGGCCGGAACGGTTATTGCCGATCACTTCAATAGAGGATTGGAACGCCTCCTTTACTGTTGTTGACCATTCACAGCGCACCCATCGTTCCGGTTGGGATCCGTCGTTCATTGCCGAAACAACATTGGCACAGTCGCGTTTATGGATAGAAACACCGTAACCACGGGTTATAAAGCCGACGATACTGTCCCCCGGCAACGGGTTGCAACATTTTGAAAATTTGACCAGACAGCTATCAATTCCCTCCACAATGACGCCAGAGGAATCTTTACGCTCTTTTTTAGGCTTAACCGGGATGGTTGTTTGTGGCGGTTGAGGCCGGTAAAGACGGGTATATTCCTCGCGTAGGTGCGACACAATGCGCGAAAAAGGCAATCCGCCATACCCCAATGCCGCCACGAGGTCAACAGCGGTGCTCAGGTGCTGGCGTTTTGCCTCAGCAGCTAAAAGCTGTTCTCGTTGTTCATCGTTAAGCACGATGCCGGCGCGCTTAAATTCGCGGTCGATCATCGCGTTGCCTTCAACAATATTCTCTTCGCGCCGCTCTTTCTTAAACCAAGCCCTGATTTTATTGCGGGCTTCAGTAGTTTTAACAATATTGAGCCAGTCGCGATTTGGCCCCTGTGTTTTGGCGTTGGAGGTGATAATTTCAACGATCATGCCGGTTTGAACCTCGGTGCTGATCGAAACAATTTTGCCGTCGATTCGCGCGCCCATCATGCGGTTACCAACCGCAGAATGAATCGCATAAGCAAAATCCAATACAGTCGCACCGGTTGGCAAACTGATGACATCGCCCTTTGGGGTGAAAACGAAAACCTCTTCGGGGGCGATATCCGATTTGATCGAGCTGACAATGTCCTCGGCACCCTCGCCATCCTGCTGGTTTTCAATCAGCTGGCGTACCCAGGCCAGACGCTCTTCAAGCTTATCCTTGCCCTGGAGACCCGCTTTGTATTTCCAATGAGCCGCAATACCATACTCTGCCGTATAATGCATATCCCAAGTGCGAATCTGCGTCTCAAACGGGATACCCTCTTTGTCGAATACAGTGGTATGCAACGATTGATACATATTCTGCTTGGGTGTCGAAATATAGTCCTTAAAGCGATTGGGAATTGGGCGAAACATATCGTGAATGATACCCAGAATATTGTAACATTCAATGACCGAATCCACAATAATGCGCACCGCATAAATATCAAAAACCTCATCAAAAGCGCGTCCCTGCATATACACCTTACGGTAGATCCCATAGATGCTTTTAACACGTCCTTCAATATAAGCATTGGGATGCTCCACTTTGACGCGCTCCAAAATGCGTTGCTTGATGCTGGTTAAAAACAGCTGGCGCTGCTCACGTGCCGCAAGCTGGTTTTCAATCTCAGCATAGGCAATGGGATCCAAATATCGCAAAGACGTATCTTCAAGTTCTTCTTTTATCCTGCGAATTCCGAGGCGGTCAGCGATGGGAGCATAAATTTCCATCGTTTCCAATGCTTTATAGCGCCGTTTTTCCTGCGCCAGATATTGAAAAGTTCTCGCATTGTGCAATCGGTCCGCCAGCTTGATAATAACCACGCGAATATCCTGTGCCATAGCCAACAGCATTTTGCGTAAATTTTCAGACTGTTGCTCCTCCTTGGAGGAGTAAGGGATTTTTCCCAGCTTGGTCACACCACCGACCAGCAATGCGATATCGTTTCCAAAGTTCTTGTTGATCGCTGCAAGTGAAACATCGGTGTCTTCAACAACATCGTGCAGCAACGCTGCCGCGACTGATTCGGTATCCATCCCCAACTCCACCAATATTTTGGCAACAGACAGTGGATGAATAATATAAGGCTCACCCGAACGCCGCTTCTGTTCGCTATGCGCCTGTTCCGACATCTCATAGGCGCGCTCAATAATCTCTAAATTGTAGCTTTTACCCGTCTGGAGGATAAAATCCTTCAGTTCTTCGATGCTAATTGATAAGCTGTCATTCATAATTGTTGTTGTAAGCTCCTTATGATCGAGGAATGCTCAAGATGTACGCGTGCCGCCGTAGTATCAACCGTCAACACTGCAACATCTTGCGAAACAGTTCTGCGCAGCAGACCCAATTCCTGCAAAACTTCGAGCGCAATACGAAAACGGGCATAATCAAGAGACTCCTGCTGGACGATGTGACAATAAAGTGCATTGGGCGAAAAATTGATCGACCCCTGTCGCTTGATATAGCGATACACCACAGCCGTTTCTTCACGGGTGGGAATCAACTCCGCCCCTAGATTTTCGTGGCGTAAATAGCTGTCATAACGCTGTTCCCCAAGCACCAGTAGATTCATATCACTATTTGAAATCCGGATTGCTTTTAGCTTTAACGAAACACTATGTTGACCCTGATAATCGTTGATCGAAGCCGAAAAAGCAATATCCACAAAATCACCCACAACGGCACAGAAGCCGTTCGGTTGGGCAAAAAAGCAAAGAGCACTAAATCGGACTTTATCCTTAACAAGGCTCAGTTTACAGTATTTTCCTTCAGACAGCGGGGTGATTCGTTCCAGTCTAGCCCCGCTAACCATAAACACCGGCGCAGGGTTCTGGGTTCCAAACGGCTCCAGGCAATTGAGGCCCTTAACCTGTTCAGCGGTCATCAACTCCGGCGAAACGACACTGTCAATTTTAAGACGAATCGTCGGCATAACAGCGTAATTTGCAGCGGCATAGCGCTGCAAATTGGCATTAAAATCCGACACCTTAGCAGTTTCCAATGAAAAACCGACAGCCATCGGATGCCCGCCGTGGTGGGTCAAGCTGTCCGCACAGGCAGCGACAGCCTCGATTAGCGAAAACCCCGCCACACTGCGGCCGGAACCCTTTGCGCTTTCCCCCTGCGTGGATATTAATAAACAGGGTTTGCCAAAGCGCTCAACTATCCGCGAACACACAATGCCCACAATACCGGCGTTCCAGCCCTCGCCGCAAAACACCAAAATTCTATTATGTGTCAAAGACGGATTGGTTAGCAGCTGTTTGGCAATGTCGTCAGTAATTTTCTTTTCATCGGCTCGGCGCTTCTGGTTGAGCGACTCAATTTGTTGGGCCAACTCAGCGGCCTCATCACCAGATTCGGTCAGCAGCAACATCACCGCCAATTCAGCAGAATCAAGCCGACCGGCCGCATTGATACGGGGCGAAAGCCCGAAAGCGACCGATTCACCGGTGAGCGCCTTTCCGGTGAGTCCTGCAATTTCCAGCAGCGCGCGCAACCCCGGTCGGTATGAATCAGCTATTAGTTCCAAGCCACGTTTGACAAAGCAACGGTTTTCTCCGACGAGCGGCACCACATCCGCTACCGTCCCAATACACAGAAAGTCGGCGTACTGTTCAAGCAGCTCCTCACCGCGCTCACCTTCCAAAGCACAAAGCAGCTTAAACGCCACGCCGACGCCCGAAAGTTCTTTAAAGGGATAATCACAATCGCTGCGGTGTGGGTTTATGACAGCCGCCGCCGCAGGTAGCGTCTCTCGAGGCTGATGGTGATCGGTCACCACCACGCGCATACCCAGCGCATTGGCGTGCTCAATCTCTGCCAACGCCGAAATGCCATTATCCACTGTGATAATCAAGGAAACACCCATCCGATGCAAATCATCTATTGCAGGGATATTCAAACCATATCCCTCTTTTTCACGGTGCGGAATATAATAGCAGCTCCGAGCGCCAATCGACTCAAAATAGCTTTTAAGCATGGCGGTCGATGCAACGCCGTCGCAGTCATAATCCCCAAAAATACATATAAATGCATCATTTTCGATGGCATCTTGAATGGTTTCAAGTGCCGGAACCATATCGCACATCAGCATTGGATCGCAGAGTACATTTTCAGGTTCACATGCTAAAAGCGCCCCGGCTGTATCGGCACCATACCCGCGAGAATCCAGCACTACCGCGGCCAATTCGGGTATGCCCAACGCCATACGCAACTGCGCCGCTGTGTCGCCACACCTTGCGGGAACATCCCAAATTTGTGCTTTCATTTAAACGTTCCTCACATTCTCAGTCTGGTTCGCAGCAAAACGCCCTGCGGCGACGGATACAGGATGTCATAAACCTTTAAATGGGAAACCGTCCCATAAAGGGACGCGCCATAAAACTTAAATGTCTTATCTCACAAAAGGTTTGCCATTGAAGTCAAGTTAAAATATAGCTATAATTGCGCATCAATAAGCGGTTGCCGCATTAGCGGCGAGCTGTTGCGCATAAAGCCATGATATAATAGCTACTTTGCGGCTATTATATCATAACAGCCTTTACAATTCAATAATTTTGCCGTTTATTGGCCTTTTATAGCGATTCATCAACGCCAAAGCGCAGCGCAAGCCATCTACAGCAGCACTCATGATGCCACCTGCGTACCCCGCTCCTTCACCACAAGGGTACAGACCGTCAATACTTTCTGCCATGCAGCTGCTCCGGCGCATCATTCGCACCGGTGATGAGGTTCGCGTTTCCACGCCTGTAAGCAAGGCGCTTGGCGCATCAAATCCGGAAAGTTTTCGTCCTAAAATCGGCAGCGCATGCCGCATAAATGCCGCAATCTGGGGTGGGAAAAGTGCCGCGATATCCGCTTCCTTTACACCGACCGGATAGCTAGGTTCCACTCGTGTATTTCCGCTTGACAGAGGCAACTGCAAGAAATCGGCTACGCGCATACAGGGCGCTTTATAATCTTTGCCCGCCACATTAAAAGCGGCAGATTCCAAGCGTTGCTGAAAAGCGATTGCATCCTGCCAGCTACCACCGTAATCGGTCGAATCCACCGAAACGACTAAGGCGCTATTGGCATTTTTTAAATTTCTGGCGCGGTAACTCATGCCATTGGTCACCACCTGCCCCTCGCCCGAGGCGGCGGCAGCCACCATACCGCCCGGACACATGCAAAAAGTATATGCTGCACGCTGTCCCTCACGATGAGAAAGTTGATACTCGCCCGAAGGCAGATTGGGATGACCGGCAAAGTCGCCGTAGAGCGCCCTGTCAATTTCCGTTTGGAGATGCTCGATACGCACCCCCACCGAAAACGCCTTTGGTTCAAGCGCAGCGCCACAGCCAGCCAGCGCAGCAAAAGTGTCGCGCGCGCTATGCCCCACCGCCGCAATAACCGCATCAGCTGCTAAAAAGCCACCGTTGGATACCACGCCGCGGATAGCGCCATCTTGAACCTGAAAGTCCTTTACACAGCTGAGAAAATGAATTTCGCCGCCCAGCGCCAATATTTCGTTGCGAATACTTTTGACCACACCCCGCAACAGATCGGTGCCAATATGAGGCTTGGCTTTGACCAGAATATCCTGCGGTGCGCCGTGACGCACCAACTCATTGAGCACCTGCCCACAAAGCGGATCGTGGATACGGGTGGTCAACTTGCCATCAGAAAAAGTACCCGCTCCACCCTCGCCGAATTGGACATTGGTTTGTCCGTCCAGCACGCCATTCTGCCAAAACTGTTCAACCGCTGCCACTCGCTCTTCCATGGCTGCGCCACGTTCCAGTATGATCGGCCGATAGCCGTTTTGCGCCAACAGCAACGCAGAAAACATCCCCGCCGGACCAAATCCCACAACCACCGGGCGGTGATGGAGCGCTGTTTCTCCCGTTTTCACCATGATAGGAACCGGGCGCTTCAACGCCGATAGATTTTTGATATTCTCCCGAATCAGTTTTTCTCCAAGTGCGTCGGGCACCTCAAGCGCGACAGTGCTGACAAAATGCACCGGTAGTCTACGCCCCCGCCGCGCATCAATAGAAGTGCGGACCAGACTGCAGGACAGTACCTGAGACGGTGTTAATCCCAGCTGCTCAATAGCAACCGGTATGGCTTGCTCAACACCTTGCGTCACCGAAGTATTAATCTGGCTCAATTGTAACAGCATATATCGGCTCCTTTGGCACTGCTTTTTCCATCGCGCCACCGCCAATCATCTCGCAACGATTTGCCCGGGTAGAAGCAACAGCCATTTTTTATTCATCTACGAAAGCAATCAGGGATGCTGCTATATTTAAATGCAGCACCCCTGTTTTGTTTTCTTTATTTGCTCTTGACCGTAATCCGCGCGGTATAACGGTCACCATAAGCCCAACAGGTGCGCTTGCCAGGAATTAAAATATCCACCGGCACTGTGATCTGACCGGTGCGTAAATCGGCCTGAGTCATATCGATCTGAGCGACTAAATCCTTGGAAGTTAAGACATCCAGTACATCTGCCGGCCCATAAACGGTCACATTCGGGATATTTTTGCTCTGAACAGTGATATCGTACGCATCAGAGCGGTTGATGATATAGATGCCGCTACTCTCGATATCTAATTCCTTCTTGGCAAAACCTTCAGGCAGAAATTCTATGCTTAACTCGTCTACACCCTCCACCGAAATAAAGCTTGGTGGAAGCGCAAGATCATAGAACATCTGCATATCAGGCGCGATATTGCGCATATCCAGATAACCCAGATGCAATTCATTGTAAGAGGCCACTAAATCCGCCGGCCCCGCAATCTCAATCTCGGCCGGTGAAATAACATATTTCAAAGTTTCAATGTCGAAATCGGGCGGAACATTGACAAAGTCAAATGTTACAGGGACCGTCTTCTTTTTAAGCACCGGCAACGTCACCGAAACCGTTTTGCTGTCATACTCAAAATAAGGACTGCTGATCTCGTTACCGTCGGCATCCTCTAATACAACCGGCGTATCGGAAGTAGCGCTGGCCGAAAGCGGTTTTTCAAAATTGAGATAGACATTGGCAGAATCAATCGTGGCCATCTCGGTTGCCGGGCCGATCACTTGTATCTCTGACGGATAAATATATTCCTCATCCAAAATATAGCCGTCCGGAATATTCAAACCGCTTATCTCCGCCTGCACAGGCAATGTTTTGGCTGCGCGGTGGTCGAACCGCATCGAAATAACATCCGGCGCAGTGCCCTTAATCTCGATGTCACGATGGCGCGTGTCGGTAATCTCAAGCGTAAGATCGTAAGTACCCGGCCCGCTGATATTATTGAGTTTAGCCAAAACGCTCAACTCGGATGCCTTGATATTACCTACCGTAGCACGTGAACCGCTGACTTCGACGTCAACGATAAATTCGGTATCGGTAACCGGATACAAATCCAACCGCTTTAAATTGCTATCGCTGGTGTCTAATGTCACCGGAACATTGCGAATAACCGTCTGTATTTTGGAATCAACATTGTGCGCAACCATCACCCAAATCAGAATAGCGCTCAATACAGACAAGACGATAAGCACCGTATTGTTATTTAAAAAAGATTTATTATTTTTCATCGCTTCACCTTAAAAAACGGCGGTATACGATCGCCCTTTTCTTCACGCTTTTCAACAATAAAGGCGCTCTCCAGCTCTTTGACCAATTGTTCTCCGGTAAATCCGCGCATCAAATTACCGTTCTTTGCCATGGTTATAACGCCGGTTTCTTCAGAAACAATAACCACCAGCGCATCGGAATTTTCACTCATGCCAAGTCCCGCGCGGTGCCGCGTTCCCATCTCCTTGCTGATGGTGAAGTTATCGGACAACGGCAGATAACACCCTGCAGCCACCAGTCGACCTTCCCGAATAATCAGCGCCCCGTCATGCAATGGAGAATTTGGGAAAAAAATATTGCCTAGCAGTTCGGAACTGGGCGTTGCATCGATCACCGTTCCTGTTTTGATGATTTCCCCCAACAGGCTCTGACGTTCCAGCACAATCAGCGCTCCGATCCTACGTTTTGAAAGAAAAGTTGCTGCCTCGTCAATCGCACTGATCGCCTGACGCCAGCGAAAATTAACATCGTCAATATCGACATTGCCACCAAACAGTTGCAGGCTCGAAAACCGGCTCCGTCCCACCTGTTCAAGCGAACGGCGCAACTCAGGCTGAAAGACGATCAACAGTGCCAGCGCACCGTATTGGAACACATAGCGAATTAAAAAACTCAAAGAACGCATTTGTGCAAAAGTGGCAATCATATAAACACCAAACAGCACAACCAAGCCCTTGACCAGCTGAATAGCGCGCGTTTCACGCACCAATCGAATGGCTTGATACATCAAATAAGCCACGACAACAATATCGAAAAAATCTGAAATGCCAAAGGAGTTTAATATCCCCTGTATGTCATAAATCAGGTTATCCACACATGCACATCCTTTGCCAACTCATTGTTTAAAAGTTCGTATTCATTGTACCATAATTGTCGGCACATCACAATTACATAAATATAAATTTTTATCACATCAAATACATTCCTGTTCAAAAATCAGACACACTGTATGGCATGCAATCCCCTCTTTGTGACCGGTAAAGCCCAGTCCCTCCTCGGTGGTAGCCTTTACACTGACCCGCGTTGCGTCAATGCCACAGGCCACTGCGATGCAGCGCCGCATATCACTGATAAAAGGCGCCAATTTTGGCGCCTGCGCCAATACGGTTGCGTCAATATTACCAATGCGATATCCCTGCTTGGCTACCAAAGACACCGTTTTTTTGAGCAATATCATACTGTCTGCGCCCGCATAGGACGCGTCACTATCCGGAAAGAGCCTCCCAATATCGCCGAGTGCAGCAGCACCGAGCAACGCATCCATCACACTGTGCGCTAAAACATCGGCGTCGGAATGACCAAGCAGTCCATGCGTATGCGGCACCTCAATACCACCTAGAATCAACTTTCGTCCTTCGACAAGGCGATGGACGTCATAGCCATATCCTATCCGCATTTTAAAACCCCTCCCGCTGTATCAAAAAAGCTTCTGCCATAATAAAGTCCTCCTCGGTGGTCAGCTTGATGTTTTGATAATCTCCCAGTGAAAATGCCACAGGTTCCCCAAAATTTTCTATCAGCTGACAGTCGTCGGAATATTCCTGATCGCACTGCGAAAAAGCGCGCAGATACAAATCCTTTTTGAACACCTGCGGCGTTTGAATCAGCATGAGCGTTTCCCGCGGCAACGTTTCGATGACAAAATCGCCGTGGCGCCGCTTGATGGTATCCTTGGCCGGTACCGCTGCCGTGGCTGCGCCATGTCTGACTGCGGCTTCAACCGCCGCTTCTATAACGGCAGATGTGACAAGCGGCCGCGCCCCATCATGAATACAAATATAGTGCGCATCCTCCGAACAAGCACACACCCCTGCATAGACCGACTCCTGACGTGTTTGCCCACCCTTAACAATGCTGCGCAACTTTCTAAAACCCTGACATTTCGCATCGGCAAGCAGTTCCGGTATATGTTCCTCGCGCGTGACCACAATGATTTCATCTATCAAGATGCACGCTTCATAGGCATTGATCGTATGAATCAATACCGGCAGTCCACACAGTTGAGCCGTGAGTTTATCAAAGCCCATGCGCACAGACGAGCCGCCTGCCGCGATTACGGCAGAAACTTTAACATGCTCTTTGCGTTGCCTTAGTTTAAACATAACCGCACTCCTCTCAAAAAAGCCTGCCCTACAATTTGCAAGACAGGCTAAACATATTCTAGAAAAATAATTTTTTTATCATCTTACCCAACGCTTGAGAACCGCTGCGCTGCACAGCCTGTAATCTGGCGCTATTTGAACGTATAACTTCGCCGCTGACAGAAGTCTTTTGATCAACTTCAGATCGTTGCGGCGGTGCGAAAAAACTTCTGTTGGTGCAATTTATATTCTTCGCGCGACTTGTCGCAAGGACGCTCAGACACATCCACCGCCGCGGTCTCTTTCTCGGCCTTGGCGGCCTGCGCCCCTTCATCGATGGCGTCATCAGCGCCCGACGGAACAATATCAATCAGCATTTGATCGACCTCATCAAGCCGTGTCGTAAAGTTGGACATTAAGTCTTCCAGTTGGACACGAACATTGGAAATTTCATTGCGCATCAGCGACACTTCTGCTGTGATTTTTCTGCTGGCTGTGATGGCGTTTTGTTTGATATGTGCCGCCTGCTCCTGCGCCTGTTCGACCGTATCGGCCGCACGCTGGTTCGCTTCAAGAATAATTTCACCCAACTGTGTTGAGACATCTTCATAGCGTTTGGCTTTATACTCATAGTTCTGAAGCTGTACAACCAGCTGTCGGTTTTGATCTTTTTGCTGCTGTAAATCCTTTTCGCGTTCAATCTGGCGCAGCTTTTGTTGACTGACCTCGTTGCGCAACGAATCCACTGTGCCGGTCAACTCACGAATTTTGCTACCCCGCTCTTCGAGCTGGTGCTCCATCTCGGTTATTTTTGATTCGAAACTGGAAACCTGTTCAGAAAACTGAGTCCGAGCGGTAGAAACCTCGCTGATATGATCGGTGAGCTCCTGTGCCATTGTTCGGTTTTGCTCACGAAGCTTGTCGATGTAAGTCAATACCTCTTTCTTCTCAAAACCGCCAAAAAAACTGGTTCTCAGCAACACCTTTTCGTTGCTACAAAGAGTCTGGTCAAGTTCGGCCATCTCCGGTTCCTCCCACTTAGAAATTTAAACATCATTTTTGTATTATAGCATTTTATGCTGTATTAACCAAGGGTATTTTGACGCTGATCTATGGCATGTTGCGCTGTAAAGCCTAAAAATCAATCCCCGATACCAACGACAAAATGGCGCCAAAAAGTTGTGGCTCTCACTCTTTGTGTTAAGTGTATCATTATATGTGAATTATTGCAACGGAATGCAAAGACTTATACAAATGTGCAATGCGAACAACAAACCGCTTATTCTTATACTTCGCAGTCTATTATTCACGCCCCACTGCCCACGCCACGCTCACCCCTCCGCACTTAAAGAAGCTTCATCTCAATATGGCGGTCTTTAAGGATATAGTGGGCATTGGAGAGGGCGGTGTCATCGGCAAAGCCGGCTTCAGCTGCGATGATTTTGGTCGGTGCCAAGTCGCACATCGCCTCCA
>JBKECV010000016.1:0-17078 GCA_047974975.1 Candidatus Fimivivens sp.
AGTCCGCCACACGCAGCTCAGGGGAGGCGCAAGCGACGCGGATAAAGCCGTTTTTCATATTAAAACCTCCGTGCCATTTCAGTACTGTTTAAACAAAATATAAAGCTTATGCAACATGGCATCATTTCTATCTTAAAGCAGTATGGGCAATTGCATTTATTTTACGCGCAAACTAAAAAATTGTCAAAGGTTACCGCCCGCTTTGTTCTCATCATATTTTTGGACATCCCCGAATAAATATAAACAAGCCAAAAGGACAAGAAGGGGGATTTTTTCATGGGGCACGGGCGAGATGAAATGGCAGGATTGACAAGCAAAGAAGCACAACAGCGGCTGCTGGAAAACGGAGAAAACCGGTTGGATGCTGGAAAAAAGCATTCAGCGTTAAAAATTTTCGTAGGACAGTTTCGGGATTTGATGGTGATCATACTGTTGATTGCGACAGCTATTTCGGCGTTTTTAGGCGAGATGCATGAAGCGATTGCCATTGTGGTGATTGTATTGATCAATGCGCTATTAGGTTTTTTTCAAGAACTGCGCTGCGAGCAGACGTTGGAAGCGCTGGCAAAACTTTCGGCGCCGTTGGCACGCGTTAAGCGCGACGGACGTGAGATTGAAATTCCGGCCGCCAAAGTGGTACAGGGCGACCTGCTATTACTTTCGCCGGGGGATTGTGTCGCGGCCGATGCAGTGGTATTGACGCAAAACGCACTGGCCTGTGACGAGGCATTGCTCACCGGCGAGTCGGAAGCTTGCACCAAACGCGTGGTGACCGGCAATGAGGCCAATGCGCGGGCGGCACATGATGCGATGGTGTTCATGGGCACCCATGTGGTGGCAGGACACGCGCAAGCACAGGTATGCGCTATTGGTATGGCAACCGAGATGGGCGCTATTGCCGGCATGCTCGGCGACATTGAAGAAGAGCAGACACCGCTGCAAAAACGGTTGGATCAGGTTGGACGGGTGATCGGCGTCAGTTGCCTTATCATCTGCATATTGGTGGTTGCGGCGGGTGTCTGGCGCGGAGAAGCCTTGCTGAATATGTTGATCACCGGCATCAGTCTGGCGGTGGCAGCGGTACCGGAAGGATTGCCGGCTATCGTCACCATTTCGCTGGCGCTCGCCGTGCGGCGCATCCTGAGACGAAACGCGTTGATTAAGCACCTTCACGCGGTGGAGACGTTGGGTTGTGCGACGGTGATTTGCTCAGATAAAACCGGTACATTGACGCAAAACCGGATGACGGTGCAAAAATTGGTGACGATATCGGGCGAACATATCCCCGGCCAGATCGCCCAGTTGCCGATGCGCCATCCGGAGATCAAATCGCTGCTGGAGGTTGCGGCCTTTTGCAACGATGCCAGAGCGCAACCTAAAAAGCGTGGATTTTGGGGTCGCGAAGAGGCGGATAGCCTTATGTTTTCAGGGGATCCAACCGAAACGGCGCTGCTTAAAACAGCACTGGACGCCGGTGTGCGCCCTGCGGATTTTTTCCGAAGTGGCGAGTTGGCATTTGACTCGACCCGCAAGCGTATGACCGTCTGGGGCAGCTGTGCCGATAAGACGAATCGTATCTATATGAAAGGCGCACCTGAGCTGGTTTTGTCGCGCTGCAACAGAATGGCGACGGCTCAGGGCAGCGTGCCGCTCACCGCGGAGCTCAGACGAAAAATGATTGGCGACAACGCCCGTTTGGCGGGGGATGCCTTGCGAGTCATGGGCTTTGCTTTTCGCGAACAGGGGGGCAATGGAGAAGCTGCCGAAAATAATCTGGTGTTTGCCGGGTTGATTGGATTATTTGATCCGCCACGGCCTGAAGCGGCTGCTGCTGTAGCCGCCTGCCGCACGGCACAAATTCGTGTCGTGATGATTACCGGCGACCATGCCGCAACGGCCAAGGCGGTTGCCAAACAACTCGGCATTTTACGCGGTGAGGGCGATGTGATCACCGGCGATATGCTTGATGCCATGACCGAGACACAGCTGCTGGCATGTTGCCAACGTGCAACAGTATTTGCGCGCGTCAGTCCGGCGCATAAATTGCGCATTGTGCGCGGTATGAAAGAAAACAGAGAAATTGTCGCCATGACGGGAGATGGGGTAAACGATGCGCCTGCCGTCAAAGAATCCAGCATCGGCGTTGCCATGGGCGCCAGTGGCACAGACGTCACGCGCGAGGCCGCAGACGTCATATTGCTGGATGATAATTTTGCGACCTTGGTGGCGGCGGTGGAGGAAGGGCGAACTATTTATCAGAATATCCGCCGATTTTTGCGCTACCTGCTCTCCTGCAATGCGGGCGAAGTTTTTACCATGTTTGTTGGCATGCTGATGGGCATGCCGGTTATCCTCACACCGATCCAATTGCTGTTGGTAAATCTGGTGACCGATGGATTGCCGGCCATCGCGCTCGGGTTGGAGCCCTCCGACCCACAGGTTATGCGCCAGCCGCCCCGCCACGCGGAGGATTCCATCTTTTCCGGCGGACTGTTGGGTAAAATTTTGTTTCGCGGCATATTGATAGGTTTGACGACGCTCGGTGTGTTCTCGTTGATTTCAGCTGGTGGTGCCGATCTTAAAACCGCGCGCACAGCGGCATTATGTACATTGACCATGACGCAGCTTTTCCATGTATTCGAGTGTCGCAGTGAGAGAAAAGGGTTGTTGCAAATGAATCCCTTTACCAACCCGCTGCTTTTAGCTGCGGCACTGGTTTCCGTAGCCTGTATCTTTGGCGCGGTGTATCATCCGGCGATTTCGTCGGTGTTTCTGACGGCGGCGCTCAATGTCGATCAAATGAAAACGGTGTTGTTGTGCAGTCTGGCTGTGCCGATCATTTCGTCGGTGATGTTGCTGTTTTCCAACAAGAGGCCGCGTAGCATGGCAAATCAGCCCTATCTAAACGCAAAGCCCCTCGCAACAGCGAAAGGCTTTGATTCAACACGGTAGTGGTGACACTATTTATCGACCGCTTTGCCACAGTTCGGGCAAAAATGGTCGCTTGATCTCAGCAATGCGGCACAGTGCGGGCAGGCCGGTCGGTAGTTGTTTTGCAAAAGACGCAATGCCCCTTGGGCGGTGTGTGCCGTGCCGTTTTGTTCGACTTCTTTCCCTAGGATGTCGCTGACCTCAAAAATGCTGGCGCATTTTGGGCAGGTTGCAAAATATGACGATTGAAATTTGTATAATGGAAGTAAAAACGCATGAAAATAATGGTGCTTTTTGGCGAGGTGAAACGACTTCCCACTGCCGCAACAGGGACAATGGCCGGCTTGAATATAGCCGACAGAGTTTACTTTAAAGTTTGTGCCGAACAGTCCGATAAAAAACAATTGCGCCGCCTCCTTTGCTATCTTTCTACATAATAATACCAACAGCGAATTTGGTCAAGACGGCAATAATCTGCCAAAACCATTGCACTATTATTTTAGAAAAAAAGGTGGATACTTCCTTATTTCAGTGTGAAGCGGCGTGTTTTCCGTTGGATGTATATCACAAGAGGAAGCACAAGTCACGCTTTACATAATTTACCGCGTCACTTTTCCTCAAATTACAAAAAAGTGTGTCTGGTTTTACTTGACCCAATTGGCGATAAGCGGTAAAATAAAGTGCTATATGGTGTATTGTGAGGTAAAAGGATGAAACGCAGTATCAGTAGATATATCGCCCCATTGCTGGCAGCCGGTATCGTTGTAACGGCGTTGGCCGGATGTGGCAATAACGTGGTTTCCGGCACGGGCACATTCGAGTTGCAGCAAAATAGCAGCGTGTCAAGCGAAGATACATATCCGGGGGAATTCCCGTCGGCCGATCAGTCGTTGCCGGCCGGAGAGGGTGCTGCGCTTGAAATCTCCTCTTCCTCCTTAATGTCGAGTATGGAAGCAACTTCGTCTGAATCGAGTTCTGAAGCGGTCACCCAGTCTCAAGCCGAGGATTCAAGCAGCCGGCAACCCGTCACGAGCACACAGGTAGTGCCGCAGCCAGAACCGGTGTTGCCGAGCAGTCAGGCGCCGGTTGTTAGCCAACCTGCGGCTTCATCCGAAGCGGACCAGACTGCTTATACGCGTCCAAACAATAGTGTGGATGAGGTCCGTGGCATATGGATCTCTTATCTTGATTTTCACGCGATGGCCAGAGATCAGAATCGATCTAGTTTTACTTCAAATATTGACAACGCTTTTAGCACCATTGCGGACTATGACCTAAACACGGTTTTTGTTCAGGTACGCCCGTTTGGCGACGCGATGTACGAGTCGAAGATTTTTCCGTGGAGCTATATTCTCACCGGCGACGAAGGGATCGATCCCGGCTATGATCCACTCGAGATCATGGTCACAATTGCCAAAAAATACGACCTGCGTATCGAGGCGTGGCTCAATCCCTACCGCGTATTGGCCGTTGGCAGCACCCGCGAATTGTCGTCTTCAAATCCGGCGGTACAGGCGATAAAAAAGGGCAAGGATACAGCCATTTCTTATAATGGCGGTATTTTTTACAATCCGGCCAGCAACAGCGCGCGTGCGCTTATTACACAGGGCGTCGTCGAATTGGTGGAAAACTATGACATCGACGGCATCCACTTTGACGATTATTTTTATCCGACGGTCGATATGGCATTCGATGCGAATTATTACAGCGATTACTGCGCACAAGGCGGAGAACTCTCTCAAGCTGATTGGCGGCGTGAGAACGTCAACACGTTGGTTCGGCAGGTCTATGCGGCGGTAAAGGCCGCCGACCCTTCGGTGTTGTTTGGCATCAGTCCGCAGGCGCGCATGGACAACAATTACAACGGCCAGTTCGCCGATGTGGAGAAATGGTTGTCTAACAGCGGCTATGTCGACTATATCTGTCCGCAGATATATTACGGCTATGACAACGCGGCGGCCCCCTATGCAAGTACGCTGGCGCTGTGGAGTAAGATGTGCCGCAGCTCAGATGTCGCACTCTATGTCGGTTTAGCGGTGTACAAATGTGGCGTTGCTGACAAGTGGGCAGGCGGTGGCGAGAATGAATGGATAAACAGTACCACCATGATGCGGGATATGGTGGAGGAAGCGCGCGACGCTTCCGGTTATCAGGGCTTTTTGCTTTATCGCTACGATTCGCTTTTTAACCCTGAGCATGCTGTCTCAAGCCATATCGCTAAAGAGAGCGCCAACCTGAAATCGGTGCTTTAATACGGCGCAATCCATGCAAAACTAACACATAAGGGGAACGATGGTGGCAAGACATACCAAAAAGCGTAAAAAATATATGGCGCTTGTTCTTTGCATCACACTGGTACTGCTAACAGCAGCGACCGGTGTGCTTGCATTACTGGCCAATGACAGCGATTCGCCTTTATTCGGCAATAAAACAGTTTCTGTCGGCGCAGAGCCGTCTTCATTGGAGGTGCAGTCGAGCGAGGCGGTCAGCACGTCGTCTGAGTCGGATATGCAGCCCACAGCGCCAAAAGTTTTTCCAAACGAATTGCGTGCTGTGACACTAAAACCGGGTGTGGATTTTCCGGTGACAGGCAGCGATGAGGACATCACAGCTGGAATCGATAAAGCGATTAATGCTGCATTGGATTTGACGATGAACGCTGTGGTGATCGACACGCTGGACAACGATGGGAACGTTCTGTATGGGTCATCATTTTTACCCTGTCGAACCTATGAGGAGGGACAGCTGGATCCGTTGCAGTCTGCTATAACACAAGCGCGTGAGGCCGGGCTTTATGTGTACACAACCTATTACATAACCGGTGTTGCCTTTGATGAGAAAATTGCGGTGCTGGGCAAGGTGACCTCTTCGCTGATAGACGGTGTCACCAGTGATATTTCATCCTTTGCCGCCCGTTATCAGCCGGACGGTGTGCTGGTGGATGGCTATTATAATGTGCAAAGCAAACAAAGTTACTCAAACTACTTGGCGCTTGGCGGCGGTATCGGTTTTGAAGCATACATGCGCGCGGTACCCGAAACATTGTTGACATTGGTCAAAGATGCGTTCGACCGCACAGCACCTACCGTCACCATAGGCCTTTTGAGCGAAGCGGTTTGGGCCAACGACTATGAACATGAGGGCGGTTCTGCCACGAAGGCAGCGTTTTCAGCATTGGCCGACGGCAACGCCGATACATTAAAGTTTATGGAAAACGGACTGGCGGACTTTGTCGCGGTCAAGGCTTATGGCTCGATGGACGACACGCAAACGCCGTACCAAGTGGTTGCATCATGGTGGGCCAATGCGGCTGATGAAGCGGGCATACCGCTTTATATCATGCACGCAGCCGACCGTGCCGTGACCGAGGTGGTGGGATGGAGCGAATATGATCAGCTGGCGCGCCAGGTTATCGAGGCGCGGAAGCTGTCAGGGTATAACGGCAGTGTTTTCAATAGCCTGGCTCGTTTGGTAGAAAACCCCAAGGACTGTGCTGCCAAATTGGTGGGTTATTTTGGGGGGAGCGTCAAACCGGAACATATCATGCAGGATCTCGAATTGACCAAGCCGAGCAGCACCACTTTCACGTCTTTTGACCCAACAGTGCTGTTTACAGGACACACCGACCCAAACACCGACGCAACCATCAATGGGGTTGAAATTACGACCGACGAAAATGGTTACTTCCAATTGGAGATGCAGCTGACAGAGGGCGAAAACGTCTTTAAAATCAATCATAAAGGCAAGACTGTTACCTACAATATCACGCGTATCACCGAGGTTGTCAAACAGCTTTCACCCGGCGGTGGCACGCTGAATGTCGATGGCGCAACCAAATTGACCATCGATGCAGTCGCTTATGCACAAGCCAAGGTCTACGCTGTGATAGGCGGGACAACCGTTGTGCTAAACCGAAACGAGGATAAACAGCAGGACGATGAATATCGCGATACGGCTTACGCGCGCTTTACCGGTGTTTATACTGTGCCGGATGCTAAAACAGAAGTACAAAATCTGGGTGCTGTGACAGTATATGGCGAATGGAACGGCTTAACCAAGAGCAAGAGTGGCGCTAATATTATTGTTAATAAGCGGGTTTTGCCCTCCGATGGTACGCCGGTGGTGGTGACGGCCGACCTGGCTGAAACATTTAGAGGTGACACCGTTTCCCAGTACTCAGAGCCATCCTATTTCCCGCTGCCTAGGGGCGCTTTGGATTATGTCGTGGGCGAAGAAGTAAAATATACCTTTACCAATAAAAACAAGCTTGAAACCTACCGCTTTTATCGTCTACAGTCGGGTTTGCGCGTCTTTGCTGATGATATTGCGACAGTGTCGGTGAGTTCGGCTGCGGTCAATAACCAGATTACCGGCTGCACCGTTAAGAGCGATTCACGCTACACCAAAGTTATTTTGTCAACTCGGCAGCAGGTGTCGTATACGGCGACCTATGCAGCGGACAAGCTGACGTTTAAATTCAACTATACGAACGCCCTCCCAGACAGCATGAACCTTTCAAAAAATCCCCTGTTCTCGGCGGTGGATTTTTCAGGGAGCACCATGACGTTGACACTGCGTGCGTCGGGCAAGTTTATGGGGATGTACCCTTATTATGACAACGATGGTAATTTAGTCCTGCAGTTTAACAATCCGCCCATTGTTACCAATAGTAATTTGAGCGGCACAAAAATTGCGATTGATCCGGGGCATGGTGGCAATGACGTCGGGGCCTTGGGCTATTTGTCCGCATATCCTGAGCGAGCCGTCAATTACGCCATCGCCTCAGAGTTGGTGAGCATCCTCAAGGATCGTGGCGCTACTGTGATTGTGACCAACAGCAATCAACATAACTACAGCGCGCTGGAGCAGCGCGTAAACACGGCGGCGGCGGCCGACCCACATCTGTTTATCAGTGTGCATTCCAACTCCGCGGCCTATAATGCGGCGGCGGCCGGCACCGAAGCTTATTACTTTAACCATTGGTCCTCGGGGTTGGCGCAGTTTGCCTCAAAGCATGTCGCCTCAGCGCTCGGTACAAATAACCGTGGGCAAAAGTTTGGCTATTACTACGTCACCCGCAGCATGCAATATCCGGCTATTTTGGTTGAAACGGGGTTCATATCGAATCAGACTGAATACCACAAGCTGATCAACGAAAGCTATCAACGCAATATCGCCGATGGACTGGCCGACGCTATTGGCTCTTATCTTCAGTATATGGGCAGTGCAGGTAGGATGACCGGCACCGAGACCAGCGGACAGTCGGCGGGCGATGCAGGCAAAAACAACAGTGCCGACGCCAATCTGGCGGACAACGGCATCGGCGACGCGCAGAGTTCCGACCAAGACAGCGATGTGGCATTTTATCTCAGCGATACGGCGCTGACCCTTTCGCCGGGCGAGGAAGTCGAAATTATCGCGCAGTGGGATACCGACGATGAATTTACTGTTGTTTGGGCCGCATCGGGGGAGGAAGCAACGGCAGAGCTTCGATCTTTTGAAAACAAGTTGGTTGTCGCGGCGCAGACCGAGGGCGAAATGAAGCTGATTGCGACCGTTCAAGGTCGCAGCGATCTCAAGGCTGAATGCACGTTGATTGTAGAATAACCAATTTTTTGCAAAGTTTCAGATGTTTAAACCAAGAATTTTCTGTCGATATTAAGGAAATTGATTTATGATGGGAATTTTCTGCGCAATAGTGGGTTTTCAGTAAATTGCCTAAAAAAACTGCGGATGTCCTGTTGCATGTGGAAAGAGATTGCGATATAATACACTACGTTGGCTCGAATTCGCAGTTTTCAATGTAGGATTTCTGTGGACTAATATTGTTGAAATGGAGTGAGAGTGTGAACCGTATTACGGAAAAGAAAAGCCTGAGCGGCGCTGCAATGCTGATGAAGGTGGAGGCACCTGATATTGCCAAGCGTGTAAAGGCCGGACAGTTTATTATTTTGCGTGTGGACGAGATGGGGGAGCGCATTCCCCTGACTGTGGCGGATGCCGATCCGGCCACCGGCGAGGTTACCATTATGTTCCAGGTTGCCGGTGCAACCACTCGGTTGTTGTCTATGAAAGAAAAGGGCGATCATATAGCCGATTTTGTTGGCCCGCTCGGCGAACCCACCCACTATGACGGTGCCACCAGAGCCTGTGTTGTAGGCGGTGGTGTCGGTTGTGCGATTGCTTACCCGCAGGCTAAAGCGCTGCACAAGATGGGGATTCCGGTTGATGTTATTGCCGGTTTTAAAAATAAGGATGCTGTTATGTTGGAAGATGAATTCACAGCAGCTTGCGACAATCTCTATATTACCACTGATGACGGCAGCTATGGTATTCACGGTTTTGTTACCAACCAGCTTGAAACGCTTATCAATGAGGGTAAGGGTTACGACCTCGTCATCGCCATCGGCCCGATCCCAATGATGAAGTTCGTTTCAAAGGTTACTGAAAAATATGGCATTAAGACTATTGTTTCGCTCAACCCTGTTATGATCGATGGAACTGGCATGTGCGGTGGCTGTCGTGTAACGGTTGGCGGCGAGACGAAATTTGCTTGTGTCGATGGCCCTGATTTTGACGGCCATCTTGTGGACTATGATGGATTAATGACCCGCAACAGCTTCTACAAAGAGATGGAAAAAGAGAAGGACGAGCATGTTTGCCGCATTGGCATTCACGGAGGTCATCACAATGGCTAATATGATTGCAACTAAAACCGCCATGCCGGAACAGGATCCGAATGTGCGTAACAAAAACTTTTTGGAGGTTGCGCTAGGCTATACCCCCGAGATGGCTATCGATGAGGCCAAGCGCTGCCTCAACTGCAAGCATAAACCCTGTGTGGCGGGATGTCCCGTCAACGTGCGTATTCCGGAGTTTTTGCAAAAGGTCGCTGAAGAGGATTTTGAGGCGGCTTATCGCGTCATCCTTTCCACCAACTGTCTGCCGGCTGTCAGCGGTCGTGTTTGTCCGCAGGAAACGCAGTGTGAAGCCAAGTGTGTTCGCGGAATTAAGGGCGAGTCTGTCGGCATCGGCCGCATTGAACGCTTTGTCGCCGACTATGCGCGTGAGCATAATTTTTCTGCCGGTGATCAGCCCGCTCCAAATGGACATAAGGTTGCGATCGTTGGTTCCGGTCCTGCGGGATTGGCCTGCGCAGGTGATCTTGCGGCCAAGGGTTACGAAGTGACCATTTTTGAGGCGCTGCACGTAGCAGGCGGCGTTTTGTCCTACGGCATTCCGGAGTTTCGTTTGCCCAAGGCTATTGTCAAAAAGGAAGTTGATAACCTGCTGGAATTGGGCGTTTCACTCAAGACCAACTACATTGTCGGCCGGACCGTTTCGATTGATGAGTTGTTTGACGGCGGATTTGAGGCTGTGTTCATCGGTTCAGGTGCGGGCCTGCCCAGCTTTATGAACATACCGGGTGAAAACTTGCTCGGCGTGTATTCGGCTAACGAGTACTTGACCAGAACCAACTTGATGAAAGCCTATCGCGACGACTATATGACGCCGATTTTCCACGGTGATTCGGTCGCTGTTGTCGGCGGCGGCAATGTTGCTATGGATGCTGCACGCTGCGCTAAGCGCCTTGGTGCCAAAAATGTCTATATTGTTTATCGCCGCAGCATTGAAGAGCTGCCGGCCAGAGCGGAAGAAGTGCATCACGCAAAGGAAGAGGGCATCATCTTTAAGCTGCTCAATAATCCTGTCCAGATTCTCGGCAACGAGAAAGGACAAGTCACGGGTATGGAGTGTGTTGAGATGGAACTCGGTGAGCCGGATGCTTCCGGTCGCCGTCGTCCTATCGAAAAAGAGGGTTCGAACTTTGTTCTCGATGTCGACACCGTTATTATGTCGATCGGCACTTCACCCAACCCCCTGATCAAGAATACGACCCCTGGCATAGAAGTTAACCGTAAAGGTTGCCTTGTGTGCACCGAGGATATGGCGACCACCCGTGCGGGTGTGTATGCCGGCGGCGACGCGGTTACAGGCGCTGCTACCGTTATCTTGGCAATGGGCGCGGGTAAAATTGCCGCTGATTCGATCGATAATTTTATCATGAGCAAATAATCCAATCGGATGTTAAAGGCCGCGAAGCTATTTTGCTTCGCGGCCTTTGTGCTACTGTGTTGCGATTTAGGTGCGTTACAAGTTTGTGCGAGTGGGGGCGTTGCCGACCAGTCAGGGTGGGGTTGTCCCACAATAGCCATCTATGCTAGACTGGGGTAAAGCGCAAAGAAAAGAGGCATGACGATGAAAATCATCTGGTATGGGCATTCCTGCTTTAAAATTGAGACCGATCAAGACTCGGTCATATTTGATCCCTATGAGGACGGGCGGGTTCCGGGCTATGGGTTGTTGCCGCGCAATCTTTCGGCCGACGCCGTGCTTTGCAGCCACGCGCATCGGGACCACAGTGCTGTTGAGCGTGTCGGGCTCAGCGGGCGCACACCAACTTTTGAGGTGCAGGAGTTGGAGACCTATCATGACGAAGCCAAGGGCGAAAAGCGCGGCAAAAATACCATTCATGTGATATCCGCCGAGGGGATGCGACTGGCTCATATGGGGGATATCGGCTGTGAATTGACCAAAGAGCAGCTAGCGACCTTGCAAGAGGTGGATGTTTTGCTGATCCCTGTCGGCGGCTTTTACACCATCGATGCATCGCAGGCTAAAACGATGGCCGATGCCATCGGTGCGCGGGTGGTCATTCCTATGCATTACCGCAATGGGCCGCTGGGTTATGAGGTTATCGAAGCGCTGGCGCCTTTTATCGAACAGTGTGGGCATGTTGTGCACTATCCGACCAACAGCATTGTCGTCATGGCGGACACACCGCGGCAGACGGCTGTGCTGACTTATTTGGCAGAATAATCAAAATAGATAAAACGGGAACAGGCACTTCAGCCTGTTCCTGTTTTGGCTATTTGGCTATTTGGCCTTTTGACGTTGCAAGTAATCACGCGTTTCTTTGACGACCACACCGGAGAGGGCAAGCAGCGCAATTAAGTTTGGGAAAGCCATCAATCCGTTGAAAATATCGGCGATGGTCCAAACGGCGGCGACAGTCATGTACGGGCCGATAAAAACGGCGAGAATGTACAAATAACGGTAGACCAAGACGGCTTTTTGATTGCCGTTGGAGAAATACTCCAAGCAGCGCTCGCTGTAATAATCCCAGCCGAGAATGGTGGTAAAAGCAAAGAAAGTTAAGCTGAGCATCAGAACAAAGGCGGAAATACGCGGATCAAAGGGGAGGCCGTTCTGAAAAGCCTGCGAGGTAATATCAACACCTTTTAGGCCGATGTTCCAAGTGCCGGTGGTGACGATGCAAAGGCCGGTGATGGTGCAGACGACGATGGTATCGACGAAAGTGCCTGTCATGGACACCAGACCTTGGCGCACCGGTTCTTTAGTTTGGGCGGCGGCTGCCGCAATTGGCGCAGAGCCAAGTCCCGCTTCGTTTGAAAAGATGCCGCGCGCGATGCCCTTTTGCATGGCGATGGCGATGCTGCCGACCATGCCGCCGGTCACGGCTTGCGGATTAAAGGCGCCGGTGATAATAAGGTTTATTGCATGTGGAATTTTATCTGCATTACAGATGAGCAGCGTGATGCCGAAGATCACATAGATCACAGCCATAAAAGGGATGACGATCTGTGCAACCAGTGATATACGCTTTAATCCGCCTAAAATAACCAACGCAGTGCACAGAGTGACGATGATACCGGCAACAACGACAGCCCAAGAATGCTGCGCGCCAAACAAGGTTACGGTATAACGACTTTCGGGATCGAAAAAACCTTTAACGGCGGAGGAAATGCCATTGATCTGCGTAAAGGTACCGATGCCAAACAAGCCCACACCCATGCCAAAAAAAGCGAACATTTTGGCAAGCCAACGCCACTGCCTGCCCATGCCGCGCTCTATGTAATAGAAAGGGCCACCCAACACATGACCATCAGGGGCAACTTCGCGGTACTTTATCGCCAATACACCTTCTGCATATTTGGTTGCCATGCCAAAAAAGGCGGCGATCCACATCCAAAATAGCGCGCCCGGACCGCCGGAATAGATGGCGGTGGCTACACCGACGATATTGCCTGTGCCGATGGTGGCCGACATAGCCGTGCACAATGCGCCAAAGCTGCTGACCTCACCGTCGGCATTGTCCTCGTTTTTAACCATATAACGCAACGCGCGGGGTAGCTGAAACAGCTGTAACAGATTGAGGCGCACGGTGAGGTAAATACCGGTGATCAAGATGAATACGATGAGTGGCAGTCCCCAAACCAGATCGTCAATCCACACAATAAGTTCATTGGCTCGTGCTAACATTATTCTTTTCCTCCCGTAATAAAAAATAAAAGCCGAAACTTTCGTTTCGACCTTCCGGAGAAATATGAACAGTGATATCTTGAAATAAAAAGAGATACCAAACTCTGTCCTTTTGCCTGAGAGATCGCTTGCATGCTGCAAACTTACACCTTCGGCGCCCTTCGCGGGACTCTCCAGAGAATCTAACGGCTGCCGCTAAAAACAAAAATGCCGGCGATAGGCGGACATCTGTCGTCCAAACGGATCAGCTTGATTAGAATATCATAAAATAATGAAGAAATCAACCCCGCGTCACGTATTTTGTTGCGGTGGCAGAAATTTGGCGGGTTCACTTTTTGCAGGCCTAGCCAAGCAGGTAGCATAAGTTGTTTTTTTAGCGCATAGCTTTCTTTGAGGAGGTGTGGACATGATCGACCGTAGAATGCATTCCGCCTTAGGCAATTCGACGAGGCGCCGTCGGACTGTTGTGCATCGTGATGGATCTGAAGGCAAGTTTATGTTTGCAACGCTGCTGCAAAGTATGCTTTGTGCTATGATGATCATCGCGGCGTTTATAATGAGCAGCTTTATGGGCATGACCGACGTTAAAACGGCATTTTTTACGTTGGTTTCTAAAGAAACAGAGGCGGTAGAGGTCGTTTCGGTGGTACAAAAGATCACCGGGTCGGATAAAATCTCGCGTCTGCGCAGTATTGTTGAGTTGATTTTAAGTCAGGTGGGCACCTCGTCAAAAATGGATGTGACCGCAACAGCTGCACAGGGCGGGCAATTGCCATTTTTGCCCGAGGATGAACGCAATGACTTGCCCAATGGTGTGACCGGTGTGACACCACTGTTGGCCGCGCCGATGCAGTTGCCGGTGCAGGGGAAGCTGACCTCCGCATTCGGAGTTAGGCAACATCCCATCACGGGAAAGTCAGATTTTCATACAGGGGCAGATTTTGCTGCGTCTCTTAATACTCCGATCGGGGTCGCGTGGCCCGGCATTGTGGTGGAGACGGGAGAATCTCCCATTTACGGTCGCTTTGTTACAGTGGATCACGGCGGATACCAGACGCGCTATTGCCATTGTAATTTTATCGCAGCGAAGGTTGGCATGCATCTGAGACAGGGCGAAACACTGGCCTATGTGGGTAACACCGGCGTTTCTACCGGTCCGCATCTGCACCTTGAACTTATTATAAACGGTAAGGCAGCCAATCCCTTGGCAGAGTGTGCCCGATGGGAATCTTTATAAAATCGGATCAAAAAAAGCCGTGCATCACTTGCGACTTTTGGTTTTTTGCAGTGGTTGCGGCGGCTGTTTATTTCGGTGGCGATGCGCTTTGCCTGTTGTTGGCAGCGTTGATCCACGAAGTGGGGCATTGGATCGCGCTGATCGCGACAAACAATGGTGTTTTGCAGCTGCGTTTGCGCGGATGCTGTGCGCATATTGTGCCACATTACCGGCGACTTCCCAGTTTGCGTCAGGAAGTTGGTATTCTGGCAGCCGGGCCGTTGGTGGGTATTCTTGTGGCTTTAATACTGAAGCCGTTTGCGCCGTGGTTCGCAGAAATGAGCTTGCTGCTTTCCCTCTTTAATTTGTTGCCGGTGCGGGGATTGGATGGCGGCAGCATTCTCAGACTGATTTATGCGGCGGCGTTCAATACCGAAAATATGCAGGTGCCCAATACTATTGGCGCGATGGTAGCACTTTGGGCGCTTGTTGCCGGCGCCGCTTCAATTTTTGCAAATCGTCCCAATATTCCACTGTTGGGTGTGGCGGTCTTCCTTATATTGAGACAATTCGTTTTAGGGGCCGATGCCGACTAGGAGCGGTGCCAAAACGGTTACATCTTTATGCTGCCTTATTTTTTGCAAAAAAGTAGTGAGCAGCTTTTCTCATGTGAGAAAAGCTGCTCACTTTAAATGTAGAGGGTGGTTATTTAGAGCGGTCGTTCAACAATTCTTCAAAGCTGTGAATATAGCGGTGGCATGTACTTTTAATTTCGTGTTGCGCCTCTTGCAGCGGTTCATCAATGGCCCAGACGGTGAACCCCGCCTTTGCGGCTGTTTTTATAGCGAACAGCGTATCTTCAAATACAACGCACTGTTCGACCGGCACCCCCAGTCTTTGTGCGGCTTCAATATAGATATCGGGGCGCTCCTTACCGACGCCGCCGACATCTTCCGGTGTGAGAATGGTTTGAACCAGTGTCGTGATGCCGTGATGCGCCAGTGCGGCATCAGCCAGTGCGTGATTGGTCATGGTGGCCACTGCGCAGGGGATATTGCATTGATTGAGTTTTTTGATATAGTCTATTGCAAAAGGTTTGAGCGTGACCTCATGCGCATAGCTGAAATGCACCATGTTTATCCATGTTGAGATCAGTTCATTTGCGGACATATTGAGCTGTGGAAATTTACGCGTGAAAACTTCAGCCGCTTCGGGAAACGCCAAGCCGAGCAGGTCGTCAGCCAGCGGCTGCGTCCAGACAATGCCATGCTCTTTGCAAAAGGCAGGGGCGAAACCATACCACATGCCCAAAGAATCGAGCAGGGTGCCGTCCATATCAAATATAGCTGCTTTCATTAATTTTTGCCTCCCTTATCATGTGGCGTGAGATGTGCCAGATCAAACGGTGTTTCTTGATAGACAAAGTAGTTCAGCCAGTTGGAAAACAACAGACTGGCGTGCGCACGCCAGCGAAGCGGTGGCGACTTTGTCGGGTTATCCTCAGGAAAGTAATGACGAGGCAGCGCAATATCAAGGCCCTTTTCAACATCTCGAAAATATTCGTTTGCCAGTGTTTCGCGGTCATATTCACTGTGACCCATCATGAAAAATTGCCGCCCGGCCCGTCCGGCGATGCAATATACCCCCGCTTCATTAGAGCGGGCAAGTATTTCAAGGTGTGCTACCTTTTCGATAGCGCTTTCCGAGACGGTGGTGCGCCGTGAATGTGGCACCCAAAACACTTCATCAAAACCGCGCATAAGGTGATGGTTGCGCTTTAAAACAGTGTGCTCAAATACACCGAACATTTTTTCGGGCAGTGCCATCTTTTCGATGCCGTAATGATAATACAATCCGGCTTGCGCACCCCAGCAGATGTGCATCGTGGAGTAGACATTGGTCAAAGACCACGCCATGATTTCGCACAACTCATTCCAATAATTCACTTCAGTAAACGGCATCGTTTCAATAGGGGCACCGGTGATGATTAAACCGTCAAAGCGCTGATCTTTTATCTCATCAAAGGTTTTGTAGAATTTAAACAGGTGGTCGCTCGAGGTGTTCTTGGGCACATGTCCGCCGATTTGCAACAGTTCGACATCCGATTGAATAGCCGTATTACCGAGCAGGCGCAACAATTGCGTTTCGGTTTCAATCTTTTTGGGCATGAGGTTGAGTATCACAATGCGCAGCGGGCGAATATCCTGGTTACGTGCGCGCTCTTCTGCCATAACAAAGATATTCTCGGCTTCTAATATTTTCGTTGCAGGTAAGGTTGTCGGGATATTAATGGGCATTTAGCAGAACTCCTATATATATAATATGTATGGTATTATGTCACAATCTCATGAATGCGTCAAATAAGGCGGTATTAATTTGCTGTGTGGTGCGCCATAAAAAAGATGAAGTTTTTTGCGAAAACCTGTTGACATCTCTTTCAGACCGTGATATTATAACTAAGCTATCGCGAGGGAAACAGAGAAGAACTTGCGGGAAGCCACAGAAGAGAAAAAATGTTATTGACAAAGGAACTCGGATGTGATAAGATGAAAATCTACCTGCCAAGAGGCGGGGCGGACCTTGAAAA
>JBKECV010000020.1:0-2144 GCA_047974975.1 Candidatus Fimivivens sp.
CTATAGTCTCGTGCCGTCTCCCTATCAACCATTAGGTCGATCATCATGTCTTCAACATTTTTAACCGTAAGTCCCCCTGCGTCATCGTACAGCGTATAGAGGGCTGCTGTGTTTGTCAGCGTCGCATACAACGCGTTCTGTATCATATCCATGTAGGTCTTGTTATCTTCAATTCGGTCTTTCAACACGTACTCTGTGTTTGAAAGCGTGCCTACAGTTAAATCATTTTCGGCCGCGATGCGCTTGATGAGATCCGTTGCGGTACCAGTGTAGTTGATGGTATCTTTGTACTTTCAATACCTACGTTGATCGTATGCGGTCACTTTAATCGTGTCATCAGAGTAACTTTGCTTAAAAATACGACCGACAAACATCACTGTACCCATTACACTAAATTTCACCTCATCGCCCTCTGACATGACCAGTTCCGGAGCTGTTGCCACTGAAAAAGACAATTTCCCCGGCGTCATAAACCGGTCGTTTTCAAGAGTTACACTTGACAGCACAACAGGGTATACGACGTATCCATCATGTAACACCGCCAACTCATAAGCACTATCCAAATCGAATCACCTGCCCCGGATAAATTAAATTTGGATTAGATATGCCGTTGAACTTTGCAACCTCAGGATACCGGCTACCATCCCCAAGTTCTTTTTGACAAATCTTCCAGAGCGAGTCCCCTGGAACCACCGTATAAGTTTTAGGGGGCGTTTTTGCCGGCCGCGTTACCTTATCAGGCGCTTTTGCCAAGTACTCACCGTCTACAAGTGTTATGGCCACTTTTTTAACCACAATGTCAAGGTACTGTTTAAGTTTAATTTTCACCGTTACGTCGGAGCCAGCATCTGCTGACTCAATAATTGTATAATCTTCAATCGAGACATTAAAATCGGTGCTGTAAAGAAGCCTATTGCCATGCACACGAGCTATCAAAAATATAAACGGTGCATTCGACACCTTAAGGCGCTCGAGCTCTGAAAGGTAGTAATCTGCCGTTTTAACCCCATCCTCATATACCGCGAATGGATACCGTCTGTTGGGGTAGATAACCTCAAACGCAATCTCTGACAATCCCGGATTTTTAAGCGCATTGATTTCACCCCCGGAGAGCAATGTGTACGTTTTATTTTGGTTTTTGATTTTAACTGAAATTTTGCTCGGGGCAATTGGCTGCCGAACCCCGTCCATGTAAAATGCATACACCTAGTCCACCCCCTCTGCGACTACAGTGAGTTGTTCCTGCAGCGCCTCTGATAGATATGATACAATGCCATCGAGATCTGTATTTTGGCTTACCTGATTGGTCACGCCGCCAAGTTCAACGTGGACCTTTGCGGTGGTAAATTGGTTGATGGCCTCACGCTCTGCAAGTGCCCTCAATAAGCTCATGTCCTCATTAGACGACGATAGCGAATCTGCCATTGAGCCTGTGTTTGATGAAATGTCTCCTAAAACGTCCTGAGTAGCCGCTGCCGCAAACGGATCGTCTGCTCCAATGTCAAAAATGCCACTAATTTTATCTTCAATACCCTCGCCAAAATTTTTCCCCGCATCCCAAGCGTCTCCATACTCTATCCGCGAACCTACTACAGGTGCAGTTCGATCTAGAGTTATTGCATTTTCATTTTTCCCCCATTCAAGAACATTGTCTTGAAGAGATGACAAGCCTGCTGTCCAGTTTGTGCCGAATATTGCGTCAATGATTTTGGTAACGACTTTTCCAAGGGATAAAAACCAAGAAATGATTTGACCAATTAAGTTCTTAACGGCATCTCCGAAGCTGTCGAATCCGCCGCTGAATACATTAAGTACCCACTCCACAATACCGATTATAGGCTCCACAAAACTCGTCCATAAGAACTGAATTATTGCGTTAACTACCCCGGTTATTGTGTTCCATATAAAGGCGCCTAAAAAGGCAAATGCCCCTATTATAATGCCCGTAGCACTTGTCGATGCGCCTGTGAATTTGTTAATGGCGGCAACAACCATATAAATTACCGAAACAATCATGATTAGGCCTATGATGATCAAGGTGATTGGCGATGCTAAAAACGCTGAATTTAATGCCCACTGTGCAACTGTTAGTTTACGTTCTGCCGCAACCGCTTTTATAGTTGCCCTTGTCTTAGCAGCGATAA
>JBKECV010000015.1:0-77994 GCA_047974975.1 Candidatus Fimivivens sp.
GAGGAGAAGATACGTGCATCCGGCGT
Source organism: Candidatus Fimivivens sp. (assembly GCA_047974975.1). GTDB lineage: Bacteria > Bacillota > Clostridia > Oscillospirales > Ruminococcaceae > Yanshouia. Next base: position 27 of record JBKECV010000015.1, read on the forward strand.
CCGTTTTGGGTTGGTCACCGTTGAATTGCCCTCTATGCGCCCTTTAACACCGATGATTGAGCAGATACCACAGGGGATGCTCTATCGCTATCTGATGGCGTCATCTGCCTGCTTTCCGGTGTTTTCACCCTATGAAATTGATGGGACACGCTATATTGACGGCGCTTATTATGACAACATACCAATTAATCTCGCGATTCAAGAGGGCGCGGAGTATGTCATCGCAGTGGATCTCGATGGCTTCGGTTTTGTGCGGGAGCCGGTCATCGAGCAAGGGGTTGATATCATCCGCATTCGCTCATATTGGGATTTGGGGGCGGTGTTCGAGTTTGATAAAAATATCTTTGCCCGCAATCGTCGATTCGGCTACTATGACACGATGAAAGCTTTCGGCAAGCTGGACGGCTATTATTATACGTTTGGGTATGGCGAATCAGTTAAGAATTTCAAAGCATTTGCGCATGGCGTTCCCATGTTGTTCGAGCGTGTTACCCGCTTGGCCAAAAGTCCGGTGGTTCGAACCATCAGCACCATGGAAAAGGATGCGGCTATTGACTTTTTAGTGAAATTAAACAGCGAGAGCCATTCACAGGAGATGCTGTGTCGCGCAGCGGAAATAGCGGGCGTCATTTATGGGATATCGCCGGAACAGCCGTACACCTTTGAGCAGTTCAATGACCGGTTGCTGCGCCTATACAATGCGGTGCCGTCGGTATTGCCGACATTGGCGTTGCAACCCAAGGAGGATATCAAGCGCATTCTAGCGGCCGCGTTGCAGTCAATGGAGCCGCGCAGAATGTCGGCCTCCATCACCCAGCTGATGTTGCGGGATCAAAGCGACAGCGAGGCGGTGCGTATTCTGGCGGGGTTGTTGCCGCGTGAATATGCGGCGGCCGCTTACTTGGCACTATTGCTCACACACCATTAAAAAGGGGCGTCTGTGATTAAAAATCACAGACGCCCCTTTAGGTTGCTTAAATTACACGTTGAATCGAAACAGCACGACATCGCCGTCCTGAAAAACATAGTCTTTGCCCTCGGAGCGGTAAAGGCCTTTTTCTTTGGCGGAAGCAATGGAGCCGCAGGCTATGAGCGCCTCAAACGAGACGACCTCGGCGCGGATAAAGCCGCGCTCAAAATCGGAATGGATTTTACCGGCCGCTTGCGGCGCCTTAGTACCTTTTTGAATCGTCCATGCGCGCACCTCCGGCTCGCCGGCCGTGAGATATGAGATCAGACCGAGCAGGTCATAACCCGCTGTGATCAGGCGATCAAGGCCGGAATCATGGAGTCCAAGTTCCTCCAAAAACATCTGTTTGTCCGATTCGTCCAGTTCGGCAATTTCCTCCTCGATTTTGGCGCAAATGGGGATTACCTGTGCATTTTCATCCTTGGCGATGCCACAGACTTTCTGATAATAAGTATTGTAGCCGCCCGCGGCATTTGTAAGATCGCCCTCGGATAAATTGGTGGCATAGATAACAGGCTTTGACGAGAGCAGTGGCGCTTCGTGCAACAGTGCTTGCTCTTCATCGCTCAAAGACATGCCACGGGCCGATTTACCTTGCGTCAGATGAACATGTAAACGTTCAAGCAACTCAACCTCAGCCAAATATTTTTTGTCGCCTTTTGCAGCTTTTTTTGCGCGGTCAATACGACGTTCCACCATTTCGATGTCCGAAAAAATCAATTCAAGGTTGATGGTTTCAATGTCACGCGCGGGATCGACCGAACCATCCACATGGACAATTTCCCCGTCATCAAAGCAGCGCACCACATGCACGATGGCATCCACCTCACGAATATGCGAGAGAAACTTGTTGCCCAAACCCTCGCCTTTTGAAGCACCGCGAACCAGTCCGGCGATATCGACAAATTCAATGACGGCGGGGGTGACTTTCTTGGGGTTATACATTTCGGTTAGCTTGTCCAAGCGTTTGTCCGGCACCGCCACGATGCCGACATTGGGCTCGATGGTGCAAAATGGGTAGTTGGCCGACTGTGCGCCGGCATTGGTGATCGCATTGAACAGCGTAGATTTTCCGACATTGGGCAACCCGACGATACCAAGCTTCATATTCAATAAACTCCGTTTCATGATGGATTTTTAAAGGCATTATACTAAACATATATTATAGCATGCGCTATCATTTTTCGCAATAAATAGGATGCTATAGCGCATTTTTCAACTATAAAAGTTGAAATACCTTATCAGAAAATTTCTTAAATGTTCACGATTCGCGGCATAAATAATGTATAATAAAATAAATAACCGCTATATTTTATAACTTAATATATAAAATGTCAAAAAATAAGGAGGTCTGTGGTCATGTCGCTGGAAAAAATTATGGTAGCGGATGATGATAAAAATATCTGCGAGCTGCTCAGACTCTATCTCGAAAAGGAGCAGTATACCGTTGTCATAGCAAACGATGGCAACGAGGCGATCGCCAAGTTTAATGCGCAGAGCCCTGCGCTGATCCTGCTAGACGTGATGATGCCGGGACTGGACGGTTGGCAGGTTTGTCGCGAGGTTCGCAAAAAATCGAATGTTCCGATCATTATGATAACCGCAAAGGGTGAAACCTTTGATAAGGTGCTCGGCTTGGAGCTTGGCGCCGATGATTACGTGGTCAAGCCGTTTGATGCCAAAGAAATCGTCGCGCGCATCAAAGCTGTCTTGCGCCGTACGGTCAATGGTGTGCAGTCTGAGAATACCGTGCGCGAGGTTACGTTCGACAAGCTGATTGTCAATATGACCAAGTACGAGCTCAAAGTGGACGGCAAGGTTGTGGACACACCGCCCAAGGAGCTGGAGCTTTTGTTCCACTTGGCCTCCAACCCCAACCGCGTCTATACGCGCGATCAGTTGCTCGACGAGGTGTGGGGGTTTGAGTACTATGGTGATTCCCGCACCGTTGATGTTCATATCAAGCGCCTGCGCGAAAAACTTGAGGGCGTTTCTGAAAAGTGGACACTTAAAACCGTTTGGGGTGTGGGATATAAATTTGAGACCAAGGATTGATTTTGTATGAAAAGAAATCTTTTTTCTCGATATTTTAGCCTTTGTGCGTCAATAATACTAACCAGCATCGTGCTTCTCGGCGTGATGCTGGTCACACTTTCTGCACAATATTTTAAAAAAGAAAATTTCGATTCGCTCGAAAAAAAAGCCGATCAAGCGGCCCGGTTGGTCGCCGCGAATTATATGCTTCATGAAGGGTATATTGAATCGCCGATTATCACGACAAATTTTGCCATTCTATCCGCGGCGGCTGAGGCGGATATTTTTCTAACCGACAGCGAGGGGCGCACGTTAGTCTGCCTCAAGGCCGAAAACTGTACACATAAAAGCCATATCACCGACACGACGGTTATGAATGCGGTCAGAGGTGGCGGCTACCGTGGTGTTACTCGATTGAACGGCGTTTATTCGGGTGCGACTTATGTGGTCGGCGTGCCGGTTGTGGTCGAGGTGGTGGTGCCCGATGGGCGGCCGAACGAGAATGGGCAACTGCAAAAGACGAATAAAATGATTGGTGTCGTATTTGCCGGGGCCAGCGCTTCCGGCATGTCACATTTTTTAGAGGATGTATTTCGGATATTTTTAATCGGGGCCGTGCTGGTCATTACCTTCTCCTTTATCGTGATTTACTTTACCACCGAGGCGATGGTGCGCCCGTTGCGTGCCATGCTGCAAGCGACCGATAGCTTTGCCAAGGGTGATTTTACCGTGCGTGTACCGGTTGAGGGCGACGAGGAGATCGAACAGCTTGCCATGGCGTTTAATAATATGGCCTCAAGCCTTGCCACACTGGAATCGACCCGTCGTTCCTTTATTGCCAATGTCTCGCATGAGCTTAAAACGCCCATGACAACAATCGGCGGCTTTATTGACGGCATTTTAGATGGCACCATCCCGCAGGAGAAATATCCGTATTATTTGAATATTGTTTCAAATGAAGTTAAAAGGCTGTCGCGCATGGTGGTGCTGATGCTCAACATTTCGCGTATTGAAGCCGGTGAAATGCCCTTGCGGCCGCAGACTGTCGATGTTCAGGAGATTATCCTGCGCACCGTTCTGGGGTTCGAGCAGGTGCTCGATCAAAAGCATATCAATGTGATTGGGCTGGATGCTGAGAAGGTTTTTGCTCAGGCCGATCCTGATCTTGTGCATCAAATCACCTATAATCTGATTGAAAATGCAGTTAAGTTTACGCCGGATCACGGTGTGCTTTCAGTGGCATATAAATACGAGGGGAAGATGCTGCATGTCGCCATACGCAATACCGGGCAGGGTATCCCCAAGGAGGAAGTGCCCAGACTGTTCGACCGCTTTTATAAGAGCGATCGATCACGCGGAATTGATACCAAAGGCGTTGGGTTAGGACTGCATATTGTCAAATCTCTGGTGCATCTTCAAGGGGGCACTATCACGGTGCACTCGGTAGAGGGACAGCACACGGAGTTTGAATTTACATTGCCGATGGCTCAAAAGTCGGGGCAGTCGTTGTTTCGCAAATCGGAAAAACCGAAATAATGAAAATGCTTTAAAAGGCATTCATACGATTTTAATATTTAAAAGCTACGATAATATCAAGCCAATTTTTTATCAGAGGGGGAACTGAATGTGTCTGAAGAAAACAAAAATCAAGAAAATCAAGATACCCAAAACAATGATACGCAGGCTGATAACGGTCATATGACCCAAGAGCAGTATCCGAGTCCGGGGAACGAGTCCAGCCCGTACAACTTCAATTCGCACGGCCAAAATGGCAATCAACAAAATTTCCCACCGGATAACAGACAACAATATCAATGGAAATTTGAAGATTATGAAGCTGTGGGCCGTAAAAATCCGCGACCACCGAGAAAGAACAGTGGCCTCATCGTCGTTGGCGTTCTGTTGAGTGTCGTTTTGATCTTCAGCGTTCTGGCCCTTTCGGGTTACGGCGTGTATCGCCTGATGCAGCCGCGTGTCGCCCAAGACGGCAACAATCAGATCAATACAGATGCCACAGATGCTCCTCAGCTAACTATTAAAGATCATCCGGATTCCAGCAGTGGCTCCCTTGAGGTTCTAAGTAACGGCAAGTTGAGTACGGTTCAGATCGCCGGTAAGGTACGCCCATCTGTTGTCGGTATTGCGCAGTACAGCCTGCAAGATACCTTTGCCCCGTCCGGCGAGGGGTCGGGTATTATCATGAATACCGACGGATATATTGTGACCAATGCGCATGTTGTCGCGGGATCGACGGGTATCAACGTTGAACTGGATAACGGCGAGAATTACTCGGCAAAGCTGATCGGCCTCGACGGCAAAACAGACCTTGCTGTTCTTAAGATAGAAGCACCTGATCTTGTCGCTGCCGAGTTTGGGAACTCCGAAACGCTCGAAGTGGGCGAGATGGTTGTCGCTATCGGCAATCCCGGTGGTTCGACCCTTGCGGGCAGCGTGACGCAGGGCATTGTCTCAGCCGTTAACCGAATGATCAAGGACGGTGGCTACTCCAGTAGCTTTATACAGACCGATGCCGCCATCAACCCCGGCAACTCCGGTGGCGCACTGGTTAATCAGTACGGACAGGTTATTGGTATCAACTCCTCTAAGATTGCAGCGGTGGATTATGAGGGTATCGGTTTTTCCATACCGATTAGCGAGGCCAAGCCGATTATCGACCAGCTTATGGCTTACGGCTATGTTAAAGGGCGCACCAAACTTGGTATTTCCGGTGTGGTCATCAATCAGACGCTCTCGCAGATTAACAGCATTCCGGTCGGTATTTATATCCAATCTATTGACCCAACTTCCGACTTAGCAGGAAAGAACGTCAAACAGGGCGATATTATTACGGCCATTGATAACACCAAAATTGAAACTTTTGATGATATCAGCGCCTTTCTCAAAACAAAATCTCCGGGTGACAGTGTGACGCTGACGTTGTATCGATCAGCGCGTGGTATACAAGGTAGTGGACAAACGTTTAGTGTTAACATGTCATTGATGGAGGATATCGACAATGGGGTGTTGATGCCGCCACAATAAGCGATCGTAAACTGAGAACCGCTGCAAAACTGTTACTGTTTTACAGCGGTTCTCTTATAGTCTGTTCGTTGAGCTGTTGGTTTGGCTCAATTAAACACAAATGCTTATGTATCTAAAAGCTTTGATTTGAGGCGTTCATGTCGGTTGCAAGACTATTGTTGGATGCGATACTTTCTCTGTTTCATGGCGCTGTAATTTTTAAAAAAGTGCATAATGATAAAACCATGGGTGATAAGCTGCTATTTCGTTCATTATACAGTGAGAAACAGGATTGTCATGTCGCAATCATGCCAATAAAATTTGAGCGTTTTTCTTTTAGCAGCATAACATGAAGTGAGGCTTAGCGGCGGCAGCGTTCGGGTGGCGCAAATAGGTTTACAACCGTTTGCGTCCTTAGACCTGCCCGCGCGTGTTACCCGCCGCATCACATAGATGCGCGTCGGCATGTCGGGGTACAAAGCCATAACCGCTTGGCCCCGACATGTGAACCTCGCTTATATATCCACTTAAAGTGAAAGATATGAGAAATACAGCAATTACCCGGTGTATTTTATTGACCTTTGATAGTATTTAAGGTAAAATATTATATTATTATAGATTTTTAAACTATGGGCACTTTTAAAAATTGCCAACGTTGGGACATTTGCTATTTGCTGGATTTTCAATTTGTATTTGTTTTTAAGAAAGCCCAAAAGGGAGCGTTAAATTTATGATTCTTATCTCACCGTCAATTTTGGCGAGTGACTTTGCTAATTTGGAGCGTGAGATCCACGCCATTGCTCAGGGCGGCGCCGACTTGGTACATGTCGATGTTATGGATGGGCATTTCGTGCCCAATATCACGATTGGTGTGCCGGTGGTGCAGTCCTTAAAAAAGATCAGCACCATTCCTCTGGATGTGCATCTGATGATTCGCGACCCGCTGACCTTTGCGCCCGCTTTTGCTAAGGCAGGTAGTGACATCATCACTTTTCATCTGGAGTGTGGCTGCGATGTGCCAAAAACGATTGAAGCTATTCGTAAAAGCGGGACAAAGGTTGGGATTTCTCTCAAACCTAACACCGCCGCCGAGGTGGTGTTTCCATTTTTAGATCAGATTGATATGGTTTTGGTGATGACGGTTGAACCGGGGTTTGGCGGCCAGCGTTTTATGCCGGACATGCTGTCTAAAATTTCAGCAATACGCCAACGCATTCTTAAAATTGGTCGTCCTGTTGATATTCAGGTGGATGGCGGCATTGACCCAACCACGGCGCCGCTGGTGGCCAAGGCGGGGGCCAACGTTTTGGTGGCCGGCTCCGCTGTTTTTCGCCATGAAAATTATGGCGCAGCCATTTCGGAAATCCGGGCAGCGGCTGAGACCGCGCTGTAATGCTGTGGGCGCTTTCCATCAATGGGGGCAAAAGATTAGATCTATCAGCTAAAATAATAGGACAACATATCGATGGCATGCTCCCGGATGATCGGCTTGCAATGCTCTTCGATGATGGCGGATAGAATACTGCCGCCTTTGGCGCGCTGGCCATATTCGGTCAGTAAGTTAACTGCCGGACCGTTTTGCCCGTCCATCGGGCGTATAATCAGCTGCCAGCTTTGCTCAAACCGATAGAGTGCGCTTTGCAGTAGACGGTGCCCATGCAGCGAAAAGAGCTGCAGTGACCCGCAAATGAGTGCTTCAGTATCATCAAAGCTGAATATTACCGGCTCGCAAATGGAGGTGTGTGTCTCTTTTTCTTCCATGACGAAGTAAATTGTTGCACTACCGTCATCTCCGGGATAAATCTCAATGAGCAGTCGGTCGCCGAGCAGTAAAAAAGAGGCATCAGTCTGAGATTGTACCTGAGCCAATATGCCGAGTAGATAACGTCGCAACTTTTTGATTTCGGATGCGTCATGGCTTTCCCAGTCCACATCCAGCTGTTGCACATCCTGCGCTGTTAAAACGACCTTTAATCGGTCGGGTGCTACGAGACGAAATAACAAAAAATATCACCGCCTTATTGGTTTTGCAATACAAAAAAGACCATATGGGCGAAGGAGGACGGTTAATGAAAACCAATTCTTCCAAGGGAATTTTACTGGAACAGAATAAAGAACCGGGGCTGTCGCGTGAAATTAAGTGGCTGCCCGGATTAGAAATTCCGACGCAGAAGATTGATACACCGGTTTCGCCCACGCCGGAGCTGTTGGCGCCTTATGAGATTGTTTCTATCGCGCGAGAGGCCAAGATTGTGGATGAAAGCGACGGCCGCAAACTATGGAAAAAGCTGGCTAAAGCTGCGCGTGATGGCATTTCGGGCATCGTGGTGGATGCGCTGGATGATGAGCCATATATTTCAAGCCAGTTGGGACCTGTGTTGCAGTTCCCGGAGCAACTTGCCCAAGGTGTGGCGCTTGCAAAGAGAGCGGTTGGCGCGTCAAAATCTGTGATAGAAATTTACCGCAATCTGTTTGACCTCGACACACAAATACCGCCGAACATTTCGGGTGTTCAGGTTCAACGCATCAGCGGGGCCTACCCGGCAGAATATCGGAGCAAGCGGCAGATGAAGCGCGACAATGTACTGATTATCGGCGCTTGTGCGTTGTTGCACCTCAGGCGCGCTGCCTATGAGGGTATATGCCAGACCAGCTGCTATTTGACAGTGGCCGGTGACTGTATCGCCAACGCCGGCAATTACGAGGTTCCTATCGGCTGTTCCATCGCGCAGGTGCTTTATGCGGCGGGAACCATCGCAAACCCCAAACGCATTGTGGCGGGTGGCTCGATGACCGGGTTTGGGATCACCGATCCGAACAAGGTTTTTGTTTCGGAAACAACAAGGGGCGTTCTGGCGTTTGCCGAAGAATTTAAGGACATGGGTTACAGCTGCATTGGCTGTGGACGCTGTACTGATTTTTGCCCTGAGGGACTTTCTCCATATTTTATTTACAAGGTTATGCACACTGCACAAAAGCGCTATCTTTCGCGTGCAGATGCCCAACTTTGTACCGGCTGCGGAACCTGCAGCTATGTTTGCCCCGCCAAGCTTGATTTGGCACAGGTTATGGCTAGGGCATCGGCATTGACACGTGCCCGGCAGCAAGGAGGCTCTCTGTGAAACTACGCGCACAAAACCCCCCACATATCCGCTCGCGCGAAAGCAATCAAACGGTGATGCTCGACGCTGTTATCGCGATGCTTCCGCTTTATGCAATGGCGACCTACTACTACGGCAAGCGCGCCCTCGCACTGGGATTATTCAGTGTGCTGGCAACCACCATTTTCGATATGCTTTGCATTGTTGCCAGAGGCAGTGTACCGAACATACGTGATCTTTCGCCCACCGTTACCGGCATGTTGCTGCCACTTTTGATGCCGGCCTCCATCCAGTTTGAGATTGTCGCGGCGGCTGCGCTGTTTGGTATCGCTGTCGCTAAGCATCCATTTGGCGGCGTAGGAGAAAACATCTTTAACCCGGCTGTGGCAGGTGCGGCCTTTGCTGCCGTCTGCTGGCCTAAGATGATGTTTTTGTACCCAGTTCCCTTTGAGCGGCTCCCTATCGCTGTTGACGATACCGTGAAGCTGATCAATTCACCGGCTTATACGCTGATGTTGGGCGGTGCACCGAATACCGCGCCCTTGGATATGCTGCTGGGAAATTTTGCGGGTCCTATGGGAGCCACTAATATATTAGTTTTATGTACATGTTTCTTATTCCTCGCGGTGAGAAAAACTGTAAGTGCTTGGATGACCGGCGCATTTTTAGCCGGCGCGGCACTTGTTGCTGCCGTTGCACCGCGGGCAATGCTTTCACCGCTGCATTCGGTCAACTATGAGTTGATGAGCGGTTTGATGTTTATCGGTGCTGTCTTTTTGATAAACGACCCTGTAACATCGCCCAAACGTAAGCTGTCCAAGGTGCTTTACGGCTTTTTGGCCGGCGTTGTCAGCATGGTATTTCGACATTTGGGCGAGAATGAAGATTCGCTGTTGTTTGCCATTTTAGTTATGAATGCCACGGTTTGGATTATAGATTTGTGGGGAGAGCATTTTGCACATACGCTCAGGAGGAAGAACATTGAACTTAAAACCAATTCGGAATTATCGTCGTCGGCTGAAGAAAACATCGGGGCTGATTCAGAATAACCCAATTGTTGCGCTCGGTATGGCACTGCCCTTTGTCATTGTGCCGACCCTCAATTTAAAAAGTGGCTTGTTAATGAGCTTTTTTATCCTTGTTGCAACAGTTCCTGTCGCGACGTTGGCGCCCATTGCACATAAAAAAATCCCGGCGCTTTATCTGGTGCCTTGTTATACGGTTTTGGCCATGGTCAGTGTCATTTTGGTGCAGCTGCTTTTTCGACGTTACGCTGTGTTGATCGATGGACTCGGCCTATATATTCCACTGGCGGCTGTCAATGGTATCATGATGGAGCTTACTGCTTTAAATCCACGCAAAACACCGTGGCATGGATTGAGAGACGCGTTGGTAATGTGTCTGGGGTTTGCATTGGTGGCTTGCGGTATTGGCGCTGTGCGCGAAGTGTTAGGCAGCAGAACGATATGGGGTATTCCCTTTGGATTTTACCCCATTAAGATGGATGGCGTTACTTTACCGTTTTTTGGCTTTACTCTCATCGGCTTTTTAAACGCGCTATGCCGCAGCGTGGATCGGGCTGTCGTCAATGGCATGCTTTCGCATGAGCCGGATGCTGTGGAAAGAGAGGGTGACTGCGAATGAAAATGATATATGAAATGTTCGCGATTATCATTGTGGCCGCCGTGACCGAAAATTTGCTTTTTGCGCGTGCGCTTGGTGCAGATCATATTCTTGAACGCACAAAAAGCTATCAAACTATTATACGTTTGGGCGTGATGACCTGTGTCCTTTCGTTTTTTGGGGGCATTATTGCATGGCTCTTTAAATTTTTTCTCAAAGGTTATGCATGGTGGCCACTTTTTAGAGGTCCGTCGGTTTTAATCAGTATCTGCGCAGTCTATTTTTTGTTAACGCTGATTTTAGGGAGAAGAAAGGTTGAAACTGCGCAATCGTTGCCCGTTATAGCCGCTTTTAACGGCGCCTCACTTGGCACTGTATTAATTGCGATTGTAAGTCAGAATACATTTCTGCAAACGATTGCCTATTGCTTGGGCTGCTCATTGGGTTTGACGATTGGCATGATGCTTGTACATTCCGGGCGTGAGCGCCTTGAATTATGTAACGTTCCGAAGTCATTTAATGGGTTACCCATTACGCTGATTTACATCGGCATACTTAGTTTAGCAACTTATGGTTTGATTGGTCATCAGCTGCCCACCTGATTTTCTTAAGGGAGGTGTTACCGTGGCGAGAAAAGGAACAAAAATTAAACGTTATGGCAATATTTACGGTAGAAGCATGGGCGCCGGTTCGTGGCTGATACTGATCGCCATGATTTTTGGCGTGGTGCTGTTTGGCGTGATTGGATGGAGCCTGTATACGCCGGTGCATGCGTTTGTGATGGGACGGGCAACGCCGCCATCTTCTGACGCCGCTTCTGTTGCTACTGCCGTTTCTTATCCGGTAACACCGGAACTCAAGACGCCTGATCCTGTGTCGGAAGCGGACAAAACCTCGTCACAACCGGCGGATCTTGCCCCGATTGCTGAGCAAGAGGGCATGCGCGGCATTTATCTTCCACAGGCGCAGCTCTTGGATGACACGGTACTTTCGGGTATGCTCAACAGCGCAGCGAACGCAAAGCTGAACACAGTGGTGATCGATGCGAAAGATGCCACCGGCACTGTGCTGTTTTCTTCTGAAAATGCGTTGGCACAAAAGGCCGGTGCTTTAGCGGATGCCACCTATTCGGCACAGCATATCGCTAAAGTTATCAGCGATAAAGGATTGATACCCGCTGCGCGTATCCATGCTTTTCGCGACAGCATTGCACCCTTGCATGAACGTGACATGGCGGTGCATTACTACGATACCGATATATATTGGTATGACAATTCGCCCAGCATGGGTGGGAATCCTTGGTTGAATCCTTATTCGCCGGCAGCACAGCAGTACGTTATCTCGCTGGCGGGTGAACTTTGCGGACAGGGGTTCAAGATCATCCTGCTTGATTCGGTACAGTTTCCGTCCGGCGTAGGACTGGAGAAAGCAGGCTACGGCGAAGCGGCTGAGGCCACAACCAAAGACGCGGCGTTGACGCAGTTTATCGAAGCAATTTCCGCCGCAGTAAAAGCTAAGGGCGGTGAGGTAATTCTCTGTGGGCAGGCCGATTGGGCAGCGACTGGGGATGCCGCGCGCGACGCGAAAATCCAGTCCGAGAACAGCCAACTTTACGGTGGCAGTCCCGTCGGATTTTTTACGCCAAAGGTAACGCTGCCGCTACCTGCCGATGATACACGATGGGCTTCTCTGCTGCGCGAGGTGTCTTCTGCGGCACCTGATACAGGTTGGATAAGCATCATATCTGCTGCCGCCTCTGATGGGACGCTGGTCGACAGCACGCTGTTGACCGCAGCGCTTAAAGATGCAGGTGGAGATGATTATTTATTGTGCAATCTACAGGGGAACTATAAACTTCAATAATAACAGGAGGTTTTGAGATGTCTACACCACATAACGCTGCCGAAAAGGGTGATATCGCCCAAACAGTGCTGATGCCCGGCGATCCGCTGCGCGCCAAGGTGATTGCCGAAACTTATCTGACCGATGTCAAATGCTATAACACGGTTCGCAACATGTTTGGCTACACCGGAAACTATAACGGAAAACCTGTCTCGGTTCAGGGAAGTGGCATGGGCATCCCTTCCATCGGCATTTATTCCTATGAGCTTTACAATATGTACGATGTTCAAAATATTATCCGTATCGGCTCCGCGGGCGGGCTTGGCCAAGATATTAAAGTGCGCGATTTGGTCGTCGGCATTGGGGCTTGCACCAATTCCAATTACGGTGCGCAATATGGCCTACCCGGCACCTTTGCGCCGATTGCCAGCTGGTGCCTTTTGCGCGCTGCGGATACAGCCGCTCAATCGCTGGGGATTCCGATGAAAGCGGGCAACCTTTTGTCTTCCGACACTTTTTACAGCGATGCAGATAGCAGCAAGTGGGCCGCGATGGGCGTGCTTGCGGTTGAAATGGAGTCTGCGGGACTCTATTATAATGCTGCGCAAGCGGGGAAAGAGGCGTTATGCATCTGCACGATTTCAGACATCGTTGCCACCGGCGAGAGCCTTTCGGCGCTTGAACGGCAGGAGAGCTTTCACGATATGATGAAAGTGGCCTTGGAACTGGCCCATAACATCTAAATAGCAGCGGCGCGAAGCATTTCGCTTTGCGCCGTTACTGAGTGATTTTGGTACCAACAGGTAAAGGGCATGTTGTCAATGAGAGGTAACTTGCTCGGCAGTGGCAAGGGGGGATGACGATGATATCGGATAGAGCGCTGATTGCACAAGCGATTCGCGCGCGAAAAAATGCCTATGTACCTTATTCGCATTTTGCGGTGGGCGCTGCAGTATTGGCGGACAGTGGCCGAGTATACACCGGCTGCAACATTGAAAATGCGGCCTATTCACCAACCAACTGCGGTGAGCGCACCGCTGTATTTAAAGCGGTGAGTGAAGGGGAGCGGCACTTTTTAAAACTGGCCTTGGTGGCAGGAAATGAAAAGTTGGAGATACCACTTCCGGCTATTGTTTCACCTTGTGGCGTTTGCCGACAGGTGCTCATGGAATTTGCTGCGCCGGAGATGGAAATTTTGCTGGCAAAAAGCGAGGATGACTATGAGACCCATACGTTGGGTGCATTGTTCCCGATGGGGTTTTCCGCTAACAGTCTTTGATTATTAAGGGCGGCGCAGCACCTGTTGGCGCTGCGCCGTTTGCATCTAATTATTAACGCTAAGGATAGATAGTGTGGCGTTGTTTATGGTGACACCCGGCGTGATATCGATAATAGAGTTTGTGGAAATTTCGATAGAATAGGTGTAATTATCCGGCCGCAGATTATCATCTGCGAACTGGAAAGCAAACGATTCGGATTCTAGGATATTTGCCAGTGTCGCAAACGTAAAGGTTGGGCCCACTTTGATGGTGGAGCCGTCTCCGTTGGTCCGTGTGATTTGGAAATTTAAAGTCACTGAAATACCAAGCGGCAGATTGATCATACTGGTAAAAATGAGCAGATTGGTGACGTCGCTCATCCCGGCAGTATCGACGGTTGTTGATACGACATTGATCGGGGCGGCTAAGAGCGTTGTAATGACCGGTAGTGGTCCGACGCCGCCCGTATTACTCGCAGCTGCGACCTGCCGACCTGATATATCGCTATTTGGGCAACCATAATACATATTAAAAGCTCCTTTCAGACAACAAGGCAAAACCTTATTGTTTTATCATAGAGAAGAACTGCTCATCCCGCTCTATGTATAACCTGCCTAGAAAGATAAGAAACAGTACATTATATGGCGGATGCGTCAAGTATGTTCTCGCAGTCCACCGGTAAGGTTGCTTAGCGTTAGCGTCACAAAAGAGAACCCACAAAATGCTTGACATTTTTGTGGGTTCTCTTTTTACACTGTATCCAATCACGACATCATATTCACAAGATAAGAGACCAATGGGATGGTAACCATGCTGGACATGGTGGTGACAAAGACCGATACTGTCGCATACTCATAGTCGGTGCCGTTGTTTCGCGCGAGCATCGACATGGAAAATAAGCTGGGCAGGGCGGTTGTCAAGGTGAGGGCCATGCGGGCTAGCGGGTGTAAAAATTCGCCGAGCAGGCCGGTTGCCCAAAATACAAACAAAGGCAACAGCACCATTTTAATGATGACAATGGTAAACACGCCGCCTAGGAAAGGTGGGCGTTTAATATCAAGGGAAGCCAATGTGCCACCGATGAAAATCATCGCGATGGTTTTGGAGGAATTGCCGACGTCTGCTAACACATCCATGACTAGATTTTTGGGATGCCATCCGAAGAGAATCATAGTTAATGCAATACAAAATGCGATCGTTGTTGGCGTCGTCAAAACTTTTTTTAAAGATGCCAAATTTAATTTTCGCTTATGTTGCGCCGGATAGGACAAATTCTCACAAACAGTCCACATAATGCATTGATCTATAAAGTAGATGGAGGCCATATAAATACCGACTTCGTTGCCTAGGGTAGTCAGTATCAAAATCATACCCATGACGCCGATGTTGCCCATAGCATACTGCACCATATGTACTTGGGCAGTATTGGGCGGCATTTTAAAGAGTCTGGATGTCACAATGCCGCCAGCGGCCAAAAGTGCATACCAAAATGGCAGCACCATGATCAGCGGCAGCGCTTGCAGCAGCATGGCACGTGTGGTTGCCGCCGTCAGCTTTGCTATCAAAAAAGCGGGCAAGGTTATTTTAAGCGCAAAGGTCGACAATGTTTTAAGTCCTTCATTTGTAAAAATGCCAACTTTCACTGCGATAAAGCCAATGGCAATAAGGACACAAAATTTTGCCGTTTCTATTAGAATAACAGAGACATCCAATTGCATCGTGGCACCTCATATAAGCTTCGTTATGTTTTATTATAGGTGTTTATATTAAATTGGTCAACGCTATGTGTATTGTTCATGCAGGGGAATGACGCATGGAGTCATTGCTGCAACGCTTTGCTTTCTCTATTGACAAAGATGATTTATTATCACAAAATATTTTTGAGATGCTTACCATCAAGCAACATCAAGTTGCATTGGAGAAAAAGCATGACACGGTTTTGGATAACGATACAATCTATGACATGACAAAAAACGCGTATAAAGGCCGATTGTCGGCAAGCATCCTGCCGCTTTAAGCGCAGATCATTTATGAAAAAGGACACATCCGAAACGGTGTGACCTTTTCATTATGCTCTTTCGCAACTATTTGCGATTTTGACTGCCAAGAGAAATTTTGCAAATCCCATATAAAGGGCGCTGCCCTGATATGGGACGTACAACAACGCTAGGGCAACTACTTAAAATAAGATTTGAATTTATTTGACGAGCGACGCGCAGTTAATTTAGAAGAACCGCAGCTGCCGTTTAAAGCAGCCTTGTGGTCGGCGCATGGTTATTTTTCTTGCTGCTTTGCCAGTTCACGCTCTTGCTTTTTGCGTGCGCGGTCCTCTTTATCAAACATGAGATAGAAAGTGGGGATCAGCACCAGTGTAAGTGCCGTGGAAAAGGTCAAACCGCCGATGACGACGATGGCCATACCCTGCATCATCTCAACTTTGCCGCCGATACCCAACGCCATGGGCAAAAGACCCAAAACAGTGGTTAGCGTAGACATTAGAATGGGGCGCGTGCGGGTACGACACGAAAGAACGATGGCCTCGCGCACTTCCATGCCCTGTATACGCAAAATGTTGGTGAAGTCGATCAGCACAATGGCGTTATTGACGACAATACCTACCAGCATAACCAGACCAATCAAAGAGGTCATACTAATAGAGGTGCCGGTGACAGATAGGCCGAAAAATGCGCCTGTCAGTGAAAAGGGGATGGCAATCATGACGACAATCGAGAACAACAACGATTCGAACTGGATAGCCATGACGGCAAAAACGAGGAAAATTGCGGTGAGCAGCGCATAGCCGATATTGGTGAACTCATCCTTCATCATGCCCATATTGCCACCGGCTTGCAGTTTGACACTATCCGGTAGATCCAGTTCCTGCATGATGGCGACGGCCTGATTGGTCATAGCGGTGGTATCTGCGCCGCTGCTGGGTGTGCCTGAAATGGTGACAACGTAATCGCCATCCTCGCGCGAGATCGAGGTGGGACCCTCCTCATAGACAATCTGCGCAATATCGGTCAGGGCGATCTGTCCGCCCGAAGGGGTATCGATCATCAGTCCGTATAAATCGCTGATATTTTTATAGCGTCCGGCGGGAAATTCCACTTTAACATCGTAGGTCGTATCGCCGTCCTGATATGTCATAGCGGTCACACCTGACATTTTACCGGCGGCGGCGGTGAGCACCGAATAAGGTGTCATGCCAACGGCACCGGATAAGATCGGATCCACCTCAACCTTGGCGCGTGGGTCGCCGTTCGAGATACTGCTGCTGGTTGAGATAATGCCATCCATCGCAGCCAGCTGTTCTTTAACGGTCGTGGCGGCCGTTTTAAGAGCATTGTAATCGGCACCGACAAGGTCGATTTGAACATCGGTGCTGTTGCTGAAGGACATGGCACTTTCAGCGGTGGTTGTGATGCTGCAATTTTGAATGTGCGCCGTTTTTTCACGAATTTGATTTACAAAATCGTCGGTGGAAGCACTGCGATTTTCTTTGAGTGAGATGGAGACGGAACCACCGCCGCCTGAGCCGCCAAACATACTTTGACCACCACCGCCGGCACTCAGCGAATAGGACTCGACATCGGGTTCCTGCTTGATGATGTTTTCGATCTCGGTCATGATGTTATTGGTGGATTCCAAACTCAGTCCGGATTTTGTTTCAACCGACAGGTTGACGTCACCGCGGTCCATCATCGGCATCATTTCCATTTTTATCTGGCTAAACATCAGTCCTGCGGCAATAAGGCAAGCCACAGCTATTAAGACGACAATTTTGCGGGCACTGATCGCCTTTCTAAGCAGGACGGTATAATACTTATCGATCGATTGGAGCATGCGGTTGGAAATGGACGCCATTTTTTCTTTGGGTTTCATTTTCATAAAAAGGAGCGGTACCATCGTCAGTGCACTGATGAGGGAGGCTGTAATTGAAAACACGATGGTAAAACCGGTATCACTAAAAAGCTGCCCCGCCATGCCGTCCATCAACGAAATGGGCAAAAACACGACAACAGTGGTAGCGGTTGAGGCGATAACCGAGCCGGCAACAAGGTTGGCACCGGTTGCAACGCTCTCTTTAAAGGTGCGTTCTTCGGTTCGGGCTCTAAAGCAACTTTCAATGACAACGATGGAGTTATCGACCATCATGCCAATGCCCACCACCAAGCCGCCTAGCGACATCATGTTGATCGTTATGTCAAAGGCGGACATCATGACGAGTGCCGCCAAGACCGAAACAGGCATAGATAACCCAACGATGAGCGAGGCGCGCCATTCGCCAAAGAAGAAGAATAGCACTAAAATAGCGATGATAAGACCCATCAGCAAGGATGACACCACGCTTTTGATGTTGTCCATAATGGTTTCACCGCTGTTTGAAGTGATATCAATATCCAGTCCGAGACTGTCATCGGCGTTAAACGCATCGACCAAGGCGGATATCCCATTACAAAGTTGAATGGTGTTGGCGTTTTGCTCTTTCGTAACCGAAATGCTGATGTTCTCGTAACCGTTTTGTCGGCTGTAAGAATCGCGCTCCTGTTCAGCCATGTACACGTCGGCAATATCGGAAATATGCAGGATATCACCGGATTTTAACGAGATCGGAATCGAGGCCAACGCCTGATACGTGTCGTACTTGGCGTTGCCAACCAAGCTCAATTCAATTTCGCCGCGATTTGCAGTGCCCATGGTGACTTCAAACTCTGCGGAAGAAATCGCTCTGGAAACATCACCCATGGTCAAGCCGTACTGATTGAGGCGATTTTCTATCAGCTCGATACTGATATATTTGTATTGTCCTCCATATACGTTGACCTCGCCGACGCCTTCGACTTTTTCAATCTCCGGAACGATATTATCTTCAATGTAATCGGCGATGCTGTTGGTGTCGCCATCGACGGTGATAGATAAGTTCATGACCGAGTTGTTCATGTCGGCGGTGCTCATCTTGATGACGATGGGATCGCCGGCTTCATCCGGTAAATTGATTCTTGACAGCGCCGAGGTGACATCCTGATATTTGTCATCCATGTCGTCATTGTAGGAAAACTCCAGCATGACCATCGAGTTTCCCTCGCTGGAGGTTGAAGATACACTCTTAACGCCGCTGACGGCTGAGAGTGCATTTTCGATCCGATCGGTTACCGATTGATCCATCTCGTCGGGTGACGCGCCGCTGTAATGCGTCATCACGATCATCATCGGCATATCCATCTCAGGTGTCGATTCAATCGGCATACCCAAGATGGCGCTTATGCCAAATAAGAAAAGCGCCAGCAGGCAAATGAGCATGCAAACGGGGCGTTTGACAGCCAAATTTGGGAGTGAAAACATCGATTACGCCTCCTTCTTGGCGGGGACTGGGTCAGTTTGTGCGGTCGTGGAGGATGCGACGCCACTGTCAAGCTGTTTGCTTGAGACTTGGGCGCCGTCTTTAAGATTTGGGTGCCAAGTGGTGATGATGGCATCGTTTGCCGTTATCCCGGAAGTGACCGATACTTTGTCGGCGGTCGTCATGCCAATGGTGATATCCACACGCTTTGCCGTGCCATTATCATATATGTAAAGGTAGGGCTGGTTTCCCTCGTAATAGATATTATCAATGGCAACGGTGAGGGCATCTTTTTCTTGGTCGGTAATGGCCATAACTTTCACCACAGCGCCCGACCGATGGAAATTGAGATTTTCGGTGAATTGCGCTTTGGCGGCATAAAGGCCGGTGGCGGCATCCGCCTCGGGAGAAAGCTCGATGATTTCGGCCGGATATTCCTTTGCGTTATAGGTAACAACCACAGCGGCACCGAGTGACATAGCCGATGCGCCGTCCTCTGAGAGATTAAAATTGACAGTCGGCAACCCGTCTTGAGAAATGATATAACTGCTGGTTTGGGAGGATATCATGCTATAATCGCTGATATTTTTGCTGGCGATGACCCCGGAAACAGGTGCGTATACTTTATGATTTTGCACCGCTTCCTGGGCATCTTCGAGTGCTAACTCCGCCTGTGAGCGGGTAATTTCGCGTGCGGTGGCATCTTCGTTGGTAGTCATGCTTTTATATATGTCATATTTGTCAAGCGCGGTTAAATAATCGTCATAAGAGGTTTCAAATCGGGTGATCAACGTTTTATAATCGGTATAGCTGGCATAGTCATCGAGCATATCGTTATAATCTTGCATAGCTTTGTTGTAAGCGTCCCAATTTTCGGCCGTTTCATTGTCGTCGTACGCTTCTTCGGCTTTTTTTAGATTTTTACGATAGCGTTTAAAGCTTACAAGGTCAAAATCATCGCCGGTCGCGACCTCTAAACTATCGCGTGCTGTTTCATAGGCATTTTGTGCGGCTGTAATCGCGTTTTGGTAGCTGAGCTCAGTCAACGCATTTGCAGAGCCGGATTCCGCCGAAGCGATGCCAGCCAGTGTTTGTTCGTAGGATAGTCCGGCTTTTTTGAGCGCTGTTTGCGCGTCCTTATCATCCAGTTCGAACAGAAGATCGCCCTTTTTTACCGTATCACCGGCATTAAAATAGATCTTGGAAACAGTTCCGCCTACCTCGGGATAAACCTTGACACTCTGTGCTGCGGCCAATTTGCCGGCGAATTCGGTTTGCCGTGCCAGTGTTTTAGTTTCGGGGTAGGTGACTTGAACTGAAATGTCGCTGCTTTTAGCACCCTCGGGGTGATCGCCCTGTGCCATGGTCGGCGCGCTGTTACCGCATCCGACAACACTTGCGGCGATAGCCGCAACCAGTATCAACAGTGTGATACGCTTATATGACTTTAAAAAATTCAAACCCATGTTTTCAACTCCTAAGCGTTATTTACAATTCAGAATCCTAACACAGTTTTATCAACTGAAGTTAAACTCCGGTAAAAAATCAGTGAAAATTCTGCCCGGATACAAAAGTTTACAATGAGTTCATCTAAAGATGTTATTGTTTTGATAAAAGATAACCTTGGAATTTTCTGTATTTTGCATGCGCGCTCCACGCGAGTGCGGCGCGGCATAAGGGGGGAAGCGCAAATGTTTCATATTTTAGTGGTGGAAGACGAACCGAAGCTACGTCATCTTTTATGTACGATATTGACAAACAACGGCTATCGTGTCACCGGCGCAGCGGATGGCAGAGAGGCGTTGGAGGCGTTGGAGTGTGCCTATGTCGATCTGATGATCTGTGATATTTTAATGCCCGACATGGACGGTTGTGAACTGACTCGGTCACTGCGCGAAGCCGGGTATATACTACCTGTGTTAATGGCAACGGCCTGCGATACTTTTTTTGATAAACAGCGCGGTTTTTTGGCAGGTACCGATGATTATATGGTTAAGCCGATAGATGTCAATGAAATGCTGTTACGGGTCAAGGCGCTCTTGCGGCGGGCCCAAATTATCAGTGAAAGAAAGTTGATCTGTGGCAGTTTGGCGCTGGACTATGACGCATTGACGGTCAGCGATGGTCAAACGAACGACCTGTTGCCGCAAAAGGAGTTTTATTTATTGTATAAGCTGTTAGCTTATGTTGGCAAAATTTTTACTAGGCAGCAGCTGATGGACGAAATATGGGGCGTCGACTCGTCCACCGATGCCCGCACGGTTGATGTACATATTAACCGTCTGCGTGAGCGGTTTAGAGACAACGGCAATTTTGAAATTATCACAGTGCGCGGACTGGGTTATAAGGCGGTAAAAAACCATGAAGATTAAAGCAAACATTACCCTGTGGGGCAGCTTTGTCATTTCCGTTTTTTTAATCATGAGTTTTTCGGCTTTTGTTACCACGGGCGCTTTTGTCATGATGGCTAGACAGGGGTGGATCAAGATGTCCAGACCCAGTCCGTTTATGCCATTAATCAGCTTTTTATTTACTTCTGTACTGGTTGGAACCATCGTTTCGGTGTTGGTTGGCCATAAGATTACACAGCCGATCAAGCGATTGAGCGAAGCGCTTAAAGAAATTGCTCGCGGCAATTTTGACGTGCGTGTGTCAACAGCAAAATGGCTGCCTGAGGGACGACAAATGGTACGTAATTTTAATGCGATGGCACAGGAACTAGGCAGCATAGAGACATTAAGAAATGATTTTGTCGTCAACGTCTCCCATGAATTTAAGACACCGATTGCCGCTATAGAGGGTTATGCGACGCTATTGCAAGACGGCGGTCTTACCGATGCAGATCAGGCCGAATATAGCCGATTAATTATTGAGAGCACCCAGCAGCTATCGGCACTTACCGGCAATATTCTCACACTTTCGAAGCTTGAAAACCAACAAATAGTTCCCAGAAAACAATATTTTGCATTGGATGAGCAATTGCGCCAAGTGCTGCTTTTGCTGGAGGGGCAGTGGGAAAAAAAGGCGATCGAGTTGGACATTGAGCTGATGCCCGTATTGTTCCATGGCAGTGAAGAGCTGCTGCATCAGGTATGGCTTAATATTTTAGGCAATGCCATCAAGTTTACGCCCCACAATGGCACTGTTTCGGTGAGACTGTTTGAACGGGAGAATCAGGTTACGGTGACAGTCTCGGATACCGGTATTGGCATTTCTCCACAGATGCAGTCTCGTATTTTTGAAAAATTTTATCAGGGTAACCATGCTAGAACCATCGAAGGAAATGGATTGGGGTTGGCGCTGGCGAAGCGCATTATCACGTTGTGTGGTGGCGATATTTTTGTTAAAAGCGATATCGGCAAAGGTGCATGCTTTACGGTTATGCTGCCCAACCCGAAAAAATAACCCACTTATGAAGGAGCGAAAAGCTATGAAGCATCCGGTTATTACCATCAGCCGCGAATTCGGCAGCGGCGGCAGACAAATAGGCGAAGAAGTTGCCGGAGCGTTGGGACTCAAATTCTACGACAAGTCGCTGATCGATCTGGTGGCGCAGAAGAGCGATTATTCGCCAGATTTTGTTGCTGAAAACGATCAGCGAATCACCAAGAGTATGCTATTTCAAATGGCCATAAACAGCAGTGTTCCGCCCTGGTTTAATGCGGGCAAGGCGATTGTCAATCACGATACACTTTACTCGACCCAAAGTCAGGCCATTCGTGAGTTGGCCGCACAGGGGGGATGTGTCATCGTAGGACGCTGTGCCGATTATGTTTTGCGCGATGTACCCGGGCAACTTTCGGTTTTTGTCAGCGGCCGGTTGGAGGATAAAATCAGGCGCTGTATCACCGATTATAATATTCATCCCGACGCGGCTCCGGCCGAGATCCGAGCGCGCGACCAAGATCGTGCCGAGTATTATTCCCATTATACCGGTGGCGTTTGGGGTGCGGCTAAAAATTATGATATTGCTGTCAACAGCAGCAAGTTTGGGATTAAAGATACCGTTGCGTTAATTTTGATGGCGGCCAAAAATATATAATATTGCTATATTTTCGTGCCTCAAAGCGCTATAATAGATCGGTAGAAGGCAAAATAAAAAAGAAGCGCCGACGCGCTTCTTTTTTACTTCTTTTATTATTTATCTAAAACTTTGGAGGGATCCCTATGGAAAGGTCTGCCCGATACCCCTTGCTCGATGTATTAAGGGGTTTCTCACTGTTAAGTATGATCGCCTATCATGCCACCTACGATCTTGTCGTCCTGTATGGCGTGCGGCTGTCATGGTATTTTGACACACCGGGTTATATCTGGCAACAATCGATTTGCTGGCTCTTTATTTTGCTTTCAGGTATCAGTTGGCATTTTAGCCACAATCCGCTTAAAAACGGGCTCGTCATTTCAATGTGCGGTTTGCTTATAACATTGGCAACTGCTGTATTTATGCCATCTCAGCTGGTCATTATGGGCATATTAAGCTTTATTGGCGCCGCTATTTTACTGATGATTCCGGTGAGTCGTCTGACTAAAAATGTTAACCCGCGTTTTGCAGCAATTGTTAGTTTGGTGCTGTTTTTCCTGTTTCGAAATGTCGGCCGTATCTCGCTTGGTTTTGAGCGCTTTATTCTAACACCGATACCGCAATGGTTTTATACTTTTCCGGGTGGGTTTATTTTGGGGTTTCCGTCCGCGAATTTTTATTCCAGCGATTATTTTGCACTTATACCATGGTTTTTTCTCTTTGCATTTGGCCATTTTTTGTGGCGCTGCATAGAATACAACAGCGCTGTGCAGCATGCACTATGCTTTGATCTGCCGCCATTGCGTATACTCGGGCGCAAGAGTCTCATAATATACCTGTTGCATCAACCGCTCATCATGCTGGTTTTGTCAGGGGTCATGCGTTGTCTATAATTCAATGACCGACTCAGTGCGGCTTGCGATTTGATTCGTCATTGATTTAGTAAGGGGTTTAAGCTATAATCGGAATATATATCTTTTTGCAATAAACACGTGGTCTGATGGCCCGATTGGAGATTTAGTACATGATGAAGATTGTGGTGGTTGGTGACGGCAAGGTGGGGCATACCCTGACCAGAATTTTATCCGGTGAGGGGCACGACGTAACCATTATCGATAATAACCTGGATACGCTGCAAAATACACAGGAGGACCTCGATGTTGCAGTTGTTGAAGGTAACGGGGCCCTTGTCGATGTGCAGATGGCGGCCGGCGTACAACATAGCGACCTTTTTATCGCGGCGACCTCCAGTGATGAAATCAATCTGTTTTGCTGTTTTGTAGCCAAAAAGCTTGGTTGCAAAAATACGGTGGCGCGGGTGCGTAACCCCGAATATGACCAACAATTGGATTTTTTAAAGGATGATTTGGGGTTGTCTTTTTCAATTAACCCTGAAAAAGCGGCCGCCAAAGAGATATTCAGTTTGTTACAGTTCCCCTCATTTTTAAAGCGCGACTCCTTTGCCAGGGGGTTGGTGGAACTGGTCGAGATGCGCTTAAAACCGAATAACATCTTGGTAGGGCGCAGGCTGGATAGCATGTCGGACATCTGGAATATGAATGCATTGATTTGCGCCGTTGAACGTGACAATGAAGTCTATATCCCATCCGGCAGCTTCTGTTTGCAGGCCGAGGATAAGATCACTGTTGCGGCCGAAACGGCGCAGCTTGTTGAACTGATCAATACTTTAAAGGTTGGCCATAAAAAAATAAGACAAGTCATGATTATCGGGGGCAGCCGAATTGCAGCCTATCTAGCGGCCGGACTCATCAAAGCCCATGTAAATGTGCGTATAATCGAAGTTAAAAAAGAGCGCTGCAAGGAGCTTTCAGAGCAACTGCCCAAGGCGCTGATTATTCATGGAAACGGCGCAGAAGAAACGGTGCTGTATGCTGAAGGCATACGCGAAATGGATGCCGTCGTAACATTGACCGGTATTGACGAGGAAAATCTGGTTACTTCCATGCTTGCCAACCATATTGGTGTGCACAAAACCATCACAAAGATGAATCGACTGGAGTTTATCGAGTCGTTTTCGAATATCGGTATCGATACCATCGTTCGGCCCAAGCTGTTGACAGCCAATGAAATAGTCCGCTATGTACGTGCGGTTGGCGCGACCGAGGGCGGTAGCGTCGATACGCTCTACCGCCTTGCGGATGGCAGGGCGGAGGCGCTTGGCTTTGCTGTGCCGGAAAAGGCCGGCTATCTGGGGATTTCCCTTGCCCAATTACAGCTTAAACCCAGTACGCTGATCACCAGTATTATTCGCGCCAACCATGTAATCATACCCAACGGTACCGCCTGCCTTGAGGCTGGGGATAATATTGTCGTGGTTATGCGGGCACAGCCTGTAGCAGTTTCGAGCCTGAATGATATTTTTGCCGTGCCATATGGAAACGTGGCAAATGATATAAAGTGAGGACTTAACGGATGAATTTGCGCGCTATAACCGTTTACATAGGGCATATTTTGAAGCTTGAGGGCCTTTTTATGATCCCTGCGCTGGTGATCGCCTTTGGCTACGGTGAAAAAAACGTTATCCATGCGTTCGTTGTAACGATCGTCCTGTTGTTGTTGTTGAGTTTGATCATGACACGAATTTCGGTTAACATTAAAAGCATTTATGCTCGAGAAGGATTTGTGACGGTTGCGCTCGGTTGGATTGCCATCTCTTTTTTTGGTGCTTTGCCGTTCTTTATCAGTGGGGCCATTCCCAACTTTATGGATTGCTGGTTTGAGACGGTATCGGGTTTTACCACGACGGGTGCCAGCATTCTTAACGAAATAGAGTCATTGCCCAAAGGCATTTTATACTGGCGCAGCTTTACCAACTGGTTGGGTGGCATGGGCGTGCTGGTGTTTATGCTGGCGGTGGTGCCGCACAGTCAGGGCAGCGGCCAAATGCTGCATCTGTTTCGCGCCGAAAGTCCCGGCCCGACGGTGGGCAAGCTTTCCCCAACCATCCGCGTCACCACGCGTATTCTTTATGGCATTTATATCGCATTGACCATTATTGAAATTATTTTACTATTGGCAGGGGGAATGCCTTTATTCGATGCATTGACCCATGCCTTTGCCACAGCCGGAACCGGTGGCTTTTCAATTATGAACAGCAGCATCGCGGCCTATGATAGCGCCTATATCCAAGCGGTTATCGGCATTTTTATGGTGCTGTTTGGGGTGAATTTCAGTGTTTTTTATCTGTTGCTTATCGGTAAAGTCGGACTCGCATTTAAAAATGAGGAGTTGCGCGCCTATTTAGGGATCATAGCGTTAGCGGTCGTGATCATCGCTGTCAATATACGGACGATGTATGTCGGATTTGACGAGGCTTTTTTGGATTCATTTTTTCAGGTTTCCTCCATTATTACAACCACCGGATTTGCTACGGCAGACTTCAATCTTTGGCCGCAGCTTTCACGTTATATTTTGGTCGGCCTTATGATCATTGGTGCGTCGGCGGGTTCAACCGGTGGCGGCATCAAGGTGATGCGCCTGCTGATTATGGGCAAATCGGTCAAAAGTGAGATTCTCACACTGGCCCATCCCCGTGCCGTTCGCCCACCGCGAATGGATGGCAAAAAAATAGAGGAAGGTGTCGTGCGGGCAACTTATGCGTTTATGACGGTGTACGGACTCATCTGTGTGGTGTCGATGGGCATCATAGCACTGGACAATTTTAGCATGGAAACGACTGTTACATCGGTAATAGCCTGCCTTAATAATATTGGACCGGGTTTGGATGTTGTTGGCCCGATGGGCAACTACTCGAGTTTATCAATGCTTTCCAAAGCGGTGCTTACGCTTAATATGCTCTTTGGAAGACTGGAAATTTTTCCGTTGATTATGCTTTTTTCAAAAGAGAACTGGAAACATTAAATCTGCGCTTGTTGTGCGATGACACCATATTATTAAAAGGAGGAACCTATGTTGACCTTGCAACAGCTAAAGTATTTTTGTGTGATGGCAGAAACGCTTCACTATACCGAAGCGGCTCAGAAATTATATATTTCGCAGTCTAGCCTCAGCTATGCACTCTCAAAGCTGGAAGAGGAGTTGAATGCGCCATTGTTCGAAAAGCGAGGTAAACAGACGATTCTTTCAAAGTATGGGCAAAGCTTTCTGCCATATGCAACGCAGGCATTGGACGCCGTCGACGCTGGGGTGCGGCATGTTTCGCAGATGCTGCAATTCAGTTCGGTCATAAATTTGGGGTATATCTATTCCTTGAGTTTTAATTACCTGCCTAAGGTCATCAAGGGATTTAGAACCCAGCCGGGCAACAGCGCTGTGTCTTTTAAATTTTTTCAGGGTTTAAGTTCGATTATTTTGCAAAAGCTCAAACGCGGAGAGTTGGATTTGGCACTTTCGGTGGAGCCAAGCGATGATGCGACTATCAGTGCGATGCCGGTGCACCTTCAAAAACTGTATCTTGTTGTGCCTAATAACCATCCGTTTGCCGGCTATAAAAGTGTATCGGTTGACAACATGCGGGACGAAACATTCGTGGGCATAACGCCGAACAGTGGTCTCTACAAACACCTTAACAGCATTTTTGAGTCACTTGGGTTCACATGCAAGACAGCGTTTGAAGCGGAAGAATGTAACGCGATGGCCTCGTTTGTCAGCGCGGGTTTTGGTGTGGCGGTTATGCCGGAAATTCCGTCGTTTCAATCCTATCGCATTAAAGCAATACCGATTGACGATGCGCGTTTTTGTCGTCAGATTTATTTATTGTGGGTCAAGGACCATTTTTCTGCCCCTGCCATTGAACATTTTAAGCGTTTTATCTGCGACTCCTTACCCGAAGCGGACAGCGTATATGTATAAATATCTAGATTTATGACTGTATTTTCATGCATTATCACTTAATAAAGCAGCAGAATTCGGGGGGATTTAACTGTCAAAATAGATAAAATTTAATCGAAATAACAGACAATTAGTTCAACTAATCGAAATATCCGATTTAATAATCGAATTTCGGTGTTGGACTTTTTTTTGTATCCTTTGGATAATATACGCAGGCGGTCGACGTAAAAGAAATATGCAGTCTGCAAAAAGGAGTTGGATTTTATGAATCTGCCAAAATCGATAACCGTGTGTGAAGTCGGTCTGCGTGATGGCCTGCAAAATGAAAAAGCGGTACTCAAAGCGCAACAGAAATTAGTGTTGCTGGATAAAATTCAGGACGCAGGCGTTTCGCTTATTGAAATTGGTAGTATGGTCAGCCCGAAGTTTGTTCCACAAATGGCAGATACCGGGGAAGTATATCAAAATCTGGAGAAAAGGCCCGAAACAGAATATCGCGTGCTCGTATTAAATCAAAAAGGATTAGAGCGCGCAGTGGAAGCAGGAATAAAAAAGGTGAAGATTACGCTGTCAGTCAGCGAAGCACACCAAAGAGCAAATGCGAATTCCACGCCGTTTGAGATGTTCGAACAATTTGCCCCTATGGCGGAATATGCCGCCGCCCATGGCGTAATGCTTTCCGGTGCGATGGCGACGTCTTTCGGATGCCCATTTGAAGGTCAGATTCCGCTTGAGCGCATCAAGGCGATTGCCGCAGAATTCAGAAAAATTGGCATCACGGAACTCTCTATGTCGGACACAACCGGCATGGCCAATCCGGCATTGGTCCACCGACAGTGTACTGAAATGCAGTCAGCTTTTCCCGAAGTGATGTGGAATCTGCATTTTCACAATACGCGCGGAATGGGACTGGCAAACGTGCTGGCCGGTATGCAAGTGGGGATAACCCGTTTTGACGCAAGTTTGGGCGGTTTGGGCGGTTGCCCATTTGCCCCCGGCGCCACCGGGAATATTGCAACCGAAGATCTGCTGCATATGTGTGACGAGATGGGAATTGAAACCGGAGTTGATCTAGACAAGATGATTCTGGCTGCGCGCGAATTGCAGGATATGGTGGGGCACTCACTGGCCGGCGCCATCTTAAAGGCCGGCAAAGTATCCGACCTCTATAAGTTTTAAATAATACTGTGAACCGCTGGTGTTTTCTACCCCAATTAAATTTTTAAAAGTGAAAGGACGATTTTTACTATGGCAAGCAAAGAACTTACGCCGGATCAGTTTAAAGAATTTGACGAGATATTTGAGCGCGCACAAAAAGCGGCCGCCATCATCGCAACATATGATCAGGCGCGTGTCGATCACCTCTGCCGCGCCGTCGGCTGGGCCATTACCAATCTTAAAACATGGGAACCGCTCTGCTATGAGGTTGTCGAAGAAACCGGCCTTGGAGATCCGATTTCTAAGATCGGCAAGCGCAACAAGGTGCGCGGTATGTTGCGTGATGCTCTGCGCGGAAAGAGCGTTGGCGTTATCGAGGAGATTCCGGAGAAAGGCCTTGTTAAATATGCAAAACCCATCGGCATTATCGCGTCACTGGTTCCCACCACCAATCCGACATCCACGCCGGCCGGGCAATCGATGTATGCGATCAAGGCGCGTGACGCCATCATCTTTTCGCCCCATCCCCGTGCAAAGCAGTGCACCGCCAAGTGCGTCCAGATCATGCGTGAGGCGCTTGTCCGCGAAGGCGCACCTGCCGACATTCTTCAGGTTATTGAAGAGCCGAGCTTGGCCAAGACCGATGAGCTGATGAAACGCGCAGATCTGATCATTGCCACCGGCGGACGTCCCATGGTTAAGGCCGCTTATTCCTCCGGCACGCCGGCCTTTGGCTCGGGTGCAGGAAACTCCACGATGATTTATGACGAGACTGCCGATCCTAAAGAGGCTGCTAAAAATACTCGAATTTCAAAGACTTCAGACTTTGGATCCGGCTGTTCCTGCGATGGAAACCTGATTATACATGCGTCCATTTTCGACGCAACGGTTGAGGCGCTCAAGGCCGAGGGAGCATATTTTGCCAATGAGGAAGAAAAAGAGCTGATTAAGCGCGTCATGTGGGATGAAAATGGTCACAGGTTGCCTGAGACCGTTGCAATTCCTCCTCAGAAACTCGCTGAGAAAGCTGGATTTAGTATTGGGCCGATGTATAAGTTTATTGCAGTCATAGGCGACGGCATTGGCAAGGAGCATTTTTTCTCCGGCGAGAAACTCACCACATTACTTGCGCTGTTTAAGTATGACGGTGCGTTTGAAAATGCGCTCGATATGATGCGCGCCATCTACGAAGTGGGCGGCAAGGGCCATTCCTGCGGTATCTACTCGTTTAATCAAGATCACATCCACCGGCTTGGCTTGGCAGCACCTGTTTCCAGAATTATGGTTCGTCAGCCGCAGAACAAGGCGAATGCCGGTGCGTACACCAACGGTATGCCGATGACCAACTCGATGGGCTGCGGTACTTGGGGCGGTAATATTATCTCTGAGAATATTGCACTGCGTCAGTACATGAACGTGACTTGGGTATCTGTGCCGATTCCGGAAGATAAACCCAGCGATGCGTGGCTGTTCGGCGAATTCTACGATCCGCAGATGGACGCATAAAGCTTTGCATCCTATGCTGTTGGATCATGCATTGATTAGAAAGGAGCGCAAATAAAATATGAAAAAATTGCTTTCATATCAAATAGTGGATTACTTGGAGCGCCGTGGTGTTGCGCATGTTTTTGGCCTTTGTGGCCATACCGTTATTGCCATGTTGGATGCGCTTGAGAAGAGCAAAAAAATTAAATACATTTCCAATCGTCACGAGCAGGTCGCATCCACTGCGGCCGACGGCTATGCGCGTATCACACATAAGGCGAGTGTGGTCATGTGCCATCTTGGCCCCGGCATGACCAACGCCCTTACCGGCGTTGCGAATGCAGCGTTCGACTCCATCCCCATGGTCGTGATTGCAGGTGATGCACCCAGCTATTATTACGGTCGTCACCCGCATCAGGAAGTGAATCTGCACTGCGATGGCTCACAGTACGATATTTATAAGCCCATTGTCAAGCGCGCATGGCGTATAGACGACCCGGAGGCGATGCCGGTCATTCTTGATAAGGCGTTTCGCCTTGCTGAAAGCGGCAGACCCGGCCCGGTACTCATATCGGTTCCGATGGATATGTTCTCCCGCGAGGTTGATACCGATTTGTTTGAGCGCACCTATCTCGATAGCGACCTCACGATTCGACCCGCACTTGCGCCTGACGCCGCCAAGGCGATTGCCAAACGTCTGGTTGAAGCTAAAAATCCCGTGCTGCATGCAGGTGGTGGTATTTTGCTGGCGCAAGCTTCTGAAGATTTGGCGGCACTGGCTGAATTTTTGGACATACCTGTCTCGCGTACCCTGATGGGGCAGGGGTGCATCTCGGACAAACATCCACTGATGATTGGGCAGACAGGCTTTTGGGGTATGGCGTTCACCCATGAACTCACTGCGAATGCCGATGTAATTCTCGGACTTGGTACCCGCTTTGCGGAAGCGGACAGCTCCAGTTGGTATCCGGGTGTGACCTTCGATATGGCAAAGACCAAATTTTTGCAAATTGATATCGACCCAACCGAAATTGGTCGAAACTATCCCGTTGAAATCGGTGCGGTAGCCGACCTTAAATACGCGTTGCAGCAGATTCTTCAGGAAACTAAGAAGCTTTGCCCCAACGGCATCGCGCGTCCTGAACTGCGCGAAAAAATTGCCGAAGAGAAAGCGGCCTTTAAGGCTTCTAATGCTGAGATCAGCCATGATAGCCGTTTTCCAATGACGCCTCAGCGCATTCTCAAGGATGTTAGAGAGCAGCTTCCTGTCGATTCACTTATTTTCACCGATGTGGGTTGGAACAAGAATGGTGTCGCACAGCAGTTTGACATTGAAGTTCCCGGCAGTATCCACCATCCGTCCGGTCTTGCAACGATGGGATTCGGCTCGGCCGCCATCTTAGGCGCCAAGCTGGCAGCACCTGAAAAGGTGGTGATCACACTGATCGGTGACGGCGGTTTTGGCACCAACCCCTCGGTGATTGCCACTGCGGTTGAACAAAACATCTCCGTTATCTGGGTTGTGATGAATAATGCGGCGTTTGGGACCATCGCCGGCCTTGAGTATGGCAACTACGGCACCAAATTTGGGACCATATTTAAAACGCCCGACGGTGAAAGCTATAGCCCCAATTGGGCAGAGATTGCCAAGGGTTACGGCATTGAGGCGGTCAAAATCGATTCCGCCGACGCCTTTGCACCCGCCCTGAAAAAAGCGATTGAAGCCAATAGGCCTTATTTATTGGATGTACCGATGCAGAACATTCCGGTGCCCACCCCGGGTTGCTGGAACATCAACGATGTTTATTCTCCCGATGGTCGTGTCGTCAACGGTAAGGTTATTCGCAATGCCCAAGGCGTGTACGAGCCGCCCGAGCATGCTGCCTCTCATAAAACGAATTAACCGCACTAAAAATGCACACATCTAGTCCCATTCAATCGCAAGGCAGCGGCACTTTAATCAAGCGTCGCTGCCACACGCGGTAATATTTGTAAGAAAGGAAAAAAGGTGGCCTATGAAGGTTCTCAAATGGTTGGATGAAAGTTTGGAAGAAACGATTTTAGTTTTACTTTTGCTCATTATGTCGCTGGCTATGGGTGCGCAAATCATAGCGCGGTACATTTTTAATAGTCCACTCTCATGGTCTGAGGAACTTTCTCGTTTTTTGTTTGTGTGGTCAGGGTTCCTTAGTATCAGCTACTGTTTTAATAAACAAATATCCATTAAAATAGAGCAACTGGTCTCTTTCTTTCCGCAGAAAGTTGCAGCAGTTTTTAAAATTGTTGAAAAAACAATAATGTTGTTATTCTATATCTATATGGTTCCTTTTGCTTGGACCTATTTTAACAACGCGATCATGAGCGGCCAGCTGAGTCCGGCGATGCAGATACCGATGGCTTTTGTTTACATTGCGCCGCTGATAGGCTTTTTCTTGAGCATTATCCGGCTGATGCAAGGCGTTGTAGAAAAGTCTTTGGTATTTGTGCGCAGTGCGAAGGGGGAACCAGGTCAAGTGGAAGGAGGAGAATCATGACAGCCGTCGTTGTATTTACCACATTTTTTGTATTACTGATTATCTCTGTCCCCATTTCGTCCAGTATCGCCATTACGTCCATTGTGCCGTCTCTGATACTGCCTAAGTTTCCGGCCGGTGGCACCTATTTGATTCGTGAGATGATCGGCGGCATCAATAGCTTTCCACTGCTTGCCATCCCCATGTTCATTTTTTCCGGCATTATTATGGCGCGTGGTGGTGTTTCCAAGAAACTTTTTAACTTTTTTACATACTTTCTGGGAAAAGTTCCTGCCGGGGTACCCTGTGCGGTTATCATCACCTGTCTATTTTATGGTGCTATTTCCGGCTCCGCGCCGGCTACTGTTGCCGCTGTTGGCAGCATGACCGTGCCGGTATTGGTCAGCCTTGGTTATGATAAGAAGTTCTCAACCGCCGTGGTCGCCGTGTCAGGCAGCTTGGGCGTTATCATTCCACCGTCTATCCCATTTGTACTGTACTGCATGGCGTCCGGCGCGTCGGTAGGCCAGCTGTTTATAGCGGGTGTTGTCCCCGGATTTTTGATCGCATTTTGCCTGATGGGTTATGCGCTCGTTTATTGCCTGCGCAATGGCGAGGATAAAGCAAAGATTAATGAGGTTGTCGACGGTTTGCACAAGCAGGGGTTCATCAAAGTGTTTTTTGACAGCTTCTGGGCACTGATGACACCGGTTATCATCTTAGGCAGTATCTATTCCGGCGTAGCATCGCCGACCGAGGCCGCAGTTTTATCGGTGTTCTATGCCTTGTTTATCAGCTTGTTTGTGTATAAAACGCTGAAGATTAACGAACTTTACAAAATTTTTGTAGAAAGTGTTCGTACCTATGCGCCGCTTTTATTCCTGCTCGCCGCGGCGACTGCCTTTGCACGCGTTTTGACCTTTCTCAAGGTGCCACAGCTTGTGAGCGCCGCAATCAGCGATACCTTTGGTGGCAACAAATTTTTCATTTTACTGGTTGTCAATCTGTTTTTACTGATGGTGGGCATGGTCATGGACGGCGGTCCCGCAATTTTGATTCTCACGCCAATTCTGTTGCCGATTATGCAAACTGTTGGTGTGCACCCATTACACTTTGGTGTTTTTTTGATCACAAACCTGGCAATCGGATTTGTAACGCCTCCCATAGGGATCAATCTGTTTGTGGCCAGCTCGATTACCGACATCCCTGTTATGGATGTGGCCAAGCATGCCATCCCCTTTATTTTGCTGTTCCTGTTGGCTTTGGCGCTTATTGTTGCTTTTCCGGCCATCAGTCTCGCGTTGGTGGGTATTTAAATTTTGTTTCCCAAGAAGGGCAATGCCCTATTTTGAAAGGAGAAAGACCAACTATGAAAAAGTATTCGAAACTGTTAGCACTCGCACTTTCTATTGCCACTGCATTTTCTCTTACCGCTTGTGGTGCCAAATCCGCTTCCTCGGCAGCCTCTGCCGGCACATCTGATCAAGCAGGTGACAACATTGGGTCGTATTCATGGACACTTGGTATGGATAGCCCCAAGGACACGGTGACTTATTTCTACGGCGAAAAACTCTCTGAAGAGCTTGCGGCCCTTTCCGGTGGCAGGATGACCATCGATGTTTACACCGACGGCACCCTTGGCGGTGACGTTGCGCTTCTTGAAAGCTGCAAGGACGGCAGTGTCACCTTTGTTGTTCAGACCACTGCACCGCAGGTAAGCTTTATCCCGGAGTTGGCTATATTCGACATGCCGGCGGTGTATCCTACCATCCAAGAATTCCGAGCCGTTTTTGATGATGCGGGCTTCATGGGTAAAATTGAAGGCTTCTATGATAATGCCGGCTATAAGCTGCTGGGTTATGCGGATCAAACTTTCCGTGTCATGTCCTCCAACAAAAAAATTGAAAAATTTGACGATTTTTCCGGCGTCAAGATACGCACCATGGAAAATGCCAACCATATGGATTTTTGGAAAGCGCTTGGTGCGGCACCCACGCCTATGGCTTTTGGCGAGTTGTACACCGGTTTGCAGCAGGGCACTGTTGTCGCACAAGAAAATCCCTATGCGGTTATCGCGGCCAATAAGCTGTATGAGGTTCAGGATTACATCATCCAGACCAACCATCTGCCCCATATTCTGTCGCTGATCATGAATCCTGCTGAGTACAATGCGCTCAATGATGAGGAGAAGGCACTTCTTGATCAGGCTGTAGCGACTGCTACCGCTTATGCACATGAGCAGGCGGACAAGCTTGAAGCTGAAAAAACCAAGGTTATTGCCGAATCCGGAACCGAGGTTGTCCCGGTTTCCGCAGCGCTCTATGCTGAGATTAAAGCGGCTGCGCAGCCGATATACGATTCCGTTGCTGAAAAGGTCGGACAGGAGCTCGTCGACGCCTATCTCGGCAAGTAAAGAAAATAATATTCAGCGGGTGGCACGTTCGCCCGCTGAATCGTTAAAAGAGGGGTAACCATGATTACTGTAGATACCAAGTTGATTGCCCTTATGGGGAATCCTTTACGCCAATCTTTTGCACCCAGAATGCAAAATGAGGCTTATCGCGCACTTGGATTGCCATTTTTCTACTTCCCACTGGAGGTGGGAAATGATCACCTCAAAGAAATGGTTGAGGCATTTCGCCACCTGAACAGCCCCGGCTTTGCCGTGACCAAACCCAATAAGATTAAGGTCATTGAGCACTTGGATGGCCTCGACGCGTTTGCCGAAAAAATGGGGGCCGTTAATACGGTGGTTAAGCAGGATGGCAAGCTGATCGGTTACAATACTGATGGGCCCGGATTTATCCGCTCGCTGACGCTTGAAACCGATTGCGATATCAAAGCCAGTACTTTTTTCATCTTTGGCGCCGGTGGCGTTGGCCGTGCAATTTGTTGTGCATTGGCATTTCACGGCGCAAAAGAGATTGTCATCGTCGATCGTTTTGATGCGGCGTCTAAAAGCCTGTCGGAGGACATTAACAGGCGCTTTGCACCCGTTGCCGGATGGATTTCCTTTGAGGAGAAATCGCAGTACGAAAAAGCTATCAGCCAATGCCATGTTGTGTTGAACTGCTCCGGCGTCGGGATGTATCCGCACGCAGATGAAACACCGATAGACACCGCGCTGCTTCACGCGGGGCAGATCGCTTTTGACGCCACCTATAATCCGCTTAAAACGCGATTTTTACAAGAAGCGGAACAGGCGGGCTGTCGCATTCTCAACGGACTGGGTATGAGCATCCATCAGGGCGCCATTCAAGTGAAACTTTGGTCAGGATTGCCGGAACCGGTTGCGGCTATGACCGAATCCATTAACAAGATTGTTGCCGAAATTCAGGCTAGCCAAAAATAACGCGGCATTGATCATCTGATTGCGCCAACCCCTTTTAATATTACAGCGCCTCTGGAAAGGATGGTTGTGTTGAAACGAGAATATTCACTGGCGCATTTGACTGCGCTGCGCTGCCCGCCCCCTGAACTGGTCTACACCGCCAATCTGGCCGGCTACGATTATGTCAGTCCGCGCATTGTCAACCTCGGTGTGAAAGGGGAGTCCAACTATGACCTTGCATCGCAGCCTGAAATGCTTCGGGATACGATGCACGCGATGGAGGATACCGGGATTCGCGTACACGATATCGAGCTGCTGCGAATTTTAGAGGATACCGATATCAAAAGATATACAGCAGCGATAGAAGTGGGTGCCCGCCTTGGCGCGCGTCATGTGCTCAGCAGCATATGGACGTCGAATAAGGAAATTTATATCGAAAAATTTGCACAGCTTTGTGATCTGGCCAAATCCTACGGTATGGGCGTGCAGCTTGAGTTTGTGACATGGGCCGATGTTGCAAATCTCGCGCAGGCCAAGGAAATATTGACGACGATTAATCGGGACAACGCCGGCATCATGTTGGATACACTGCATGCATACCGATCCCATGTTGCACCTGAAGCGTTGGATCATTGTCCAAAGAGCTGGTTTAAGTTTTGCCATATCTGCGACGGTCCGGCTGATATTCCAACCGACAAGGAAGAGCTGCTCGTTGTTGGCCGCGATGGCCGCCATTATGTGGGTGAAGGTGCTATTAATATTGCCGATTATGTGCGCCGCCTGCCGGATGATGTTGTATGCAGCATAGAGTTACCGCATTTAAAGCGAATTGGCATTTTGGGTGCTGTTGAACATGCGCGCCGCTGCATTGAATCGGCCAAGGCCTATTTTGTATCACATAATATGTAAGAACCTGCCAGACAAAGGGATATAGAGCGGGTTTTATTCAACCAAAAAGCAATGGCTGCCATGGGATGTAGCCGTTGCTTTTTGCCATGGTGGGATTATTATAGCGCGCCGGTACGAAAAGGCCTGTTTATTAAAAAGGTTTTGAGGCGTCGTGGGCAATCTTATTCGGAAGCTATTTCGCGCATATAATAAAAAGATTGTATGAGATTTAAAGAGCCAAAACCCCACTGAGCGTTGGGGTAAGTCAGTTCATCGCTGCGGTCACATCCTCGTATTAAATAGGCGTTGATGGAAGACGTGCTAAATCCTAGGTTGTGTGCATCGATAATGGCCCATTGCATCATCAGTGCACAGGTGCCACAGGTGATGGCAGCTGCAATGCTGGTGCCGCTCATAACACTGTATCCCATTGGATAGATACTGCCGATTTGATAACCCGGCGCGACAAAATCCGGTGCGAGCGGTGCGATTGCTGTAGGCCCCCATGAGGAATAGGGATATAAAGAATTGCCGTCGGCATCGGTGGCGCCACAGCGCACGGAGCCCAGTCCGGTGGCGGGATAAGTGATGGTATAGTAAGGGTCCGGAGTAAGAAACGCCACGTTGGGCGAAACAAAACCCGTTAACGGCAGCCAGGCGTGTATCGTTCCGTCAAGAATTATTTCTCCATATACGGTGACAGTCCATATACCGGGGGTGGCATCGCGTATCTTAACGATGGTAACCTGATCACCACTGCCCTCAATTGGGAAGTGATAGGAGATGGAAACTTCTGAGCGTTCCAATACAAGACGAGTGGTTAACGAGTAGGCAGCCTTAGCAGGTATGCGTTCAATCAGTTCGCCGGTAGGGGAGCGCAGCGAGACAGAAACGCGATCACTGATTTTATTGGTAATGAGCATGAAAATATTTCCCGCATCTTCACCTGCGCGAATTTCTATGTCCACTGGCCCTTTATCCGGCGGAAATTGTTTATAAAAATGGCGTTTACTTTGACTTTCATTTCCGGCCGATGTGCATATGCACATACCGGGGATGCTGCTGATTGTATACAAATACTCCTCACAGGGACTATAGCCGTCATGACTGTCATAATTTGAGCCCAGTCCAATGCATATGACGGCCGGGCGATTCATCTCGATTGCCTTTTGGACAATGTAATCAACGCCCAGCATGAGAAAAGAAGCCTCGTAGGCATTTTCTTGCTCTTGAGGTACCATAAATCGATCGAGGTAAAAAGGATAAGCTTTTTTTAACTTCACCATAATAATTTCGGCGTTAGGGGCAGCGCCAATGACGTCGTTCGAGGGGCTGGCAGCTGCAACTGATGCCAGAAAAGTACCATGCCCCACCTCATCTCGGTGTGGCACAATTTCATAAGGATTGTCTGAAGCCAGTGCGGCATTTATTTGTTCGTTGTTATATTCTGTTCCAAGCGGCAGAGAACCGTTTTGCGGTGCGCCGGGAATTGTTTGGTCGTAGATATACCGGATCCTACTGGTACCATCCTCGCGTTTAAAAACTGCTTGCGTATAGTCGATTCCGGTATCTACAAAGCCGATGATGACTCCTGTGCCATCTAGATTAAGATAGGGGTGTTGCTGTACCTGAAGAATACCGGAGGACTCCAGGCTGGAACGGATGGTAAGTCCCAAAACCGTTGGGATGCTGTTTATATAATCGATACCCATGTAGGATTTCATTTCGTTGTAATCTTCAATTTTGGCAAAACACAGAATATAGGTGCCTTGAATGGTATAGCTTGCAATGAGGCCGGGATGATTTAAAATCATATGGTCATAATAAGCGTCCTTCCTGATTATAAAATCGACGATATCCGGTGCATACAAAGTGTCTTTATCCAAAAAAGCGACTCCTTTCTCACGGTCCAAAGATCTGCTATAAGCGATTCTTAAAATGTAATTTTAGCAACGAGATATCTTACAGCTCACGCATATAATAGAAAGTCCGTGTCAAATTTAGCATACCGTATCCCCACTGATGATTGGGGTAAACGTTTAATTCATTTCGGTTGCAACCACGGATAAGATAAGCTTTTATTGTAGGGGTACAAAAACCAAAATCATGGCCTTTTACAATGCCCCATTGCATCAACAGTGCACTCGCGCCGACAGTGATAGCAGTGGCGCAACTGGTGCCGCTCATATAGCCAAACCCCGTAGGATATACACCGCTGACTCGGTAACCGGGCGCCAACAGGTCGGGGGATTCATTTTGTATTCTCGTCGGACCCCAAGAGGACAGGGGATAAAGGATGTTGCGCACGCTGTTGTAGGCTCCGCAGCATATAGGACCCAGTCCGGTGGCTGGAAACGTGATGGTGTTATAAGGTGTGGCCGATAAAAATTCGACATTCGGCGAAACAAAACCTGTCAAAGGAAGCCAAGCAAAGACAGAACCATCAATAATAAAATCCCCATAGGCCGTAATAGTCCACAGACCGGGTGTGGCATTGAAAATTCTGACAATTGTCACTTGGTCACCGCTGCTGCTGACAGGAAAGATATAGGAGATGCTAACCTGTGACTCCTCCAGCACGAGTTTTGTCACCTGTGTAAGCAGCGGCTTGGCCGGTACGCGTTTTACCACTTCACCGGTGGGGGAGCGTACCGATATTGATATAATATCCGAGAGACGATTTGTGATGGTGATAAAAATATCTCCAGCATTTTGACCCACTTGAACATCAATGTCCATGGTTTTTTGATCAAGCGTAAAGCGATTGTGGTAATGATGCTTGGCCTGGCTCTCGTTGCCGGCTGCCACGCAGACACATACCCCTGGAATATTTGCGACATCAAACAGATAATTTTCCAGAGGACTGCTGCCGTCATGAATGTCATAATTGGATCCAAGGCCGATACATATGACGACCGGACGCTGCAGTTGTTTTGCCTTTTTTATAATGTATTCCACACCTAAAATAATCGATGTCGATTCAAATGCATTTTGCTGCTCTTCTGGAATGACGAGCTGTTCGCGAATGAATGGATAAGCTTTTTTGAGTTTGACCATGATGATGGCTGCCTCCGGTGCAGCGCCGATAAAATCGTCATGGGCCGCGCCGGCTGCTGCTGAGGCTAAAAAAGTGCCATGCCCGACATCGTCGGTATGGGGCACAATGCTTTGGGGAGACACTGAGGCAAGTGCCGCGTTGATTTGTTCTTTGGTGAACTCCACACCGATTGGAAAGCCCTCCGGTGGCGTTCCGGGTATTGACTGGTCATAGATGAACTCTATTTTGCTGGTGCCATCGCTGTTTTTAAAGACATCTTTTGTATAATCGATTCCCGTATCCAAAAAACCGATCAGGACGCCTTGGCCTTTTAGGTCGAGATAAGGCTGCTGTTGAATCTGAGTAATGCCGGAGGCTTCCAACTC
The DNA here is from genome assembly GCA_047974975.1 of Candidatus Fimivivens sp. GTDB lineage: Bacteria > Bacillota > Clostridia > Oscillospirales > Ruminococcaceae > Yanshouia. Next base: position 40,852 of record JBKECV010000015.1, read on the forward strand.
CGGGCGACCCAGAAGTCCCAGAACATTCGGCAAACCGGGTTCAGAGCCCATAAAACGAAGCATATCTCGATACCCATCCCGAGTTACGTAACAAACAGTATAGGTGTCGTTAATGGTGTGACTGGCGATAAAACCGGGATGCTCAAATATAAAGCGTTCAAAATAGGCCCCTGTTCTAATGAAAAAATCGACAACATTTTCAGAATACAAATCATCGTTATCCAAACTTACACCTCCCGAAAATATGTTCAAGCACAGCATTACCCAATACGAAAAGGGCGCACACAAGCGGACTGAATACATATTGCATTATATTTAAAGCGCATTAAAAATATGAAAAAGACGGTTTATATCCGGTGGTTTTTTAAAGGCATGCTAAAAGCCAGCGCCCAAAAGGCGCTGGCTCCAAAATTGAGTTGTGTCAAAAATTCGGTGGATCATAATCGAATCACCGTGTCTGTATTGACAGGTGTTAGCTTTTTTCACAGGTCGCACAGTTTTCGCAGTGGTGCGGGTCATCGTCGATCTTGCCAACAATCGGCTCAGGATCGATGCCCTGTCTGCGGTAATAATCCGAAAGTGCGGCGCGCACGGCCTGCTCGGCCAGAACGGAACAATGCACCTTGACAGGTGGCAGTCCATCCAACGCGGAGATAACCGCTTTATTCGACAGTTGCAAGGCTTGGTCAAGTGTCTTGCCCTTGATCAGCTCGGTTGCTATCGAACTGGTTGCAATGGCGGCACCGCAGCCAAAAGTCTTGAATTTGACATCTTTGATGATGCCCTCGTCAATCTTTAAATACATTTTCATAATATCGCCACATACGGCGTTACCTACTTCGCCTACGCCATTTGCATCGGGCAACTCACCGACATTGCGCGGGTTGGAAAAATGGTCTAAAACCTTTTCAGAATACATCATAACTATACACACATCCTTATTTTTTGGAAGATTATTTTTCTTCGGCCATCAGTTTTTCCCACAGTGGGGACATTGCACGCAGGCGAGAGATGACAGGTTCTAATTGGGCCAGAATATAGTCGACATCCGCCATGGTGTTCTCGTCGCTGAAAGAGAGGCGCAGCGAACCATGCGCAACCTCATGTGGCAGGCCAAGCGCCAACAACACATGACTCGGATCCAGTGAGCCGGAAGTACAGGCGGAGCCGGAGGAGGCGCAGATGCCTTTCATATCGAGCATCAGCAGCATGGATTCGCCCTCAATACCCTCGAACGAGATATTCAAACTGCCGGGGAGACGGTGTTCGCGGCTGCCATTCAGACGGCAGCGCGGAATTTCCTTTAAAATACTGTCGATCAGACGATCGCGCATCGCTTTTTTATGGGTGTTGCGAGCCTCTATGTCGGTCGTGGCGATCTCAATGGCAGTGCCAAGTCCCACAATGGAGGCGAGATTTTCAGTGCCGGCTCGGTGGCTGCGTTCCTGTGCGCCGCCGTCCATAAAGGTCTCGATCACAACACCACTTTTGACATATAGCACGCCAACGCCTTTGGGGGCGTGAATCTTATGACCCGACAGTGAGAGCATATCGATATTCTGATCGACAACATCGATCGGGACATTGCCAACTGCCTGCACAGCATCGGTGTGGAATAAGACTTTGGCTGCGCGACAGACAGCACCAATTTCAGCGATGGGCAACACGGTGGCAATTTCATTATTGGCGTACATGACACTGACAAGCGCTGTATCGGGACGAATGGCGGCCTTGACCTGCTCGGAAGAAATCAAACCCTCGCTATCAATCGGCAGGTATGTGACTTCAAAACCCTGTTTTTCCAGCGCCTGAAAGGAATGCAACACGGCATGATGCTCGAAATTGGTGGTGATTAAGTGCTTTTTTCCTTTTTTAGCACCCACGGCGGCAGCGCCCTTTATGGCCCAGTTATCCGACTCGGTTCCACAGGAAGTGAAAAAGATTTCATTGACTTTGGCGTTTAAAGCCTTTGCCACTTTTTCACGCGCGGCGTCAAGTCCGGTTTTGGCCTCACGACCCTTGGAATATACGCTAGAAGGGTTGCCGTAATGCTCAGTCAAATAAGGCAACATAGCGTCCAACACCGGTTTGGACACTGCGGTGGTTGCGGAATTATCCGCATAAACAAAACGTTTTTCCATGATAAAACCTCCAAGAGCGAAAATCGCTATCTCAATACTGCTCTGCTCAGTCCAGAAAGAGATTGCAGCAGATGCGGCACTATCAATTACAGTCTAATTAATACATTAGAATACCCTAAAAACAGAAAAGCTATACTTTTTTTGTCAACTTTATTGTATACCTTATCTGTATGAAATGCAATAGCTTTGTTTAATTTTTTAAAATTTTTTACTTTCGGTGACTGCAAGCTGATCGCAACGCTCGTTTTCCGGGTGTTCATTATGTCCTTTTACCCAAACAAAATGCGCGTTGTGTTGCGATAACAGGTCAAGCAGCTGCTGCCAAAGATCGGCATTTAATGCAGGCTTTTTATCCGCTTTGACCCAGCCGCGTGCGCGCCAGCCGCGCGCCCAGCCTTTCTCAACTGCGTCGATGACATATTTGGAGTCGCTGTAGATGGTGACCTCGCAGGATTCTTTGAGCGCTGACAGGGCCTGTATCACAGCGGTGAGCTCCATACGGTTATTTGTCGTTTCTCGCTGTCCGCCCGAAAGCTCTCGTTCGACGCTGCCATAGCGTAAAATTGCGCCCCAACCACCCGGCCCCGGGTTGCCGGAGCATGCGCCATCCGTAAATATTGAAATCTTCTTTTGCGGTATCGACATAAATCCCTCCAGAAATTGTGCTGTTTTCTTAATAAAATTTATACTCTATTATATTACACCTATACGCCGTACACAATAGGGATGTGTCGATTAAAAGCCGATACTTGACAAATTTGGGAAGAGCGAATATAATTGTTTAATTATAAAATTATTATAATCATGGTGAAAACCGTTTTGATATTGGATTGTTTTTTTTCGTCGTTGACCGGAAATGGCGGCGAAACTTACATATTAAATTATGAAAATATAGAATATGGAGGATTATTTGTGCCTGAAACAAAAAACAAAACGACCGCCGAGGGAAAAAGCGATTTCTCCCGGCGTTCGAGATTTGCGCCTAAAAACCGTCAACAAGCTTCTGAAAATGTTGCGATAACTGAAACTGGCTTGTATGGAAAGGTAGATTTAGACGTTCAGAAAACAGCTGCACCGCAACCAAAGCAGGAGCAGTTCCGGAAGAAGCAGGTCGAAGGGACACACCGGCCCAGAAAACCGCTCACTAAAAAAGAGATTTTTGAACGGAAAGATGATAACCGAACGGAGCGACCGTCTGTGGTTACTCAGCCGCAAAAGCCTGTCAACAGCCGACGCGGCAGGCCGAAAAACCCGGATGTTGCGCAGACAGCAAACGAAGCAGCGCCACTTGCCACCTCACCGGTTGAGGCTAAAAAGCCCAGAAATCGCCGCGGTCAAAAGCGGACATCGGATAAAAATCCGGTTCGTATTATCCCGCTCGGTGGTTTGGGCGAAATCGGTAAAAACATGACGGCGATCGAATACAAAAATGATATGATAATCGTCGATTGCGGCTTGGCCTTTCCGGATGATGACATGCCGGGCATCGACCTTGTGATTCCGGATTTCTCGTATGTTATCAAAAATAAGGACAAGGTGCGCGGCGTCTTTTTGACTCACGGTCATGAGGATCATATCGGCGCACTGAGTTACTTGCTAAAAGAGGTCAATGTGCCTGTTTATTCGGCGCGTTTAACCATTGGACTGGTGGAGGGGAAACTCAAAGAAGCCGGTATTCTGAAAAGCGCAAAGCTTCATGTTCAAAAGGCGGGGGATGTTGTCAAGATGGGCACCATTTCGGTGGAGTTCATTTCGGTCAACCATTCCATTCCGGACGCCTGTGCCTTTGCGATCTTTACACCGGCCGGTACGCTTGTGCATACCGGTGACTTTAAAATTGACTACACGCCGGTTGACGGGCAGATGATTGATCTTGCGCGTTTCGGTGAATTGGGGCGCCACGGTGTGCTTGCGCTCATGTCCGACTCAACCAACGCTGAACGCCCCGGCATGACACCGAGCGAGAGCCGCGTGGGTGAATCGTTTGAAATGTTGTTTAAAAAGGCGGGGGATCGCCGGATTATCGTCGCATCTTTTTCTTCTAATGTGCATCGCATTCAGCAGGTCATCGATACCGCTGTGCGCCACGGCCGAAAGGTTGTTGTTTCCGGGCGCAGCATGGAGAATGTAACGGCAAAGGCCATGGAACTGGGTTATCTTAAAGCGCCTAAGGACACGGTTGTGGACATTGACCATATGCGAAACATTCCGGACGAAAATGTTGTCATTATCACCACCGGCAGCCAAGGGGAGCCGATGAGTGCCCTGACCCGAATGGCGAGAGGTGACCATCGTAAAATCAATGTTACCGGGCACGATTTCATCATCATCTCGGCCACACCGATTCCCGGAAATGAAAAGTTGGTGGGTAAAGTCATTAACGACCTCATGGTGCTGGGCGCTGAAGTGATCTACGAAAGCACAATGGGTATCCATGTGTCCGGTCACGCCTGCCGCGAGGAAATTCGCACCATTTTAGGGTTGATTAAGCCGACGTATTTCATCCCGGTGCACGGTGAATATAAGCATCTGGTCAAAAACCGCGAGTTGGCGATTGAGATGGGGGTTAAACCCGACCATATCGTCGTTAGCGAAACAGGCCGCGTAATTGAGTTGACCGAGCATTCGGTCAAGGCTGTGGCAACGGTGCCCTCCGGTGCTGTCATGGTCGACGGTATCGGTATTGGTGATGTCGGCAGCATTGTGCTACGCGATCGCAGACTCTTGGCTGAAGAGGGATTGATCATTGCAGTTGCAGCGATTGACTCAAAGACCGGCGCTGTCATTTCCGGGCCGGATATCGTTTCACGTGGGTTTGTATATGTACGCGAATCGGAGGAGCTGCTAAACAGTGCCAAGCAGGTTTGTAGGCAGGCGCTGAGCGCGACAGCAGCCAACGCACAGGGCGGTAGGGAATGGACTAATCTTAAACAGGCTGTTCGGGATCAGCTCGGCGGGTTCCTCTACAGTAAGACCAAACGTCGCCCACTGATTTTGCCTATTATACAGGAAATACAGGTGCCGTAATTTGGCACATACAGGAATCGATCCGCCAAGTCCTTTTGGCAGATCGATTTTGTTTTGCCATTTTAAAACAAAGATGTTATAATTAGTCGGCACGTCACGCGTTAACCACGTTTTAGATTTTTGACATAGGAGAATGTGATGAGACAAAAAAATAGGCTGTATCAGCCTGTCTTTTATTTAATGTTGTTTGAGCTGGTGGCCGTTTCGCTGGCGGCGTTATATTTTAATGTCACCTATTTTTATATTGTGGTGTCTATCTCTCTGGTCACGCTTGGTTTGGCACTCCTATATATGCTTCGAGCTGAGCGCGAGGTCGAGCGTTTTATCACGCGTATTGGTCAAGAAATTGACCAAACGCAGAACGATACACTGGTATCGTTGCCCCTGCCGGTTATGGTAGCGGACGATAAGGGCGAGTTACTTTGGTATAATGATTTTTGCCGCATACATCTGTTTGATGACGACGAGCGTTACGGCCATCCTATCAGCGAGATTCTCGGCGAGATCAGGAGCGACGACGGTGGTTTTTCAATCACGTTTAAAAACCGTTCTTATACTGTTTATTCAGCCCATAACACGCGTGTCAACGACCAAAATTCGACGTCGGAAGACGTTCGTTCGCTATTTATCTATTATCTTTGCGATGACACAGACTTAAAACGCGATGCGGCACAATATTGGGCGTCGCGCCCTTCTATGATGGCCATCATGATAGATAGTCTGGATGAAGTGCTGCAGGATGCCAAGGAAAATGAGCGCTCTCAGCTCACAGCGCAGATTGAATATGTTATTGAACAGTTTGTGGGTGATTACAACGGTTTTGTCATCAAGACCGATCGCGATCGTTTTTTTGCGGTCATCGAGGAGCGGCACATGTCCGATATTGTTGAAAAGCGCTTTGCGTTGCTCGACCGCGTGCGCGCGCTTTCAAGTGTGGATAAAATCCCGGTGACGCTTTCAGTTGGTGTTGCCAGAAATGTCGATTCATATCCCGAGGGCGAACAGGCGTCGCGTCAGGCGTTGGATATGGCACAGGGCCGTGGCGGTGACCAGGCCGCTGTTAAGACGCAAAACGGCTACGATTTTTACGGCGGCGTTTCCAAGGGTATTGAAAAGCGTACCAAGGTCAAGACGCGTATTGTGGCCACTGCGTTGGCTGAACTGATCAACTCAAGTTCCAATGTTATTATTATGGGGCATAAATTTGCAGATTTGGACAGTTTGGGTGCTGCGGTTGGTTTATTGCGCCCGATTCAGCAGATGGGTAAGCCGGCTGTCATCGCTATCAATCGCTCGCGCAATCTTGTCAGTACCTTGATTGAGCGCTTAGAGAAGAGTGGCTATGAAAACAGCTTTTTAAATCCGTTTGATATTATGGATACCATTACGCCCAACACGCTGCTCATCATTGTGGATACACATCTTGAACATGTGTTGGAATCTGCTGATATTTACCGCGCGTGTAAAAATGTTGCCATCATCGACCATCACCGACGTATGGTGGGGTATATTGATAATGCGGTTATTTTTTATCACGAACCCTATGCGTCCTCAGCTTCTGAAATGGTGACAGAGCTGATACAGTATCTCGGCGATAAGCATCGCATTGCCCGTCTGGAAGCAGAAGCGCTTTTAGCCGGCATTATGCTCGATACCCGAAACTTTGTTATCCGTACCGGTGTGCGCACTTTTGAAGCTGCGGCTTATCTGCGGCGGCAAGGCGCAGATACAGTTGAGGTGCGCAAGCTGTTTTCCTCGTCGATGGAGTTTTATCAGCGGCGCGCGCGGGTGGTTTCCTCTGCGGAAATATACCACCGCTGTGCGATTGCGACAGCAACTGCCATGAGTGAAAATATCAAGCTTATTGCGCCGCAGGCCGCTGATGAATTGTTGAGTATCAGCGATGTGGATGCCTCGTTTGTCCTTTATGAATATGATGCCGGCATATCCATTTCTGCGCGCTCAATGGGCAAGATGAATGTTCAGGTGATCATGGAGGCGCTCGGCGGCGGCGGACACCAGACGATGGCAGCGGCTCAGATGCCGGATATCTCGATGGAGGATGCGCGTCAAAAACTGCTTGAAGCCATTGAGGACTGCACACAGCAAAATCATATTGCCTAACTGGCTGTTTAAATTTCAACGTTGGAGGTACACTAAAATGAAAGTCATTTTATTGGCAGATGTTAAGGGAACCGGTAAAAAGGGCGAACTCCACGATGTTTCGGACGGATATGCTCGCAATTTTTTACTGCCTAAAAAACTGGCGCAACCCGCGACCCCTCAGGCGATGGGGGAGATGAAGTCCAAACAGGAATCAGCGGCGCATCGCGCGCAGGTTGAGCAGCAGAATGCGCAGGAACTGGCTCAAAAGCTCAACGCCATGACTGTCAAGATACACGCAAAGGCGGGGGTAGGCGGCAAGCTTTTCGGCGCCGTTACCACCAAGGAAATTGCAGATGCTATGACTGAACAGCTCGGCACAGCGGTTGATAAGAAAAAAGTTTCACTCGATGGGGATATTAAAACCCATGGCGAGTATGAAGCGGTCGTCAAGCTGCATGCGGGCATCGCGGCCAAAACAAAAATTGTCGTCTGCGAGTAAGGATATAATCTGCGGGAAGTTTCCATTGTATTTTTAGATTGATCAGGGCAAAGGAGGTCTTGGGGTGGAAAACAAATTTGATAATTTTTTTGGCGCAACGCCGCAGGAGCTTCCTTATAATCTTGAGGCGGAGCAATCGGCGCTCGGCGCGGTGCTTATCGATTCGCAGTGTGTGCCGCAGGTGCTCAAATATTTAAAACCCGAAAGCTTTTATCGCCAACAGCATCGAGATATTTTTTCGATTATTATGCGGATGTTTATCGCCTCCGAAACGATAGACTTTATTACAATTTTAGAGCAAGTCTGCCGGGAGGATGTTTTTCCCACCGATCAGGATGCCAAAATTTATCTGACACAGCTAGCGCAGGTGGTGCCTACCGCCGGTAACGCAGAAGCCTATGCCCGCATCGTTCGGGAAAAATATTATTTGCGCAGCCTGATTTCTACCTTTGAACAGGTCGTCGGCGCTTCACGCGAGGGCAATACAGATGCGAACCTGCTCATGGATATGGCCGAGCAGGGGATATATGATCTGAGGCAAGGGCGGGATTCTTCCGGTTTTACGCATATTAAGGATGTCATTGCGGGAACCTATGATCGCTTGCAGCGATTAAGTGGTGAGGACCGCGAGGAGTATGTGGGCATTCCAACAGGATACCCGCTGCTGGATAAGGTTATTATGGGATTGAATAAATCCGATCTGTTGGTATTGGCAGCGCGCCCCGGCATGGGTAAAACTGCGTTTGCATTAAACCTCGCATTGAATGTGGCCAAGCAAAAACGCAGAGTTGCGATTTTTTCTTTGGAAATGAGTAACGAGCAGCTCGTGGAGCGCCTGATCTCCTCCGAGGGACTTATCGCTTCAGAAAATTTGCATCGCGGCAATATTTCGTTGGAGGATTGGGCGAAAATTGCGGTCGCTACACAAAAGTTGACGCCACTGCCTGTTTATTTGGACGACACAGCCGGCATACATATTGGCGAAATGAAAGGCAAACTGCGCAGGCTGCGCGACGTTTCGCTGGTTGTAATCGATTATCTGCAGCTGATGACCGGTGGCGACGGCTCCAAACGCCGCAGCGAAAACCGCGTTCAAGAGGTTTCAGAAATGACGCGTTCCCTTAAAATTATGGCCAAGGAATTCAACGTGCCGGTGATCGTGCTGTCACAGCTTTCCCGCGGACCCGAAACACGCACCGATCGGCGGCCGATGTTGTCGGATCTTCGTGAATCCGGCTCGATCGAGCAGGATGCCGACATTGTCATGATGCTTTATCGTGCGGCCTACTACGCTAAGGACGACCCCAATGTTCCGCAGGGCGAAGCTGAATGTATCGTGGCTAAAAACCGCCATGGCACAACCGGAAGCGTTAAATTTGGCTGGGATGGTGCTCATACCACTTTCACGACACCGGAGTTTGTACGGGATGAAGGATAACATTTTAAAAACCATACAATCACACCATATGCTCAAGCAGGGCGAAAAAGTTATTGTCGGACTTTCCGGCGGAGCGGATTCAGTCGCCCTGCTTTGCGCTTTATATTCGCTAAAAGACGCGTTGCGCATTGCGCTTTCAGCCTGCCATATCAACCATCAGCTGCGTGGGGAAGAAAGCCATCGTGACGCGCGTTTTTGCGAGGCGCTTTGCAGCCGGTTGGGAATTGCCTTGGTCGTGAAAAGTGTCGACGTGTTGTCCTATTGTGCCCAAAACAGTTGTGGAACTGAAGAGGGCGCGCGTGTGCTTCGGTATCAAGTGCTGCAAAGTCTTGATCCAAATGCTAAAATTGCAACCGCACATACGCTTTCCGACAATGCAGAAACGCTGATCATGAATCTGACGCGCGGTGCGGCGCTCGAAGGTTTGTGTGGCATTCCCCCTGTCAGAAATAATATTATACGTCCGCTTATCAATTGTACCCGCGACGAGGTGGAGGAGTACCTCAAAGAGCAAGGGCAGGATTTTGTCACCGATTCCAGCAATCAAACAAATGATTACAAACGCAACAATATTCGACACACGCTGATCCCGTTGCTAAAGGCACTCAACCCGTCCTTTGAGCAAGCGGTGTGCCGCACTGTCGACGCTTTGCAAGCGGATAAGATGCTTTTAGGGCAGATGACAACGCTGGCATTGGCAGCGGCCGCTATGGCGCAAGCGCCTGCTACGCTCCCCGATGGGATTAAACGCTTGCAGTCTTTTTTACCACACCGGCCAAAGTGGTCGCGCCTTGTATTGCTGCACCAACCCAAGCCGATTCGGCTGCGTTGCTACAAAGAAATGCTGCTTGCAGCGGGGCAGCATTACGATGCGACGCGACTGGCATTGGTCGATGATTTGGCGGCGACCGGCAGCGGGGGCATTTCACTCGACAGCCGAAATACACTGCGCTGTGACAGCGAAACGCTTTATCTTGAAACCTTGATTAAAGCGCCGCGTATTGAAGAACGGCAAATTTTGCTCTCCGAGGCAACAATACCGGTCAAGATCCCGCTCAATAACGGTTTTTTTCTTAAAATATGCGAAATTGATATAACAGAGATAAAATTTTTTGTAAATAACTGCAGTTTGCAATTTAAAAACGCAGTTGACTGTGATAGAATAGATAAGATTATCACCTTGCGCGCGCGTGCGGCTGGTGATAGAATTACGCTTGTTGGGCATAATTGCACACAATCGCTAAAAAAGCTGCTCAATGCAGGGTCTGTTCCGGTGATGCTCAGAGATGCGTTAGCCGTTCTGAGCGATGAACAAGGGCCTATTTGGATCGAAGGACTTGGTGTGAGCCAACGAGCCGCCATTTCACAGACGACCCGGCACGCAGTGTTGATCAGTATACAGGAGGAATGACAGAAAGTGCAAAATGATATTCAAAGGGTGCTTATTTCCGAGGAGGAAATCAAGGATAAGGTTGCCGCGTTAGGACGTCAGATTTCAGAGGATTATAAAGACAAAAACCTGATGCTGGTCAGTGTGCTCAAAGGCTCGGTGGTATTCATGGCAGATTTGATGCGCGCCATTACCATTCCGGCCTCGATTGATTTTATGTCCGTCTCCAGTTACGGCAGTGGTGTCAAAACCACCGGTGTCGTCAAAATTATTAAAGATCTTGACGAAATGCTCACCGATCGGGATATTCTCATTGTTGAGGATATTCTAGACTCGGGCATGACACTTTCGTATCTCAAAGAGCACATCGGCGCTAAGGATGCCAAAAGTATTCGTGTTGCGACACTGCTTGATAAGCCTGAGCGTCGTCGTGTCAATATTGTACCGGATTACAAAGGTTTTGCCATCCCGGATGAATTTGTGGTCGGGTACGGCCTGGACTTCGATGAAAAATATCGCAATCTACCATATGTGGGCGTTCTCAAGCCCTGCGTGTATACGACAAATAAATTTTAGCAGGGAGTGTAACGATTGAATAATTCTAACCAACCAAATAAAAACCCCAATCAGGGCCCGGGGCAAAACCCGCGCAACAATTTTAATCCTAAAAATAACCGCGGCATTATTATTTATATTGCTGTGCTGGCTGCGCTTGTGCTTTTCGCCAGCAGTATGTTCGGCTTGGGCAAAAAAGAAAGTCCCTATAAATACTCCGAAATTGTCGCGTTTTTTGATGATCATAAAGTTGAGGAGTATACCTTTGACCTCGGTACCGGTGAGCTCACGTTTAAATTGGATGGCGAAACTGAAGAGAAAATCTATACAGTGCCCAACACTAACTTGTTTATCAATACGGTGCAGGAGAAAGTTGAAGAATACAACCGCGCGCATCCTGAGGATAGAATACCCCACGAACTAATACCGATTGCGACGATGCCGTTTTGGGTTTCGTATCTGCCGACAATGGTGATTATCCTTGCCATGGGCGCGCTGTGGTGGTTCACGATTAAGCAATCGCGCGGCGGCGGCAATATTTCAGGTTTTGGCAAGGCCAAGGCGCGCACACCTGAGCAGGGGCGCCGCGTTACTTTCGCTGATGTCGCCGGCGCAGATGAAGAAAAGGCTGAGCTGGTCGAGGTGGTTGAATTTTTAAAATCGCCGGAGCGGTTTAATACGCTTGGCGCGCGCATTCCTAAGGGTGTGCTGCTTGTGGGACCTCCCGGCACCGGTAAAACGCTGTTGGCGCGTGCTGTCGCCGGCGAGGCGGGTGCACCGTTCTTTTCAATTTCCGGTTCCGACTTTGTTGAGATGTTTGTCGGCGTCGGTGCTTCGCGTGTTCGTGACCTGTTCGAGCAGGCCAAGAAAAATGCCCCTGCTATCATTTTTATAGATGAGATTGATGCTGTCGGTCGTCAGCGCGGCGCAGGTCTGGGCGGCGGTCATGACGAGCGCGAACAAACTTTAAACCAGCTATTGGTCGAGATGGATGGTTTTGGCTCCAATACCGGCATTATTGTCGTTGCTGCGACCAACCGCCGGGATATCCTCGATCCGGCGCTGTTGCGTCCCGGGCGCTTTGACCGCCAGATTGTTGTGGGTTATCCTGATATTAAGGGCCGCGAAGCAATTTTAAAGGTTCATGCTAAAAACAAACCGCTGGGCCCCGATGTCAACCTGAAGACGATTGCTTCTACCACCGTTGGTTTTACAGGTGCTGACCTTGAGAATGTTCTCAACGAGGCTGCCTTGTTAGCTGCCAGAAACAACCTGAAGGCCATCACGATGGAAACTGTTCAGGAGGCAACCATCAAGGTCATTGCAGGCCCTGAGAAAAAATCTCGTCTCGTCACCGAAAAAGACAAAAAGCTCACCGCTTATCACGAGGCGGGTCATGCGGTGGTCACTTATTATATGGACACCGCCGACAAAGTCCACCAGGTATCAATCATCCCGCGCGGCATGGCCGGTGGCTACACCATGAGTCTGCCTGCTGAAGACAAGAGTTATCACACACGCAAGGAGATGAAAGAAAATATCATCACACTGCTTGGCGGCCGTGTGGCTGAAGCGTTGGTGCTTGATGATATATCGACCGGCGCTTCCAATGATATTGAGCGCGCTACCGCCATTGCCCGTGCGATGGTCACGCGCTATGGCTTTTCCGAAAAACTCGGACCGGTGGTTTACGGTCATGACCAGAGCGAAGTGTTTTTGGGGCGTGATTTCAATCAGTCCCGCAATTATTCTGAAGAAGTTGCTTCCGAAATTGACAACGAAATTCGCAATTTGGTTGAAGAGGCCTTTGAACTGGCGAAGAAAAACCTCGCTGCGCATATGGATCAGCTGGTGCTGATTGCAGAAACGCTTATTCGCTGCGAGAAGATCGATGCAGAGGATTTTGAAAGCCTGATGACCACGGGTGAGATGGCTTCTGTTAAAAAGCAGACTGTTATCCCCGACGCAGAAAATAAAAGTGAAGACGAAGTAGCTGTTGCCGACCGGCCTGAATCTACAATATCTGATGATGCGGCCACTGAACCTGTGTCCGATGAAGCGGTCTCGTCGAAGGACGACATGCCACCAAGCGTATAAAGTTGGTTTAAAAGCTGCCCCTCAGAATGATTTTACCATCATTTTGCGGAGCAGCTTTTATTATGCATTCTAAAGTGACTTTTGGTGCACACTAATACAAAACGCTGTCAAAATTATGTTGATTTGTGTTTAATATTGCATTTATTATCGGCACTGCAAGTTAGAGACGTATCCTGACAGGCTTTGCCCCCATTCAGACTCGAGCGCGTGCTTAGTATAATGCTGGAAATGTTCACAGATCTGTGATACAATGACACAATAAAAATTTATGAAAAGGTTGGAGAGGTATTGATGACGACAAATCTGATTCGTACCGCGCTCTCGCGCGGCGTTAACCTGTCAGTGCTAAGCGATCCAAAGTTTAAACATAATCGGATCTCCATCAACTTGGTTGTACCGCTCGATGGGCAGACGGTGAGTGGCAATGCTATATTGCCGTTTCTTCTGCGAAAGGGCAGCCAAAGCTGCAAAGACTTTACCCAGCTCAACCGTCGCCTCGACGCGATGTATGGGGCCTCGCTTGCTGTTGATGTCGGCAAAAGCGGGGGGAACCAGATCGTTACATTGGGCATAAAAATGCTTGATGACCGCTTTACGCTAGACGGGGAAGCACTCGTACAGCAGGCGGCGACGCTACTGCGTGAACTGCTCATGGAGCCGATGATTGAAGACGGCACTTTTGATCAAAAGGAATTTTCGCTGGAACGTCAGAATTTGATAGATGCAATAGAGAGCCTGATCAATGACAAGCGCAGCTACGCGCTTGCACAGTGCCGGATGCTCATGGGGCGCAATGATTCGGCAGCACTTCCAAAGTATGGTACGGTGGCGCAGGCCCAACAACTCACCCCAAAAGAGGCGGCTCAAGCTTACTGCAAACTCTTGGATACCGCTGCTATAGAGATTATGTTTGTCGGATCGGGCGACCCATCGGCTGCATCGCAGGTTATGAAGCAAGCCTTTGCCGGCATGACGCGGGCGCCGCACCCCTTTACCGACGCGAAAATTTGTGCTGCGGGTGAAACGGTGCTCAATAAGGTCGAATACCTCGATGTGGCACAGTCTAAGCTGGTGCTCGGGTTGCGCAGCGACCGACGTGGCAATATGGCCGAGCAGTCCGCTATGCGCCTGATGACGGCACTTTATGGCGGCACGCCATCTTCAAAGCTATTTTTAAATGTACGAGAGAAATTGTCACTTTGCTATTATTGTGCGGCGCGCTATGATCGGAATGCAGCCGTTATGGTCGTGGATTGTGGCGTAGAAAAAGAAAATATCGAGAGTGCTAAAAAAGAAATACTCGCACAGCTCGATGAGATTAGAAATGGCAATTTTGATGATGAAACGCTTGAAAACACGCGCCTTCAGATTAAAAACAGCCTGCGTGCTGTGTCGGATTATCCCGGCACCTTGGAGGATTGGTATCTCGCCCGAATTTTATCGGATGAAGTTGCCACGCCTGAAAAAGAGATGTGCGCGATGGATGCCGTAACCCGAGAACAAGTGATTGAAGCTGCCAAAAGAATTCGACTTGATGCGATTTATCTGCTTACTTCAAAGGAGGAATCGGTGGATGCTTAGTGAAAATATTGCTTGCCGTCGTCTGGAGGAGGGCTATACCCGTATCGTTCATCCCAGCGGCTTGACGTTGATGCTTTGCCCGATGGAAGGCTTTTCAGGCGCGCATGCGTTGTTCGCCACCCGCTGTGGTTCAATAGATGATTCGTTTGCAATCGGCGATGAAGACTATACCACTGTGCCCAATGGTATCGCACATTTTTTAGAGCATAAACTCTTTGAGAGCGAGGAGGGGGATGCCTTTGAGCAGTATGCCAAAACCGGCGCTTCCGCCAACGCATATACATCGTTTGATCGTACGGCCTATCTTTTCGGTTGTACTGATAAATTTGACCAGTCGATTGAGATTTTACTGAATCTTGTTACAAAGCCCTATTTTACTGAAGCAACAGTACAAAAGGAACAGGGGATTATCGGACAAGAAATTAGAATGTACGATGACGATCCCGGTTGGCGCGTCTATTTCAACCTGTTGGGGGCGCTGTATCATCATCATCCGATTCGAGTGGACATTGCGGGAACGGTGGATTCTATTTCTGATATCACCGCCGACCTACTTTATCGTTGCTACAATGCGTTTTATAACCTGAACAACATGGTGCTGTCTGTCGCCGGCAATTTCAGCGTCGAAACGGTGATTAAGGCCTGCGACAAAATTTTGTTGCCGGCTGCGCCGGTGACGGTTCGCACGCGTGAAATCGACGAGCCGCAGTCGGTGTGTGAGCGCCGGGTGGAACAGAAGCTCGAGGTTGCAACGCCGCTGTTCCAAATCGGTTTTAAGGGAACCCCAAAAAGCTATCGCGAGAATATCCTCGCACAGGTGATCGGTGAGATCGTTTGCGATTTGGTCGCGGGCGAGTCGACTGCGCTTTACCGCATACTTTATGACGAGGGTTTGATTAACGCCAGCTTTGGCTATGAGGTGATGGCAGGCCCCAATTACCTTGTAAATCTTTTCTCCGGCGAATCCAGAAACCCCGACGAGGTGTTTGCACGTATTTTAAAAGGGGTGGAAGAATTGCAGCAAAAAGGCATTTCGGCCGAGGCTTTTGAGCGTGCGCGTCGTGCAGCTTACGGTCGCTATGCCGGCATTTATAGTTCGGTTGAGGCGATGGCCGGTATGATGGTGTTGGCCTCTTTCGCGGATTTGAGCGCCTATGAACCGTTGGAATTGATCGATGAATTGACTTTGAATGACGCGCAGGCTTTTCTGCGTGAGAACTTTGACCCTGTGCGCTGCGCACTCTCGGTGGTGCGGGACTAGACAGAAAAGAGGAGACAAACATGGATTCATTTATCCATTTGGCCAGCACTGATACCGCTGCAAAGTTGGCGTTTCCCGGTTTGGGTTTGGAGTTTTCCATCTCACGGGTCGCGCTCTTTATCGGACCGTTTACTATTTACTGGTATGGCATCATTGTGGTGACCGGCATCGCACTCGGCGTCATTTACGCCACTTGGCGCGCGGCTCAATTCGGTATTAACAAAGAGAAGCTCAGTGATGTTTTTCTGTATGCAATCATCGCGGGGATGTTGGGTGCAAGAGCCTATTATGTTGCTTTTTCGTGGGATTATTATAAGTTGCACCCCGCAGAGATTGTTCAGATATGGAAAGGCGGCATCGCCTTTTACGGCGGCATTATCGCGGCAATATTATGCGGTTATCTGCTGTGTCGCCGTTGGAAGCTTCCGGTCGTGCAAGCGCTGGATGCATCGCTGGGTGGTTTGCTGCTGGGGCAATCGATCGGACGTTGGGGCAATTTTGTCAATATCGAGGCGTTTGGTGGTTACTTTGAAGGGCCGTGGCGTATGGTCAGCCCGATGATAGACAGCTATTTTCATATGCAGCCTGATCTGTTGCCGGGATTTACGCCTGATCAAGTATTGCAGATGCGTGATATACCGGTGCATCCCACCTTTTTTTATGAATCGGCATGGACGATGTTGGGTTTTTTGTTTATCGTCAGGTACACCAAACGGCGCAAATTTAACGGTGAATTGACGTTGATGTATTTTTTTATTAACGGTCTGGGGCGCGCAGTCATTGAGGGGTTGCGTACCGACAGCTTGATGGCCGGCGGCATTCGCATTTCTCAAGTATTAGCAGGCTGTATGGTGGTGGTTGCTGTTCTACTCTGGATAGTAGCATACAAGAAGCTGGCCGATGGTACTGCACCTGCATGGCTGTTGCGTGCAACGCTTGAATCGGCAGATGTGACAGCGTGCCAGGACAGCAACGGCGCTATTGCCAACGCGCAATCACAGCCGGATGACGTTGTGGTTGAAGATAACGGTGTACAGGGCATTGATAAGACCGATCACAGCCAAGATTAAGCCATTATGTTTTGCTCAAAAAGCACACGAGGTGCAGCAAAACACTTTGTGCGTATTATGATGCTGAAAAAGAGAGAAAAATGCCTTGACAAAGCCAAAACTCTATGATACTATAATTTTTGCCGCATGTTTTAGGTCATAAGTGTGCCTCTTCAAAGGTGCCGCCTAAAAGCAGCGAGACTGAACAGATAAGCAGGTGTAACATGTACGCAGTATTCACTACCGGCGGTAAGCAGTACCGTGTCGCTCAGGGCGACGTAATTTTTGTCGAAAAACTCGACATTGAGGCCGATCAAACCATCGAATTCGACAACGTTCTCGTTGTTGGACAAGATGATAGCGCTGTTGTGGGCACCCCCACTGTAGCGGGAGCGAAGGTTGTTGCCAAGGCTCTAAAGAATGGTAAGGGCAAAAAGATCACCGTCTTCACCTACCGTTCCAAAAAGGATTCCAAGCGTAAGATGGGCCACAGACAGCCCTATACCAAGCTTGAAATCACCGCGATTAATGCTTAAAGAAATCTAAACCATTTATTATTGGAGGTGCAAAACCAATGGCACATAAGAAGGGCGTAGGCTCAACTAAAAACGGTCGCGACTCCGAGTCTAAACGACTAGGCGTGAAGCGTGCTGACGGTCAGTTTGTTAAGGCTGGCAATATTCTGGTTCGTCAAAGAGGCACCCACATCCATCCTGGCGAGAATGTCGGAATCGGTTCGGATGATACTCTGTTCGCGCTTTCTGACGGAACACTCCGTTTTGAGCGCCTGGGACGTGACCGCAAGAAAGCTTCGGTCTACGCGGCACAGAACTAAGTTTACGAACAAAAATCCCGAGCGTTCGCTCGGGATTTTTCTGTCTTGTGGCCTCGTGATGCAATACTGATCCTTGCGTTGTTTCGGAGTAGCGCGCGAGGATGAAAAAACAATGCTGCTCGCTGTTATTGTGCAGAACATGAGCCGGCCAGATTTATCGTTTGGCCATCGGCTTTAAAGGTCGTTGGAGGTGCTCTTTTCTGCGCTGGGTCGGCGCGTAGAATAACTCGCACCCAATGGACGTAAGTTGTTGGTGTGCGCCCCCACAAAGGAGGGTAAAATATGTTTATTGATAAGGCGTCTATTAAAATCAAAGGCGGCAAGGGTGGCGATGGTTGTGTGTCGTTCCACCGTGAAAAATATGTCGCGGCAGGTGGCCCGGACGGCGGTGACGGCGGGCGTGGCGGCAATGTCGTGTTTGTGGCCGATACGAACAAAACAACGCTGATGGAGTTTAAATATAAGACGCGTTATTTTGCGCCCGAAGGTGAACCGGGCGGTCGTCGCCAATGCAGCGGCAAAACGGCGGAGGATCTTGTCATTCGGGTGCCGGTGGGCACGCTGATACGCGCGCGTGAATCGGGCAGACTGTTGGCTGATATCTCGGACGATGTACCGGTTGTGATTGCTAAGGGTGGACGTGGCGGCTGGGGCAACCAGCATTTTGCGACGCCCACGCGTCAGATACCGCGCTTTGCAAAACCGGGTGCGCCGGGAGAGGAATTTGACGTCCAACTGGAATTAAAGCTGTTGGCGGATGTCGGATTGGTCGGTTTTCCGAATGTGGGTAAATCGACGTTGATTTCGATGGTGAGTGAGGCGAAGCCCAAAATTGCCAACTATCATTTTACGACGCTAACCCCGGTATTGGGTGTTGTGCGGGTGGATGCGGAAAAAAGCTATGTTATGGCCGATATTCCCGGCTTGATTGAAGGCGCGTCCGAAGGGGTTGGATTGGGGCATGCGTTTTTGCGCCATGTGGAGCGTTGCCGTTTGATGATCCATGTCGTGGACGTTTCAGGCTGCGAGGGGAGAGATCCCCTTGACGACTTTGACCTGATCAATCGTGAGTTGGCTAATTTTTCAGAGGCACTGGCTGAGCAGCCGATGTTAGTGGCTGCCAATAAGTGTGATATTGCATCCTCCGAACAAGTGGACAGCTTTATAAAAACACTGGAGCAGCGCGGGTATCGGGTATTCCCGATTTCTGCGGCTACTAAGCAGGGGGTAGAATCCCTTAAAAATGCAGTTGCTGCCGAGTTGGATAAGCTGCCGCCGGTGCTGCGCTATGAACCTGATCCGCTGCCGGAAGTCGAAATTGATACCAACGAGCGGCATCAATTTGAGATTACACGCGGCGATGATGGGATATACTATATTAAAGCGAGTTGGCTACCTTATATACTCAGTTCGGTTAATATGGACGACTACGAATCGCTGCAATATCTCCAGCGTTCGCTGCGTAGCAGCGGCATCATCGATAAGCTGGAGGAAATGGGTATCAAAGAAGGCGATACCGTTGACATTGACGGTTTTGAATTTGATTATCTGAGATAAGGAGCGGGTTGTATGCTGAATGCGGAAAATGCGCCTGACCTCAGGCTCATTAACCCTTTGACACTGGCTTTTGTCGGGGATGGGGTATATGAGATGTTAGTGCGCGAGGAGATTGTCAATCGTTACACCAGTCTTTCGGCCAAGAAGCTGCATACCCTCGCGGTAGAGATGGTGCGGGCCACTGCGCAAGCGCGTGGTTTTAATGTGATTTCGCCCGCTCTTACCGAAGCGGAGATGACAGTGTTTAAACGCGGTCGCAATGCAAACGGTGTGACACCGCCACGCCACACGTCCGCCGGTGAATATCGTGCTGCGACGGGACTTGAAGCGCTGTTTGGGTGGTTGTATCTCGGTGGAAATCAGCAGCGTATTCGGACATTGTTTAAAATGATTTTGGACGGGGATTTGCATGAAACAAGAAAAAACCCCGACATCGAAGACGCGGCACTACTTCAAAACTGAATTTTTCACTGAAACTGCCGCCGCAGCCCTATTGGCGTTGGGAATTTGCGTGTTTTCCGCACCCAACCGTATTGTTGGCGGCGGTATTTCAGGTATTGCATCGGTTCTTTTTATTTTGTTTGGGCTGCCAATCGGCACAGTGAGTCTTGCCTTGAATATTCCGTTGCTGCTATTGGGGTGGCGTATTCTCGGGCGCCGTTTTATTTTGCGGACGTTGCGCATTACGGTGATTATGTCTCTTATAATGGATGCCACCACAGCGTTGGTGCCGCCTTATAATGGCGAACCGCTGTTGGCTTCGGTATTTGGCGGCGTTTTTGCAGGTGCTGGTCTCGGCATTATTCTCATGCGCGGGGACTCAACCGGCGGTACCGATATTATTGTCATGTTGATAAAGAAAAAGCATCCACACTTTTCGTTTGGTTTTATCGTATTAATTACTGATTGCGCCGTTGTGCTGATGGCCGCAATAGTCTATCGCAGCGCGGATACTATTCTGTATGGTACGGTGATGATTTACGTCTCAACAGTCGTCATTGACCGCATCATCGACGGTGCGGATGTCAGAAAGCTGGCACTGATCGTTACACGCGAACAGCAAGCGGTCACGCAAGCGCTGCTCACTGAGTTAGAACGTGGTGTGACAGTGCTATCGGCGCAGGGCGGGTATAGTCGTGCGTCCATTGCTGTACTGCTTTGTGTGGTGGATAAAAGACAAAATTTTAAATTAAAGGCGTTGGTGCGCCAAAATGACAATAGTGCTTTTGTGATTATTACCCATGCTACCGAGGCGCTTGGCACCGGTTTTAAGCAGCATTGGGATTAATCATTAATTTTGCTTACCATCGACAATAATGCCGTGTCATTTTCGATGCGCTCATGTATGAAGGAAAGCAATGCAAATAAGAGAGGAAGACGGACCATGAACTTGACCAAGAGGCGGTTTTTTTTAGGGATCAAGGGACTTGCATTAGATGTTGTAGCTTCAATTTTTCTCACTATAGGCGTTAAAATGTTTGCTGTTCCTAATCAAATAGCGCCAAGTGGGTTTACAGGCATTACAGTATTGGTTAACTATTTAACCGGATTGCCAATCGGCTCCATGAGCCTGCTGATGAATATCCCGTTTTTGATTATCTGTTGGCGATATATCAGTAAAGATTTTGTTTTGTATACGATGCGTGTGCTGATTATTTTTTCGCTGATGATGGATTGGGTTTTTATTTCATCGCCGGTTTATACAGGTGATCCGCTGTTGGCAGCGTTATTTGGCGGTCTTTTTTCCGGTATTGGCGGCGGTATCGTCTTTTCTCAAGGATCATCCGCCGGCGGTACAGATTTAATAGTCAAACTCATACGCAAGAAATACCCCTATGTCTCTACGGGGCAGCTTGTTGTTGGTCTCAACGGCGTGATCATGGTGACGGCCGCAGTGGTTTATGGCAATATTGAAGCGGGACTTTATGGTTTGATTATGACCTTTACCTCCGGCAAGGTTGTGGATACGATCTTAAACGGCGCTGATTCCGCTATGAGCGTGATGATTATAACCAATCAACCCAAACCCATAGCCAAGAGCATTATTGATCAGTTGCACCGAAGCGCAACGATTTTAAGCGGGGTTGGTGCTTATAATGCCGGGGATACATATGTGTTGATGTGTGTTGTGCGCAAAACCGAATTTTTCAAGCTGAAACGTTTAATCCGTGACGCAGATCCATTGGCGTTTGTTATCGTCAACCAAGCTAATCAAATTTTGGGCAAGGGGTTTCGTGCCATCGATTCAGCGGATTCATAAAAATAGGAAGCGATCTTACCTGATAGCTAAATTAAGGCGGAATCCAAATTTGGATTCCGCCTTAATTTATGACAATTGCAGATCAGCATTTCAAAAAATATCCGGTTGTAGATTGCTTTATAAAAGCCTTTCTATTTTTAGCCGAAGTATCTTTTCAGCAGGCCCTCAAAACCGCATCCGTGGCGCGCCTCGTCCTTGCACATCTCGTGCACGGTATCGTGGATTGCATCGTAGCCAAGCTGTTTTGCGCGGGTGGCAATGTGCTTCTTACCGGCGCAGGCGCCGTGCTCAGCTGCTGTGCGCAACTCAAGATTTTTCTTAGTATCGGCATGGACCACTTCGCCAAGTAATTCGGCAAACTTGGCGGCATGCTCGGCCTCTTCAAAGGCGTATTTAGCAAAAGCAGCTGCTATTTCAGGGTAACCCTCGCGATCGGCCTGGCGGCTCATAGCCAAGTACATACCAACCTCGGTGCATTCGCCCATGAAGTTGCTGCGCAGACCCTCAAGAACTTCGGGGTCGCAATCCTTGGCGACGCCAATTTTGTGTTCGTCTGCAAAGACAAACCCTTCATTCTTCATTTCGTTGAATTTGCTGCCGGGCACCTTACATTGTGGACAGAACTCAGGGGGATGCTCACCTTCATGGACATAACCGCAAACACTACATACAAATTTTTTCATTTTTTATTCCTCCATAATATAATATTGGTCATTCAACATTGATTTGTTGATACAAGCATACCATTATGGTGTGTTTATTGCAATAGGTAAAAATAACTGAAATTTCACCTAATATTTGATAAATTTTTGAAATTGATTAAATTTAAATGCATAAAGCGCTGTAATGAACAGATAATAAAAACAAAAGTGAGGTGAAAAGAAATGAATAACAATAACAATTCGACGCGTGGTGCACAGAGCAACCAGCAAAACAATCCTCAGTCAAACCATCAGAGCAATGCTCAAAACTCGGTCAAAACCAACCATCAAACTTCCAACAGCAATAAGAACAATTATCAGTCCTCCACCCAGGCAGGTAACCCCAAAGGCGCGAACAACCAGAACAGCGAAAACTGCAAATAAATAATCCCATGCTTAAAAACGCCGCAAAAGCTTTAAAGTTTTTGCGGCGTTTTTCTGGTTTGATATTTGCTGGCGCAAAATGCTCGATGATTAATTGATTGCTGTTCATCAGGCGGTATGATAAAATAAAAATATAGCGATCAACTTAAGGAGGCTACCAAAAATGAACTTTAAATTTGACCGTATCGATATGGATGCTTTCACCGACGAACTGGTTTTTATACGGCGCGATCTTCACAAATATCCCGAATCGGGGTGGACCGAATATCGGACGACTGTTAAGATCATCGAGCAGCTTACTACAATGGGGTTAAAGGTGCTTTTTGGCCCAAGCATACATACGCGCGAAAACATGCATGGTATGCCCGGCGACGCCTATTTAAAAGAATGCGAAGCGCGGGCGGTTGCACAATGTGGCAGGAAGGACCTGATTTCCCAAATGCAGGGCGGTTTTACCGGATGTGTCACCGAGATTGAGGGTGCTCAACCCGGTCCGACCGTTGGCTTTAGAGTGGATATTGATTGTAATGATATCACGGAATCCACCGATGCCGATCATCGTCCCTTTAAAGAAGGATTTGCCTCTGCCCATACGAATCTGATGCACGCTTGTGGACATGACGGACATGCCGCTATCGGCATCGGTGCGCTGCGACTGCTGCTGGCTTATCGCGATCAAATTAAGGGTAAAATTATTTTTGTGTTTCAACCGGCGGAAGAAGGCCTGCGCGGTGCCGATTCTATGACACAGTCCGGGGTACTCGACGAGGTGGACTATATGATTGGCGCACACATCGGCCTTAAAAAATGGGCGCTGGGAACGGTCGCCACCGGTACACACGGTTTTTTAGCCAGCACCAAGTTTGATGTGACATTTCAGGGGCGGGCTGCTCATGCAGGCGCCAACCCGGAGCAGGGGAACAATGCGCTGGCTGCGGCCGCAACAGCGACGCTCAATCTGTTGGCCATTCCACGTCACAGTGCGGGGAGTAGCCGTATCAACATTGGGACATTAAATGCGGGATCCGGCCGAAATGTCATCCCCGAAACTGCTGTTATGACGATTGAAACGCGCGGCGTTACGACCGATATCAATACATATATGGCAGAGAAAGCTGAGCGCATCTGTCGCGCCAGTGCCGATATGTATGTATGCAGTTATGAAAGTCGTTTTATGGGGGCGGCAGGCAGTGCAGCCTGCGATAAAGAGCTGGTGGAGAGAGTCTCGGATGCTATCGGCGAGCTGCCGGACGTTCAGGAAATTCACAAGGATATCGATTTTGGCGGTGGCGAGGATTTTACTTATATGATGCGCAAGGTGCAGTCCCAAGGGGGGCAGGCGACCGAGATGATTATCGGCACGCCGTTGAAAGCACCGCATCACAATGGCCGATTCGATTTTGATGAAGCGGTGCTGCCACTGGCGGCGCAGATTTTCGCCAAAATTGCGCTGGACATTTGTAAATAACAAAGCGGATGTTCTACCACTTAGTCGTCTGTATAACGGCCGAGCTGCGTGTAATATCGATTGATTTTTACAATGAAATATCGGCAGATTGGTGCCGTTTGATAAGATTCCTGCATGTCGACGCTATTATTTGTCGCGCAGTTGTGCTATACTATTAATAATAATTTAAACAAATTGCCTTGCGGTGTGTACTATTTGCCACCGTAAGAGAAACACAGAAAAAGGAAAAAACCGACTCAATGACATTTAAAGAACTGAATTTAATTTCACCTATTCTTGCCGCGCTGCAAACGCAAGGCTATGACCGGCCCACGCCGATTCAGCAGCAAGCCATCACGCCCGCACTGGAGGGAAAGGACCTGCTCGGTTGTGCACAGACCGGAACGGGCAAGACAGCCGCCTTTGCGCTGCCTATTTTACAACGGCTCAACGTTGAAGGTGCTGTTAAGCATAAGCGCAGGGCGCGCGCGCTCATACTCACGCCGACGCGTGAGTTGGCGCTGCAAATACACGAAAGCATCATAGCCTATGGCAAACGGTTGTCGCTAAAGTGCACGGTCATTTTTGGCGGCGTTTCTCAGAACCCACAGACCGAGCAACTCGCGCGGGGTACCGATATTCTGGTAGCGACCCCCGGACGGCTGATCGACCTTATCAATCAAGGTTTTGTTGATCTTACCGGTTTGGAAATTTTTGTTTTGGATGAAGCAGACCGTATGTTGGATATGGGTTTTATCAACGATGTTAAAAAGGTGGTGGCTCGGCTTCCCCAACAGCGGCAGACCATGCTGTTCTCCGCCACCATGCCCGCCGAAATTGAGCAGTTGGCCAACAGTCTGTTGACAAATCCTATCAAAGTGTCGGTGGCGCCTCCGGCTACAACGGTAGAGCTGATTGAACAGTCGGTTTATATGACCGATAAAGTAAACAAACGCGCACTGCTTACTTGGATATTAAAAAATCATTCGATTTATTCGGCGCTGGTGTTTACCCGCACAAAACATGGTGCAGATCGCGTGGCCAAGGCGCTTAATGGGGCGAAGATATCTGCCATGTCAATTCATGGAGACAAGTCACAGGGGGCGCGGCAGCTGGCGCTGAGCAACTTTAAAAGCGGTCGGGTTCAGGTGCTGGTGGCGACCGATATCGCCGCACGCGGCATTGATATCGATCAGCTTTCGCATGTTATCAATTTTGATCTGCCCAATGAGCCTGATACCTATGTGCATCGCATCGGCCGAACGGGCCGCGCGGGTGCAGACGGCGTTGCGCTGTCTTTTTGCGATTTTGACGAGCAAGCATATCTCAAGGACATCGAAAAGCTTATCCGTAAAACGATCAGGGTGGAGCAGGAAAATCCTTATCCAATGCAGGTATTCGAACCGTCCCCTAAAAAACCGGCCAATATGCGCCGCAGAAGCGATATGGCCAAGCAGCAAGCGGCCCATGCCGCAAGACCTGCCCTGCAAAAAGCGGCGAAGTCCGTCGGTGACAACAAATCGTCTGCTCAAAGCACTGCACCAAAACGGAATGGCGCATCGCATCGTAAAAAACGCCGCCCCGAATCAAAAATGCATTGAGCCAATCCGCCACGGCCTGCGATGCAAAATGGCGGATTTTTCAGAACCGGCAGTGGCTCAAATACTTGGACAAGACGGCGCTATTCAGTATAAAAAGTCAATTAACACCAAAATGACTGGATTAAAAGGATTGATAATGTTTGACCAAGGGGGAACACCTTACCATGAAGCACTGCCAAAAACATTTCATACTGCCGATGGTCATAGCCCTGTTTGCAGTGCTGTTGTTACAGCCTTGTGCCCTAGCAGCAGATGATTTGGCAACCGAGTCGGGTGAAATGGTTTATGTCCGTGATTTGGCTGATGTGTTGTCTGAAGAAACGCAAGCACTTATAAACGAAAAAAGCGCCGCTTTAGATGCGTTGACCGGCGCACAGATTGTGGTATTCACCGTCGATTTTCTAGGTGGTGTGGCGATACATGACTATGCGCAGGATGTATTTAACCGACTGCAAATAGGAGATGCGGTTCAAAATAACGGTCTGTTGTTGCTATTGGCAACCGGCGAGGAGGATTATTATCTCTTGCAGGGGCAGGGGATTGAAACGACCCTGTCGGACGCGGCGTTGGAAACGTTGCTGTTGCAAAATCTCGAACCCAATTTTGCAGCCGGAAATTACGATGTCGGCGTAGAAAAAACCTACGCCGGCCTTTTAGACGCCCTTGAAAATTTGTATGGTATTGATGAGCAAGGGGTCGTGGTGGCGGCTGCTGCTGCCAAGGCGGCACAGGTTCAAATGGAAAAGGTCAACAGGCTGCAACGTAGTCTGCTGGTGGCTGCCGGAATCGCTTTGTTGATATTGTTACCGATGGTACTGATTGTATTGTCAGTAAATCGTGCTGCACGGCGCCGCAAAAGACGCAGGAGGGCGGCTGTGCGCCGCAATACAATTGGATGATGAAGCTCATCTGCTTGAAAAGAGCACGTTATATTCCATTATAGTAATGTAATAAAATCAAACTTCAATTTGGTATTTCCCTCCATTTGTTCATTAAATAACAATCTTCTCTTGACTTTTTAGTCAAAAAGCGATAAAAATAATATGTGTATCTTGCATGTTTTAAATAATACAAGTGGGTTTTTATCGCCTATTCATCTTATGGGGAGCAAAATCATGCATGAGAAAGCCTAAATACTTTATAGCGATTATCATGGTGTTATGTACCGCTGTGCTGTTTGCATGCACCGGCTCGAAAGAACAGACAGCAACGCGCTTTGCTGCCGGAACAGAGTTTGTCATGAATACGTGGGTTGAACAACGTTGGTATGGCGAAAACGCACAAAAAACCTATGACGAAGTCTTAGCTTCATTAAAAGAACTGGAAAACAAGCTTTCACTTTACGTAGAAGAAAGCGAAATTTCACGCTTGAATTCAGCGGCGGGCGTGCAACCCGTCGCCCTTTCGCGCGACACTTATCAGTTGTTGCGTCAGGCTACCGATTACTGTGCACAGGCAGATGGTTTATTTGATATTACCGTTGCACCGCTTACAGTGGTCTGGAATGTGAATAGCGATAACCCGCGTATTCCCACACAGGAAGAGATTAAAGGCGCACAGAAGCTGGTGGATTATCGTCGCATCATATTCGACGATGCCAATCAAACAGCCATGCTGGCCGATGCGGGTATGCGCATCGACCTTGGTGGTATCGCCAAGGGAGTGGCCGCGTCACTAATGCGACAGTATGCTGTTGCAAACGATGTTCAAGGGTATCTATCCATTGGCGGCAACATGATGGTGCAGGGGAAAAAGATGGATGGCACCGATTTTGTCATCGGTATGCGCGACCCTAGAGGGGATGCTTCAGAGTTTATTGCGTCGCTGCCGCTGGATGGGTTGACTATGGCTACCACCGGCGATTATGAGCGCTATTTTGAGCAGGAGGGCATTAGGTATCATCATGTGATGGATCCTTTCACGGGGTATCCCGCTGTAACCGATCTGATTTCAGTGGCGGTGGTGTCTGAAAATGGCGCGTTGGCGGATTACCTTTCGACCCTGATTTTTATGCGGGGGAGTCAAGCGCTTCCCACCTATTTGGCGCGCAATGATTGTATGGTTCTGGCTGTGACAAAAGACTTTGAGGTTTATGCCTCGGAAGCGTTGCAAGACAGGTTGACCATCAATCCACAGAAAAAAACGACTTATCACTTTAACTTTTAAGATATGATCGAGAGGAGAGAATGCCGGTGCCGCCACAACACCGCTCCGCTTATAAGGTGGCCTTTCCCGGGTTGATGCTCGCACTGGCACTGGGACTTTCTTTCTTTGAGTCCTTGATACCCGCCCTGCCGTTTTTACCGGTTGGTGTCAAGCTGGGACTTTCAAACATTGTGACCATGTACTGTTTGTTTTTTCTCGGCGCGAAAACGGCGTTTACCGTTGCAATACTCAAGTCGCTCTTTGTGTTGCTCACTCGTGGGGTAATCGGCGCTGCATTGAGCCTTTCCGGTGGATTATGTGCGGTTTGCGTCATGCTGCTGTTTCGGATGATTCCGGGGCTGGGAGATCGCATTATCAGCATTGTGGGGGCAATTTCGCATAATGTGGGCCAGTTGATTCTGGCCGGTATCATTTTAAAATCGGCATACACATTTTATTATCTGCCCGTCATGGTTCTGTCCGGTATAGGCATGGGACTTATTACGGGAATCTTGCTTCGGTTAGTTATGCCCTATTTGAAAAACATCAAGCGGGCAATCAAATAACAACACTTTTTAAGTATTGGGGGAAACATTCAGTGTCTATTAAAAGACTGAGCGGTGTCCATGCGCCTCACCACAAGAACACCGCAGAGTGCGCACCACAGCGCATTCCGACTCCCGACAAGGTCATTATTCCGATGAATATGCACATCGGTGCGCCTGCTACGCCGGTAGTCAAGGCGGGGGATCTTGTCAAAGTCGGTCAGGTGATCGGTGAAGCAGCAGGCTTTGTCAGCGTGCCCATTCATGCCAGTGTATCCGGTAAGGTTGTCAAGATAGACGAGGTGCTAATGGCTAACGGCGCGAAAGCAAAGGCTGTTGTCATCGAAGCCGACGGCCTGCAAGAAGTTGCCGAAACAGTCGTCCCACCCACAGTGGAGACTGCGGAGCAATTTTTGGCTGCTGTGCGTGCCAGCGGTTTGGTTGGATTAGGCGGTGCGGGTTTTCCGACGGTGGTCAAGCTGTCCGTTAAGAACCCAAATTCTATTGACTATCTTCTAATCAACGGTGCAGAGTGCGAGCCTTACATAACTTCCGATCTGCGCACAATGCTCGATGACTGTGCACATATTCTCAAGGGTGCTGCACTTATCAAAAAATTTATTGGTCAAAAAAAGACCATTCTTGGCATTGAGGACAACAAGCCTGAAGCGATTAAACTGTTTCAGGAGAAAACGGCGAACAATGCTGACTTTGAGGTCATGGCGATGCCTTCTCTCTACCCGCAGGGTGGTGAAAAGGTGCTCATCCACAACGCGACCGGTCGCGATGTACCCGAGGGCAAGCTGCCGCTCGATGTGGGTTGCATCGTTATCAACGTAACGACATTAGCGTTCATTTCCAAGTATATTGAAACCGGCATGCCGCTGATTGAAAAATGCCTGACCGTCGATGGCTCCGCCGTTGCCAAGCCGGGCAATGTTTTTGCGCCCATCGGTACCCCTATTGCCAAAATATTCGAATTTTGTGGCGGCTACAAGGCTGAGCCTAGAAAAATTCTCTATGGCGGCCCGATGATGGGTATATCGGTACCCAGTGATGAGGTCCCACTCCTCAAGAACAATAACGCAGTGTTGGCCTTTGCAGAAAAGGAGGCGACTTTGGCGCCGACTACCGCCTGCATTAAATGCGGTCGCTGCGTGGGGGCTTGTCCGGTTGGGCTGATGCCGGCGACCATTGAGCATGCATTCAAGATCAAGAATGTCGATATGCTCAATGAGCTCAAGGTCATGCTTTGTATGGAGTGTGGCTGCTGCTCGTTCGTATGTCCTGCGAAACGCGAACTCGTTCTGACCAATAAGCTTGCTAAGTCTATGGTCAGAGAAGCTTCGCAGAAAAAGTAAGGGGTGAAAACAGTGAGTAATCCAATGATCGTAAACTGCTCTCCACATATTCGTCACCAGGATTCCACTAAGTCGATCATGCGCGATGTGCTTATTGCACTTGCTCCTGCATTGCTGGTTTCTGTTTATGTTTTTCGTTTGCGTGCACTGATTCTTGCGGCCGTCTGTGTAGTTGCTGCAGTCGGTGCTGAATATGTATTTGAAAAAGTCTGTGGCAAGCCTATCACCATCGGTGATTATTCTGCCGTTGTTACCGGTCTGCTGCTGGCATATAATTTGCCGCTTGGTCTTCCGCTGTGGATGGCTGCATTTGGTTCTATCGTGGCAATCGTCTTTGCCAAGCAGCTTTTTGGCGGTATTGGCCAGAATTTTGCCAACCCTGCCATCACCGCGCGTATCGTGTTGTTGATCTCCTTTACCGGTCCGATGACTGATTGGGTGACCGGCTATCCGGATACCATTGCCGGCGCGACACCGCTGACGCTGATGGCAACCGGCCAGACAGACAAGCTGCCCTCCATCACACAGATGGCACTGGGCCAAATCGGGGGTTGTATAGGTGAAGTCAGTGCGGTTGCATTGTTGATCGGTTTTGCATACCTGCTTTACCGCAAGGTTATTACCTGGCATATCACCATTTCGTTTATCGCGACCGTTGCGGCGCTTACCGCGCTTCTTGGACAGAACCCAATTTATCACATGTTGACCGGTGGTCTGATGTTGGGTGCCATCTTTATGGCGACCGACTACAGCACTTCGCCCCAGACACCGAAAGGTCGTGTCATCTTTGGTATTGGCTGCGGTCTTTTAACTGTGTTGATTCGCGTGTACGGCAACTATCCCGAAGGCGTTTCCTTTGCGATTTTGCTGATGAACATCATCGCGCCGCACATCTCGAACCATACCCGAAATAAAGCTTTGGGAGGTGCCGCAAAATGAGTAGCGCAAAAAATGATTTTATATTACCGATCGTTGTGCTTACCGCTATTTGTCTGGTTATAACTGCCGCATTGGCGCTCACCGAGCAGGCGACCACCCCGATTATTGAGGCGACTGAAAAGGCCAATGCTGAGGCTGCCAGAAGAGAAGTATTGCCTGCAGCAGATGGCTTTGAATTGCTCGAACTTTCAAATCTTCCCGAGGGTGTCACCGAGGTTTATAATGCTACCAATGGCACGGGAACGGTCGTCATGGCCGAGGGGAAAGGTTACGGCGGTCTCATGAAGATTATTGTTGGTCTTGATATGGATGGCAAAATTACCGGTACCAAGACGCTTGCTCACGGTGAAACTGCGGGATTAGGTTCAAAAGTAGCTGAGCCGAAGTTTCAAGGACAGTTCCCCGGTCAGGACGAGAGTCTCTCCGGTGTCGCGGCTATCGGCGGTGCGACGATTTCTTCCAAGTGCTTTATCGGCGCGGTAGAAAAAGCGTTTGAAGCGCAGAAGATTGCGTTGGGTGGTACAGTTGAGAGTCCACTGGAGATCAAAATGGTTCAGCATTATCCCGATGCTGCATTCAAAGAAGTGATAAATGGCATCCAGTGTGGCGCTGCAGGCAATGTCGTGCTTGCGACTGCCAAGGGCTACGGCGGTGACTTGACCGTTGCGGTGTTGTTTGATGGCAGCGACCAAGTTATCGATGTGGTCGTCGTCAAGAATGCCGAGACGGAAGGTCTTGGTAGCAAAATCGCTGAGGAAGCCTTTACTTCGCAATTCGTTGGCAAAACTTCTGCCGACGGCATAGATAATATTGCGGGTGCAACTGCTTCATCCGAAGCTTTTAAAGAGGCTTTTAACATGGCGGTCGCAAACCTCGCCGCAGTAAAGGGGGCTTAAAGCAATGAATAAACTTGACAACCTTACCAGAGGTATTATTAAAGAAAATCCCGTTTTGGTGCTGCTGTTGGGTACCTGCCCAATGCTGGCTGTCAGTACGCAAGCCCAAAATGCAATCGGCATGGGCCTTGCCGCGACTGTCGTTTTAGTTTGCTCTAATATTGTTATTTCTGCACTGCGTAAAATCATTCCGGATAAAGTCCGCATTCCATCTTATATCGTTGTTATTGCAGGCTTCGTCACCTTGGTTCAGATGGTTGTAAAGGCTTACGCACCCGCACTGGATGTAGCGCTGGGCATCTATCTGCCGTTGATCGTCGTTAACTGTATCATCCTCGGACGTGCCGAGATGTTTGCTTCTAAAAATAGCATTGTTGATTCGGCACTGGATGGCATTGGTATGGGGATCGGCTTTACGCTGGCACTGCTGCTGATGGCCAGTATCCGTGAAATTTTTGGAGCCGGCAGCTGGATGGGTATTCGCCTCGTTTCTGAAGAGGCACGCACCATCTCGATTATGAGCTTGGCGCCCGGCGGCTTTTTCGTATACGGTGTGCTGATTGCGCTGGTCAACAAGATCAGTAAGGGCAAGGCGATCAAGAAAAAGGAATTTGGTTGTGCTGGCTGTGGCTCCGAAGAAGCATGCGGCGAAGATGCGAAGGGAGCGTGTTAATCGATGAAAGAATTTGCTATTATCATTATGAGCGCCGTGCTCGTTAATAACTATGTTCTCGCAAAGTTCCTTGGCATCTGTCCCTTTTTGGGTGTTTCCAAGAAACTGGATTCGGCTGTTGGTATGTCGATGGCGGTTATCTTTGTTATGATGATGGCCACCGCTGTTACTTACCCGATTCAGATTTATCTGCTAAATCCCAACGGTTTGGGTTACCTGCAAACCATCGTATTTATTCTGGTTATTGCAGCGCTGGTTCAGCTGGTTGAAATTGTGCTCAAGAAGTATGTACCCGCACTGCATAAAGCGCTGGGCGTTTACCTGCCGTTGATTACCACCAACTGTGCTGTATTGGGTGTTACCATTCTCAACATAGATAGCGGCTTTAATTTTGCAAAATCTATGGCGAATGCGTTTGGTTCCGGCCTCGGCTTTTTGCTGGCCATGGTTCTGTTCTCCGGTGTTCGCTCCAGAATTGAAGGCTGCGATGCCCCTGAATCTTTTCAGGGCATTCCGATTACACTGGTTGCCGCTTCCATTACTTCGGTCTCCTTCATGGGATTTGTGGGCGTGGTTGAAAACCTATTCCGATAATTTGAGAATGGAGATGAGACTATGAATGGAATCGTTTTGGCGATTATTGCCGTTTCTGCGATTGGATTGATTGCCGCTGTGATCCTTGCAGTTGCGTCTAAAGTTATGGCTGTACCGGTTGATGAGCGTTTTGGCCCTGTCCGCGAATGTCTCCCCGGCGCTAATTGCGGCGCTTGCGGCTATGCCGGTTGTGATGCTTACGCACAGGCGCTGGTTTCCGGCGAATGTACGAATGCCAACCTGTGTATCCCCGGCGGTGCCGACTCGTCCAAAGGCATTGGCGAAGCACTTGGACTTGCTGTTGAAGATGTAAAGCCTGTGGTGGCTGCTGTCAAGTGTAACGGCACCTGTGGCAACACCTCCGACAAGCTTGACTATCAAAGTGCCAAGACTTGTAAGGGCGCCAAGCTGTTTTTCGGCGGGACGGGAACCTGTAGCTATGGTTGTATGGGTTTGGGTGATTGCGCTGTTGTGTGCCCTGTCAATGCAATTGATATGGTGGATGGCATTGCGCATATTGATACCGATACTTGCATCGGCTGCGGTTTGTGTGCCAAGACCTGTCCTAGCAATATCATTGAGATTATTCCCTTTGACTATAAGATTCATGTCACCTGTAACTCCCATGATAAGGGTGCCGTTGCAATGAAGAATTGCAAGGTCAGTTGTATTGCTTGTATGAAGTGCCAGAAAGCTTGCCAATTTGACGCCATTACGGTGGT
Source organism: Candidatus Fimivivens sp. (assembly GCA_047974975.1). Classification (GTDB taxonomy): domain Bacteria; phylum Bacillota; class Clostridia; order Oscillospirales; family Ruminococcaceae; genus Yanshouia. Next base: position 74,656 of record JBKECV010000015.1, read on the forward strand.
CGATAGTCTGGCGCATATCGATCAGGATAAGTGTACTGCTTGTGGAGCCTGTGTTGAGCAGTGTCCGAAAAAATGTATTCACGTTATAAAAAAATAACATTTCTAAACGTTCAAAAAGCGGGCCTCCATTAAGGAGGCCCGCTTTAATATAACCAATTAAGGGGAGTCTTTTTGTGCGCCGGTATAAAATGCAGCCAAAAAATCGTCGGCGTGCTGCACACGTTTAGAACGGGATCCCTATATGAGAGGAAGATCTTCGATCTCGAGTATTTCTGGTTCATCAAGAGTTTGGGGAATGATTGCGGTAAAGTCATATAGTCGAAGGGCAGATGCGACAAGCACTAAAAACGATGCCATTAAATTCACCTTGGCCGAAAGGGCATCACAAGGTTCAATCGCTTTATTGAGCGTTTGTATGGATAAAAGGAAAAAGTAAATTAATGCCGCAAAAGCAATAATACCGGCAGCTGTTCTCGTTTTCAACAACGAAAATTTGTCACATTTATCCAAAGTTAAAGTTCCAGACAGATTTTTTCGAAGAATGCAGGAAATAGCCAGTGCGATAATACCGGCTACCAATGACATTGATTGAAAAGCAAGCGAGGTGTCTGCAACTGCCAGCTTTTCAATCAAAGGGATATCTGTGGTTGTAGGCAAGTGCATCTCCTCCCGTGCATAAGTGCTGCTATTGTTATATCATACGCATGATACGGTTTTAATGTCACGGTGGTCGCAAAAAGTACCACGGCTTGGGCCGCGGTACTTTTCAATTTACTGTAATATTGTTTGGTCGATGATAAAATGCGGACGGTGCTTGGCTTCTTGATAGATGCGTCCAACATATTCGCCGATAATGCCCAAACTTAATAACTGTATACCACCCAACAGCCAGATGGAGCCCATCAGCGTGGTCCATCCTTGGACGGTATGACCCATCAGTTTTTGAAACAATAAAACCAATAGCGTTATAACACTGGCTAAAAAGATGACTGCACCAGCCGTGGTGACCAGACGAATTGGTTTAATCGAAAACGCGGTGATACCGTCGAAGGCGAACAACAACATTTTTTTTAGCGGATATTTGCTTTGACCGGCTAAACGCTCATGGCGCTCATACGGAACGATGGCATGCTTATATCCGATCAATGGGACAATGCCACGCAAAAATAAGTTCGCCTCGTTAAATTGCATTAACCCCTCGAGCGCGCGGCGAGAGAGCAGCCGGTAATCTGCGTGATTGTCGACGATGTCAACCCCCAGTGCTCGCATCAGCTTATAAAAACACTCAGCCGTTGTACGCTTAAACAAGGTATCGGTGTCGCGTTTGGAACGTATGCCATACACCACGTCACAGCCGTCTTGAAAATGCGAAAGCATCCCATCGATGGCATTGATGTCATCCTGTAAATCGGCATCTAAGCTAATGGCGGCATCACAATGTGCCTTGGCAACTGTTAAGCCTGCCAGCAGTGCATTCTGGTGACCTTTGTTCCGGGAAAGCTTGACGCCGCCAAAATGTGTATCCCGCTGTGATAAATCTTCAATGATGCGCCAGGTTTTATCGCGGCTTCCATCATCGACAAAGAGAATGCGACTCTTAGTGCTGATTTTTCCCGCCTCGATCAGCGCTGTAAGTTTTGCAAGCAGGTGAACAGCCGTTTCAGGCAGAACTGCCTCTTCATTGTAGCAGGGAACCACTAGATAGAGCACATTATTTGTCATGGTTTCTCCTCCTCAATATCAGACGGCACATAAGGCAACGCGTCGAGTGTTTCGAGATATTCCTCCAAAGAACGCGGCCGCTGCGACGGTGGTGCAGACGGTGGTACGGGCGGCGAATGGCGAGAAGTGCTCGCACGCCATTTTTTCAGTAGATATGCCACCAGCAGATAAAATACCAGTATGATAAGCGCTGACAGCGTTATTTTGGCACCTAGGATAAGTCCGGGGGTCACATAATCAAAGCGAATGGTTGCCTCGCCAGCGGGTACGCGAACTGCCATAAAGCCGACATTGGCCTTTTCTATAATGGCCGGCACACCATTGACAGTGGCTTGCCATCCCTCATCATAAGGCACCGAAAAAAACATGAGGCGTTCCTGCGGCAGGTTGGCGGTGGCGGTAAAGCCGCGGTTATCTATCACAAAACTGTCTGCTAACAGCCTATAACGCGCATCGATGGCATCCTGAAGTCCAATCGCAGAAATAGCACTGTAATCCACCGAGGGCAGTTCTGTTATAACGTCAAAGTTTCGAATGATGGCGGCATCGGAAAGCTGGAGTGCATGCAGCATATGGCGCACCTTTTGCTCGCCTGAAAGCGATTTCATGGTTTCCTCATTAACGGCAAATTCATAAGCAAATCCCATGGGAAGATAGTCGCTGTTTTGGTAGATATTATACCCCAACTGCTCATCGAAAAGGTGGTAATTGGGCATGGGAAACTGCTCCTTGTTATTGGCATCAATAATGAGCCAGCGCACCGAAAGAAGCGTACGCAAGGCGGTGTATTCGGTTGACGGCTTTGACGAAACGTCGCGCTTGATGCCCACATAGGGATAAAATTCCATAATGGATGCCGGTACAATAGAGTGGAAAGCTTGTATATTTGGCAAACCCCAGAACATGCCCAGATTATCCATGCACTCATACAAATCGCTGCGGGCGAAATCTTCGTTTGGCAATGAAAATGTTTTCCCGCCATTAATGGCGACATCCACAAACCAATCGTCACGCGCTTTGCTACTTTTGCCGCTGATGAGATAGCCAGAGGTAAAGGCCACAATAATAAACGAGAGCAGAAGACAGGTCACACGTTGAAAAGCCGGACTGTCGCGCAACAAAAAGAGCAACATGGCCGAAAGTAACAGACAGAGCATCGCAGCAAAGACAACCATCCAAAAACCGGCCGCATTATCGTAGAGTCCGAAAGTCCATTGCCCGTCTTGATCCACGACAGGCGAAAAGGCGACCGCTGCCGAAATGACGAAAATAAAACCTGCTGTCCATCGCCAGCCGCTGGTCCATCCCCGCCGCATGGCAGCGGTATGACGTTCCTCTAATGCAGATGCAGTCGCCACGCACATCATGAGCACCGGCATGTAGAACCACCGTGCATAATAGGAGTGATTAAACAACACAAAAGCGGCATTAAAAACTGGTACGAGCGCCATAATCATCGAAAGAATAATCATCCGCTTGTGGAAATTGTGCCGCTTAGCCGCACAAAATGCGATGACACCTGTTGTAGAAAACAGTGGCAGCCACGCCGAGAGGGATGCCCATTTAGCACCCATGTTGGGGAAAAAATTTGTGCGCGAGGGCAATTCCGGCGGAAAG
>JBKECV010000002.1:0-1516 GCA_047974975.1 Candidatus Fimivivens sp.
GAGCCCCCCCACTAAAATTTGTACGATTAGAATAACTGCTACAAAAATTGAAATTACCAGTTTTCTAATACTTCTCTTAACTTTAATCTCATTCATACAATCCCTCCTCGCTATAAAAGCGCCTCATTAAAAAATCGTAATATTCGCTTTTATACCCCGAGTTCGATCCATTCATTCACCAGTACCCCTACAAAAAGTAGTATATTTACAACTGTTGCTGTCATAACGAAATTTTTAACCGCCAAAACAAAGGTTTTTCCCTTGACAGGTGCTTTTACAAAGCGCTCGGTCTGCCTGTAGACAATCGGCGTCAAAACAAAAACGCCGAGCAGTACCGTCGGAAGAACCCCACACAATACCCCGATTAAAACCACGGCGTAAGCCGCTATGACAATGCCAATATAACGTTTTACTGCAGCCTGCCGGCCGATGGCCACCGGTAGTGTATGGCGTTTGTTAACGATGTCTTCTTCTCTGTCACAGATGTTGTTGGCCAACATAATGTTGGCAATCAGCAGAACAAACGGCACGCAAAGCCACGCGATAGGCAAGAGCACCTGATGCGCTAAGGCAACAGTCAACCAGCCGTCTTGCAAGTGTACGCGAATAGGTTGCTTGCTGTAACTGTGGATATAAAACGCTAAAAACGGAATGATGCCCCCCATAAAGCTGCCGCTAAAGACCTCGCCTAAAATGGTTCTCGATATGGGCAACGGTCCAAGCGAATACAGCATCCCGACGCCAAAGGAAGCCGCACCTAATAAAAGTACAATATAATCCGTTCGAACAAATAAAACAAGTCCTATTATAACGGCTAGACCAAAGAGTGCATATAGGACCAATTGCGCATTTTTGACCGACAGTTCACCTGCCCCCATGGGGTTGTGCACTTCGTAATGGTACCCTTCTTTAAGTTCCGCTTTTTGATAGTCCATATAGTGGTTGAGACCTGTGGTGCCCATATCCACGAGCAACAGAGCTGTCAGCATCAACAGCGCGTTAATCGCGTCGAGCTCAACACCGGAATAAGCCGCCATCAACGTCCCCATCAAAAACGGCAGGACACTTGCGACTTTTGTCTGAATTTCCACAAATTTTAAAAATTTCTTAATCATCTTTTTTCACCTTCTTATTATTCTATCGACACATCGATTATACAGTATACCATATATTAAAAAGCTTGTAACATCAATTGACGCCTTATGTTCGGAAACGTATAATAATATCAGATTGCATCATTGGAGGTGTTTCATGAAGAATATACGATCGTACTTGCTGATTTCACTTGGGGCACTGCTGGTCGCTACCGGCATCTGTCTCTTCTTTATTCCGGCGAACCTCGCAACTGGGGGTATCACAGGTCTCGCCCTTGTTACGCATAAGCTCGTTCCCGCAATTTCCATTGGGAACGCCCTGCTTATCCTCAACGTCGTGCTCTTCGGCATCGGCTTTTTAACCATCGGCAAGGCTTTCGGCGCGAAAACCATCTACGCTGCTGCCCTGTTGACAGGGCTGG
>JBKECV010000008.1:0-294447 GCA_047974975.1 Candidatus Fimivivens sp.
GTTTTAAAGACATAAGCGGCCAGCGGCTCCAAAATATCGCATTGGCATTCGACCTCTATTCCGTCGGCATCTAGGCCAATTTCGTTGCCGGCATTTTTGGCCGATGGCATATGATTAACAACGGCATCGAGCAACGCATCAATACCCTCCAGTGTTAAGGCAGAACCGCACACCACGGGGAATATCTTACCTTGGCGCAGTCCTTCGTTAATGCCAAAAATCATTTCTTCGGTCGTAAAGGTGCCACCACCAAAGAATTTTTCCATCAACTTTTCGTCGGCTTCAGCCACCGCTTCGGAGATGATATTGCGGCACTTTTCAACAAATTCGCCGACATCGGGCATTGAGCCTTGGCGGCGATTGCCATTATCATGTACAAAAGCCTTATTCCCGACAAGATCTATGTAGCACTCGATACCTTTACCCTCGGAATAAGGAACCACCATCGGGCAGACCTGCGGCCCAAAGGTTGAACGCAGCTGGCCTAGTACCTTATAAAAATCAGCTTGTTCCGCATCCATTTTGTTGATAAAGAACATCACCTGTTTGTTCTGTTCACGCGCCAACTTATAAGCCTTTTCAGTGCCGACTGTAACACCGCTGCGTGCCGAAACGACAATAACCACGCTTCCCGCAGCGCGGATGCCTTCATACAGGCCGGTGGCAAAATCGAAAGCACCGGGGGTATCTATCAGATTAATCTTTGTGTTATTCCACTCAACGGGGGCAATCGCCATCGAAACCGAAACTGAACGCTTGGTTTCTTCGGGATCAAAATCACTGACCGTCGTCCCGTTTTCTGTTTTACCTAAACGGTCCGTAACACCTGCGCGAAACAAAATGGCCTCTGTAAGCGAGGTTTTACCGCACGCGCCATGACCGGCGAACGCAATGTTTCTGATCTTATCCGCGAGATACTGTCTCATTTTTCTTTACCCCTTTCAATACGCCGAAAAAACTCCCAACATATTGTGTATTTTGCACAGCAATTCAACAAACAGCCTCATTGCATATGTTTAATTATACCTGATGCACTGTTGCCTGACAAGTCCTTCGGAGAAAAAAGGTGTTCGGTTAAAAATTGTTCTTTCCCCTTGGGTGCTTTGCATATACATCATCGAGGTGAATTGACATGTTTATGTATGCCTTCCGTTTTAACAGACGGGTTCGCCGTTCCGCACTACTGCTTTTTTTGTTACTGGCCGTAATGGCGGCAGGGCGGTTGGTGTTGAATCTGGTTCCCGAAGGAAACGCTGCACTCACAGGTGCGACCATTAAACGTCAAGACGGCAAAACCGAGGAACAGCGACAAGAATTTTTGACGACACTGGGCTGGGTGGTAAATCCTGAGCCGGATGAAGTCGTCGAGATAATAATTCCAAAAAAATTCGATGAAGTTTATGAAAATTATAATAACATACAAAAAGAACAAGGAATGGATCTTTCGCGTTATAAGGGAAAACGCTGCAAACGTTACAGCTACACGGTACTGAATTATCCCGGCGGCGAACAGAACATCCGCTTAAACATTCTGGTTTGCAAAAATAAAATTATAGGCGGAGAGGTCAGTTCAATGGGGTTAGATGGCTTTATGCATGGACTCATCTTCCCTGCACAGTCCGCCACTCCACAAACAAGCGAACCCGTCACGGGCACTTGATTGAGGTAACGCGCCAATCCAGCAACTGTAAAGCGCCATATAGCGCGCCAAAATGAACAAGGATTTCCCATTGTGCTGACAAAATCCCCTCTCTGTGATATGATAGCATCATTGTAACAGGGGGGATTTTTCTGTCAATGATTCGTTTGGACAAGCTGATTTCAACCGCCGAGGGCATTTCGCGCACAGATGCCAAACGGCTCCTGTCGGCCGGAACGGTTACCGTGGACAATAGAACCGTTAAATCCGGAAACGAAAAAGTCGACCCTGCACACCAGTTGGTGCTTTTAAAGGGCACCCCCATCATCTTTAATGCGCATATTTATATTTTGATGAATAAGCCACTTGGCGTCGTGTCCTCCACCAATGACCCGACGAGTCAAACTGTTCTAGAGCTGCTGGCACCCGAACTGCAACGCAAGGGTTTATTCCCCGCCGGCAGATTGGATAAATATACCGAGGGCATGCTGATCATCACCGATGATGGCGACTTTGCCCACCGCATTCTTGCGCCAAAAAACCATTTACCCAAGGTCTATGATTTTGAATTGGATGCGCCTATTGTCAACGCGTCACTTGTCGAAAAATTCGCACAGGGCGTTTATCTGGGCGGCGGACAACACGCGTCCCCGTCCATTCTGGAGCCACTGTCTGAAACATCGGGGCGGGTGACGATTTATGAGGGCATTTACCATCAGGTTCGGCGGATGTTTGACCAAAACGGTGCAAAGGTGATCGGTTTAAAGCGGGTATGTATCGGCGGACTTGCACTCGATGCTACCCTTGCGGCAGGTGAAAGCCGATTGCTTTTGCCCAGAGAACTGGAGAAGCTATTTGATTTTTAGGCGTCCATTTGACGCATGTTTTTCTCAACATTAAAATACGCATTGAAAGCGAGGTCTTGAAATGGCACATCTGCAAGCATTTGACCACAACGGCCTATGGCTGATTTACAATACGTTTCAATCTGATTTTTTTGACTGGCTGATGCCCATTATCACCATACTGGGCGATTACGGCGGCATTTGGGTTTTGAGCTGCTTTATTTTACTCCTGCGCAAAAAAACGCGCATGGCAGGCATCACAATGGCTTTGGCCATGCTAGCCTGCTACCTTTTCGGCAATCTTTTTTTGAAAAATGTGATTTGTCGCGCGCGCCCTTATACCGACGACCCGACAATTCAACTGCTGATCCCCAAAAGTAGCGAGCTTTACTCCTTCCCTTCGGGGCATGCTATGTGCAGTTTTGCCGCAGCGGCCACACTGGCACTGTGGCGCGATCGGTTCGCATCGGCCGCCATAGCGCTGGCAATATTGATCGCTTTTTCTCGCATTTATCTGATGATGCACTACCCACTGGATGTGGGCGCGGGTATGATCTTGGGAATATGTTCCGCGCTAATCGCCTATCGTATTGTCAAGTTCTATGCGCAACATCAGCGTTCTCCCATCAAAACAACACAATCTTGATGTATTAACGTATTCGGGCAGGTTATGGGACCTGTCCGAATTTATATGCTGATAGCAGCTCTCGCGCGCACCACATTGGTTTGACAAGCGACTTTAACGCTTTGCTATCGTGCAATTTTAGCATGATTTATGATAATTCTTTAAAACTTTATAAAATTTGTGTTTTAAAAGATGACATCGCCTATGCAAAACGTTATAATGAGTGTATCTATTAAATGGACATCCTTGCATGTGCGCTTTTTCTCAGTTGAATACGCAAATTTATGCTTGGTATACCAAAGGAGGACATACAATGAAACTGACCTTTCTGGGCGCAACCCATGAGGTGACTGGCAGCTGTTTTTATATTGAAGCCTGCGGCAAAAAACTGATTATCGACTGCGGCATGGAACAAGGCCCAAACATTTTTGAAAACCAGGAAATTCCGGTCGCGGCAGGCGAGCTGGATTTCGTCTTGCTCACGCATGCACACATCGACCACTCGGGCATGCTGCCGCTGTTGTGTAAAAATGGCTTTAAGGGCGAAATTTACACCACAGAGGCAACCGCCGATCTTTGTAATGTGATGCTGCGCGACTCCGCCCACATCCAAGAGTTTGAGGCCGAATGGCGAAACCGAAAAGCCAAACGCGCCGGCCATGAGGCGTATGTGCCCATCTACACGATGGATGACGCTATTGCTGCCATCAATTGTTTTACACCACATCCCTATAATCAAAAAGTCGCTGTCGCACAAGGCATCGAAGTGCGTTTTATCGATGTGGGCCATCTTCTGGGGTCGGCCTCTATTGAGGTTTGGCTGACTGAAGAAGATGTCACTAAAAAGCTGGTTTTTTCCGGCGATATCGGCAACCTGAACCAACCGATTATCAGAGATCCGCAGTATATTCCCGAGGCCGACTATGTTGTTATGGAATCAACCTATGGCAACCGAAATCACGGCGACCGACCCGACTATATAAAATCACTCACCGAAATTCTCCAAAAAACGTTCGACCGTGGCGGCAATGTCGTCATTCCCTCCTTTGCTGTGGGTCGCACGCAGGAAATGCTCTATTTCATCCGTGAGATCAAACAGAAAAAGCTCATCACCGGTCATGATTTCAATGTCTATGTCGATAGCCCCCTCGCTATTGAAGCGACCAACATCTTTCACCGCAACGGTCGGGAGTGCTTTGATAAGGCGACGCTTGAGCTTCTGAATCAGGGCATCAACCCCATCAGCTTTGAAGGGCTTAAAGTGTCTGTCACCGCCGAAGAGTCGAAGATGATTAACTTTGACACCGAGCCCAAGGTCATTATCTCCGCCAGCGGCATGTGTGATGCGGGCCGCATTAAGCACCATCTCAAACACAATCTCTGGCGTGAAGAAAGCACCATTCTTTTTGTCGGTTATCAGGCAGTGGGAAGTCTTGGCCGTTTAATTGTAGATGGCAAAGAAACTGTCAAGCTTTTTGGTGAACCCATTGAGGTTCATGCCGAAATCGCGCGCCTGGCCGGCATCAGTGGGCATGCCGACAAAAATGGGTTGATGGCTTGGATTGGCCATTTTTCGCCTAAACCTGAGCGTGTGTTCGTTGTGCATGGTGATGATGGTATCTGCGAAGGTTTTGCCGAAGAGCTTGTGTCGCTAGGCCATACAGCCGTTGCGCCCTACTCCGGCACCTGTTACGATCTGGCTACCAACACACTCCTAATTGAAAAGGGACCCATCCCTATCAAGAAAGATTACGCTGCGCGGCGTGCTGAAACAATGTTTTCGCGTTTGCTTGCTGAGGGCAAGCGTCTGCTTGAGGTCATCGAGCACAACCGCAGCGGTACAAACAAGGATCTTGCACGTTTCGCCTCACAGATTCAGTCGCTTTGCGACAAATGGGACAGATAATTTAACGAGCAACCTAGGGTCACCGCATCAACCTTGCGGTGACCCTAGCCTTTACCCCATTTTGCGAATGACTGTTTGCATTTATGTCGGCCATCGGCAAAATGCTTGGCGTATTACCGATATTGTTGGCGCGGCGTCTTTTATCGTTTTTCACGCTTGATCCGGCCAGCCCCCCAATATTGTATGGGAATAATCTTGGCCTTTCTTTGTGATAGATATAGCACGGAAATTTTTTTAGCATTATCTCACTGGAATACCAAAAACAACATTGCAACAAAAATGCATACCCCAAACACTTAGTATTCGAACACGCTTACTGCGGCGTTCACCAATAAAAAGAACCGGAGGAAGGAGAGCCCCTGATTCTTTTTACCATTGCCCATTAACATCATGGAAGCACCGCAAAATGCGGCGCGCGACGTAACCGCCGGGTACACACGAGTATTTAGGAGGAACGAACCATGAAAAAAACTCTCGCGCTTAGCCTTGCAACTGCAATGATGCTGAGCATGGGCGCAGCTGCGTCTGCAGCAAATGACGATGCCCTTTACCCCGTTGGCGCAATCAGCGATTCAGCTTATCTCTATAGCAGCGATGCGTCTGCTGTTGACATGGCAAACCCTGTTGAAAGCGTCGCTTACGGCAAAACCTTGTACTACCCCCTGCTTAACAACGCCGAGGCACCGGCAGAGCCTTTCACCTATGTCTATGAGTCCGACGCTGTCTCCGGCATTAAGGTTAAGGCCGATTGGGACATGAACGGCAAACTGGTTAAGAGTGTTGAGATTGCTAAGAAGAAGGTTACCGGCGAAGACCTTTCGCAGAAGTATATCTACTTCCTGGCTGTCACGTTGGACAACTCCACCAGCACCTCTTCTATCGATGTTATCGGTAACGTTGAGATGCGTAAATCTGGCAGCTTTGACTACGAAGAGATGCAGCTTGACGTAAATATGGAAGTTGCTTACCCGGTTGCTAACGAAGCCGTTATCACCGAAGACCTTCAGCTCTTTAAAGAGGGTACAGGCTTTGTTGGTGACTCCGAAGAAGAATTCACCTTTGAGTGCGACGACGACAGCTACTTCACCGTCAACACCGTTGGCCAGAGCAAGCTGCTGCTCGCTGCTTCCACCGATTTCGATTCCGATATTGCAGACCTCTACCCCGATGCGAACTTGAACTTCTTTTATGGCAACGGCGCTACCTTTAACAAGACCGGCGTCCTGACACTTGCTGCTGATGAAGGCTCTTTCCTCTATCAGCTCAAGGACGACGGCATGGTTCGCCTGAACGCCGAGTATGACGAGTACGATGAAGCTTTCACTGTCAAGACCAAGACCCTTGGCAAATACATCGTTTCCGACACCGAGCTGACCATCGTTGACATTCCCAGCGACAATGGCAATGTTGACAATGGCGGCGACGCTAGCGGCAACGTTAACCCCGGCACAGGTGCTGCGCTTTAAGTAGCGCGCAACCTCTCTAGACAGCATTGACCGCATCATAATGAGCAAGGGCGAGGGATAAAAATCTCTCGCCCTTGTTTTTTGTAACGAACGCGCTATTCCTGCACAGTTTCGTACGGCCAATCTATGATCCCACCCATATCGTAAACATGATTATACCCCATAGCCACCAGTTCTTTCGCCGCCGCCTCGCTGCGCCTTCCACTGCGGCAGTAGACAAAAATCACTTGACGTTTATCGGGCAATTCTGCCTGTGCACGCCGGGCCAATTCATAATCAGGTATTAACACCGCACCGGGGATATGCTTTTCTTGATACTCTTCTTGGGTGCGCACATCCAGTAAAACATAGCTGCGATCTTCCATTTCGAGAAACTCGTCCATCATCTGTTTAGCATTTTCAGCATCTATTTTGCTATAGACCGGATCCATTGTACACCAGCTCACATTTTTTTGTTCTGCCGCCTGCTCGGCGCCCTGCTCCTGCGCTATCTGTATTCCTCGCCGCAGGGCCGCTTGGTCAATCATACCGCTCGCGTAAGTCGCAAGGTTTCCGTTTTGGTCGATAAAATATGTGCTTGGTAATCCGGTGACACCAAAGGCATTAGCGCCTTGTGTTCCTTGGTCATCAAAATAAATCGGGAAAGTATAACCCTTTTCAGCATAAAATTTTTTGCCTTTTTCGCGCGTTTCACGCATGCCATCGGTCACATTGAGCATGACAAAGGCCACTTCATCCCCCATCTCTTGATACACGGTGTCAAAATCCGGCATTTCTTCAACGCAAAACCCGCACCAACTCGCCCAAAAGTTGAGCACAACCGGCTTACCCTTAAGACTGTCAAACGTCATCGCGTTGCCCTCAAAATCGGTCATGGTAAAGTTGGGCGCAGGCGTACGCTCAGGCTGTTCAGCCACAGTATCTCCTCCCGATTGTCCATCCTGTGAAGAAGAGGCGATCGGTTGTAGCTGATCAGTCAAATAATCCTCACCAAATGTCTTATACCCCAAATAAGCCGCTGCTATTACACCACATAACAGCAAAATGATCAGGCCAAGCCTTTTATTGCTATTCATCATTTCTACTCCTTCCTATTACCACGAACTCAATAGGGACAAAAACCGCCCCATCTGACCCGTCATCATTAAAATACCCATGCTAATCAACAACAAACCTGAAACTGTATTGATGATACGATAATGCTGTTTTATCCAATTAAAACTATCCTGTAGCTGATTGAGAAGTAAGGCTGCCAACAGAAACGGCACCCCCAGCCCCAATGAGTAGCAAAGCAGCATCAAAATACCGCTCACAGCGGACCCCTGTTGCGACGCCAACATCAACGCCGAGCCTAAAAACGCCCCGACACACGGCGTCCACCCCACCGAAAAAACCATTCCAAATACAAATGTTGAAAAAAAGCTGTGTGAAGCCGCGGCTGTTTTATGGTGCATCACACGGTTTAAAAACCCGATTTTAAAAATGCCGAGATAATTCAGCCCAAAAATGACGACGATCGTACCGGTCAACAGGTTGACCACAACCGCGTAACGACTCAATAACCCACCCAGCGCGCCTGCAAATGCGCCCAAGGAAACAAACACGGTCGTAAATCCTGCGATAAATCCCAAAGCGCCCTTGAATGTTTTTTGGGTGTTTCCCACGCCGCTGTGTCCGGCAAAATAAGCAAGATACACCGGCAACAACGGCAGTAAGCAAGGCGAAATGAAGGTGATAATCCCTTCAAAAAATAACAGCAGATATTGCATAGTAACCTCCCAAAATTATCTTTAGCATAAATCATACCACATAAAATATGCTATTTATTAGATGTTTTTTTGAATTTTATGGCGCAACTATTTCGGAACAGCACATCAAAACAGCTACCATGAAAATTTTCTCGCTCTTTACTGTTCATCTGTGGTATGTTATGATATTCCTATTAAAATAATAGGTTTATACTGCACGAGGATAAAATAAGATGGAACGATACAGGGAAATTGAACACAGCCTACACAAAAAATTCAGTAAAACCATTTGGAGTAAATTTGTAGGCGCCATAAAAGAATATGAAATGCTTTCCCCCGGCGACAGCGTGGCCGTCTGCATTTCAGGAGGTAAGGATTCGATGCTGCTGGCCAAGCTGATGCAGCAGTTGCACAAGGTGAGCGACTTCCCTTTTGAAGTAAAGTTCATGGTCATGGACCCCGGCTATTTGCCCGAAAATCGCAAAATGATTGAGAATAATGCCAAGCTGATGAATATACCGATCACCATTTTCGATGCGAATATCTATGATTATGTGTTCAGTCAACCCAAAAATTCCTGCTATTTATGCTCACGGATGCGGCGCGGCCATCTTTATTCGCAAGCCAAGGCGTTGGGCTGCAACAAAATTGCACTGGGCCACCACTTTGACGACATGATTGAGACAGTGCTCATCAGTATGATTTACGGCTCTCAGGTCCGCACGATGATGCCCAAGCTACACAGTGATAATTTTGAGGGCATGCAGTTAATTCGCCCGCTTTATTTAGTGCGCGAATCTGAAATTATCCGCTGGAAAAACTATAACAAACTGGCATTTTTACAGTGTGCCTGCCGCTTTACCGAGTGCGCCACCGCAGACCCTACCACCTCAAAGCGCGCGGAGATCAAGGCGTTGATCGCAACGCTGGAAAAGAGCAATTCCCAAGTACCACTCAACATTTTTCGCAGCGTGCATAATATCAAGCTGGGCGCGGTTATTGGCTATACATTAAACGGTAACCAGCACAGCTTTTTAGACAGCTACGACCAAGACATTGACACAAACCCGGACGGCGGGTTGATGATCTGACGTTTGCTTTTTGGGATACAACTGGAAGTTATGCGATCTTAATGATACGAAACAAAGCGGTGTTGCCCAAAAAGCAGCACCGCTTAAACTTTGATTTTATTTTGACATTTTATCGATGAGTTTCATCATCTCATCGACCTTTTGTTCGGCATCGCCCTGCTGGGCCGCTTCAAGCAGGCAGCCGTGCATATGTGCCGCTAACACCGCGCGGTTGGCGCGGCGTAAAATCGCCTCGGTGGCCATCAACTGGTTTGAAATATCGATACAGTAGCGGTCATCCTCGACCATTCTCAGCAGGCCATCAACCTGCCCTCGCGCCGTCTTGAGCAGCCGCGAAATCTTGTCTTTGTCTGCGCGCATAAGATGTCACTCCTTTCAATTGCCGAACAGTCCCTTTTTTTCAGTGACCGCTGTTGGCTCAAACCCCGCTTGCTGCACCGCTTTCAAGAGGACCTCATCTGCAACGGCCGATGCAAGCGTGACCGTTGCGGTTTTTTGGGCGAGATCCACCTTGGCAGATGAAACACCCGCTACCGCCAAAAGTGCCTTTTCGACTGAAGTTTGACAATGTTGGCAGCTCATGCCTTCAACTGTGATCATTTTTTTCATGTTATTTTCCTCCGATTCTTGATTGCTTTGCCCATCGCCCTGCTGTGGCGAAACGGCGCTTTGCACATTAACGCCTGTGAACTGCGGCTTAAAGAACCGCAATCTCAGCGCATTGCTCACGACACAGACCGAACTAAGACTCATGGCTACCGCACCGAACATCGGGTTGAGTTTTAGGGCGAACATCGGGTACAGCACCCCTGCCGCTAATGGTATCCCGATAACGTTATAAAAAAACGCCCAAAACAGATTCATTTTAATATTGCGTATTGTCGCGTGAGAAAGTCGCAGCGCTGTGACAAGATCTAGTAAATCACTTTTCATCAACACAATATCGGCCGATTCAATCGCAATATCGGTTCCGGCGCCAATCGCAATGCCGATATCGGCCCGCGTCAGGGCCGGGGCGTCATTGATGCCATCACCAACCATCGCAACGCGCTGTCCTTTGTCTTGTATGGCGCAGATCTCACGCTCTTTATCCTGCGGCAGCACCTCAGCCACCACACGATCGATATCAAGGTGCCTGCGAATGGCCTCGGCAGTTTTACGATTGTCGCCGGTGAGCATCACCACATCGACGCCAAGTGCCTTGAGTTCGCCAATGGCTCGGCGGCTGGTGGGTTTGACGATATCTGCCGCCGCAATGACCCCCAGCAGGACGCCATCTTTTGCAAAATAAAGTGGGGTCTTCCCCTGATCGGCCAGTGCGTCACACTGTTTTTTCAACTGTGTACAATCTATATTTTGCTCCTGCATCAGCGCTATATTGCCGGCAAAGTATCGCGCTTTATTGATTTCGGCCGAAAGTCCCTTGCCGGAAATAGCCTCGAACCTTTCGATGGCCGATAAAGCCACGTTCTGCTGCCGCGCATATTCGGTAACCGCCTCGGCTAGCGGATGCTCGGAAGCTTGCTCTAAGGATGCTGCTATCCGCACAAGCGTTTGAGCCGTTACACCTTCTGCCGGAAGCACATCGGTTACACGCGGTTTGCCCTCCGTGATCGTGCCGGTTTTATCCAGTACCACTGTTTGCACACTGTGTGCCGTTTCCAGTGCCTCTGCGGATTTGATCAAAATACCATTTTGCGCACCTTTGCCGGTTGCAACCATGATGGCGACCGGCGTTGCCAACCCCAATGCACAGGGGCAGGAAATAACAAGCACCGCGATACCAATAGAGAGGGCAAACTCAAAGCTTTGCCCTGCAATTAACCATACCACAGTCGCGATAACCGCTATGGCAATGACAACCGGCACAAAAACGCCACTGATCTTATCCGCCATCTTGGCAATGGGCGCTTTTGAACCGCCCGCTTCTTCCACAAGACGAATAATTTGGGCGATGGTCGTATCATCTCCCACCTTTTGCGCTTCGAATTTAAAGTAACCGGTTTTATTCAGGGTAGCGGCTATGACGTGATCTCCCACTGCCTTTTCGACCGGAATGCTCTCGCCGGTGAGTGCCGACTGGTCAACCGACGATGATCCCTCGACAACGACACCGTCCACTGCAATACTCTGTCCGGGGCGCACGACCAAAATATCTCCCTGCCGCACCTCGGCGACAGGAATTTCGCACTCGACACCGTCTTTTATAACCGTGGCCATCTTAGGCGCTAAATCAATCAGTTTAGCGATGGCCTCGCCCGTTTTGCCCTTTGAACGCGTTTCAAGATATTTCCCCAGTGTAATGAGCATCAAAATTGTTGCAGCGGATTCAAAATAAAGATCGCTGTGATAACGCATAACGATCGCCATATTTCCCACACCCAGACCGTAGCCGATGCGATAGATGGCAAATACACCATAAACCACCGCTGCACTCGAACCGATTGCGATAAGCGAATCCATATTGGGCGCACGGTGCCACAGCGTTTTAAAGCCGACTTGAAAGAAGTTGCGGTTGACATAGAGCACCGGTAGCGTGAGTAAAAATTGCGTCATGGCATAGGCCACAGCATTTTGCATACCCGCCATAAAGGGCGGCAGCGGTACGCCCATCATATGTCCCATTGAAATGTACATCAGCGGAACAAAAAAGATGAAAGAAACGATGAGGCGTTGTCTCATCTCATGCAGCTGCTGTTGCATCGGTGACGTTTCAGACCGGTTTTGCGTTCCCTGCACAGATGTATCACCCATGCCGACTCCGTAACCCGCCGCCGTCACCGCTGCGACAATATTAGGAGCGCTGCATTGATCCACCTCATATTCCACCGTCATTTTATTGGCGATCAAGTTGACATTAACGGTTTGTACACCCTCAAGTTTTTTCACCGATCGCTCAACATTAGCCGCACAAGCTGAACAGGTCATACCCGTCACTGTGAATATTTGTTTCATAACAACCCTCCCCACCCCCACGGGGTGTTTTCTTTAGCTTAACATTTTACCGCCCAAGGCGCAAGTCCTTTTTTATAAATTATTATCATATTAAAAACACCTGCGAATCTAAAATTCGCAGGTGTTGACACGCTGTGGGCTCCAAGCATAATCTATTGGAACAATTTAGTAGAAAGGTAGCGCTCGCCGGTGTCGGGTAAGACCGTCGTTATCATTTTACCCATGTACGCCGGGCGTTGCGCAACTGCGAGTGCCGCCGCTAATGCTGCGCCACTTGAAACACCCACCAATAAGCCCTCTGTGCGCGCGACGGATCGCGCAGCAGAAAACGCTTCTGCGTCTGTGACTGTAATCACCTCGTCATAGACATTGCGGTCGAGCACCTCGGGGATAAAGTTAGCGCCAATTCCTTGAATCTGATGTGCTCCGGCATACCCCTTGCTCAGCAGCGGTGAGGTTGCAGGCTCCACCCCGACAATGCGTATAGCAGGATTCTTCTCTTTTAGATAGCGTCCCACACCACTCAGCGTTCCGCCCGTGCCGAAAGTCGCGATGAAAACGGCCGCCTTGCCGTCAGTGTCCGCCCAAATTTCGGGACCGGTTGTTTTGTAATGCGCCTGTGCATTTGCCGGATTTTCAAATTGACTGGGAATGAAGCTGTTGGGAAGCTGCTGCGCAAGTTCCTTTGCCTTTTCGACGGCACCGGCCATGCCCTTGCTGCCTTGGGTTAAAATAATCTCGGCGCCATAAGCCGCCAGAAGCTGGCGCCTTTCGATGCTCATGGTATCCGGCATCGTTAAAATGACCTTATACCCCTTGATAGCCGCCACCAGGGCCAATCCGATGCCGGTATTGCCGCTCGTCGGCTCAATAATGGTCGATCCAGACTTAAGCAGCCCTTTATGTTCAGCATCTGTAATCATAGCAAGGCCAACACGATCCTTGATGCTTCCGCCGGGGTTAAAACTTTCGAGCTTCGCGATAATCTGCGCATTGACGCCATGATTTTTTTGGAAAGTTGAGAGTTGAAGCATCGGTGTTTTACCGATGAGATCAATCACATTGTCAGCAATTTTTGCCATTGTTCTACCTCATTTCTAAACGATCATACGGTCTTAAAGTGTTTTTAGTATGCACATGTGGCGCCTTTTTGTCAATAAACGAATTTGACTTTATGCCACTTAAAAGATTAGAATAAATAAACTGTAAAAATAAAGGAGTCTGATTTTAATGACGCGCGAACAAGCTTGGAATCTTTTGACGCAATATAACAAGCAACCTTTTCACCTCAAGCACGCCGTGACCCTCGAGGGTGTTATGCGCTATTTTGCCATTGAACTGGGGCACGCCGACGAGGCCGATCGCTGGGCCATGGTCGGACTGTTGCACGACCTTGATTTTGAAGAATTTCCTCAAGCACATTGCATAAAGCAGCAGCAACTGATGAAAGAAGCCGGCATTGATGACGTTATTATACGCGCGACTGCAAGCCACGGCTGGCCACACGCCGTCGATATTGAACCGGTCAGTGATATGGAAAAGATTCTTTATGCCACCGATGAGCTCACCGGCCTGATCGGTGCTGTGGCACTGCTGCGCCCCTCTAAAAGTGTTCAGGATATGACCCTTAAATCGGTCAAGAAGAAATTTAAAACGCCAACATTTGCAGCGGGCTGTTCTCGTGATGTCATCCAAAAAGGGGCTGATCTGCTTGACTGGACGCTCAACGACCTGATTTCTAAAACAATTCTAGCCATGAGAACCTGTGAGAAAACTGCCAATCAATTCAATACTTAAAACAGAAATTACAATGATTATAAGGCGGCAAGGATAACCTTGACCACCTTATTTTATTTAGCGAGAATTCTTCGCTATTTTTCCTGTTTTTTCGACAAGACAGCACTGCTATCCGAACGAATAAAACAACTATTTCTTTAAAGTTTGCGAAACAACACGATATAACAAACCGGTATGAAATGGTATAATTAATGAATAAATTATCAAATGAAAAAGAACAATTATGAAAGGAAGTCTATTTTGAATCACACCTCTTCTGTATGTGAATGCATACTCACTGAAAATGAGCAAGGGATCTGTTTAATAATAAACAATGTGACGGACACATTCTGTCGTGTGGTAGACATCAGTCCAAATTGTTTAGGAATGCCCCTTGAAAAAGTTGTTCCCCGAAAAAATGCGACTTGGATATATCAGGCCTTTTCTCATATTAAAAATGGCGATGAGACGATTCAAGACCTGCGCGAAATTCAGGGCCGTTTCTGGTGTTATTCCCTTTCTTATAACAAGCCAAAGCTTACCATTTCGTTATCTCCAATCTGGGATGTAGATGAAGCCAATCGCACCTACAGCGTAAATAACCTGGCTAACATTTCACTAAACAAACTCCACAGTACTTTTTATGACTCAATACTGATCAACTGCGCTGAAAACCACTTTAAGATTGAAAGCATCGGCCCTGACCTGTCGCAAAAGTTGGGAATAACCATCGGCGACAACATCACCATGCTGCTTTCTTCTATGCGAAACCTATGTACCGACAGACTGATAAGGCGCGCCATGACGCTCAATAGAATTCACTACTATATAGATGTGTATGCGCATAATGAAGAAATTTGCTATCTATTGGTGACTTTGATCCCCTTAAACCATTTTAAAAAATATATGCTTATGGGATTCCATAAATTGAAAGCGCATGACTATTTCCAGATAATGAAATCGATTAACACAGACTCTCCACAAATTTGCAAGACAGAAAGTATCGGTGTGGCTGTTTTGGAAATCGAAAACAGCAACTACAAGCGCACCATAAATGCGAATGCTTGTTTTAACCGTCTGGTTGATTCACACGAGGATTTTGAACTGATTCGGACCAAAATTATTCCAGTCTGTTGCACTAAGCAAACCATCCTCACCGCTTCGCGTCGTCTAGGTAACCTGAATTGCCTGATTTCTGCTATCCCAATATTAAACTCCAACCAAATATTTCTGTTCATCATACCTAATACCGGGCCGCAGCCGACTATGCAGATTTTGGCCAACCGGCTTACCAAACGAGAATTGGAAATTGCCTGCCATATTATCAACGGAAATTCTATCAAAGGTATTTCAGTCGATTGCGGCATCACAGAGGGCACGGTAAAGAAAAACCTCTCAAATATTTATGGCAAACTCCATATCAACAACCGCATCGGTTTGATGCGCTTAATTTTCCCAACAGTCATTAACTGATTGAGTCGACCACGATATCTTTCAAGTGGTCGGGATGTACATCACGGCGCCTAAGTTTAGTACAAAGCGTTTCGACAAATTTTCTATCTGACGAGATATCTTCAATACAGCAAAGCAACGCACTACTTGGCTTGCCCTCTTCATATGCCTTTAGGCCAAATACGCGAACCGTGCCTAAATCTTCAACGTGTCTCTTCGAACATACAATCTCATAGCAGATACTCATTTTGCTACACTCCTCCTTAATTTTGAATGCAAAGATATCATATCAGACTTCCAACAACGATATCCATACTAAAAAAGTTGGGTTGAGCGACCCTTTCATAAAATATTAGGCTTTCTTTTGTGCAACAAGAATAATTGTTTTAAAGTTTTGTGACTTTACTGTGACTTGTTTTTTGCGTGACAGCAATCCGATTCACGTGATAAAATGATTAAATCACACGTTTAAAAGAGGTGCTCGCATGAGACAAACCGTTGAACATCCTTTATCGCCCATCTATAACGCGCATTCAAAAGTTTTAATTCTCGGTACAATGCCTTCTCCAAAATCAAGGCAACATGCTTTTTACTATGCACACCCTCAAAACCGTTTTTGGAAAATTTTATGTGCACTGCTCGGACATCCTCCGGTAAACGATAACGACGCCCGTCAAATGCTTTGCCTTTCGCACGGTATCGCCCTTTGGGATGTACTGCAAAGCTGCACCATAGAGGGCGCCAGTGATGCCAGCATCAGAGATGCTGTGCCCAACAACATTGACCAAATACTTCAAACAACCGATATACAGGCGATATTTACCACCGGCCAAACAGCCGAAAAATTTTATCGCCGCCTGTGTGAACCCAGCACGGGTAAACCCGCCATCGTGCTGCCTTCTCCCAGCGCAGCGAATGCCGCGATGCATCTCGATACACTCATTGAACGCTACCGGATCCTGCTACCCTATCTCAGTGAATGCCCAACTTGTATTTGAGAAAATACCGCCCCGATAGGCGCACAGAGCACCAATTGGGCGTCTTTATCCAATTGGGTGGCATCACGGTTAATCAACACAATTTTTCCGTGAACATGATTGAGCAACCCTGCCGCCGGATAAACCGACAGACTTGTTCCCCCCACAATAACCAGATCGGCCGACCGCAGTTGGGCTATCGCGCGCTCGACAGTGTCATCGTCCAGTGCCTCCTCGTACAGCACGACATCCGGCTTTATGACCCCACCGCAATCGCAATGCGGTACACCGGGTCCGCGCATCGCCTCTATTCCATATGCTTTACCGCAGGACATGCATCGATTGCGCAACATTGAACCGTGCAATTCTAACACATTTTTGCTGCCGGCCAGCTGGTGTAGCCCATCAATATTCTGCGTAATGACGGCCGCAAGCTTGCCTGTTGCTTCTAATTTTGCAAGTTTTTTGTGCGCCGCATTGGGTTCTATATTACTGTATAGCATTTTGGTTTGATAAAACCTGTAAAATTCCGCCCTGTGCCGCATAAAAAAGCTGTGGCTCAAAATGGTTTCAGGCGGATAATCAAACTGCTGATTATACAACCCGTCCACGCTTCGAAAATCCGGTATGCCACTTTCAGTCGAAACGCCCGCACCACCAAAAAAGACAATCTTTTGGCTTTGGTCGATCAGCTTTTGTAGTTTTTCAATATCTTTCATGCACTTATTCCTCCCCAATATACTGGAAGCGTCGCTGCATCTTGCCACCATGCCTCACTGTTTCATGCCACATGGCAGCGGGGCGCACCCAGATGCCACCTTCGCCATAAAGTGCCTGATACACGACATAGGACTCCAGCGTTTCACTGTGAGTTGCGGTATATAAGACACGGTATTCATTGCCTTTAAAATGCCGGTAGCGGCCGGCACGGATAATCTCTTTCATATAACGCCCTTTCTTATTGTCTTTTTCTTATACTATAGCATAAATGCAATGCGCTACAAAGCTGACAGCGTCCTCTTTATTGTGCTATACTATATCTATTGATTTCAACCTGTGAAAATTGGGGTGACCTGCAATGTTTGAGAACCGATTATTCCGTGAAAACCCATACCAAACTTCGTTTTCGGCCACGGTGCTTGCCTGTGTGCCACAAGGAATACATTTTGCTGTGACGCTCGATACGACCTGCTTTTACCCCGAGGGTGGCGGACAACCCGCCGACACCGGCACGTTGGGAAATGCAAAAGTACTGGATGTGCACGAAAGGGCGCACGCCATCCTGCACACCACCGACGCACCGCTAACCGTCGGGGATGTTGTCAGCGGTAACATCGATTGGCCCAGGCGATTTTGCTTGATGCAACATCACACCGGTGAACACATTGTTTCCGGCATTGTCCACAAGCTGTATAAGCTGGATAATGTGGGTTTTCATATGGGCAGCGCCATGGTCACCATCGATTTTAACGGTGAACTTTCGGCCCAACAGCTGGCCGTCGTCGAGCGCGCCGCCAATCGCATCGTGTTTGCCAACGTTTCGGTGCAGGCGTGCTATCCCGATGCCGATGCTTTGGCAGCGCTTAATTACCGCAGCAAAAAGGTCTTATCCGACGAGGTGCGCATCATCACTGTGCCGGGCGCCGACTGCTGTGCCTGCTGTGGCACCCATGTGGCAAAAACCGGAGAAATCGGCCTGATTAAGCTTTTATCCCCTAAACGCTATAAGGGTGGCACACGTGTGGGCTTGCTCTGCGGAGAACAGGCCTTGGTCGATTATCGCCAAAAGGACGCTTCAGTCGCGACTGTTTCTCACATGCTTTCCGCCAAACCAACGGAAATTTCCAGCGCTGTACAACGGCTTCTCAATGAAGTTGATGCACTGCGCGCCGAACTGGCTGCGGCAAAGGACAAGCTTTTTGATATTCGTCTTGAATCGGTCGACCGTGGTAACGACCTGTTATGCCTATTTGAGGCGCATCTTACCCCCGATGAGCTGCGCCGATTTTGCATAAAGTTGACAGCGTGCCGCGCCGGCCCTTGCTTGTTGCTTTGCGGCGACGATGAAAACGGATACCGCTATGCGCTCGGTGTGGCGCAAGGCGATGCACGTACCCTCTCAAAGGCACTGCACCAAGCATTGGGCGGCAAAGGTGGCGGTCACGCACAATTGGTCCAAGGCACAATTGCGGCCAAACGCACTCGAATCGCTTCCTATGTCGCCATGGGATAAGCTTTTAAATGTGGACAGTTTGATGCAGCGCGATTTTTGCCGTAAATTTGCGTTTATTGCCGCTTTTTTGATATAATCCCAACTTTTTATCTGCTAACAGGCACAAGCAATCTGTTCTTTGCTTTCATTTTATTTACAAACGTTTAAAGCGTGCGGTCATGGCAGATACAGTTGCTATAAAATCTGATCCCCTTGCCAAACGCCTTCTAGGATATGCTGCCATTTTTGATTACGGCACTCATGCTCGTCA
Organism: Candidatus Fimivivens sp.; assembly: GCA_047974975.1. GTDB lineage: Bacteria > Bacillota > Clostridia > Oscillospirales > Ruminococcaceae > Yanshouia. The sequence continues at coordinate 18,964 of JBKECV010000008.1, forward strand.
TCAGCTCAGTGCCTAAAAACAGAAACGCACATATTCCCGCCAACTTGGGACTTAACTATTTTCCTGAGGAACAATAGTTTTTATACCCGAGCACATCATTTAAATTCAACAAACCGTCGAATGAGCGGCATCGTTAAAACGATGCCGCTCATTCGACGTTACAATCTTATACACACCAACCAACTCAACTGTTTGTGCAGCGCCCCAATGAACTTGAAACCACCAGCGCATAGAATGTCAAAGCTGCAATAATGAGTATCCGGCGCACAGATGGGCCGGATATATCCCAACCCAACACCATCATGCCCGCCAACTGTCCGATAATCAAAACCAATCCAAAGTGTGCAGCAAGCAAACCCCAAAGCACGCAAATGCGCCGACTTTTTTGGATATCGGCTATGCATCGAGCGTTTGCCAGCAAAAACAGCGTGGCGAATACGAGGTGCATTGTCTCGATAAACTGGTCGGAAACTGTATTCACCTGCCGAAACGACATAAAACGTTCCACCATGCTAACAGTCTGCCAGAGCACCATTGGAAGCACCAATACGCCTTGAAGATCGGAACGCTTAGACCCACTGTAAAAATAAAAGGCCAAACACAAAAAAGTTGCACCGGCCACCAACCCCGAAACATTCTCAAAGATTAGCAGCCATCTAGGCAAACGGTTGATAGCAAGTTTTGCCGGGTCTATTGCCAGCGCCGCCATCAGTTTTGGCACGCTGGTGGCCGCAACTGTTCCCCCTAATATAGCTGCCGCCAGCTCAAGTGGGCGATTACCCCTGAGTATCGCCGTATCTGTGACGCCCGCCCGTCGCATGCACACCGCTATCGCCAAGGTAGTTGCTAAAACCACCGCCGTAAAGCCATAAGCCAACAGCGCGCCACCCAAATAAAACCCACTTTCGGTATCAATGTATAACACTTTTAACAGAATACGCAGCAAAGCGGCTATTAATGTTCCCCCTAAAAATATCTTGATACTCTTTTTATACAAACGCTTTTCATCGCCTTTCTTTTGCACAGCTTCGGCTCAAAGTCAGCGCGATCAAAACATATTTATCGGCCTGTCCGCATAAGCTGACAATAGAAATATTTTATCCCATCCTACTATCAAAGTCAATAAATTCAAAAGAAAGGGATATCCTATGCGGGCCACAATATTTTTTTTAGTGCTGCTAACACTACTAACGATCGCCATTCCCTTTGCCGCCTCGCTTTCGGGGCAGGGGGATATTTTATCTTTTTCACAAAGCGTGCCAGCTTCAACACCTGCGTCGATCTCAACTGTTTCATCGATGTCTGAAACCACGTCAAAGAGCGAAATGACCGCTTCTTCCGATATCACCACCGTTGCGTCCCTCGATGCGAACCGACAATCGCCCGAGTCCTTTAAGATTTTTGATCGCACAGCTAAAAATGTATTCGAGGTGGATGCAGCCGAATATATCCGCGGGGCCGTCGCCGCGGAGATGCCCGCCACTTTTCATCAGCAGGCATTGACCGCACAGGCCATCGCCGCGCATACATGGGCACTTTACAGCGCACAACGACAAGCTGAAAATCCCGACCCTGCGCTCAAGGGCGCCGATTTTTCTGCTGACCCTGAGCGACTGGAAGGCTACATCACAAAAGAGCGATTCTTCGAACGCTACGGTGAGAGTGCCGAGCTGTTTTGGCCAAAAATTTGCGATGCCGCCGATTATGCCGTAACCCGTATTATCACCTACGACGGTGAACCTGCACTGACCGCCTATCACTCCACCAGTGCAGGGCAAACAGAAGCCTCTGACAATGTATGGACGGTATCATTACCCTATTTGGTACCGGTAGAAAGTGACGGCGATTTGCTTGCACCTGATTATAAGGTGACCGAAACCTACGATAGAAAAACCATGAAACTGCTGCTCATGCAGGCTTTTAGCGATGCAACGCTCGATGATAACGCCCCTGAAAACTGGATTGTTCCGCTGGAATCGTCCGCTTCAGGCTATGTAACACGCGCTAAAGTCGGCGATCTCGAGGTGCATGGGCAAGACGTACGCAACGCATTGAGCCTGCGTTCCAGCTGCTTTAAGGTAGCCTATAACAGCGGAACATTCTCAATCGAGACCCTAGGCTATGGGCACGGCGTTGGGATGAGTCAGTACGGTGCCGATTTTATGGCGCGTCAGGGCGATACCTGTGAAAAAATTTTGCTACACTATTACCCCAATACCGAAATCAAAACAGTATCATAACTGCACCTGCCGGCATATGATACAACATAACCCTTTTTGTATTTTCATATGATTAACCGTAAGGTGGTGAGATTGCTTTGAATATGCCATCCAATATTCCCCCCGCACAATTAAACGCCATGCTGAAAATGGCGGGCCAGAAACTTGGACGCGATCCGCAAACGCTTAAGGACCAGTTGGAAAAAGGAAACCTTGACCAGTTAGGTATCAATGCACAGCAACAGCAGCAAATCGGGCAGCTGCTGAAAAATCCGCAGGCGCTTTCTCAATTTTTAGATCAGCCGCAGATTAAGCAGATGCTAAACCAGTTGATGAAAGGCAGATAAATCATGGATGACCTCGCCTCGATGATCACACAATTTTTGAGCAGCGAAGAAGGAATGAATCAGCTGCGTTCGGTTACTGCTGCACTGGGGCTTCCCGACCTCGGAGCGGCCGGACCGCAGGCCGACCAAAACAGCTTTGTACCACCACAGACCGACAGCGCATCCTCGAATGGCGGTGGTATTCCTTTTTTCTCAGAATCGTCATCATCGCAGGCGGGTGCGCCTTCTTTCGATTTAAACACATTAATGCTGATGCAGCGCGCCATATCAGCGTTTAGCCAAGACGACCTTAATACCGAGCTGTTGCGCGCGTTAAAACCACATTTTTCTGAGGAACGCGCCAAAAAAGTCGATGATGCCATCCGCATTCTCCAGCTAATCCGTCTGCTTCCACTTGTCAAAGAGTTGGGGTTGTTTAATCGGCTGAAAGGCGGTGACGATAAATGATCATCAGCCAGCCTCGTGACTCCCAAACGCTGACCATGCAGCAGGAAGCGCTCAAGCGCGTACGCGACATGCAGCTACGAGCCAGACAGTCGGTGGATCAGTCCAATGCGTTCCCATCCTCCGATACATACATTCAACAGGCGACTGCGCCGTCATCGGATCAATCCGCACAACCTTCTCCTCCTCAAGCACAACCAAGCCATCCGTCTGGGGGGCAGCAGCAATTCCAGCCGCAAGCGCCATTCGGACGCGTACAACAGCCCAATATGCCGCTAAAAAATAATATGCAGCAAGATGCACCCCGACGAAACATACCGCCTCAGGGCAATATGCAACAGGGGCCACAGCGGCAGGCAGGTTTTCCCTCGTCTAATAATATCCTCTCGCATCTCTTTGGTGGTGGGCGCCAATCCAGTCCGCAAAATCAGCGTGGCGCATCGTCTTCGGGCGGCTCAAAAGGCCATTCATCGGATGAAAAGCAAAATGCACCTCGCTCGGGCAGCGCCGGACTTTTGGATCTGTTGCGAAAACAGGGTTTGGGCGACTCGTTCAGCGGACTGGGCGAGACGCTTCAAAGCACTATTTCTTCTGTTTCGGAGCCTCTTTCCGGCCTGCTGGAGGGTTTTGGCATAGATGGCGAAAAGCTGGTTATTTTACTCGTTATGTGGGCCATTTTTAACGAACATAAAGACAATAAAATGTTGTTGATGGCACTGGGATATCTGCTGCTGTAACGACAGGCGACATTTTATTTGAATCAATGCAAACGTTAATGCTTTGATCGCACAACTTATTCATAATAAGATAAAGGCTTGCCAAAATTTTGGCAAGCCTTTAAATTTATTTTATTTTGCGACATTCGAGGTAATAGCGCTTATCCCGCGCTTCACCCATCGAAAAACTTTTGCGCACAAGCGCCCCTTTTTGGCGCACGACCGCAAAAAGCGAGTCGCGGTCAAATTCGGGGAAAACAATGGCCAATCGGTCCGGTTTATCCCCTAATTCACGGCATTCTTGCTCGCCATGTATATATTCCAGTTCCGCCTCGGGATGTGACTTTAGCCAGTCGTCTAGCTTAGGTTGCAATATTTGGGCATCCGGCGGATTAGATGCGTCAAAATCCAACGCGCGCTCAACCGCGTCCGGATCCACATTGTAAAGCAATCGATGAATGGGTTCGAAAGTTAACGCCGGGTCATACAGGTTGACCAGCTCCGCCAATGCATAGCGAGCAGGACAGCTTTCTCGCTCTTCGGGTGTTAGTGTATTCTTAATCGCATCCCAGCAGGCTTTGGCAGCGGCAAAGGAATGATTGCCATCCCCCATCGCAAATAAAAAATTGTCGCCGCCTTGCAATTTAATTTCCTTTAGTATTTGGGCAATTTCCAACACCAGTTTTGGCGCGTCAACACGGTAGCCTGTGCTGTGTCCACCATTTTTCATCAATGTCAAATCGTACAGGCATTCCATTGTTTCGATTTGCTTAGCCAGCCGACCCATGAGTCTATTTTTGCGATCGTCGATAAGCACCATAATATGCGGCGTTTCAAGTGGGGCCCCACTGCGTATTTTAATACGTGGCGGAAGCCGCTCGACAATGGTGCCTTCGGTGGCACGAATCATCGATTTTGCATGCTTAGTGTAATCGTACTGCTCTAAGTCTAAGGCCACTATAAGTCCTTGGCGAACGCCGGCACTGGTGCTGCGGCGCAGATAAACAAAAGTTTCCCCGATATCCACCAGCAAATGCTTTTCAAGGTACTGCCACATGGTGGCGTTTATGCGGTTGATAGCATCGTCATTGTTTTCAGTCAGATAAATCTCCGGCAGTGTCATGTGTAGCGTTGAACAGGCATCCCCCACTATTTGCGCCACATCCTGCCAGTACGCTGGTTGCGCCGTAAACTGATCACAGGCTATAACTGAAAAACGGTGCAGATCAACGCTATCGGCCGGCAACAGGATATTTGGCAATGTAACGCCAACCTCTGCCAATGCCTGTTTGCAAAGTTTCATAAAGTGTAAAGCCCCTTTCTTTAAACGCAACGTAACCTCATCGAATACGCGACAGGCGCCTTGAATCCTGATCTGTTATGATAAAACGCGCACCCTGATCACACCTTCGATTGCGCAAAGTCGCTCAAGGCAAGCTGCATCCGGCGCGCTGGCCAAATCCATGAGTGTATAGGCCCATTCCCCACGACTGGAATTCACCATGTGCTCGATGTTGTGTCCGGCGTCGGCCAGCACCGCAGTCATCTGACCCACCATATTTTTAACATTACGGTTTATCACAGCCAATCGGTAACCGCCTGTACGCGGCAGCTCGCAATGGGGTAAATTGACAGAATTGATGATATTGCCATCCTCGAGGTAACTGCGCAGCTGCTGCGCCGCCATCTGGGCACAGTTTTCTTCGGATTCGGGAGTGGACGCACCGAGATGCGGCGTCGCGATTACCCCCTTGACGCCGAGCACGTTGTCGTCGGGAAAATCGGTGACATAGTGGCGCAGATGCCCGCCTTCCAACGCCTTAATCAACGCGGCGTTATCCACCAGTCCGCCGCGCGCAAAGTTTAATATGACCGCTCCGGGCTTCATCGCCGCCATTTGCGCTTCGCCGATCATACCACGTGTTTTGTCGTTAAGCGGCAGATGCAACGTAATATAATCGCAGTTTTCAAAAATTTCGTTGAGATTTTTAACGTGAATAATGGATCGTGTTAGGTTCCATGCTGCTTCCACCGAAAGAAAAGGATCATACCCCATCACCTGCATATTAAGTCCCTTGTCCGCGGCATTTGCCACCATAACACCGATGGCGCCAAGTCCTATAACACCCAGTTTTTTACCGGCCAACTCAGGCCCTACAAATTGCTTTTTGCCTTGTTCGACCTGCTTTTCAATATCTTTGGACTGCCCGTCATGCAGTTGCGCCAACCACTGCACACCGGGAATGACCCGGCGACCGCATAAAAGCATGCCACACAGCACCAATTCTTTCACCGCATTCGCATTGGCGCCCGGCGTGTTAAAAACGACAATGCCTTGTTCTGTACAACGCGCTACCGGAATCGTGTTGTAACCGGCCCCCGCTCTGGCAATGGCCAACAGTCCTGCGGGCCGTTCAAGCGTCTGCATATCAGCCGAACGCACCAATACCGCATCGTACTGATCGGCATTGTCGCATATGGTATACCGCGCCTCGCTTAGCTCCTGGTGTATCACGTCCGAAATTTTATTTAAAGTTTTGATGGTGAACATTGTAATATTATCCCCTTTAAATACTTATTGTATGTTTTATAGCGCCTTTACGGCATCAATATCGATAGCGCTACCCACAATCAGTTCTAAAATATACGCAAGCCACAGCCAAAAAATCCGCCCATTTTTTAAAGTGCACATGAATCTATCAGGTGCGATTATTGTGCTATTATAACGAATTCAAGCAAAAAATTCAATAGACACCTTGATTAGCAACGTGACTCACGCAGGTTGTGCGTCGTTTTTTATTTTGGTATACCCGATTAAACTCGCTTAAAAAGGGTGCGGAGGAATAATCCTCTGCACCCTTTTTTATGATAAAATTGGTATTTTTATGCTTTTCCTGCGCATCCCAACACAGCCTGTATTTTATGCGTGACCACCTCTCGAACGGCATCTCTGGCCGGAACAAGGTATTGCCTGGGGTCAAAATGGTCGGGATGCTCCGCAATATGCTTTCTGACCGCAGCGGTCATCGCCAAGCGAATATCGGAGTCGATATTAATTTTGCAAACCGCCATTTTGGCCGCCTCGCACAGCATGTCTTCAGGAATGCCGACAGCGCCAGGCATCTGCCCACCGTAACGATTGACAATTTCAACATACGACTGCATCACAGAAGAAGCACCATGCAGCACAATCGGAAAACCGGGTAAACGTTGCGCTACTTCTTTGAGGATGTCAAAGCGTAGCTGCGGCTTCTGACCCGGCTTAAACTTATAGGCTCCGTGACTGGTGCCAATGGCAATCGCCAGTGAGTCCACACCGGTTTTGGCGACAAACTCTTCAACCTGCGCGGGATCCGTATAGGAAGAATCGGCCTCCGAAACATTGACGTCATCCTCAATACCGGCCAAGCGACCAAGCTCACCTTCAACGGTCACGCCCTTGGCGTGGGCATATTCCACCACCTGACGCGTCATTTTTATATTATCTTCAAAGCTGTGCTTTGAGCCGTCGATCATCACCGACGTAAAACCACCGTCGATGCAATCCTTACAGATTTCAAAACTGTCACCATGATCTAAATGCAACGCAATATCCAACCCGGTATCAGCCACCGCTGCTTCGACCAATTTCATCAAATAAATATGCTTAGCATATTTGCGCGCCCCTGCCGAAACCTGAAGAATCAACGGTGCCTTTTGCGCCATGGCGGCCTCGGTTATGCCCTGAATAATCTCCATGTTGTTTACATTGAACGCACCAATTGCATAGCCGCCTGCATATGCCTTTTTGAACATTTCAGTTGTGTTGACCAATGCCATAATTCCCTCTCCTAACGCATATTTTTTATTTTTAAGATGCCTATCTGAGTTTTACTATCCAAAATTTCATCATCTAAAACCATGCGCACAGCCTCATCAAAATCGACATGCTCGACTGATAGAATTTCATCTTCATCTAGCTGCTGCTGTACCGCCGTCAAACCCTGTGCATAATATAAGTGTACCATCTCGACATCATAGGCGGCAGCGGGATAGAGGCGCCCCAGCAGCATCAACTTTTCCGCTTTGTACCCTGTTTCTTCCTGCAATTCACGCATGGCGCATTGCAACGGTGTTTCACCGGGATCAATTTTACCGGCGGGCAATTCAAGCATCTCCTGTCCGACAGGATAACGATATTGCCGAACCATTAAGAGTTTTCCTTGCTCATCAAATGCCACGACACCTGCGGCGCCTTGATGATCAATAACCTCGCGCACTGCCTCTCGCCCGTTTTCAAGCAAGATACGATCAACGCGCAAGCTTAATATACGTCCATCATAAATTTTTTGACTGCTCAGCTGTTTTTCTCCCGCCATGGCTCGGCCTCCTTTGATACCATCCCTATTCTACCGTTTTCTAAGATAAAAATCAATTGATCTTGGCATTCTATGACTTTTTCGTTTATAATAGAATAAAGAAGTTGAAAGAGGTGCAAACAATGCTGGATACAGCAATTATTGGCTATGGTCCGGCGGGAATTTCCGCCGCACTCTATCTTCGTCGTGCAAATAAATCCGTCGTGCTGATCGGCAAGGACGTCGGTGCGCTCCAAAAAGCTGAAAAAATCGAAAATTATTTTGGACTCTCCACCCCGATAACCGGCCCTGACTTGGCCGCTATCGGCATTGATCAGGCCAAGGCACTCGGCGCCGATGTCATCAATACCGAAGTACTTGATATCTCATGGGATGGGACCTTTACTATTACCTGTAAAAACAGCCAATATCAAGCTGCTTCGGTCATTTTAGCGACCGGATCCGCGCGTAAAACTTTGCCGATTGCCGGACTGGCCGACTATGAGGGACGCGGGGTAAGTTACTGCGCCATCTGCGATGCCTTTTTTTATCGCGGTAAAACGGTCGGCGTACTGGGCGACGGAGACTATGCGCTACATGAAGTTAACAGTCTGCTGCCTGTTGTGGAAAAGATCGTCCTTTTGACTAACGGCGCCGCAATCCCCAATGGATTGCCTGAAACGGTTACCGTTATCACCGAACCCGTCACCGAGATTTTCGGCGAGTCGACCGTAGCGGGCGTCAATCTTAAAAATGGCGAATCCCATGCACTTTCCGGCGTATTTATTGCGCTTGGCAGCGCCACCGCAGGAGATTTTGCTCGCAAAATCGGCGCGGAGCTTAAAGATGGCCGCATCGTCACCGACAGCGCGATGCAAACCGCTGTGCCCGGCCTTTTTGCCGCAGGCGACTGCATCGGCGGACTGATGCAAGTGGCCACCGCCGTCTCTGAAGGCGCACAAGCCGCTATGAGTACGCTGAAATTTTTACGTGAAAGAGCTAAAGGATCATGAAGCCAACTGTTTTAATAACCGGTGGCTCACGTGGAATTGGCGCGCAGGCAGTCAAAACCTTTTACCACAACGGTTATAACGTTGCATTTTGCTATCAAAATGCCGATCATGCGGCGCATCAGCTTGCCGCGGCACTTCCCGGCGTCATGCCTATCAAAGTAAATCTGGCCGATGCCCACCAGATTGAAACTATGGCACAGCAGGTGCTTGCGACTTTTGGCAATGTCGATGTATTGGTTTTAAATGCAGGGGTTTCTTTGCAAAAGTTACTCCCTGACACCACCTGTGAAGAATGGGATAACCTTTTTGCCATTAACTTACGCGCCATGTTTTTGTGCTGCCGAGAAATACTGCCCACTATGATTGCTAAAAAATCGGGTACCATTGTAACCGTATCTTCAATGTGGGGGCAGTGTGGCGCCTCCTGTGAAGTGGCCTATTCTGCCAGCAAGGCCGGGGTTATCGGTTTTACCAAGGCACTGGCCAAGGAGGTTGGGCCTTCCAATATCCGGGTGAACTGTGTGGCGCCCGGTGTTATAGCGACCGATATGAATGCAGCGCTCTCGTTGACGGATATTTCCGACTTAAAAGAAGAGACACCTCTAGGGTGCATTGGCACAGCCGAGCAAGTAGCTCAAGCCATTTTTGCGCTCGCCTCTCCAGATGCTGCTTTTATTACCGGCCAGATATTAGGCATAAATGGTGGTTTGGTGATATAAGCATTCCAGCCTATTGTTTATCTGTTAAAATAAAGTTCTAACCATAACTTTTAAACGCCCAAGGGCAGTTTTCAAGATCAACTCGAAAACTGCCCTTATTCGGCGCTATCATCTATGTAATTTTATGATTAAAGAAGTCCTGCAAGTATATAGCACACTACGTTAAAACCAACGCCTGCAAGCGACCAATTCAAAAGTGATTTGGCTTTTTTCGGCTTTGTTTTTTTTGTAGTCACACTTAAAATTAACCCAACTATAGGTATGAAGAAAGCCAGGACATTAAGGCCGGTACTGGGCTTATCCTCAAGATACGAGCCTTGTACTGCGACGCCACAATGAAGACAAACTACTGCCTTTTCGTCAATTTCTTTGCCACAATTTTTACAAAACATTTTATCACCATACTTTCTTTTATTTTACCATTTTATTCTAACATAAAAATCTTAAGTTTAAAACTCAATTTAAGATTTTTATAAAAAAACCGTGCCGTTAAACGGCACGGTTTTCAACCATATGGTTATACTAATTCAATAATCGCCATTTCGGCCGCGTCACCGCGACGGGGCCCGGTACGGATAATACGGCAGTAACCGCCGTTGGTATCCTTGTACTTGGGAGCGATATCATCAATGACCTTCTTTGCCACTGTTTCTTTAGTGATAAAGGAGAACACCTGACGCTTGGAATGGAGATCGCCACGCTTTGCAGTGGTAACCATCTTCTCCGCTGCGGCGCGAACCTCCTTGGCACGGGTAACGGTGGTCTCAATGCGACCGTTCTCCATCAGATAGGTCACCATTGCCCGCAGCATTGCCATGCGGTGTGCGCTGGTTCTGCCGAGTTTTCTTGTGCCTGGCATAGTTTATTCACTCCTTGCTATAAGGTTGTTTTGTATGAGGCAACAATTGCCGCCGTAAAAGAAAAGCGGCCTGCTGTTATTCCTCTTCCCTGCTCAAGTCAAAGCCTAAAGACTGCAGCTTGGCAATGACTTCTTCAAGGGATTTTTTGCCGAGGTTTCGGACTTTCATCATTTCCTCGGGGGATTTGTTGACCAAATCGCCTACGGTGTTGACCCCTGCGCGTTTGAGGCAGTTGAATGCACGCACCGACAGGTCAAGCTCTTCAATTGTCATCTCAAGTGCCTTTTCCTTGCCCGAATCTTCCTTCTGTTCAAGGATTTCGGCAGAGAAGGTCTCATCAGAAAGATCCACAAAGTGGTTGAGTTGTCGATTGAGGATCTTGGCCGCCAGACTGACCCCTTCCTTCGCGGAAATGGTCCCGTCTGTCCACACCTCTATCGTGAGTTTGTCATAGTCGGTAATTTGCTCGACACGAGTATTTTCAACCGTGTAGTTCACCTTGAGCACCGGCGTATAAATGCTGTCTACCGCAATAGTGCCAATAGGCGCTTTTTCCAGCTCGATAACCTTATTGCGGTCAGCCGGAACATACCCTTGGCCCTTTTGCAGCACAATTTCCATGGACAGGCGTCCGCCGTCGCTGATAGAAGCGATATGCATATCGGGGTCGAGAATCTCGACGTCGGAATCACAAATAATGCTTCCAGCCGTCACCTCACACTCGCCTTCTGCTTCGATGCGAACCGTCTTAGGGCCATCGCAATAGAGCTTCGCAGTCAATCCCTTGATGTTAAGGATAATCTCGGTGACATCCTCCTTAACACCTTCAACCGTAGAAAACTCATGCTGTATCCCGTCAATTTTCACAGAAATTACAGCTACGCCGGGAAGCGAGGAGAGAAGCACGCGTCTTAAGCTGTTGCCCATCGTGGTTCCAAAACCACGATCCAACGGCTCAGCGACAAACTTGCCGTAACGTCCATCATTAGATATCTGTGCAGTTTCAACTTTGGGCTCAATAATTTTAACCATAATAACCCTCCCTTTCAAGCGGCATTACGCCGCCTCTGTCGTACCCCTGCTGATTGACAAAAAGGGATTACTTAGAGTAAAGCTCGACAATGAGATGTTCAGAAACCTCAAAATCAATCTCTTCACGATCGGGCAGCGAAACAACGGTTCCGGAAAAATTCGCGGCATCTTTACTCAGCCACTTGGGAACCATCCACTTGGCGTTGTTCTCCAGAATATCCTTAAACTTGACCGAAGAACGACTCTTTTCACGGATAGTAATAACCTCTCCAGCCTTGACGAGATACGAGGGGATATCCACTTTCGCACCGTTGACTGAAAAATGGCCGTGACCGATCAGCTGTCTGGCCTCGCGGCGCGTGTTGGCGTAGCCAAGACGAAACACCACGTTATCCAGGCGGCGCTCGAGCAGCTGCAGCAATACCTCACCGGTAATGCCACTGGATTTATTGGCCATCAGGTAATATCTATAAAACTGCTTCTCAAGCACACCGTAGATGAACTTGAGTTTCTGCTTCTCGTTGAGCTGCAGTGCGTACTCGCTCTGCTTTTTACGCATATTTTGCTTCTGGTTGCGATGAGTCTCCTTGTGGATACCCATGACAGCCGGCGCAATTTTAAGCGTTTTACATCTCTTGAGAACAGGTTGCTTATTAGTAGCCATCAATCAATTCCTCCTTTATTCGATGATTAGACGCGTCTTCTCTTGGGAGGGCGGCATCCATTATGGGGGATCGGGGTAACGTCCTTGATCAGGCTAACCTCAAGTCCTGCTGCCTGAAGCGCGCGGATAGCTGCTTCACGACCAGAACCGGGGCCCTTCACATAGACTTCAACACTCTTCAAACCGTGCTCCATTGCAGCTTTTGCAGCGGTCTCAGCAGCAGTCTGCGCAGCAAACGGGGTGGATTTTCTTGAGCCTCTGAAGCCCAAGCCACCTGAAGATGCCCACGACAACGCATTACCCTGCGTATCGGTAATGGTGACGATGGTGTTGTTAAAGGTGGACTGGATGTGCACTGCACCACGCTCAATATTTTTGCGCTCACGGCGGCGTGTACGGGTAGCAGCGCCCTTTTTAGTCTGCTTTGCCATCTAAATGTCCCTCCCTTACTTCTTCTTGTTGGCAATAGTCCTCTTGGGACCTTTGCGGGTACGGGCGTTGGTCTTGGAACGCTGTCCACGAACCGGCAAGCCCTTTCTGTGACGAACGCCGCGATAGCATCCAATTTCAACCAGACGCTTAATGTCCAGATGAACGCGGCCGCGAAGGTCGCCTTCTACCGCAAGATTCTTATCGATATACTCACGCAATGCAGCCTCATCGGCTTCGGTGAGATCTTTAACGCGGGTGTCGGGATTGATTCCGGTTGCCTTGAGAATGTCGTTGGCGGTTTTACGACCGATACCAAAGATATAGGTCAAACCGATTTCAACGCGTTTCTCGCGCGGCATGTCAATACCAGCTATACGAGCCATTCTTTGTACACCTCCATTGTTTTTCGGTTTGCGTTAACCCTGACGCTGTTTGTGCTTGGGGTTTTCGCAGATCACCATAATGCGACCTTTACGCTTAATAACCTTGCACTTTTCACACATGGGCTTAACGGAAGGTCTTACTTTCATGATAAATACCTCCATTCTAGGGAGCGGCCTAAATTAAAATTAAATTCGCTTATGGGCGCATAGCCGCTCAGAAAGCGCCGCACAAGATAAGATTATACTATTTGGATCTCCACGTAATCCGGCCTTTGGTAAGATCATAAGGAGAAATCTCCATTGTAACCTTGTCGCCGGGGAGGATCCGGATAAAATTCATACGCAACTTGCCAGAAATATGTGCGAGAAGCTTGTGGCCCCCCTGAATTTCTACAACAAACTGGGCATTGGGCAGTGCTTCTTTGACGATGCCCTCCACCTCAATGACGTCATCTTTTGCCAAGGTCATTCTCCTCCTTGTCACAATTCGCGGCAAACGCGCGAAGCGCACATTTAAGATTTCGGTCGGTCATCATGCAATCGTCAGAAAGCGTTGCTGTTGTTCCGGCCAAATGCTTTATTCGCTTGCGCTTGGGTCGTGCCAACGGTCGGCTTTTGCCATTTACAATCAGGGCAAAGTCCCCTTCAATCGAGCACACTGCAAACCATTGGTCCGCATCGCGTCCCGCAAGGGCCTTTACCACCATGCCTGGGCGCATATCAATCCACCTCACAGCCTTGTGAGAATGACCGGCCCATCAAGGGTAATGGCAACGGTGTGCTCAAAGTGCGCTGAGAGCGAATGATCTCTGGTCACAACCGTCCAGTCATTATCCAAAACCCTAACCGCCTCTGCACCTGCATTGATCATCGGCTCAATGGCAAGCACCATACCAGCCGTTAATCTAACACCATGGCCCGGTTTACCATAGTTGGGTACCTCGGGCGCTTCGTGAAGATCTTTGCCAACGCCATGCCCGACATACTCTTTCACAATCGAATAACCCAGCGGCTCCACCGTGCCTTGCACCGCGGCTGAAATGTCTCCGACACGGTTGCCGATAACAGCCTGCGCAATGCCATTTTCAAGCGCTTTTTGGGTTCCCTCCAGCAACGCTTGCGTCTGTGGCGATAGCGCGCCACACGCGAAAGTATAGGCCGAATCGCCGTGGTAACCCCCAATTTTAGCACCGACATCAATACTCACAATATCGCCTTCGCAGATGACTCTGTCATCGGGTATACCGTGAATAACTTCGTCATTGACCGAGATGCAAGCGGAGGCGGGAAATCCGCCATACCCCAAAAATGAGGGTTTTGCGCCACACTTGACAATATAATCGTGGATGACACGATCGACCTGCCGGGTTGTAATGCCAGGCTTAATTGCTGCGCCGCCTGCGTGTAAGGCCTCCGCCGTAATAGCACCGGCCTTTCGCATCAGCTGTAGTTCTTCTTTGGTTTTAAGGATTACCATCATCAGTCAACTCCAAGCACAGAAAGGATTCGGGTTGTTACCTTATCCATTTCCATTTTGGCATCTATAATTGTTAAAATGCCATGGTCGCGGTAGTAGTCTACCAACGGTTCGGTCTGCTCATGATAAACCTCAAGACGCTTGATTACCATTTCCGGTGCATCATCATTTCTGATGCCAAGCACACCGCTGCACTTATCGCAGACACCCGCCTTTTTAGGCGGATTATTTACGATGTGATATGGCGTTCCACAACTGTTGCAGATACGTCTGCCGGTCATGCGGGCGATAATTTCCTCATCGGTGATCTCAAGCTTAATAACAGCATCGACCTTACCGCCCATCTCTTCAAATTCCTGCGCCTGAACCACGGTGCGCGGAAATCCATCCAAAATATAACACTCTCTGCCATCCGGTTGTTCAAGCCGGCTGAGGTGATTCGCTACCATCTCAACGACCAATTCATCGGGTACCAGCTTACCATGTTCGGTATACGACTGAAAGCGTTTACCCAATTCCGACCCGCTATTGATCGCTTCGCGGATGATGTTGCCAGTCCCAATAACCGGAATGTTCAACTTCTTAGAAACCATTTCTGCCTGCGTACCCTTACCGGCACCGGGGGCGCCAAGTAATATCATTCTCATGGTTGCTACATGCCTCCACTCATTATTCGAGGAACCCTCTATAATGGCGCATCATCATCTGGCTTTCAAGTTGACGCACCGTGTCAAGCGCAACGCCTACAACAATGATCACCGAGGTTCCGCCCAATGAAATATTCATTCTGGCCAATGCACCTACACCGATTGGCGCAGTCGCGATAAGGGCCAGGAACAAGCCCCCCAGAAAGGTGGTCTTGCCAACAATTTTCGCAATATAATCAGAAGTCGGCTTGCCCGGACGAATACCCGGCACCGTTCCGCTGTTTTTGCGCAGATTGTTGGATATTTCGATGGGATTATACTGAATCGCAACATAAAAGTAGTTGAATCCGATAATCAGTATAAAGTAAAGGACTGCGTACAACAGCGTATTGTAGTTAAACAGCGACAAAAATTTTCCTAAAAAGGCATCGGGCGCAGCATTCACGAATCCATTGATCGTTGAGGGGATTGCGAGAATGGTTGAAGCAAAGATGATGGGAAGAACGCCCGACATATTCACCTTGATCGGAATGAAGGTCGTCTGTCCGCCATACTGCTTGCGGCCTACAATGCGCTTTGCGTACTGAACCGTGATGCGGCGCTCCGCATTGGTCATCACGATGATAAAAGCGATGACAAAAAGGAACATGACGCATACAACCGGTACGCTAAAGAAATAGAAAGTGTAACCATCGATCGCATACTTGATATACTCCACCATCGTGTTGAGCACAGCGCCGCCGCGCGACACAATGCCGATAAAGAGTATCATTGAAATACCGTTGCCGATACCGTGTACGTCGATACGTTCGCCCAAAAATACAACCAACATCGCGCCTGCCGTAAAGCAGAGCACAATAATGACGCGAGCGAAATAATACTGCCAACCACTAAAAGACTCAATTGCACCTTGGGCATTTAAGAGCGTCATATACGCATAGGCCTGAAGCAGTGCTAAGCTAAGCGTGGTGTAGCGCGTGATTTTTGCCAGTCTCCGCTTTCCTTCCTCACCCTCTTTGGCCAAATTCTCTAGGTAGGGAATGGCCACAGTAAGCAGCTGAATCACGATTGAAGCCGTGATATAAGGAGAAATTGAAAGGGCAAACAGTGTGCTGCGCGAGAAAGCGCCGCCGGTGAGAACGTCGAGATACCCGAAAATACCACCGGTAGTCGATACCATCTGCCCAAGCGCTGTTGGGTCAAGAAAGGGTACCGGGATCTGTGAACCCACACGTGACAGCATTAAAATGAAAAGTGTGAAGAGAAGTTTTTTTCTGAGATCCTCAATTTTCCAAGCATTTCTGAGGGTGTCCAGCATGTTACTTCACCTCAGCCTTTCCTCCCGCTGCCTCAATCTTTTCCTTGGCGGTTGCGGAGAAAGCAGTGGCAACCACGGTGAGTTTACGATTGAGCTCGCCTCTTCCCAGAATTTTGATTCCGTCACGGGTATTCTTGACGATGCCGGCCTTGGAAATGGCCTGCGCGTCTACGACCGCGCCGTCTTCAAAACGGTTGAGAACATCCACGTTGATAGAAACATATTCTTTTGCAAAGATGTTGTTAAAACCTCTCTTGGGAATACGTCTCTGAAGGGGCATCTGGCCACCTTCAAAACCGGGGCGAACACCACCACCGGAACGGGCTTTCTGACCCTTGTGACCCTTACCCGCAGTCTTGCCGTTGCCCGACCCGGGACCTCTGCCCTTACGGAATGCATCCTTGGCAGAACCGGGCGCCGGGGATAACTCATGCAGTTTCATAATAGCTTGCACCTCCTTGTTATGCCTCGGTCCAAGCGACTAAGTGAGAGATCTTTTTGATCTTACCTCTAGTTGCCGCATTGTCAGGCTGAATAGTTTCATTACCGATCTTGTGAAGACCGAGCGCTTCGGCGGTGGCAATCTGATCCTTTTTAGAGCCAGCAAGACTCTTGACCAGTTTTACTTTGATGTTAGCCATATTCCACTAACCTCCTAGCCCAAGATCTCGTCAACGCGCTTGCCACGAATAGCAGCAATTTCGTCGACGTTGCGGAGCGACCGCAGTCCGTTAATAGTAGCGGTCACAACATTGCAGGGATTGTTGGAACGCTGGCACTTTGTTCTGATGTCCTTAATGCCTGCAATTTCAAGCACTGCACGCACGGGACCACCTGCGATAACGCCGGTACCCTGTGGGGCAGGAAGCATCAGCACAGAGCCTGCGCCAAACCTTCCAACAACCTCATGAGGAATAGTGGTTCCTCTTAGGGAAATTTTAAATAAATTTTTCTTGGCATCCTCGATACCCTTGCGAATCGCATCGGGGACTTCGCCGGCCTTTCCAAGACCGTAGCCGACAGTGCCGTTTCCGTCACCGACAACAACCAGCGCGGAGAATTTAAAGATTCGACCACCCTTAACCGTCTTAGAAACACGGTTGATGGCGACCACTCTCTCAGTGAGTTCTAATGCCGTTGCGTCTATACGAGCCAATCCTATCCCTCCTTTAGAAGTTGAGACCACCCTCGCGGGCACCCTCAGCAAGTTCTTTAACGCGTCCATGATAGATGTAGCCGCTACGGTCAAAGACGACATTGGTAATGCCCTTTTCCGCTGCGCGCTGTGCAACAAGCTTGCCAATTGCGCGAGCTGCATCTTTGTTTGCGCCCTTCTCGGCGAAGGACTTTTCCAATGAAGAAGCTGACACCAGAGTGACGCCGGCTTTATCGTCGATGATCTGCGCGTAAATGTTCTTCCCAGAACGGAAAACGTTCAGACGGGGACGCTCTGCAGTGCCGCTGACCTTATTTCTGACGCGGAAATGGCGCTTTAGACGTGCTTTATTGCTATCAGGCTTTCTGATCATTTGCATTCACTCCTTTCTTACTTCTTACCCTTACCGGCCTTACCTTCCTTACGGATGATGACTTCGCCGACGTACTTGATGCCCTTGCCTTTATAAGGCTCCGGCGGGCGTTTTTCACGCACTTCAGCAGCGAACTGCCCTACGGCCTGCTTGTCATTACCCAGGATGGTAATTTTATTCGGGGCGGGAACCTCAATGGTAATTCCCTCAATTTCACTAACGATGACCTGGTGCGAAAAGCCCAAGTTCATAACCAGATTGTTGCCCTGCTTGGCAACACGATAACCGACGCCGCTGACCTCGAGCTCCTTTTTGAAGCCCTCGTGGCAACCTGTAACCATATTGGCAACCAGCGTTCTGGTCAAGCCATGCAGGCTGCGGTGACGGGGATTATCCGACGGACGGGTGACGATAATCTCAGCACCCTCTACCGCAATGTTCATGTCCGGATCAAAGGCGCGAGTTCGAGTACCCTTGGGTCCCTTAACGGTAACTTCACTGCCGTTGATCTTGACTTCGACGCCTGCGGGGATGGCGATATGCTTTCTTCCAATTCTAGACATCTTTAGCGCCCCCCTTACCAGACGTAGGCGAGCACTTCGCCGCCAACGTTCTGCTTTCTGGCTTCCTTATCGGTCATGATGCCTTTAGATGTCGAAAGAATGGCAATGCCAAGTCCTCTCATAACTCTAGGCATCTCTTCGCAACTGGTATAGATACGAAGACCCGGCTTGGAAACTCTTCTTAAACCGGTGAAAACGGGCGTTTTACCCGACGTGTACTTGAGCACAATGCGAATAACGCCCTGCTTTCCGTCTTCTTGAGCGGTAAAGCTCTTAATATAACCCTCATCCAACAGAATCTGGACTATTGCCTTCTTCATGTTAGAGGCGGGAACATCGACCGTATCGTGCTTTGCCGCGCTCGCATTACGAATGCGGGTGAGCAAATCAGCGATGGTATCGGTGATATGCATGCCGTTGACCTCCTTTGTATACTCTTACCAGCTTGCCTTACGCACGCCGGGAATCTGTCCTTTGTACGCCAGCTCTCTGAAGCAGATACGGCAAACGCCGTACTTTCTCAGATACGCATGGGGACGGCCGCAGATCTTACATCTGTTATATTCTCTGGAAGAGAACTTTGCAGGGCGCTGCTGTTTAACTTTCATACTGGTCTTTGCCATGCTGTAAATCTCCTCCCTTACTTAGCGAACGGGCAGCCAAGCTCTGTGAGCAGGGTCTTGCCTTCTTCGTCGGTCTTGGCGGTGGTGACAAAGGAAATATCCATGCCGCGCACCTTATCGATCTTGTCAAATTCAATTTCGGGGAACATGAGCTGTTCCTTCAAACCGAAAGTAAAGTTGCCTCTGCCGTCAAAGCCGTTGGCCGAAATGCCGCGGAAATCACGAACACGGGGCAGCGCGACAGAAAAGAGTCTGTCGACAAATTCATACATTCTTGCACCGCGAAGGGTAACTTTGCAGCCGACAGGCATGCCTTCACGGAGCTTAAAGTTTGCTACCGACTTCTTTGCTTTGCAGATCACGGCGCGCTGGCCGGTAATCTTGCCAAGATCCCCGATAATCGCTTCGATAATCTTGGGGTTGTCTCTGCCTTCGCCGCAAGCGACGTTGACAATGACTTTCTCAAGCTTGGGGATCTGCATGACGCTCTTGTAGCCGAATTTCTTCATCAGCTCTCCGGCCACTTCGTTGTTGTAACGGTCTCTTAATCTAGCCATGTATTAATCCTCCTCGCTTAAAAAGTCGCGTTGCATTTTTTGCAAACACGCATTTTGGTTCCATCCGCCAGCAGTTTGTGGGCCACTCTGGTAGCCTTGCCGCAGGAAGGGCAAACCAGCATCACCTTGGCGGCGTAAAAAGCACCCTCCGCCTTGACAATGCCGCCGCTTTCGCCGGCACGGCGGGGCTTAACATGCTTTGTTACCATGTTGATGCCCTCAACAATGAGCTTCTGCTCCTTGGGAGAGGTTTCTAGAACCTTGCCCTTTTTGCCCTTATCTTTGCCGGACAGGATGACGACCGTGTCATCTCTTTTGACATGAAGTTTGTTCACGCTCGTGCACCTCCGTTACAGAACCTCGGGAGCGAGGCTCAAAATTTTCAGGTAGTCTTTTTCGCGAAGCTCTCTCGCAACCGGTCCAAAGATACGGGTACCCTTGGGGTTCTTGTCTTCTTTGATAATGACTGCCGCGTTATCGTCAAAGCGGATATAGGTGCCGTCTTCACGGCGCAGGCCTTTTGCGGAACGAACCACAACAGCTCTCACTACATCGCCCTTTTTAACCGCGCTGCCGGGAGCAGCTTTCTTCACCGACGCTACGATTACATCGCCTATATTGGCATATCTTCTTCTGGTGCCGCCGAGCACTCGGATGCACATAAGCTCCTTAGCGCCGCTGTTGTCGGCAACCTTAAGATAAGTTTGCATCTGAATCATGAGCGGTTTCCTCCTTTCGGTATCCACCGGTTTGCCGGGGCCTCTGATGGGGGCCACTACACACTGCCCATTCGCAGTGGCGCTCAAACCGATTTCTTATAAGTTAATTACTTAGCTTTTTCAAGAATGTTGACTACGCGCCAATTCTTATCCTTAGAAAGCGGGCGAGTCTCCATGATCTCAACCTTGTCGCCAACGCCGCAGGAATTAGACTCGTCGTGGGCCTTAAACTTTACGGTGCGCTTGAGGATTTTCTTATAAAGGGGATGACGGACTTTATCCGCCACAGCAACAACAACGGTTTTGTCCATCTTATCGCTTACGACAACGCCGATTGTGGTCTTACGCAAGTTTCTCTCACTCACAGTGATTTCCTCCTTTCGACGTTACGCCTTTTTACGCCCGACTTCACCTATCAGCGTCTTGACGCGAGCAATGTCCTTGCGGACGGCCACGAGACGCAGGGGATTGTCAAGCTGGTTGATGGTGTGCTGAAATCTGAGGTTAAAAAGCTCAGCCTTAAGGTCGACGAGCTTCTGTTCGAGCTCATTGAGAGATAATTCTCTGAGTTCCGATGCCTTCATTAGCCTTCAACCTCCTCTTCCTTCTTAATAAACTTGCATTTGATAGGCAGCTTGTGCATAGCAAGACGCATAGCCTCACGTGCAAGCTCCTCAGAAACGCCGCCGATCTCAAACAATACGCGACCGGGCTTAACGACAGCAACCCAGTATTCGGGACTGCCCTTACCGGAACCCATTCGGGTTTCAGCGGGCTTCTCTGTAACGGGCTTGTCGGGAAAAATTTTGATCCAGACCTGACCACCACGCTTGATGTAACGGGTCATGGCAATACGAGCCGCTTCGATCTGATTAGAGGTAATCCAAGCGGGTTCAAGCGCTTGAAGACCAAAGTCGCCGTTGGAAACAAAGTTGCCGCGGGTGGCCTTACCGGTCATTCTACCTCTGTGAACTCTGCGGTATTTTACTCTCTTGGGCAGAAGCATTATTTGCTGCCTCCTTCCTTACGGGACTGTCTGACCTCCTGCAGAACTTCGCCTGCATAGATCCAAACCTTTACGCCGATTTTGCCATAAGTGGTATCGGCCTCGGCAAAGCCGTAGTCGATATCTGCACGAATAGTCTGCAGCGGAATAGTTCCTTCGTGATAGTGCTCGGTTCTGGCAATTTCAGCGCCGCCCAAACGACCTGAAACCTGAACCTTAATGCCTTTGGCGCCAAACTTCATAGCGCGGCCAATAGCCTGCTTCATTGCGCGGCGAAAAGAAACACGACCTACCAGCTGAGCCGCAATATTTTCTGCAACGAGCTGGGCGTTCTTGTCGGCCGATCGAACTTCGACGACATTGACAAAAACATTGACCTTGTTTTCCTTGTTCTTATTGATCATCTTCTCGCATTCAAGGCGGACCTTTTCGATCTCAACGCCCTGACGGCCGATGACAACACCGGGACGTGCGCAGTGAATGTGAATTTTTACTTTAGTGGCGTCGCGCTCAATCTCAATTTTGGGGATACCTGCGTCACGAAGACGCTTTTTCAGGTATTTTCTGAGCTGGTAATCTTCAACAAGGATGTCGCCGAAAGCGTTGTCCTTGGCAAACCAGCGGGAATCCCAATCCTTGATTACGCCTACTCTAAGCCCATGTGGATTGACTTTCTGGCCCATTCAGTTTACCCTCCTCTTTCGGTTATTCCTTTTCCTTCACAACGATCGTCACGTGAGAAGTGCGCTTATTGATGCGAAATGCTCTTCCCTGTGCTCTGGGCATGATACGCTTCATGGTCATGCCGGGGGTGACATAGCACTCGGCAACATAAAGCTGTTTCTTGTCCATGTTGTGATTATTTTCAGCGTTCGCCATTGCGCTCTTCAAGAGCTTTGATACCGGCTCGCTTGCAGCCTTAGGGGTGTGTCTCAGGATTGCAAGCGCAATGTCGACTGGTTTATTACGGATGAGATCGAGAACGATCTGCACCTTGCGAGGCGCAATGCGAATGCCTCGCAGATATGCTCTGGCTTCCATGATTTATCCTCCTTTCGGCTACTTACCGGTTTTCTTGGCACCGGCGTGTCCACGGAAGGTTCTGGTGGGAGCAAACTCACCGAGCTTGTGACCAACCATATCCTCGGTGACATATACCGGAACGTGCTTGCGCCCATCATGAACAGCAAAGGTGTGCCCGACAAAATCCGGGAAGATCGTGGAGGATCTGCTCCAGGTTTTGAGTACCTTCTTCTCGTCGGAGGCGTTCATCGCCACAACGCGTGCCAACAGCTTTTCATGCACGTACGGGCCTTTTTTAATACTTCTACCCATTGTCGACTAAACCTCCTTACTTAGCATTGCGGCGCTTGACAATATACTTGTCAGAGCGATGATGCTTGTTTCTAGTCTTGTAGCCCAACGCAGGTTTGCCCCACGGGGTAACAGGTCCCGAACGACCGATCGGGCTTCTGCCCTCACCACCGCCGTGCGGGTGATCACAGGGGTTCATGACCGATCCGCGAACGGTTGGACGGATACCCATGTGGCGGGTACGACCAGCCTTGCCGATAGAGACATTTTCGTGATCAATGTTGCCCACCTGGCCAATGGTCGCCATGCAGGAAACAGGAACCTTACGCAGCTCTCCGGAAGGAAGACGCAGCAGGGCGAAATTGCCCTCCTTCGCCATCAGCTGTGCCATAACGCCGGCGGCGCGGGCAAGCTGAGCGCCCTTGCCGGGGTAAAGCTCAACATTGTGAATAAAAGTACCAACCGGAATATTGATAAGTGAAAGCGCATTGCCCGGCTTGATATCAGCGCCCACACCGCTTGTGACAGTGTCGCCTACACGAAGGCCGTTGGGGGCAATGATGTAGCGCTTTTCGCCGCTCTCATACTGTACCAGCGCAATATGCGCCGAACGGTTGGGGTCGTACTCGAGCGTCAGCACGTTTGCGGGAACACCCTGCAAGTCGCGCTTGAAGTCGATGATACGATATTTTCTGCGATTGGCACCGCCGCGATGACGGACGGTGATTCTGCCGGTATTGTTACGACCGGAATTCGCCTTGATGACGGTCAACAAACTCTTTTCAGGCGCTACCTTTGAAAGGCCTGAATAATCGGTGACTGTCATCTGACGGCGAGCAGGGGTCGTCGGCTTATAAGCTTTAATTGCCATCTGATGTTTCACTCCTCATAACTTGTTAGCGGGAATTATGAGACTCCCATACCCAAGTCGTCGTATTTCTCATGTGATCGCTTGAGTGCGATCTTAGATCATGCTCTCAAAGAACTCAATCTTCTTGGAGTCCGCCTTGATGGTAACGACGGCCTTCTTCCAGCCTCTGGTGAGGCCCTGAGTCTTGCCCATGCGCTTCATTTTTCCACGCACATTCATGGTGTTGACAGCAGCCACCTTGGTACCAGGGAACAGCTTCTCAACCGCGGAAGCGATTTCGATCTTGTTTGCGTCCTTGGCCACTTCAAAGGTGTACTTACCACCGGCGAGGCCGCTCATGCTGCGTTCGGTGATGATCGGTCTGATGACGATATCCTGTGCCGTTTTCATTTAAGCGTACACCTCCTCGATCTTGGCGATTGCGTCCTTGGCAACAACCAACTTCTTGGCGTTGACAATATCATAAACATTAATGGTGTTGGTCAGTGCGGTTTTGATGCCGGGGATGTTGGAAGCGGATTTAATCAGCTTCTCATTCTTTTCTGCGGCAACCAGCAATGTCTTGCAGTCTGCGCCGAGTGCCTTGAGCATCTCGATAACCGGCTTGGTTTTATATTCCTCAACCTTGATCTCGTCGACAACGATGAGATTTTCTTCAAGTACCTTAGAGGAGAACACCGACTTCATTGCCAGTCTTCTGACCTTCTTATTGAGGGAATAACTGTAATCGCGGGGCTTGGGGCCGAGCGCAACGCCACCGTGATACCATTGGGGTGCTCTGATCGAACCCTGTCTAGCATGACCGGTGCCCTTTTGGCGCCACGGCTTTCTGCCGCCGCCTCTAACCTCGGTTCTGGTCAGCGTGGACTGCGTGCCCTGACGCTGGTTTGCGAGGTAGTTCTTCACAACTGCATGGACGGCAGTCTTGTTGGGTTCGATACCGAACACGACATCAGAAAGTTCAATCTCTCCGACCGAAGCGCCTGCCATGTTGTAAACTGTAACCTTCGGCATTATAATTCCTCCTCTCTTTAAGCCTTCTGGCCCTTGACGGCATCGGTGATGTAAACATAACCGCCCTTGGGGCCGGGGATCGCACCGCGCAGCGCAATCAGATTGTTTTCTGCGTCAACCTTAACAACATCAAGGTTCTGTATGGTGACCTTGTCGGTACCCATGTGCCCAGGCATCTTCTTGCCCTTGAAAATTCTCGACGGGCTGGAGTTTGCGCCCATGGAACCCGCATGTCTGCCGACAGGGCCGGTGCCGTGTGTCGCCTTGAGCGAGTGGTTGCCGTAACGCTTGATGGTGCCGGCGAATCCCTTGCCCTTGCTGGTGCCCGAGATGTCCACTTTGTCGCCGATGGCGAAAACGTCCGCTTTGATGATGTCTCCGACATTCATCTCAGTTGCGCCCGCAAGTTTAAACTCGCGCAGTGTGCGCTTGGCTGCGACGTCAGATTTGACAAAATGCCCCTTCATGGGTTTGTTCACGTGCTTGTCCGAGACCTCGCCGAAACCGATCTGCACGGATGCGTATCCGTCGTTTTCGGTCGTCTTCTTCTGAACGACGACGCAGGGACCCGCCTCAATGACAGTGACCGGAATGAAGCTGCCGTTCTCATCGAACAACTGAGTCATGCCGAGTTTTTTGCCGATGATTGCTTTTTGCATTGGATTTTTTCCTCCTTTGGTTATTGGTTGACTCGTCTTCAATAGAGACGTCGCCAACATGACCTTTGCGCGCAAAATTTGCGACGCATGTACCAAGTTCCAATATGAAATTAGAGCTTGATCTCAATCTCGACGCCCGCAGGGAGCTCGAGGCCGGTGAGCGCTTCTACCGTCTTGTTGGACGGACGCAGAATGTCGATGAGACGCTTGTGGGTTCTCATCTCAAACTGTTCGCGAGAATCCTTGTACTTGTGTACCGCGCGCAGAATGGTAACAACGTCCTTGTTGGTGGGCAGCGGGATCGGACCGGAAACCTTAGCGCCAGTGCGCTTTGCGGTTTCAACAATCTTCACAGCTGCTGCATCGACCAACTGATGGTCGTAGCCTCTTACACGGATACGGATTTTTTCTTTGACTGCCATTTTTCATCGCCTCCCGTATTTTGATATCAGAGGCGCCCCTTTTCAATCCACTGTGCCGTGTGTTTTCTATTTTAGCCTGCAAAAAACCGGTTAAACCGCAAGACGCAGTTTAGCCGGGTAGGCACAATGTTCCTCACACAAACTTGCAGGCAGGTCATCCCTGCCATATGGTGTTTGATGGGTCGCCCGGTTTAAAATCGGACATACTCCGCGGAAATTTCCCACCTCAAAGGGCAGCCACCTCCCGCATCAACGCATATCTCAGCAGTCACGCAAGGTATATATTATCACAGCAAAACGGCATTTGCAAGCATTTTTTTGTGTTTTTCAAAATTTATTTTTGCCAATATACCGGACAACGCCCCTATCGCATAACACCAAATTCACCCAAATAGATTATGAGAAATTTATTCTAATTTAAAATATGACGCCCCCACAGAAAATCAGCGTCCGGCTCACGGCGCAAACGTGCGCTCTTCCAACCAGTTATGGTCCACCTCATGACGTGGCGGACGCGCCAAAAGCGCCTCCACCGCTTGCTTCGCGGTGGTCCGACCTTCAATCAGGCTATATATTTGGCTAGTAATAGGCATATCCACACCAAGCTTTTTTGAAAGTTCGTGGGCACAGATGGCCGCAGTGATACCCTCGACCGTCATCCCTACCTTTGTAACCGCTTCATCCACCGTACAACCTTGACCGACATAAAGTCCACAACGGCGATTGCGCGAATGCATCGAGCAACAGGTAACAATGAGATCCCCTACGCCTGAAAGTCCAGCGAAAGTTTCCCTCTCGGCTCCCAACTTGACGCCCATGCGCGCGATTTCGGTAAGGCCGCGCGTCATCAGTGCCGCCTTGGTGTTGTCGCCACCACCCATGCCATCGACAACCCCTGCCGCAAATGCTATAACATTTTTAAGCGCACCGCCAATTTCCACTCCAACAACGTCATCGCTGGTGTAGATGCGTATATGCGTCTGCGCTGTCAAATCCTGAATCTTTTGTGCTGCAGCCAATGATTTGCTGGCCGCCACCAGCACCGTGGGGATGCCCTGCGAAATTTCCTCAGCATGAGAGGGGCCGGACAGTGCAACAAAACTATTCTCAGGTAGTTCCTGGGCCACTACCTCGTGCAGCGGCAGCAACGTTTCAGGCTCCAAGCCTTTGGATGTGCAGGCTACCGGAATATCATTGGGAAGCTTTCTCGCCAGCTGCTTTACCGCGCCGCGCACGCCGACCGTCGGGGTTGCAATAATGATGGCATCGGCGCGCTCTACGCCATCCACTGTATCCACAATTTTAATGGCTTGCGGAATTTTTACCCCCTTGAGCAGCCGCACGTGCTCACGCGCCTGCCTTAGCAATTCATTTTCTGCCGCTTTCCAACCCCAAAGGTATACGTCATGCCCGACGTTCGACATCGCCACTGCTAACGCGGTACCCATACCACCTGCACCTAAGATATATAATAGCGCCACAAAACAGCCTCCCGCTCTTATCATCTACATATTAGTTCGAGTCTTATAATACCGGCCACCGTTATCATATATTATGCCATTACACCTTAAAATTAAGCGTGACAGCCAAAGTCATCCCTCGGTGCAGACAGTGTCTCTAGAGTATGTCTGCACGACAATTCGAATTGCCTGCCTCGTCGTAGGATCGGATGACCGTCCTTATCAAGAACAACCATACTGACAATCACACCGCTAATATCCTTCTCACTATCATTGCGAATGACACCAATAATCCTCGCGCTCATGCTGCTCACGTTTTTTGTATATATTACATCGACTAACGTCAAACCGCTCCCAACGGAACATCCTTCTTCGTCAATGTCGCATGGGCGTGCACCGGTGATGATGCAGCCGCAACATTAATCGCCCCCTCATTATTCATCCAGACTGCCATGACGACAAATATAATAATTGTGCTCAAAACGCCTGCAAAAAACCATAAGCATATAAAGCACTTGATCGGTATTGATTTTGCATCACAGTTCAAGTAACGTCCCCGCGGGTTCAGCAATTCCACACCGCACCCCTGACAATATTTAGGCTCCCTTGCCATATGACGCCACTCCCTTGTTGCTCTAAATTGTAGTCCTTCCCATATTGTTTGCTAGTTTAGATGCGCTGTAAAAAATTTCAGGATTACAAAAGCGGTAAGTCCACACCAACCTCTACCGCGGCACGCACCACCCACCGCATGTTTGACAGCGCCAATAGTGATACGGCATCTCAGTTGCGCAATAACGACAAAATTTTATTTTAACTACCGCGTTGCTCTCCCTTTTATGTCAAATCCATCTCATTATACAACTATTTCTACGCGCTAAATCAATCAGCACCATATTCTGCGGTGTCGTCATTATATTTTGTTTTCTCAATAATACCAAACCGCCCAGAAAAAAACAAGGAGCCGATACCATCTTTTTATGATATCGGCTCGATTTATAGTGCTATTCACCGCGCTCGCGGGCAATGATACGCACCGGTGTACCCTGAAGTCCAAACGATTCTCTAATTTGATTTTCAAGGTAACGTTGGTAGGAAAAATGGAACAAATCTTTTTTGTTAACAAAGCAGACAAAGGTTGGCGGACGGGTGGACGGCTGCGTAATGTAATAAATTTTCAGCCGCTTACCTTTATCAGAAGGCGGCTGCACACGCGCCGTTGCATGCGCCAACAGGTCGTTAAGCGCACCGGTTGTAACGCGCATTGCATTGTTGGCAGACACTTGATTGATCATATCGAACAGCTTATCGACACGTTGGCCGAACTTGGCTGATATGAAGATAAACTGCACATAGCTCATAAACGAGAAGTCGCTTTCAAGCCTGCGCTGATATTCGATCATGGTCTTGTCGTCTTTCTCGACGGCATCCCACTTATTTACCGCGACAATACAGCCCTTGCCCTGCTCATGCGCATAACCCGCAATTTTGGAATCCTGCTCGGTGAATCCCTCCAGTGCATCGATCATGATGACGCAAACCTCGGCGCGATCAACCGCCATATAGGCGCGCAGCACCGAATAATGCTCAATGGATTCGGTCACCTTGTTTTTGCGGCGGATACCCGCAGTGTCGATAAATAGGTATTTTCCGTGGTGGTTGTCCACTTCGGTGTCGGTCGCATCGCGCGTTGTCCCCGCGATGTCTGAAACAATGACTCGTTCTTCGCCCGCAATGCGATTGATGATGGAAGACTTCCCGACATTCGGCTTACCGATGATGGCAACTGAAATGCGATCGCTCTCGGCCGGCGCACGGTTAGAAAAATCGATATGGCCACATACGACATCAAGCAAATCACCCGTGCCATGGCCGTGCAACGATGAGACAGCCATGGGATCCCCCAGTCCCAAATTATAAAACTCGTAGAAATCAGGCGGCGGATCCCCCACCTGATCGCATTTGTTGACACACAGCACAATTGGCTTAGCGCTTTTAAGTAAAATTGAAGCAACCTCTTGGTCGGTAGCGGTTACGCCGCTTCTTAAGTCAACCACCAGAATGATCACCTCAGCGCTATCGATGGCCAACTGCGCCTGCCTGCGCATCTGCGACAGGATGATGTCATCCGAAAAAGGCTCAATACCCCCGGTATCCACCAGCATAAACTCCTGCCCCAGCCACTCGCAGGGTGCATAAATTCGGTCGCGGGTCACGCCGGGCGTGTCCTCCACGATCGCGAGCCGCTTTCCCGTCAGCTTATTAAACAGCGTCGATTTCCCCACATTTGGGCGGCCGACAACAGCCACAACAGGTTTTGACATGCGCGCCACGCCTCCTTTCTATTCTACCAGCGCCTCAGCGAGTGAAGCGCCATCGTCCTGAACCACCTTAACCGGTATATTCAATGCTTTGGATACATCTTCCGGGGTGGTATCGTCTAAAAATTTATCCTGCTCCCGCCTAAGCATACAGGAGGGAATAATGAGCAGGTCGCCCAATGGGCGGCCTTTAAGTTCGGTGATGATATCGCTGCCTGTAACCAACCCCGTAACGGTGATGCGACCGCCGAAAAAGCGACTGGGTATTGGAAGCACCTGCACCTTGAGCGACGGAGCCCACTCCTGCGCTTTAGCACACAGTTTTTTTATGGATTCCCCTGCAGCCACACCGGTTGCGACCGATATATGGCGCGGCGTTTGATCAGGTTCGAGCAGCGGCAATAAGCTGCAAAACTCCAGTTCGGTGTTCGCGATCAACCCCACACCATTTTCAAGATTGGCAAAGTCGCCGTAATATTCCGCCGGGGGAATCGGCTGCTTTGCCAACAAAAAAAATTCGTCGGCGGGGTATCCCACGCGTAGGCCATGGCGCGCAAACCAGCGCTCGGCATATTGTTCAATGGTATCTATCGTCTGTGCCGCCTCTTCTTGGGTAAAAGGACGCAGCGACTGCAATCCCTCGCGATAGGCGGTCAACCCCACCGGTGCACAGGCAATAGATTGAATTTTAGGCACCAGCGGATCAAGATCCGAAAGAGTACGTTCAAGTGCCGCCCCGTCGTTAAAGCCCGGACAAAGCACAAGCTGCGTATTGATTTTAATGTTGCCTTCACACAGCCTGTAAAGCCGTTGCAAAGAACTGCCCGCAAAACGGTTGCCCATCATTTTTACCCGCAGATCAGAATCGGTGGTGTGCACCGAAATGTTGATAGGGCTGATATGCATGCGTAGAATCCTATCCACATCATGATCGGTCAAATTAGTCAGGGTAATATAATTACCGAATAAAAAGGATAGTCTATCATCGTCATCCTTAAAATAGATGCTCTCACGCATCCCCGCGGGATTTTGATCGATAAAGCAGAAAATGCAGTTATTTCGGCAACTGCGCTGCTTGTCCATCAGATAGGTTTCAAACTCCAGTCCCAGGTCGTCGTACTCGCCTTTTTTTACACTGATATTGTACGGCGCATTGCCACGCATCAGCGAAAGAGTCAGCCGTTTAGCTGTCATATAAAAGCGGTAATCAAGCACGTCGCCAATGTCTTTATCGCCAATTTTAAGCAATACATCGCCACTTTTTATGCCGTGGCGCTGCGCGATAGAATGCGCCTCAACGCCAGATATTGTGACCGCCATGATCCGCCTCCTCGCTCTGAAAGATACAACCTCAAACTGCTTCATAAAAAAAATAGAGGTGGAAAACAGCTTCCCCCTCTATCTTTCTCTTAAACGTGGGCGCTTTTTACGCCTCTACCTTGACAATTTCTTTGCCCTTGTAGAATCCGCACACGGCGCACACTCTATGCGGCATTTTCAGCTCACCGCACTGGGTGCACTTGGAAAGCGCAGGAGCATCCAGTTTCCAGACACTGGAACGTCTTTTGTCTCTACGCGCTCTAGATACCTTTTTCTTCGGAACCGCCATCTTTACAGCACCTCCTTAGCCTTTCAGCAAATTTTTTAAAACGGCCATGCGACTGTCGCCCGATTCGGGTGTGCAGTCACAATTAGTTGAATTGAGATCCGCCCCACAAACAGGACACAATCCTTTGCAATCTTCTTTACAAAGAAACACCTGCGGCAGGGAAAGTTGAAGATCCGCACCTGCGATCTCATCAAGCACAAGAACCCCATCCGGGGCGGTTAAAAAAACGTCATCGAGCGCACCGTCTTCAAGGCTAGCCACCACAGTATGGGTGAACGCCTTTTGGACATTTTGCTCTAGCTGCATCAGACAGCGATCGCACTGAAAAGGCCGCTTGCCGCTGATTTGGTAGCGCAGCGTTACAACGCCGGCTCGGTTAAAGATCGATCCCCTGACCGCCAGTGCATCAGGAAACAGCTTTTCACCATGCCTCATAACCCAAGAAAGGTCAATATCGCCCACAAAATCTTGCTCTTCACCGATGATGTCCAAAACCTGTTTGATCGAAATCTGCATGGTTCTCTCCTCATCTTTAGTTTCGCACCCTTCCATTAGGGGCTGACAACGTGGGCGTTACTTGGTTATTATAGTATCCCTTTTTTTGTTTGTCAATAATTTTACGCCGAAAACCTTCGTTTCCGGCGCAAAAATCGCACAAAGTGTTTAAATCTGGTATTGGCGTATTCTTTCATCGAGCTCCTCTGCTGCGCAGGAAACTGTAAAAACAATGGTCAATCCGTTGGTGGAGGTCAATTTATGCAGCTTATCAATCATATCAGTGAACTGCTCCTGGTTCTTGCCACAGATTCTAAAGGTTGCGTCACAGAAAATATCAGTAATATCATAATTGCCGGCCATCAGTCCGCAAAAGAAGCCGTAAAGCGCATCATAATCGCTGATTCCATACTGATCAACATCCACTAGCCGAACTTGATAGTTCAAATCATAGTTCAGGTGAATGCCTTTTTCAATGCAGACTACGTTTCCGTTTGAGGTTTTGAGCGCTTCGTTTGCCATCTGGATCATAGCTTTGGTTTTTCCGGAGCCTTTGTTTCCAACGATAAGCTTAATCATGATGTATTCCTCCCCGATTTTGGTTACTCATCCTTTCAGATCAGCTTCCACGTTTATTTTTGTAATGTTAGTTCACCAATTTTTAATAACCCGGTTTACCCAACAATGCAAACATATTTTTTTTATAATCCTCAACCCCCGGCTGATTAAATGGGTTTACATTCAAAGTATAGCCGCTGACACCGCACGCATATTCAAAAAAGTAGAGCAACCAACCGTATTCGTAGGGCGTTCTTGCTTCGAGCGACAGCATCATGGACGCAATGCCACCTTTGTGATGCGCCATCGCAACAGCGCACCGAGCTTTTTCCTGAATTTCTGTCAATGTCCTGCCGGATAGATAATTTAAGCCGTCCAAATCGCGCGCTGCATCTTGCATCGTTACTGACGCAAGATCCTCTTTAAAGAACAACACTGTCTCAAAAAGATTGCGACTGCCATCCTGAATAAACTGCCCCAATGAATGCAGGTCTGTCGTATAGGTTGCCGAGGCCGGGAACAAGCCTTTGTGATCCTTGCCTTCACTTTCACCAAAGAGTTGCTTGAGCCACTCAGCCGTCATGGTTAAGCAAGGATCCCACCCACAAAACAACTCGATTGCACAACCCTGTCGATATAAAATATTTCTGGCCGCCACATACTGCAGACAAGGGTTTTGCCAAAAATCCGGACTATCGCAGACGCTTCTTGCATCAGCAGCACCCTCGATCAGGCGGCTGATAGAAATGCCCGCCACTGCTGCGGGCAACAGCCCAACCGGCGTCAATACCGAATACCTGCCACCGATGTCGTCCGGAATAACAAACGTCTCAAACCCCTCTTGAGCCGCCATAGTCCGCAATGCGCCATGCGCCTTATCGGTAATCGCCACTATCCGCTGGGCCGCTTGATCGCCATAGCGTGCAAACATTTCTTGCTTGATAACGCGAAAAGCCACTGCCGATTCGGTCGTCGTACCGGATTTTGAAATCACAATAACGGATACCCGTTTGTCCTTACACACCCTTAAAACTTCGACCAGATGCGATGCCGAAAGGTCGTTGCCCAAAAACCAAATGTTGGGAAATTCACTGGGCAGGCTATTGTATAACGGAGAAATCAGGTATTCAATAGTAGCACGTGCCCCCAAATAAGAGCCCCCGATGCCCACCACCAACACAGCGTCACTCATTTCGCGCAGTCGCCCTGCACAGCGCGTCAGTCGGAGCAGATCATCGTCGGTGTTGATTGTTCGGGGATCCATCCAACCAAGAAAATCACTTCCGGCGCCATTTGCTTGTTGCAACGTCTGCTGTGCAGCCAAAATTTCCGGCGCTATGGCTTCAAACTCTTTTCGAGTCACAAAGGGTTCTATATAGTCAAATTTCAATTCAATCGGCAAAACTGTCACCCCTTGTTGATTTTAAAACGACCGATCATTTACATTGATATGTATTGGTTGATTTAAGTTTATTTTACACGAAATCAATCCCATTTTCAACCGCAAATCTATTAAATTTATAATAACATTAGAAACAAGGTATGTTTTGTAATATCATGTCATTTGAGAGGAAAACCTGTTTAACGCATACGGGTCAATTCTGTCCAAATTAAGGCGATTGCTGAGCGCAGATCCATTTTATCGATTTGTTCTGCTGTAACCACGTCATATTCACAGATGATAATGCCGTCCAGCATCACCTGTATCGTTCCCGCATGGGTGCCCTCGGCAACAGGCGCTTGAAATTCTTCCACCATGCTCTGTTGCTGTGTCAGCGCGGTTCCACGCCCTTTTTCAACCAACATTTGTTTGGGCGCACAGCTTTTGAGCTGCACCTGCTGGCGCACCCCGCCTTCAACCCTAATCGGCATAATGGGGGTATCAGGCTCCGGCACGGGTTTAGCTTCATAATTGGCAAAGCCGTACTCCAACAGACCACGCGCCGAGCCAAAACGTTGATCGCTTGTGTCGGCGCCGAGCACCACTGCGATGAGCGAAAGATTATCCCGTGTGGCGGAAGCCGTCAGACAGGAACCTGCGCCATCGGTGGTGCCGGTTTTGAGTCCTGTTGCGCCTTTAAAAAAGCGCACAAGCTTATTGGTGTTTACCAACTGCGTCTCTCCATTGCGCAAGCTGTCCATCCAGATGGTGGTATATTCGATAATTTTGGGGTGTTTTAAAAGTTCTGCGGACATCGCTGCTATGTCACGTGCTGTTGTCAGATGCCCATCGGCATCCAAACCTGTGGCATTTTTAAAGGTTGTGTTGGCCATCCCCAATTCCTGTGCACGTGTATTCATAAGATTGACAAAGGCTTCCTCACTACCCGATACATATTCGCCGAGTGCGACGGCTGCATCGTTAGCACTGGCGATAGCTGTCGCTTTGAGAAGTTCGTGCACCGTCATTTGTTCACCCGGCTCAAACCAGATCTGTGTGCCCCCCATCGAGCTGGCATGCGGCGAACAGGTCACCATATCATCGAGACTGATTTTTCCTGAGTCAATCGCCTCCATAACCAAGAGCATGGTCATTACTTTTGTAATGGACGCCGGTGGCATAAGCATATCCGGTTCCTTTTCAAACAAGATTTTACCGCTTTCCGGCTCGATTAATATCGCTGAACGACAAGGAATTTCTGTATTTACCAGCGCTGCAGCAGGCAGTGCTTCTTCCTGTGCGCCCATCGCACCCAGTGGTAAGGCAAACAACAACATGGTAGCGCAGAGTAAAACCGCCCCCACTTTCACCCGTCTTTTCATAAGTAATTTCACCTGAAAACACCTCGCATCTCTTTTCAAACGGCTTATTTTCGCACCTTTTGCTGTTTGGATTATATGCGGTTGAACAGGGCAAATATGCGGCGCTAAGAGAACAGGTCGGTTCCCCTATTTCAGCCATCTGCTTTTATTCCAAAATACGGCGCAACGCCTTGCCTTTTGTGGTCATATTATATATAATGATTATAAATTATTTGTAAGTTTTGCGATGAGGAGGCCATGATGCACGCTAGATTTATATCGCTCGGCTGTAAAGTCAACCAATATGAAACACAAGCGCTTGAAGGCCTTTTTGCGCAGAACGGTTTTTTTGCTCAGCCGAATGGAGAAGCAGATTTGGTCGTGATCAATTCCTGCACCGTGACATCGCTGGCCGACCGTAAAACACGCCAGATCGTTAGAAAATTGCGGCGTGAATTGCCCAATGCCGTTTTAGTGTTGACCGGTTGTATGCCACAAACTTCACCTACGGATGCCGCCGCACTGGATGAAGCTGATATTGTCACCGGCACCAAGGACCGAAGACAGTTGGTAGCACTGGTGCTTGATTACTTCAAAACACGCCAGCGAAAAGTGGAAATTGCAACCTATGAATCCAACGAGTTATTCGAGCCTTTGAGTGTCGAAAAATTCGACGGCAGTTTCCAACGCGCCTACCTTAAAATACAGGACGGCTGTGACCGCTTTTGTTCCTATTGCATCATCCCGTATGCACGAGGCGGCATTCGCTCTCGCCCACTGGCACAGATTACGGCTGAAACACAAAAATTGGCAGACGCCGGCTACCATGAGATCGTCTTCACCGGCATTAATATTTCGCGTTATGGATCCAGTTTTGGTGCGTCGCTACCCGAGGCTGTTCATGCCGCCGCCTTAGCACGCGGCAATTTCAGACTGCGTTTAGGTTCGGTTGAACCCGACTTGTTAACCGATGCGCACTGGCAGGCGCTATCAAAAATCCCGACACTTTGCCCACACTTTCATATTCCGCTGCAATCGGGTTGCGACGCCACACTGCGCCGCATGAACCGACACTACAGTGCTGAGGACTTCATGGCAACCGTCGATAAAATTCGACAACTTTATTCAAATCCGTCCATCACGACCGATATCATTGTCGGCTTTCCCGGTGAGACTGACGCAGAATTCGATCAAACCTGCCAAACGGTCGCGCGCGTCGGCCTTTTGCGGGCGCATATATTTGAATACTCCCCTCGAACCGGTACACCCGCAGCATTGATGGCCGGTCAAATTCCGCCACCGATTAAAAAACAGCGGGCCGAGCAATTGGCTGAGCTATGCACGTTAAGTGGCGCAAATTTTGCTCGCACCCAGATTGGGCACCGCGCACGTGTGCTGCTAGAAGCGACCGGCGGCGGCTATAGCGACAACTATTTATACGTGAATGTTCCTGACCGAACCGGCGTTTGTGTCGGCGATTTTATAAACGTTGTGCTCACCGCGTCGGACGGCGCAAATTGCATCGGCGTTTTAACATGTGATTAGATAGGAGTGACATTATGGCAGTATTTCGGGTATTCATCGAAAAAAAGCAACCCTTTGCCGTAGAAGCACAGGGAGTACTGAGCGATTTGCATGCCGCGCTGGGCCTGGAAAGCCTTAAAGCCGTTCGCATCTTAAACCGCTACGACGCAGAACAGATCTCCCCGCAAGATTTTACCGCTGCCAAAATGACTGTATTTGGCGAGCCGCAGGTCGATATGGCACACGATACACTCCCTGCCACAGCAGGACGTGTGTTCGCTGTCGAGTACCTGCCGGGGCAGTATGACCAACGTGCCGATTCCGCCGCGCAGTGCATCCAACTTCAGACCCAAAAGGAGCGTCCCCTCATCCGCTGTGCGCGCGTGTTTCTTCTGGAGGGAACGCTCTCTGAGGACGCATTTGCGGCGGTCAAGCGGTATCTCATCAACCCGGTGGAAAGCCGTGAAGCATCATTGGACAAACCCGACACACTGGAGATTGACTACCCGGCACCACCGGACGTTAAAGTGCTCAACGGTTTTTGCCGCGCATCCAATGAAGCATTGGCCCAGATGGTCGCGCAGTATGGCCTCGCAATGGAATTGGACGACCTGCAATGCTGCCGTGATTATTTTCTCAGCGAACAACGGGATCCCACTTTTACCGAGTTAAAACTTATTGATACTTACTGGTCGGATCATTGCCGCCACACCACTTTTTCAACCCAATTTGACCATATTGCTTTTGAGTCGGATGTTGTAAAAAGCGCATTTAAGCGTTACCTCGATTTACGTGTTGGCCTAGGGCGCACCGATCGCCCCATCACACTGATGGATTTAGCGACCATCGGCGCAAAGGCTTTAAAAAAACGCGGCCTGCTTTCTGACCTCGACGAATCGGAAGAGATCAACGCCTGCTCGGTCAAGATCAAGGTGGATGTCGACGGTCAAGATGAAGACTGGCTCTTGATGTTTAAAAACGAAACCCACAATCACCCGACCGAAATTGAACCCTTTGGCGGCGCAGCCACCTGCTTGGGCGGTGCAATCCGCGACCCGCTTTCGGGCAGAAGCTACGTCTATCAGGCGATGCGCGTCACCGGGGCCGCAAACCCACTCAAGCCAATTTCCGAGACAATGCCGGGCAAGTTGCCACAGCGCAAAATCGTGACGCAGGCAGCGGCAGGCTATTCTTCCTACGGCAACCAGATTGGCCTTGCAACCGGTTTGGTTCATGAGATATACCACCCGGGTTACGTGGCAAAGCGCATGGAAGTCGGCGCAGTCATCGCAGCCGCCCCGGCACAGAATGTTGTGCGGGCCGTACCTGAACCCGGTGACATTGTTGTGCTGCTCGGCGGAAAAACAGGACGTGATGGCTGCGGCGGTGCAACAGGGTCTTCCAAGGCACACTCCTCCGAAAGTCTGCTGACTTGCGGTGCCGAGGTGCAAAAGGGCAATGCGCCTGAAGAGCGTAAAATCCAGCGCCTGTTCCGCAATGCGCAAGCAGCCAAAATGATTAAGCGCTGTAACGATTTTGGCGCGGGCGGTGTATCGGTTGCCATCGGCGAATTGGCTGACAGTTTGGATATTGATCTCGATGCTGTACCCAAGAAATATGAGGGCTTGGACGGTACTGAGCTTGCCATTAGCGAATCGCAGGAACGCATGGCCGTTGTCCTCAATGCCCAAGACGTCGAGCCTTTCTTAGAAATTGCAAAAACCGAAAATTTAAATGGCGTGCCGGTAGCTAAGGTAACCGACACCGGCCGCATGACGATGACCTGGCGCGGCAAAACCATTGTCGATCTCTCCCGCGCGTTCTTAAACACCAATGGCGCACAAAAACATATTTGCGCCCGCGTCGCCGCTCCCACTATCCAAGTTGCGACGGCAGAATATCTTCCTTTCACCGAACGGCTGCGCC
The DNA here is from genome assembly GCA_047974975.1 of Candidatus Fimivivens sp. Lineage (GTDB taxonomy): Bacteria > Bacillota > Clostridia > Oscillospirales > Ruminococcaceae > Yanshouia. The sequence continues at coordinate 57,484 of JBKECV010000008.1, forward strand.
GCATGACAGTTGATTTAAACGTCTGCTCCCAAAAGGGCTTGGCTGAACGGTTTGACGGTTCCATCGGTGCCGGCACAGTGCTTTTCCCCTTAGGCGGCAAATATCAGGAAACACCTATTCAGACGATGGCCGCAAAAATCCCGGTGCTGCACGGCGAAACCGATACCGCATCGCTGATGGCCTATGCCTTTGACCCCTATATCTCAAGTCGCAATCCCTATGCCGGAGCAATCACAGCCGTGTGCGAATCCATCGCAAAAGTGGTCGCCGCCGGCGGCTCAAGAAAGCGCTGCTGGCTTTCATTCCAAGAGTATTTCGAGCGGCTGCGCCACGACGATATTCGCTGGGGTAAACCGTTGGCCGCATTGCTGGGCGCACTGGACGCCCAGATGGCATTGGAATGCGGTGCAATCGGCGGCAAGGACTCTATGTCCGGCAGCTTTGAACATATTGATGTTCCGCCAACGCTCATTTCTTTTGCCGTTTCGGTCTCAAAAGCTTCCCGCATAATTTCCCCTGAATTTAAAAAAACCGGCTCTCAAATCGGCTTATTGCTGCCCGCAGTAGATAGCCACGGCATACCCGACTTGAATGGCATTCGTCATATGCTCGATGGCCTCGAGTCCCTGATTACCGCCGGCAAGGTGCGTGCAGCCTGGGTCTGCGGCATGGGCGGCGTTTCGGAGGGTCTTTTCAAAATGGCACTGGGTAATCGAATTGGCGTCAAACTCTGCGACGGTTTTTCGGACGATTTTTGGTTTAATCGTCAAACCTCAGCCATTATTATCGAATGCGACGAAATCCCTGCGGGCGCTGTCAAAATTGGCGAAACAACGACTTCGTTCTCGCTCTCCTGCCGCCATGGCGATGTCGACCTAAACGAGATGTTCGCCGACTATTCCAAAAAACTTGAGCCGGTATATCCCTACCGTCTCCCCACACCGAAAATCGCATTGAATACCTTTACGGCCGAACCTGTCAACACACACGCTGCCCCCGCCATCAAAGTGGCCAAACCGCGTGTGCTGTTGCCGGTTTTTGCAGGAACCAACTGTGAATATGATACAGCACGCGCCTTTGAGCGCGCAGGTGCCGACACCGAAACTTTTATTGTACAAAACCTCTCGGCTTCAGATATCGAACATTCCGCCAAAAAATTTGAATGTCTGATTCGGGAATGTAATATTATTGCTATTCCCGGTGGCTTTTCGGGCGGAGATGAACCGGAGGGTTCGGGTAAATTTATTACGGCTTTTTTCAGAAATCCGCGCATCGGTGAAGCTGTGACCGACCTTCTTTCCAATCGTGACGGCCTGATGATTGGTATTTGCAACGGCTTTCAGGCGCTTGTCAAATTGGGACTAGTTCCTTTCGGCAAAATTATCGAGCCGGACGAGAACGCACCTACGCTGACCTTTAATCGCATTGGCCGCCATCAGTCCAAGCTCGTTCCCACCCGCGTCTGTTCAAACCGCTCCCCTTGGCTGATGTATAACGCCGTCGGAGATCTCCATGCCATCCCCATTTCACATGGGGAAGGGCGTTTCGTCGCCACACCTGGGTTGATTGCACAGCTGGCTGAAAATGGACAAATTGCAACCCAATATGTTGACCTTCATGGTGCCCCCACGTTAGACACGGAATATAACCCCAACTTCTCAGCGGGCGCTATTGAAAGCATCACTTCGCCGGACGGTAGAATTTATGGCAAAATGGGTCATTCCGAACGCATAGGTGAAAACATCCACAAAAATGTGCCCGGGGCAAAAGATCAAAAACTATTTTTGGGTGCTGTGCACTACTTCACGAAATAATGCCCTGATATATGCATGCAGCCGCAGGATGATCGTATCCTGCGGCTGCATGTTGTTTATTAATTTTTAATATTCGGTTGCATGATTTATTATTGGTCGCATTTTGGGATATCGCCACAATAGGATCGCTTATTCCACTTCACTTTTTAACCTCAAGTTTGAGCGTCTTTTCAAACACCGCCGTCATGCGGGGCGAAATAGTTTTATCCAAATGATCCATCCCGAAATACCAGTGCTTGTAATTGACGGTTTTCGCAATGTCCGACAAGAAAGCGCCCAGTGGGTTGACCGTTTGCCGCTGCGTATCAATAAGGCCCAGCTCCACGCGCGGATTATGGTGGGTTATGATGATATCCACGCCACTTTTTGCTTCTTCTATTGTACGTCGAGCCGCCTCTATTTCGGAGATCGTCGGCAGTTCACCACGCCACCAATTGACGCCCTCTTCGCGTTCATCGGCATCGCTGCTCTCGCCACCACCCATTGCAAAAACGGTTGCGCCATCCAATGTGTATAATTCGCCGCGCTGCATCCAAAACACGTTTTTAGCAATGCGGCGCACCGTTCCGCCGCAAAATTCCTCTAATGGATAATCAGAAAGCAAATCAAGATTATCATGCGTACCTTCAACAAACAAAATGTTGCAGTTGAATTTCTCAAGCCTCCTCAACTGCTTTTTTTCCTGCTCAGAATTATCCCAAATAAAGCCAAAATCACCACACACCAAAAGATAGTCCCGATATTTTGGAAAAATCGCTTTAAATTGCTTGAAGCGGGTGACGTCTCCGTGGGTGTCTCCCGTGATATAAATCATGTCTGTTCACACCTGTGTCGTTATTTTTTGGCAGCTGCTATGGCAGCATCGAGATCCGCTATAATATCCGCGACATCCTCAAGTCCAACCGAAAGTCGAACGGTTTGCGGACTTATACCGGACTTCACAAGCTGCTCATCAGAAAGCTGACTGTGCGTAGTCGTCGCCGGATGAATAACCATCGAACGCGCATCCCCTACATTGGCCACGTTCATCAATAGCTCAAGCGAATCAATAAATTTGGCGCTAGTGTCACGCGTGCCCTTTAATCCAAAAGTCATGACGCCCCCTGCACCGTTGGGCAAATATTTTTGCGCCAGCGCATAACAGGGACTCGTTTCCAGTGCAGGATAATTCACAAATTCAATGTCGGGGTGCTGCGCCAAGTGCTGCGCGACCGCCAGCGCATTATCTGAGTGCTTTTTCATCCGCAGCGAAAGTGTTTCCACCCCATTGAGACATATAAAAGCATTAAAGGGCGAGAGGCAGGCGCCGATATCACGCAAAATCAGCGCACGTAGACGAACAGCAAATGCCACGTTGCCAAAATCTTTGGCGAACACCACCCCATGATAGCTGACATCGGGGGTGTTATACTGCGGGAAGCGCGGATTGCCCTCAAACTTAAAAGTGCCGGCATCCACCGCAATGCCGCACATGACCGTGCCATTACCGCTCAAAAACTTGGTGGCAGAATGTATCACAATATCCGCACCGTGCTCGATAGGGCGACAAAGCGCCGGCGTGGTGAAAGTGGAGTCTACAATCATCGGGATACCGTGCCGATGTGCAATAGCGGCAATCGCTTCAATATCCGCCACGTTGGCGTTCGGGTTCCCGACGACCTCGACAAAAAAGGCTTTGGTCTTGTCGGTGATGGCGTTTTCCCATGCCTCGAGCTTGGCAGGGTCGACAAACTTGGTCTTAATACCGAGGTTGCCAAGCGTGACGCCCATCATATTGATGGCACCGCCATAGATGCATATAGACGAAACGATTTCATCGCCGGCTTGCGCGAGGTTTAGGAACGTGCTGAACATGACGCCGTGCCCGGAGCTCATGGCCACCGCAGCCGCGCCGCCGTCGAGTGCAGCCACCCGCTTTTCAAGCACATCCACTGTGGGGTTGGAAAGACGCGTATAGATATTGCCCGCGGCTTTCAGTTCAAAAAGCTGCTTGGCGTTGTCCACGCTGTCAAATGCATAGGCGTTGGTCATATATAGTGGCGGCGTCACCGAATGCTGCTCGCTGTCCGGCTGGTAACCGGCGCGAATGGCCAGTGTGTCAAAACCAAATTTCTTTTTTGCGTTTCCCATGAGAAAAACCTCCTATATCGGTTTAAAAGCATATGATTTTTTGCTATAATAATTTAGTATGTATCATCATAGCACATTTGGAGGAGATTTTCATGAAAAAGTTTTCCGCTTTTTGCATCGCGCTGCTCCTCTGTTTTGCAATACTATGCACACAGATAGCCGCAGCGTCTTATAATCCGTCATTTGATCCGGCTGCACAGGCGATTTACCTGATAAATTTGGACAGCGAGATGGTCATTTACGAAAAGGACGCTGACAAAAAAATCGAACCTTCATCGCTGGCACAATTGATGACTGTTGTGCTCGCGCTCGAGACTGTCGAAAATCCCACCGATGAAACAGTGGTCATGAAGGGTTATATCCAGGATGAAATGAATCGCCAATACAACGAACTTGGCGGCATCCGGCTGGCGGGACTTTATAAGAATGAAGAAATAGCAGTTGAAAAGCTGCTATATGCTGTCATGCTGCGTGACGCTAACGAAGCGGCTATGATGCTAGCCGATTATATCGGGGATGGGTCGGTGCCCTATTTTGTGGAGCTGATGAATAAACGCGCGACCGAACTGGGCATGACCAACACCCATTTCACCACGCCGCATGGCCTGCCTGACCCGGAATCTTTCACCACTGCGCGCGACATCGCGCTGCTGGGACGGCACGCCATGACGTTGCCAGGCTTTTCGGAACTGATATCGGTCACGGCTTATGATGGTGGCCCTACCAACGTCAATGAACACCTCAATTGGAGTAGTACCAACCGTCTGCTGGTAAGTAGCTCGCCTTACTATAACCGCTTTGTCTCCGGCATCAAGACCGGCTATCATCATACGCTAGGCTCTTACGCCATTTCATTGGCCAAACGCAACGGTTACAGCTACTTGCTGGTCGCACTGGCGAGTACCGGCGTTGATGAGGCGGGAGAAGACAATGCCGTATTTTCGGTGTTTCAAGAATCAAACCGACTTTACGATTGGGCATTTGATACTTTCAAGGTGAAAACGCTGCTGGAAAAGGGCAAGAATTTTGGCGAGGTGCCACTCAAACTTTCATGGGGCAAGGATTTTCTGCGCATCATGAGCGCAGATAACTACACGGCGCTTATCCCTGATGCGATTGAATCCTCCAGCATTCAATATGCCCTTGATTTGCCCCCCCACGTCAACGCACCAATTAAAAAGGGCGATCTGATCGGACAGGTGCGTTTAATCTTGGCTGATGAACAGATCGGAGTCGTCGGGATCGTCGCTGCTGAGGATGTTGAAGTCTCTCGTGCGCTGCTGCTGCTTGAAACGCTACTCAGCGTTACAAGGACTTTTTGGTTTAAATTCATCGTCATTCTACTAATAGTATTAATATCGATTTACATTGCATTGATGATTATTCGCAACCGTAACCGTCGGCGGTACCACAGAATGAAATTATAGTCGCATTAAAGGAGTTTAAAATGGATTGGACCGAGCTGCGTATCACCGTCCCCACTGCACAAGCTGAAGAGGCTTGTGCTATTGCACAGATGGTCGCCAACGGCGGCATTTACCTTGAAGACTATTCCGATCTTGAAGAAAAAACGTTGGAGATTGCGCACGTTGATTTAATTGATGAATATCTCATACAAAAAGACCGCAGCAAAGCGATCATTCACCTTTATCTATCGCCGGGGCAAGCGCCGATCGAGGCGCTCGCCTATCTGCGCAGACAATTGGAACATTGCGGCATACCCTTTAGCGTTGACACCACCGATGTGCGCGAGGAGGATTGGGCCAATGCATGGAAAACCTATTACCATGCCATTTCCCTTTCGGACAAGCTGGCCATATGCCCTTCTTGGGAGCATTATACGCCAACATCCGGTCAAAAGGTAATTTGCTTAGATCCCGGCATGGCATTCGGTACCGGCACACACGAAACGACTCGACTGTGCCTATCACTGTTAGAAGATGTGCTGCAACCGGGTATGAGCATGCTCGATGTCGGCTGCGGCAGTGGCATACTGGCCATCTCCGCAAAGCTTTTGAGCAGCGGGCGGACCGTCGGGGTCGACATTGATGCAGTCGCTGTACGGGTGGCAAAAGAAAATGCAGCACTCAACCACTGTGCGGATATCGACATTTTGTGCGGCGATCTTGCCACCGATATAGACGGTTCTTTCGATGTGATTTGTGCGAACATCGTGGCCGATGCCATTTTACGTTTAGCAAAAGACCTCCCTGCATTGATGCATGAAAAGAGTATCTGCATTGTCTCCGGTATAATAGATGCCCGTTGCGCTGAGGTAGAGCAGGGTTTAAGAGCCGCCGGACTAACCCCCTTGCGTCAAGCACGCCAAAACGGTTGGGCTGCCATCGCCTGCCAAAAGGCGGTATAGCCTATGCCAAGATTTTTTGTCGACAGTCTTTGTGAAACGGTCGTCATTACCGGCGAGGATGCCCGCCATATTTCTAAATCATTGCGGATGACATCGGGTGAATCGCTCATCCTTTGCGACGGCAAAGGGTTGGAGGCCAATGGGGTGATTATCAGTTTATCTCCCGACGCCGTTTCAGTGCGCCTTGACGAGGCAGCCGTTTGTATCGCTGAACCGCAAACACCGGTACACCTTTATTTGGCTATGCCCAAGGGCGATAAACTTGAACTGGTCATTCAAAAGGCCGTGGAGCTCGGTGCTGCCGAAATCGTGATATTGCTTTCCTCCCGCTGCATCTCCCGCCCTAAGGGGGACGCAGCCTCCAAAAAGATACAACGCCTGCAAAAAATAGCCAACGAGGCCGCCAAACAATGTGGCCGGGGGATTTTGCCGCCAGTGCGCGGCATCCTTTCTTTTCCTCAAGCAGTAAAAGAAATGCAGCAATTTGACAACGGCTTTATATTATACGAAGGGACATGTGAACCATTGCGTTCACAGTTGCCAAAACGCGGCACAACGCTTGCGTTGCTTGTCGGGAGTGAGGGCGGGTTCTCTGTCGAAGAAATTGTGCAGGCCACCGAATCGGGGGTGCGCACCGCATCACTTGGAAAACGTATTTTGCGGTGCGAAACAGCACCGATCGCCGCACTGGCTGCCGTGATGTTCGCACTCGGTGAAATGGATTAGTTTTATTTTCCAAAATTTTTTATTTATATTACAAACGTTATAGGACAAACTTTTTATAAGCGAGATTTTTTCCCGCTAATGTTCCCAAATGGAGGGGTAAAATGAAACGGAATCTGTTTTTTCTCACAGCGATGATCCTGTTGCTTTCAGCAACGCTCATCATCAGCGGCTGCGCGGCCTGTGGTCGGGATTTATCTGGGTCTTCTATGCCGCCCAGTTCAAGCATGGTGCCCAACCCGGTGCCATCCACGCCACCCGGTAACCCGTCGGATCCAAGTTCCCCCAGCGCGCCGAACAAACCCAGCAAGCCGAGTATGCCAGGTACCCCTAGCGACCCAAATTCGGATGTTCCTACCGAATCCTCCGATTTGCCCGCGCTCGCCATGAGTGCCGATTTTTTACAAATCGGCACTCTGGACAATAAATCGGTACTTTGGGGCCCGGGCACCCAACAGGATTCCCTCGGACGTTCTACTGCTTGTGTAAATTTAGATAAACAATACAAAAAGTATGATTCATATTTTATTGCACCTGAAACAGAAAATACCGTGACCCTTTCGTTTGACCAAGGGTATGAAAACGGTTATACCACACCCATCCTCAATGCGCTGAAAGAAAAGGGCGTCCGTGCCATCTTTTTTTTAACCGGCCACTATGTGCGCAGCGAACCCGAACTGGTGCAGCGCATGATAGATGAAGGGCATATTTTGGGCAACCATTCCGATAGCCACAAGGTTTACTGTGAAGAACTCAGTATTGAAGATTCTTTTGAAGATGCCAAATGGATGCAGGACTACTTGAGAGATAATTTTAACTATGAGATGCGGCTATTCCGTTTCCCTGAAGGGAAATTCTCTGAACAGTCGCTTGCGCTGATGCAGCAAATGGGTTATAAAAGCGTTTTCTGGAGCTTTGCCTACAGCGACTGGGACGTTAATAAGCAGCCGACGCCAGCCGCAGCGATGGAAAAAATCATGAAATATCTACACCCCGGTGAAATTATGCTGTTGCACTCCGTTAGCTCGACTAACGCTGAAATTTTGCCCCAAGTCATTGATGCCATACGCGACAAAGGCTATGAGGTTGCCCCCTTTTCTGCCATTGATGAACTTTCCGCCTCATAATACTTTAAACCTTTGCATAAAAAGGCCGCACCCGATCGGGTGCGGCCTTTAATTATAAGTAAATCAGCCTTTATCAGCCGCCTCTTCCGATGCGACCGGTTCTGTCGCTTCTTGGACCTCGACCGCTTCAACCTCGACAACTGTACCCGTTTTATCGGTCGGAACGTCTCGTTCAATGCCGTACTCTGCAGTATCCCGCTCATTTTTATGTTGTTGAATATCGAGATCCAGGTCAGCAATCTGCTGCATGAGCGCATCGATATCACGGCAATAATCCATCAGCTCCTCAGGCATCGTTTCGCCAGCTTTAATCTTGCTGTAGCAATACCGTCCAATGGCAGTATAAACGCCTTCGATCTGACGTTGAATCCCTGCTTTATCAATGCCTAACTTTGCAATCTGAGCCTGCTCACCGGCCTTTTTCGCAGTCGTGGATGCGATGTTACCTATCATTTTACTGAATTTTTCAAATCCCATTATAATATTCCTCCCTATCGGTAGTCAACCTATAAAACCCATTTTTTGACCTTCAGTATAACACATTAAAATAGAAAGTGCTACAACTTCTTTTTTATCATTCCACCCCTATGCGTTTCATAAACCGCTGAGTGGAAATGCCATCAGGACGGTTAAATCTTCCCAGCGATTGCAAAACATTAGGATCACCGGTGATGATATTGACCTTTTCCCGACAGGTTAGCATAGCGGTAAATCCCATCTCCTGCAAAATTGGTATTGACTCTTTGCCGTAACTTCCAAAAGGAAAAGTAAAAGTTGTGGGCACAATACCACAGTATTCTTCCAATAACGATTGCGCTTTGCCCACATCGTTTATGAGTGCCACGTAATAATCGGCATCGCTTTCACCAAACTTTTTTTTGCTTCCTTTCCGGCCATCCTTTCGATGCATATCGTAGGAGTGATTGCCTATTTCAAAACGACCGCTATCGCTTAACACATTGATATCTTTCCAGCACAGATATGCATAGGCGGGGTTGGGATCCGGCTTTTGTGCATAGCATTCGCTATAACTGCCCACCACCGACACAACTGCTCTCATATCGTATTTTTCTAAAAGGGGCAGCACGTAAGTCATGTTGTTGAGGTAACCATCGTCAAACGTAATAATAATTGGTTTTTCCGGCAGCGCCTGACCCTTTAATACGGCATCCGCCAGTTCTGAAACAAACATCGTTGTATAGCCATGTGCCTTGATATAGGCAAAATCACTTTCGATCGTTTCGGGCGACACAGTATAGGAACCGGCCAGCGACTTATCCTTGAGCACACTGTGATACATAATAATTGGCAGTTCCACACCATCTGCGCCTGCGGCGGTTGAAACAGGTAATGCCACCGACATATGCAGCAGCAATACGGTTATCAACAGACAATATATTGCGCGTGCACGAACCGAGATACAAAAAAACTTACGCATTCATGCCTCACCCGCCAAGCGCCAGCGTCACCGCCTGGCCAAATTCAAGATCGGCTCTCGAAAAAAGGATAAGCACCTGCTCGAGCAACAGTGGCGGCAACCGGAGAAGCTCTTCGGTTAGATTATCGATCAGCCTATGCCGCGAAAACTCACCCAACGAGCGCAAATATTGCTGCACCTGTGTAAAATCGTCGTTGCTCTTTCGAGCGGGAGCCGGCACATACTCAATGCCAGGTATGATGTTTTCCAGTCTAAACCGCGCACAATCAAGCTCAGTTTGCACATCATCCGGTACCCTCTCCAATGTTAGTAACCCGATGCGGTGGGGTTTGAACTGTTCTGTCGGCCAGATCGCGGTCGGATCAAAGGGATCGAAAGACAATGAGGCAAATTGTTCCGGTTCAATGACCTGAATATTCAGTTCGTACTGCGGCCGCTCACCCGCCTGTATGCTAACAGCTAAATCGCGTGCCACCCCATCAGGATCGGAACCTGCCAGTTCTTCCGATTCAAACCGCGTCAACGCTTGGGGACGCTGCCGCGATAGCCAGCATGGGCGAACCGCACGGCGCTCATTCTTGGCATTCACCCAGATACAGGGCAATCCGTAACCATCGATCGCGCGATAGCTGCCGATCGTGCCCAGATCAGAATAAATCCACATGGTGGCATGCAGCGCCTCCGGATGGGTTACAAGAAATTCCCAAAAAGCTGCGCGAGTGCGCAAACCGGTTTGAGGGTTGGCACGCCAAGCGGCACAACAGTCGCTCAACGTGTTTTTAGTCTGACCGACCGAGACGGGCAGATGCATACCAAACAGGTCATACTCGCCCTCACGGCAAAAGAACTTGACCGTAAAGCTGCGCCGACATCTGATCGCATCGGCGCTGCCCATAGGGATATCGGCAGCGAAACGCACCAGTGTTTGAACCGCCTCTCCCGGCGTCTGCAAAAAAGAAGCAAGGGTATATTTACCCATCCGTTCATAGGGACGAAAAACGCCATAAGCACCCGCACTTTTTTCAAATTCGGTGTGCGCGATGCAACCTGTGTGTTCGGTTTTGTCCGGCTCAACGGCTCGATTATTTTTAATGGGTTCAGGTTTTGGCTCTGGCGAGACGATGACCACGCTTGGAGGTGGTGCGATCGGCGCCAACGGCGCCACAACAGCTTTAGGTTTTTTTTCGGCATAACTGTCTATTACCCATTGTGTTGTCGGTTCAGGCACCTGCTCTATATTGACATGTCGTTGCGACAACATTTCGGCACTATTCTGAGGTACCATTGAGGCTTTAGATGGCGACTCTACTTTGTTTTCAGCCGTTGTCTCACTTATCATCAGAGCTCTTTCAAAGATTGTGTCGATCGGTTGCGATAGCTGTGAATCGCACAGCGGTGCCGATTGCAACGGTTCAAGGACTTCTAATTTGTCTTCTTTGTCCTTTGCCTGCGGCTCCCTCGCCTGTTCTTCATTTCCGATTTGGTTCTCAGAATAGGGTATCTGGGCTGTCGGTGCCAGCATAATAGGCGGTGTCTCCACCATAACTTTGTCGCGGCGACCCTCCGGCTGCATTTTTTTATTTTCTAAGACGGTTTGTCTGGTGGGTTGTTTTACCTCCACCGTGAGCGGCGCAACTTGCTTTGGCCCCACTGCTTCTGAATTTCGCTCCGCTCTACCTTTTTCAGAAGTTTCGAGATTTTGAGCCAGTGTTGGTTTACCCGGCGGAGTCGCGCGCTGATAACGCAGCAACTCTGTACGATATCGTTCCATCATCGCTTCCAGCGATGCATGATCAAAGTCATTCGTAGTTGGTCTTGGCACGGCGCCTCATCCTCCTTTTTTTGTTCTCTCAAAAGTATATGAGGCATCGCTGTACAAATATTAACCCTTGTGTAACATTTCTGAGTCTTATTACCGAAATATAAAATCATTCTACGTATTGCATACGCATTGGGGGTATGCAAAAGGGCCGCATTTTTGCAGCCCTTTGCATTTAGGTTCTCTTATTTCTTGCTGATCAGGGACATGGGATCGACGATTTTTCCGTCTTGCTTGCATTCAAAGTGCACATGTGACGGCATAAGGCTTTCGGCAGGGATATAGCCGACAAGCCCGATCACCTGACCCAACTTGACCGACTCGCCCTCTTCGACTGAAAGCTGTTTAGCCAGGCCACAGTAGGCGGTAACGACACCGTTCGAATGCGTAATTTCCACTACATAGCCCCACAGTGCATCTGAATGCACTGCCGTCACTTTGCCTTTGGCCGCAGCTTTAACAGCCGCACCCTGTTCGGCCGCAATATCAACGGCGTTGTGGGTTCTCCAGTCGCCCAGTGTCTCACTTTTGACCAGCTCACCGTTAGAGTAAGGTGTAAACACTTCCCCCTCAATCGGCATGGTCAAGGATAATTTGGCTGATGATGCCGGCACGCCGGACTGTTCTGAGTCGGTGGAATGCTCGGCAGGCTGATTCGAGGAGGATTGCCCCTTTGAGGAAGAGGAGGACGGCTGCGATGATTCTACTTTGACGCCGTCTTGTTTTTCTGCCGCCTCCTCCAACCGAGGGAAGTTCCATTCATCCGCCGCTGAATTTTGGCGCGTTATCGTACTTGACTGCGCCGGGGGTTGAACGGTTGCATCTCCTGTACTCGTTTCCATCGCGAGATAAGCCGCGGTTCCCGCGCCCGCCAGACAGAAAGCCAGCACAACATAAAAGCCTTTGCCACTTAAAAAACCTGTGAATTTATTCTCGGAATGATCAGACATTTTTTGCACCTCCGACCTTATTTTGAGCGAAACATGCGCCTGTTATGCCTTGCTTTTTTAAAAAAGAGAATTATAGTTGAATTTATTTAGTCGAACATCCCATCTGATTTGAGAATGTTCAAATAATTAAGCAAAAAGGCCGACTGAATCCATCTTCTGTGCGCAAAACTATCGGTATGCGTATTTTTTGCTTGCACGATTAGTCTACCAAATTTTTGGGCAAAGAAGCGGAACAGCATCGACAAATGTCCGCGCTGTTCCGCTTCTTAATTTTTAATATCTTATTGGATAAAACAACACCCCACAATGCCGTTACCTTTCCCGTATAAAACCCCATCAGAGACAGGTGGGTGAGCGCCCACAAACATCGCGCTCCCTTCTTCCACACACCCTCAAGGGGCGCGCGGGAGGTCTGCACTAGTCTGCCGGAGACACTTATAGCCCTAAATTTATGCTTGTCGGATTATAAATGGAAAAGGACGTCGTACATCGCAGGGTATCGTCGCGTTATCTTATGATTATAAAACGCATTTATTCTTCATCAATGAAATCGTAATCTTCGCCAAGGCGCTCCATAAACAGTGCTGAAATGCGGTTAAATTCCGCTTCATCCTCAATCGCCTCGAGGAATTCCTCTACACCATCCGCAACAACCTTCAACACCACGAGCTCACCCGGATCGGACAGCAGCTCATCAGGATCCTCTATTACCGGAATAAGGGCAAGATACTGGACGCCGTCCGCCTCCATCATATCCACCACTTCAAACTCATGTTCAACGCCTTCCTCATCAACGAGGGTGAGGACGCCTTCGCTCGATTCGCAGCCGCAGCCGCAAGCGCAATCTTCTTCATGGTCGTGACCACAGTTGCAATGCTCGCTCATACTCTGTTATGCTCCTCTCTTGTTCTAGATATAGTTTACGCTATACGCAAACGAAAGTCAAGAAAAACGAAATTTGTGCATTTTAATTATTTTTTTTTAATTTTGTTTAAAGTAGTTGACGTTTTCGTCTTTATGTGTTATAGTAACAATACAGAAAGAAATACAATGTAAACACAAGAAATGATGAAAGGGGGCGATTCCAATGTACAGCATAGAACCGCTTCATCTCGTTGGCGTTGTTGTTATAGACTAAATTATTGGGTTTGCGAGAATGGATCTAAGAATCTTCTTTAACACCAACATACTATTTGTTATAACAGGTCTGGCATCAGCTTACGCCAACACAAATTTATATAGATTAAGAGAAGAAAGGATATTTTAAACCTTAATGCTTGATATGCCGAATTGTTAAGCGCCGCTTTCAAAGTAAGAAAGCGGCGCTTAGTTAATTGCCAATTTGATAATTTTGTTGATTAAAAATTGCCCTATGAACGGTATCGCTTAAGCGATTATTTATTTCACAACGCCGCTTCTTATATTGGGGAAACGACGTTGTAATTTCATAATTCCGAAAGTACAACGTTCCCACTTTGAAGCGACCGTTGAGGGTCAATCAAGCGCTGATTGCAGCTGCCGCGAAACCGCAGCGATAAATCACGCTGTGCTTGAACAAACCGACCATCCACCAGTAAACAACAAAGTGAGAGTAGTTCAATAACGGCCGGCTCCTTGTCGCCTCTTTCCAACAGCTCCTCAAATGTATAGCCTGAAAAAGCCACCACATCCTTGCCACGGCGGCGCACAGCCTGCGCCAAAGGCAATAAGTTGACAGCTTGCTCAAACGGTTCACCACCCGAAAGCGTAACACCACGCAGCAGTGGGTCTGCATCAAAGGCATCTAGAATTTTTTGAAGTGTACAATCATATCCACCCAACGGATCATGTGTATCGGTGTTGTGACACCCCTGGCAGTTATGTGGGCATCCTTGAGTAAACACGGTCAATCGGATGCCCGGCCCATCAACAATAGACTCGCGGACAATGCCCGCGAGTCTGATGCTACCTGTCAATTCGGACGCGCTCACAGGCGCTCCATTCCACCGGAAACATTGTGCTTCACCCGGTCGACAACCTCAGCATGTTTGGCGTTGTTAAAACGATCAAGCGTGCCGACAAGATAGCCTGTAATTCTGCGGATACGCTCAAAACCCACACCTGCGCCCACCGTCTCAACTGATGTGTTATTATTTTTCATTTGTTTCTCCTCCTTGTTCGGTAATTGTATTTGGAACACGATCGGCCTCTTCGGCGACATTACCACAGCAACCGAGCGTTGTTGTATTTAAATGCTTATGCACACCAAGTTTTTTTAGCTTTTCTACCGAAACAGCCTCTCCCTCGTGCCGTCCGCAACGTGGGCAAGTTTCATCAATAATACCGGTGTAGCCACAGATCGGATCGCGGTCAACAGGGTGGTTGATTGAGCCGTAACCAATGCCGCATTCCTTCATGTAGCGCACAACCGACTCAAATGCATCAAGATTCTTCATCGGGTCACCATCGAGTTCGATATAAGAGATATGCCCTGCATTGGTCAAGCTATGGTAAGGCGCCTCAAGCCTGATTTTGTCGAAAGCCGAAATCGGGAATCTAACCGGAATATGGAATGAGTTGGTATAATAGTCTTTATCAGTGACCCCGGGAATAACGCCGTATTGCTGTTTATCCAACCGTACAAACCTGCCGGAAAGTCCTTCTGCCGGCGTGGCGATCACGCTGTAGTTCATCCCGGTTTTTTTGTTCTCTTCATCCATACGCTTTCTCATGCAACCGATAATCTCAAGGCCCAAATTTTGGGATGCCTGAGATTCACCATGATGCTTACCGGTCAACGCCGTTAAGCACTCTGCTAACCCGATAAAACCGACGGTAAGCGTGCCATGTTTGAGCACCTCACCAACTGTATCCTCACTGCCAAGTTTATCCGAATCCATCCAAATACCCTGGCCCATCAGGAATGGAAAGTTCTTGACTTTTTTGCCGGCCTGAATATGAAAGCGCTCGGTGAGCTGGTCAATGACCAATTCGAGCTCACGTTCGAGCTGCTCAAAGAAAAAGTCCAAATTGTGGTTGGCTTTGATGGCCAGTCGCGGCAAATTGATGGAGGTGAAAC
This sequence comes from Candidatus Fimivivens sp., assembly GCA_047974975.1. Lineage (GTDB taxonomy): Bacteria > Bacillota > Clostridia > Oscillospirales > Ruminococcaceae > Yanshouia. The sequence goes on from JBKECV010000008.1 coordinate 72,911, forward strand.
TCAAATTTCCCCTACCGGTGACAATCTCACGGGTGGGATCATAGGCATTGCCGACCACACGTGTACGGCATCCCATGTAAGACGCTTCCGTCTCAGGATGACCGGGTTTGTAATATTGGAGATTGAAAGGCGCATCAATAAACGAGAAGTTTGGGAAAAGTCGTTCAGCTGATACTTTGCAGGCCAGCTTGAACAGGTCGTAGTTTGGATCATCGGGGTTAAAGTTGACCCCTTCCTTAACCTTAAAAATATGGATTGGGAAGATAGCTGTCTCGCCGTTGCCCAAACCCGATTCGGTGGCGAGCAACAGGTTGCGCGTGACAATTCGTCCTTCAGGCGAGGTGTCGGTACCATAATTGAGTGATGAAAAGGGAATCTGTGCGCCTGCACGAGAGTGCATGGTGTTCAGGTTATGTACCAGCGCTTCCATTGCCTGATAGGTGCTGCGTTCTATCTCCCGGTCGGTAAATCTACGTGCCACCTTATAAACCTTTTCGTAAACCGCCTTGCTTAGCGCCGGCTCTAAAATCTTTTTCTCGGCTTCGGCGTAGCCATTATTGGCATCCAACGCGGGCCACAGTCCTGTTTTCTCCTCAACCTTGGCGATCGTGTCTCGCACCAGTTTATCGGCGTTGTCGATCTCCTCCATCTCAAGAGCCTTAATCAAGTTGTTGCGATATAGCGTACGATAGCTTTTTGCCACGCCCTTTGCCATATCAAAATCAAAGTTCGGAACGCTCTGGCCACCGTGCTGATCATTCTGATTGGATTGGATTGCAATACAGGCCAGCGCCGAATAACTTTGAATCGAATTGGGTTCGCGTAAAAACCCGTGTCCGGTTGAAAAGCCGTTTTCAAACAACTTGGTCAAATCGATTTGACAGCATGTCGTGGTCAGCGCCAAAAAATCCAGATCATGAATATGAATATCACCCGCAAGATGCGCCTTGGAATGCTCGGGCTTTAAGATAAACATCTCATAAAACTGCTTGGCGCCCTCCGAGCCGTATTTGAGCATCGTCCCCATAGCGGTATCGCCATCTATGTTGGCATTCTCACGCTTGATATCGTTTTCCTTGGCCTCATGAAAGGTCAACCCTTCATAAATTTTCATCAGGCGCGTGTTCATCTCTCTTACGCGGGTGCGTGAAGAGCGATAAAGAATAAACTCCTTAGCCGTGCGCGCATGGCCGTTTTCAATAAGCGTATGCTCAACGGCATCCTGAATCTGTTCAACGGTGGGTGTCTGATTGCCCTGAGATTCTAGATAATTTCCCACCTGTTGGGCCAACGCCTCCGCCGTCTGGTAATCGTTACCGCCAAGCGCCTGTGCAGCCTTGTAGATCGCCTGCGTAATCTTATCAAATTCAAATGGAACTGTGCGGCCGTCCCGCTTGATGATAGTTGTAATCATGGGGATCCTCCACTATATATTGTATTCAGTTATATGATTCTACCACTATATAGGGGATGTGTCAACTGAATTAACCGTTTTTATTGTGAAAAGCTTCGTTAATATTTTTGTGACTTTTGTCTGAATTTTTAGAACAATTTACTATTTTAATAATGCGCGTTTGCCGCGTTAAGCGCGCTCACTCCCACTTTAAGCGCGCAGTTTTCCGCACCGCAGCAAGCAAAAAACAGCCGGAGATCGCACTTAAAAGTGCACAGATCATCCACATATTGTGGTATTGACCGGTTTGGTCAAATAAAAAACCTGCCAAGGGGACGCCACTTGCAGCGCCCGCTGACGCGGCAAGAGTCAACCGCGCCACAATACGCGCGTAGTCCTTTCTTCCGAACAAGGTCGCCGCAAAGACATTCCCGGGGATGGCATTGGCACAAGAACACCCCGCCAGCAGCACCGCGTATAAAAACCCGAATTGCTGATACTTCACCAACGCGAGAGCCACGATGGAACCGACCATCAAAATCACCCCCAGCAATATTGCACCGATTTTAAGCCCTAATTTATCCAATATCGCGCCGTAGGCCGGCTTTGAGAGTGCCATCATCAGTGTAGCGGCTGAGGAAAGCATCGCTGCGGTCATCGCAGTAAAGCCGATATCGGTCATATAAGGGATGGCGTGATTATATAGGGACAAATTAACGAAGTTGGCGCAAAACAAACCGACAAACAACAGCCAAAAACCAGCGGTCTTAATCGCCTCTTCGCAGCACACACCTTTTTCTTCTGCTTTCTTTCGGCCGCCCACGCCACCTTGATCTCGCACCAATAAAGAAATGGTTGGCAGCAGCACTGCAAATCCTACTGCACTTTGCAGACGATACCCCCAGCGCCAGCCAGCGTACTGGATCGTCAGCTGGAGCAGTGGAATCATAATAGAAGAAAAAACACCCACCCCGGCAAACGATGCACCTGTCACCATCCCCCTGTCGGTCGATAGGTTTTTTTCTATTAGGACGCCCACCGTCATCATTGTCAGGCCATTAACCGCTAATCCGTTGATAAAAGCACACAAATAAAATTGCCATAACTGGTCGCAAAAAGAATATGCCAATGGCACTGATGCGCAAACAATCGCACACATCATTAGCACGCGGCGTATCGATACCATTTGCAACAACCTGCCAAACAGCAACAACACCATCATTGAGGAAAGAATCGAAATGGTCCCGATTAATGTAAATGCACCACGCGAAAAACCCAAGGCGTTACAGACAGGCATGACAAAGACACCCATACAATTGCTGAAAATACCGATTCCGGTACCGGTGATCAACGCACCGGTTAAAATTATTTTTCGCCGCACTTTGCGGTCGTTATTCATACGCGTCACTCCCAAAACTAGTCTGCCCATACGCAATTTAAATATTTCCTTTAAAATTTCAAATACATGCTTGACTGTTTATATGTTTATATGTTAATATGTAAATATGTAAAAGTGAGGTGAAAACATGGCCTATGTAAACAAACACGAATCAGCCATTGCTGCTATTCCCACCGAGCGGGAACTCGATCTGTTGACCCAAATATTTTCCATTTTTGCCGACTCAACACGCATACGCATTATCTGCGCCCTGCAGGACAGTGCGCTAAGTGTCAATGCGATATGTGCCGCGCTCGAAATGAGCCAGCCTGCCATTTCACATCAGCTGCGCATTTTAAAGAACGCACGCGTAGTGAAATGCCGTCGTGCCGGCCGCAGCAGCTTTTATTCTCTGGACGACTCCCATGTCGCTTCAATTTTACAAATGGGTCTAGAACATGTAAAGGAGATTTAATCATATGAACCGTCAGCATCACGACGAACACTGCAACTGCCACAGTCAAAAATGTGTCTGCCACACACAACCGGAATCCACAGCCAATACCGACACTACAGGTACGTGCGATTGTGGTGGCAGCCACGAGCATTCGCCAGGAGATGACCCCGACGAACCTGCCCCACGGCCGTTTTGCACAGATGAGCATACATGCCATGATCACGACGCGGTGGTAGCGTGCGATCATGCGCACAGTGATGCACACCATCCTGAACATCACCGCGACAGCTGTTCCAGCACCGGTCATTGCACCTGCTGTGGGGATGACTGCGGATGCGGTCACAGTCACGACGAAGCACTTGCCGCGCCTTATGACCGACCACTGACCATTATAGGTATCGTACTGGCCGCCGCCGCATTTTTGCCGCTGTGGGGAGCAACGGCGCCATGGCTTATGGGCATCGGCACGCTACTGTTGGGTTATCCCCTTTTCGTTTCGGGTGTAAAGGCCATTATCAAATCGAAAGCGTTGGATGAATTGAGCCTGATGACCATAGCGGTTGTTGCCTCATTCGGATTGGCTGTCACTTCACCCGACCCGATGGAAACCCTATTTGAAGCATTTGCCGTAACCGTTTTGTTCCGTTTAGGTAATTACTTAGAAGCGCGCGCGATCGCCAAAAGCCAGCGCGACATTGAGGCATTAACCAATATCCGACCGGATACCGCCTGGGTCATTTCGCCCGACGGTCAAACACGCCAAATAGCGGCTGAGTTGGTGACAGTCGATAGTCTGATACAACTGCGGGCCGGTGACCGCATCCCCATTGACTGCGAAATTGTGTCGGGTACGGGGTTTATTGACCTCTCCGCCATCACCGGCGAGCCGATTCCAATTCAAGGCGAACCTAACGTTCAGTTGCCCTCCGGTGCCATCAATCTCGATGGACTGTTGACTTGCCGCACCACCACCTCCTTTGCTGATTCAGCCGCTTCACGCATTATTCGTATGGTGCGGGAAGCCGCCGACAAAAAGGGATCTGCCGAAAAACTCATCTCTCGCTTTGCCAAAATCTACACACCAGTTGTCGTTGTTTTAGCCATCTTACTGGCCACGGTTCCACCGCTACTGAATTTTGGCGATTTTAGCATGTGGCTTTCGCGTGCGCTGGTGTTTCTGGTGGCCTCCTGCCCCTGCGCACTGGTTATTTCGGTTCCACTGACATTTTTTGCAGGCATTGGCACCGCTTCCCGTGCAGGTATTTTGGTCAAGGGTTCTCGTTATCTTGAAAGGCTGGCCAAAACCGATTGCATTGCGTTTGACAAAACCGGTACACTGACTCGGGGCGTTCCCAGCGTCGAGGAAGTAAAATTTATTGACGGTTTTGATCGAGAAACGTTGCTCACGTTCGCAGCCGCCGCCGAACAAAGTTCCAATCACCCGGCCGCAAAAGCCGTTATGGCCTTTACCGGTAAACGCGCTGATTATTTGGTGTCGGATTTTACTGAACACAGCGGTATGGGCGTTTCGCTTACGTACGATGGCAAGCGCATTTTATGCGGTTCGTTCCGCCTGATGGCACAAAACGGTGTAGATTATACGCCGCTGGAACCCGCCAATATTTATTTGGCCGTGGATAACACTTTGGCTTGTGCCTTTACACTGACCGACCTTGCACGCCCAGAAGTGCCGCAGGCATTGGAGATGCTGCGCAATTTGGGTATCAACGACTTTGCCATGTTGACCGGCGACGCCCAAAACACCTCCGAAAAGGTTGCCGCCTCCCTTGGCATCACCAATATATTTGCGCAACTTTTACCGGCGCAGAAGTCTGAGCGTCTCGCCACCTTGCGCAACACCCATCACACCACTTTATTTGTCGGTGACGGGATTAATGATGCGCCGGTATTGGCCAGTGCAGATGTCGGGCTCGCAATGGGTTTAGGCACCGATACCGCAATTGAAGCCGCTGATGTTGTGCTGGTCCATGAACAGCTCACTGCCATTCCTCACGCAATAAGGATAGCGCGCAAAACCGTGGCAAAAGCAAACCAAAATATTATATTTGCCCTGACCATTAAAATCGCTGTTTTACTGCTTGGCGCCCTTGGCTTTGCCACGATGTGGATGGCTGTTTTTGCAGATGTTGGCGTAACTATCTTAGCAGTTCTTAATTCTTTGACGCTGTTATCAAAGAAGTAATCCTTTAGTAAAAAAGACACGCAGGGCACCCCCGATCGGGGGTGCCCTGTTTCATTTTTACATCTTTCTCAGATTTGGAATCAACACAACAGCAACTGCCCAGAAAATCTGGTAGATTGCAATCTGCCCAAACCCGATTGCGGAAATCGCGCCGGTAAAGGCCAAAAAAGCAACCAACGCATAGCCTAGCACCAGACCCGCCATTTGCAGCACCGTTCCAAGAACCATCGCCTGCTTGAGCGTGTGAATGGCTGCCAAGGCACGCAAACGCACAGCAACACCTGACAGCGACATGACATACGCCTTGGCCCGCTCTTTGGGTGCCGTCAACTTCAGATACTGCTCCCGCAAGTCGGACGGAAGAACCTGAACAAACTCCTCAGGGTAGTTGTAATCCATCGCTATTTTATGAGGTGTAATATTGGGGTCGGTGGCGTTCACGATAAGGCTTAACTCTTTTTTCGCCAGTACCTGCAACCATTTTGCCACCTCACGATTTGGGCGGTAACTGAGCACAAACATAGCGGTGACCTCACCCGAATTGGCAAGGTAAAGAATTTCACGATCGCCCTTGACATATTTTTTCTCATAATCTTGGGAAGGCATTTCGACGCCGTGATCGCGCATCAAAACACGGTTGCCGATCAATACCATTTTACCATCTACCTGCGCACTCAAACCCTTGCCATCTTTATAAACAACATCGGTGACCGGCTTTAAAATATCGCTCTTGTTCCCGATCATATCCATAAAAACGCTCTTGAGCAAGCCGTCTACCTGACACATCAGGCTAGCCGCATCCAAAATCGCCTCGTCAATACGACTCTGTGCAAAAGCCTTAATACCATGCATTTCCACAGCGCCTTCGGGATAAAGTTCACTGGAGTCGACCGCAATACAATTCATATCCTCAAAGGATTCAACCGCGTCATAACCTGAAATAAAGGCCCCTTCCTTCGAAAGGCTTTTAGCGGCCCGCAGCAACGGCAAATTACCGATGATGGTGGGTGTCAACGGCGAGGCCATGCAAAGCACAACACTAAAGATAGCCAAGGCCTCAATCGGCGACCGATCGAACCCCAACCAGCAAACGAGCGATAGTCCCACAGCAAACAACAAAAATATGGGTGCTACATAGCGGCTAAAATTCTCTGAATAATCGTCACTATAGGAAAGCGCCAAAAATTTCTCAGGGAAGTTGACCTTAACCGGGTAAGCAATTGCAGGCGCCGAAAAACCCTGTCCCTCCGCCATTTTATCGGCTAGCTTCCCACCGGCAAGCAAGTATTCACCCGTGCGTTGCGCATCCACAGATGCGACGGCAAAATTGCGCTCAATTCGTAAAATAATCATACGTTTACCAATCGTATTAGCAAACAATGTCAAACCCGCAATGGCAAAATAAAAGCTGCTTTCACCGGTGTGAATCTGACCGGGATTTAAAACCAAGACAACGCCGTGTGCAATAACAGCCAACGTACAAAGTGCCGCCGGCGTATCATGATCCGCCTTTAAAGTGAACAACGATACCAGCCCCCCACCTACCACGACGTTGGCAGATAGTGCGCTGATGACAAACACAACCAGGTTCACCATCATGAATACGCGCATATCCACTTCCGGGCAGATTGGGTTAAAAAGGGGCAACGGATAGAGATTGCACAGGGCAAGATAGAATGACAAAAATGCACAACTACCTGTAATCAGCAACCGCGTAGAGAGGCTGCGCTTAATCCCTAAAATATCATGACGCACATCACGGGCGTCATCCAAATCCAGATATTCGCCCTCGTCATCCTCCTCCAACACCGCTTTTTTAGTTTTGGTGGGAGAATGCGTTTCCCCACGCTCTTTCTGCGCTTTTGGGGTCGATTTTCGCTTGACCTCGGTCGCAGTCTTTGCCTCTTCCGGCGCCGATGCTGAAATTGTCCTGCCGCGGCGAAGTCCGCCAAAATATTGGCTAAGACCTTCAAGATGATCGGGATCTTCATCTGCATCCGGCGCATATGGTGCCGCCTGCTGCTCTTTTTCAATCGCAGAAAAAGAGTTCTGCATAAATTTTTGTATCTTTTCTTGTCTTCTCAACTGTAAGCCATCATCCTCCTGAGAGCGAACAGCCGGTATCACCCGTGTCTTATCACTTAATGTACCGGCAGACGCAGCCCGATTGGTTGGCAAATCTGTGCGTGTCACTATCGAATCATGCGCTGGCGGCTTTGCGGCAGCCGCAGAGCTCTTGGCAAATGGCGAGTCCTCGGTTGGCTGTGCAAAATTATTTTTTCTTTGCTTGGATACCTCCAGTTCACCCGTCATTCCTTTAAGCTGGAACGGCGTTGCACTGCCCTGATTTTTTTTGGCGGAAACCTTTACGTGCTCAGACTTTGGCGCCGAATGGGAGGACGTCTTCTTGACAGAGCCCTTCTTGCGCTGCACCTCCGCTAGAATATTGTCTACATTGTAGTTATTGGCCATCATCCTCGCCCCTTCTACTTTGCCTTGATTCCTTTTCTCTGCCGCGTAATCTCGTACAGCAGAATGCCTGTCGCCACTGAAGCGTTAAGCGAATTGACCTTGCCGCACATCGGCAGACTGACCACCTTGTCGCTGCGTTCTTTCAACAAGCGAGAAACGCCACTGCCCTCAGATCCTATTATTAGTGCAACTGCGCCGGAATAATCCACCGTGCACCAGCTTTCACCCTCCATGTCGGCGGCATAAACCCAAACATTTTTCTTTTTGAGTTCTTCGACTGTTGCCGCCAGATTGGAAACACGCGCAACCGGCAGATGCTCGGCAGCACCGGCTGAGGCTTTCATCACCGCAGCGGTTAGGCCCGCACCGTGCCGCTTGGGTACAATGACACCATGCGCCCCCGCAGCATCAGCAGACCGGATAATCGCACCCAAGTTGTGCGGATCCTCAATGCCATCGGCTATAACCACAAAAAGCGCGTCGCTTCCGGCTCGAGTGAAAATATCGTCCACCGTTGCATATTCACAGGCCGCTGCGTATGCAATGACGCCCTGATGATTTACGCCCGGAGAAAGCGCATCAAGTTTTTCGCGCGCGGCATCCTTGACAGGAACGCCACGTTCTTTGGCCATGGCAAGCACTTTTTTAAGGCTTGCGCTCTCTGTTTTAAGCATTAAGATCTTATTCACCGGCCGCTCCGACCGAAGCAATTCAATAACGGGGTTACGCCCCGCCACCATCTCGTCAGATGAATCCCTTATATCCTGCATGTACTTCTCCTAATAATTAAGCTTATTAAAGCGTGGCTATATCATTTATATTATAGCAGATTATGTCACTAAAACAAGCATAGGCCACAAAATATGGGGGTTGTTGACTAATTTTACTGCGCGTTCATAAGAAGTGCTCTTTCATGAAATTTGATCTCAAGCTTTTTTCACCAATATTCATTCCTATTTTAGCCATTGATCAAATTTAATATACCATTTAAAATAATTTTATATGGTACGCAAAAGGTATATTTTTACCCTTAGTATTTTCAGCATTCAACAAAAGTAAATGCCTATGTTGAAAACTCTGTTGAAAGTGTGGAATTCTTCTGTAATATAAGGTGTTTTACCTGTTATAACAAAAAGTCAAACAATTTTGCGAAATAAAAACTTTGTTACCAACAGTTTATATACCTTGTCGGGCCAAGATATATCCTGTCGGAATTTTGAATTTTTTCCACACAATGTTATACTAATAACTATGTATAAAATCATATGAAAGAAAGGTGAGCAACTTGCACACTCCTACATTACAACACACACACACCTGTGTTCTGCATATTCCTGAATTTAATCTTGAACAAACGCTCAATTGTGGGCAAAGCTTTCGATGGCAGCGCAAGACGGACGGTTCTTTTATCGGCGTAGCGAACGCCTACCCAGCGCACATACATCAGCAGGGCGACACTGTTTCCATTGTTTCCATTGCAGATGAAACTTTTTGGCGGCATTATTTTGATATAGAAACTGACTATTGCGCTTTAAAGCGATTGTTTTTCGAAACCGAACAGCTGGTGACCCCCTGTAAATATGCAGGCGGCATTCGGATTTTGCGCCAGGATGGTTGGGAAACGCTCGCGAGTTTTATCATCAGCCAAAACAACAATATTAAGCGTATCTCAGGCATCATTGCACGTTTGTGTGAAAACTTCGGCGCCCCCGTTGGTGAAGGACTTTATGCCTTTCCAACGGCCGAGAAGCTAGCCGCTTGTACCGTTGAAGATCTGGCGCCACTGCGAAGTGGATTTCGGGCGCGTTACATCATCGATGCAGCACAAAGAGTATGCGACGGCACCGTACAGCTTGATGCGCTGGGTACACTTCCACTGGACGAGGCCCGTATGATGCTGATGCAAATTGTCGGTGTAGGCCGCAAAGTGGCCGATTGCGCACTACTGTTCGGATTTTACCGACTGGAATGCTTCCCTGTGGATGTATGGATTGACCGCGCGCTCAAAGAACTTTTTGCAGACGGCTTTCCGGAAACGCTAACGCCCTATGCCGGCATCGCACAACAGATGCTGTTCCACTATATGCGCATGCGGCCCAAACAAGAGAAGGCGGATATATAAAGGAGAAATAGGCGACGACTCGCCGCGCTGACATCCTCTTTAGATCGCGCGTTTTCAGCCCTTTTTCAATATTAGAAACGGATCGCGGCACTGTTTTTTACCGCGCAATCCAACCACAGCTCAAAAAATAGTGCCCGCCCCTTATTGGGGGCGGGCACTATTTCTATCTATATTATAGGTCGGTGATACTCACAAGGTCGATATCCGCCATCCGCTTCTTAGAAAGCAGGCAATCGGCCAATGCATTGGCGGTATCCAATGCAGTCAGGCAGACGATAGAGTGATCTACTGCGCGTCGGCGCAGTTGCACCGATTGGCTCGTCTTGGGATTTGCACCACCCTTTGAAGTGGAAATCACATATTGGATCTTACCGGAGTCGATTAAATCTATGACATTGGGCGACGCATCCTGCATCGGGCGCACAGAATTGGTAGCAACCATCTCTTTGTTGAGCGCCAGCGCTGTACCGGGTGTTGCGTAAAGTTCAAAACCCATCTTTTCAAATTTCTGTGCAATCTTGGTGATTTCAGGCTTGTCGGTATCGCGCACCGAAATGAGCACACCGCCACGCTCCTCAAGCTTGTAGCCTGCGGCAACAAGTCCCTTTAACAGTGCCTCCTCAAAGGTTTTGGCAATGCCAAGCACCTCGCCGGTCGATTTCATCTCCGGGCCAAGCTGCACGTCAACACCACGCAACTTTTCAAAACTGAATACAGGTACCTTGACCGCAACATATGGCGCGGCCGGATAAAGTCCGGTGCCATATCCTAAATCTTTCAGCTTTGCACCCAACATAATTTTGGTGGCAAGGTCGACCATTGGCACCCCGGTAACCTTGCTGATATACGGCACCGTACGAGAAGAACGCGGATTGACCTCAATGACGTAAACTTCATCGTTATATACCACGTACTGCACGTTGACCATGCCGATAACTTTAAGCGACCGCGCCAACCTGCCGGTATAATCGATGATGATATCCTTGATGCGGGGCGAGAGCGTGCGGCAAGGGTAAACCGAAATGGAGTCGCCCGAGTGAACGCCGGCGCGTTCCACATGCTCCATGATACCCGGTATCAGATAATCTTCACCATCACCTATGGCGTCAACTTCAACCTCAGTGCCCATCATATACTTATCGACCAGCACCGGATTTTCTAGCGTAGTCGCCGTGATAATGCCCATATATTCAATAACCCGTTCGGTGTTATGCGCAATGACCATATTCTGGCCGCCCAACACATAGGAGGGGCGCAATAGCACGGGGTAGCCGAGCGCTTCGGCCGCTTTAACGGCCTCTTCGGTCGTCATGACCGTGTCACCCTCAGGTCTCGGAATTTGGCAAGTTTCCAAAATTTCATCAAAGCGCTCACGATCCTCAGCCGCGTCCACCGAATCGGCATCGGTTCCCAGAATACGCACACCTTTTTTCGCAAGATAACCGGCTAGTTTGATGGCAGTCTGCCCACCGAACTGAACCACGACACCGTAAGGTTTTTCGGTCTCTAGAATATTGTCAACGCTTTCAGGGGTCAATGGATCAAAATAGAGCCGATCACCTGTGTCAAAGTCAGTGGAAACGGTCTCTGGATTGTTGTTGACGATTATCGCTTCGCAACCTTCCTCTTTAAGCGCCCAAACACAGTGTACCGAACAATAATCAAACTCAATACCCTGACCAATTCGGATAGGCCCGGAACCAAATACGATCACCTTTTTCTTGTCGCCGGCATGGTGTGCAATAAATTCCGCCGCTTCATTTTGTTGGTCGTAGGTCGAGTAGAAATAGGGCGTTTCAGCCGGAAATTCGGCCGCACAGGTATCGACCATTTTATAGCTGGCAAAGCGATGGTAGGGCGCCGGATCCATGCCGGTCATCTTTTGGATCGTGCTATCTAAAAAGCCAAACTTCTTGGCACGCATATAAATCGTCTCATCGAGTTTGCCCTGTTCAAGAATTTGCTGCATTTGAGCGAGGTTCAAAAATTTATACAGAAACCATCGATCAATGCGCGTCATTCGGAAGATTTCTTCAACACTGTAGATACCACGATAAAGCGCTTCATAGACAGCGAACAGGCGTATGTCGTCGCAGGTTTGCACGCGGGACATGATCTGATCATCCTGCTCATGAGCCAGCATCGGCGAACGCATAGAGTCCAGTTTTAACTCCACAGACTGCGCAGCTTTCATCATCGCTTGTTCAAAGCTGGTGCCGATACTCATAACCTCTCCGGTCGCCTTCATTTGGGTTCCAAGCTTCTTTTCGCCGTAAACAAACTTATCAAACGGCCAGCGCGGATATTTAACGACGATATAATCGAGCGCCGGTTCAAAGCAAGCGTAGGTGCAGCCGGTAACGGCGTTGACAATCTCATCAAGGGTATAGCCAATCGCAATTTTAGTCGCCACCTTGGCGATGGGATAACCGGTTGCCTTGGAGGCAAGCGCTGACGAGCGCGAAACACGGGGATTCACCTCGATAACGGTATATTCAAAGCTATCGGGGTTGAGTGCAAACTGGCAATTGCATCCGCCTTCAACACCGAGTGCATCAACAATCTCCAGCGAAGCGGTTCGCAGCATCTGATATTCCTTGTCGGCCAATGTCACCGCCGGCGCAATAACAACCGAGTCGCCGGTATGTACGCCAACCGGATCGACATTTTCCATCGAACAGACGGTGATAAGATTCCCTTTGGAATCTCGGACAACCTCGAATTCGATCTCTTTCCAGCCTGCAACACAGCGCTCAACAAGAATCTGCCCAATGGGCGAATGACGCAAACCATTTGTGGCAATCTCACGCAGATCCGCAATGTCGTCGGCAATGCCGCCGCCGGTACCGCCAAGGGTAAAGGCCGGTCGCACGATGACCGGATAACCAATTTCGTCCGCAAAGGCCAACGCGTCGTCGAGGTGGGTCACAACTTTTGAGGGGATGCAGGGCTGGCCGATAGACTGCATCGTATCCTTAAACAGCTGACGATCCTCCGCCTTGTCAATTGTCTCGGGACGCGCGCCAAGCAGCTTGACATTATTTTTCTCTAAAAAGCCGTCCTTGGCCAGCTGCATCGAAAGGGTCAGCCCAGTCTGTCCACCCAAGGTCGAAAGCACGCTGTCGGGCTTTTCAATTTCAATGATACGTTTAATCGTCTCAAGGGTAAGCGGCTCAATATAGATGCGGTCAGCCATTCGCTTATCCGTCATGATAGTGGCAGGGTTTGAGTTGATGAGCACCACCTCAAGCCCTTCTTCTTTGAGGGCACGGCATGCCTGAGTACCCGCGTAGTCAAACTCAGCAGCCTGTCCAATAACGATAGGACCCGAACCGATCATTAAAACCTTTTTTATATCTTTGCTCAGCGGCATAATTATTTGCCCTCCTTGCTCTTATCGATCATGGCAATGAAGTTATCAAACAGATAGGCTGTGTCGGCCGGTCCGGCGCAGGCCTCGGGGTGGAACTGTACGGTAAAAACCGGCGCCTGTAGGTAAATAACGCCTTCACAGGTGCGGTCATTGGCATTGATATGGCTAACCTTTGCGATCTTCGGATCGATTGAATCGGCCAGCACTGCATAGCCGTGATTTTGCGTCGTCACATAGGTGCGGTCGCTGGCTAAATCGATAACCGGTTGATTGCCACCGCGATGGCCGTACCCCATCTTTCCGGTTTTGCCGCCCATAGCCAGCGCCATCAGCTGATGCCCAAGACAGACGCCTATCACCGGCAATCCCAATGCAACGATAGCCCGCAAATTTTCGATGACCTCGACATTTTCCTGGGGATCCCCGGGGCCGTTTGAAAGCATAATGCCATCCACGTTCATCTCTTTGAGTTGAGCCGCTGTGGTGCGCGCAGGCACAACTGCGACCTCACAGCCGCGCGCGCGCAGGCTTTCTCTTATATTGCGCTTATAGCCAAAATCAAACAGCGCAACGCGGTATTTTCTATGGCCATGCGCAGGATACATCTTAACGGCAGCAGTGGTAACTGAATCGACCGCTTGGGCGACTGTATATTTTTGAATTTCAGCCAACAGCCTGTCTTTGTCTTGCGCTTTAATTGGCACCGTCGTAATCACACCGTTCATAACCCCCTGTTCACGCAGCCGGCGAGTAAGTGCACGGGTGTCGATATCAAATAACCCGATGGTGTTGTGTTTTTTCAAAAAGAGATCTATCCGCTCCTTTGCACGGAAGTTCGAGGGAGAGTCGCACCACTCGCGTACAATATAACCTTTCATATAAACACCATCCGACTCGACATCGTCGTCGTTGGTGCCGTAGTTGCCAATCAGCGGAAAAGTTTGTACAGCGATCTGCCCATAATAACTGGGGTCGGTTAACGTTTCCTGACAACCCGTCATACCGGTGGTAAAAACCACCTCACCAATGGCCGTTCCGGTTGCGCCAAACGACCTGCCTTCAAAAACCGTTCCATCGGCCAACATCAGCCACGCCTGATCTGCATTATAAATTGACATGCGGCTCCTCCTCTTCACGTAGGGTGTTTGTATTCAAATCTTCTGTATTAGATGTATAAAACGAATGAATTTAATTGAGGTTTCCTTAGCATTATAACCCAATAAAAGAACATTGTAAAGTAGCTTCATGTATTTCTAAAAGGCTATTATCGCTTCTGTATCAGGTCATTATAAAAATAACACACCACATTTTTATAATAAAAAGGAACGACAAAATCGCTCCTTTTTATGAATAAATATTCAATTTCTTGAAATAACAATACACAGCTTCTGCAAAAAGCTTGAAATTGCCAACAAATACGTCTAAACACGTGGTGCTCGCCTCATGCACAGGCCGGTATTGAATAGATGCTTGACTTAACAGTGCGCCTATCATGAATTTTCTTCCCCTTTCTTAAAAAAATGCGGGTATAACACCCGCATTTCCCTATTTGCTAATACTAATAATTTTCATCTGATAGGTTTTTTTGCTGGGCGTATCGATATCCACAACATCTTCTACTTTTTTGCCGATAATAGCACGCCCGACGGGAGAATCAACGGTAATGACATCTTCACCGCTGCTGGCCGCACTGCTACCAATGCGATATTCCGTCTCATCGCCAAATTCCATATCCAACAATACGACTCTGGTACCAATAGTTACAAAATCAGTATTAACTGTTTCGACAATCGTGACGTTTTTAAGCTGCTCCTCCAACCAACTGATACGCGCTTCCAAACGAGCCTGATCATTCTTGGCCTCATCATATTCGCTGTTTTCAGAAAGGTCGCCAAAGCCACGGGCAATTCGGATCTTTTCCGAAATTTCGTTGCGCTCAACTGTTTTTAAGTGTTCGAGTTCCTCACGCAGCGACTGATATTCCTCCCTGGTCATCTCATTAACCGGGGTCGTTTTTTCCTTTGCCATAAATGTTGTCCTCCTTTTAAAGGATTGCAATAGGTGTATTATATTAAAAATCATCCCATTGTGTCAAGCTGAATTTTATCTAAAAAATCTCAGTGTCAATCTCAAGTATCTATATGCTTTGCTTTCTATGCTGATTACGATTTATGTCCACCAAAAGCGGCTGCGTTAATACCACAGCCGCTTTTTAAACATTTTTATCTCTGTTTAGAAGAGCTCCGATAACCCAAAGGGCAAATTAAATCGTACCGCGCTCTACTCAGCTTCCGCAGTTTCCGCAGTAGATATACTTTCGTCCTCGCTACTTTGTGTAGAGGATTCTTCGTTCTCATCTACGCCTATATCATCATCTTCGCCGGTGTAGATGTATTCCTCTTCACTTTCGCCACTCGCATCCTCTGAGCTGCTATCATCCGGATTGGTTTCATCGGTTTCTTGTCCGGTTTGATCCTTAATGGTCGCCGACACGACCTCCAGCGCCTTTTTCAATTGCAAGTCGCTATTTTCATCTAAATTCCCAATCTCTTTTTCTAATTCAGGCGGCAGTTTAACATCATAATCCGGCTTAACGCCGATGCCTTCAAAATTAGGGGACTTGGGTGGATTGTATCGTGCCACGGTAAAGTCGAGCGCCGAGCCATCTGAGAGCTTGTGTATCTCCTGCATCGAACCCTTGCCATAGGTTGTCACGCCAATGGCCTTGGCCTTGTTATAATCCTTAAGCGCCTGTGCAAAGAGTTCAGCCGCCGAAGCTGATTTTGAATTGATCAATACCGCCATCGGCAGATTAATCTCTTCCGCGTCACTGGTGATCAATACCTGTGGGGTTGTACTATTTCGGTAAGTTGCCGAAATAATCGGCCCTTCAGGCAGCAGTTTATCAAGCATTTTACCTACCGAGTCAATGGTACCGCCGGGATTGCCACGTACATCAAAGACCAGGGCTTGGGCACCATTATTTATGAGCTGATCCATCGCCTTGAAGAACTGATCGGGTGTGTTATCGTTAAACTGGGTAATGCGGATATACCCAACGTTATCGATCATGCGCCCCTCCGCAGTGAGCACCTCGACCTTGCGTCGCGTAATGGTATAGCTTTTTTCAAGGCTTCCACGGCGAACCAATACGGTTACTGTTGTGCCTGGCTCACCCTTGAGCGCGTCGACAGCCGCCTCATAGCTTTCTGCAGTGACGGTTAGCTCATCCACCTTAATAATTAAATCGCCTCTGGCCAGTTCTGACACTGCTGCCGGCGAATCGGCATAGACTTTGTCAATTAATATATAACCCCCGGGATCCGGCGCACAGACAATGCCGATATCCACCATTCGACCATCATAGTTGCTCTGTGTTTCGGCATACTGCTCGGCAGTCAAGTAGATTCCGTACTCATCCTCTATCCCCGCAATATAACCGCGAACCAGATCTTCACCCAATTTCTTTTCATCGATAGCATTAAAATATTTTTGTCGCACCAGACGATCGACCTCCGCGAGTTTGGTATACATAGTTTCACGTTCTTTGATGTTGAAAACACGGCTGTCAAAGGTCTTCTGGGCATAAATCATCGTCATAATAAAGGTGACGGTGGAGAACATGATGGCCAGCGTCACGGCACCGCCCAGTGTTATTTTCCTATTCATTCGGCTCTCCTTTTCGGGTGATTTATACTGTTTTTGCATAAAACACGAAACAGTATGAAAGAAAAATGCTATTTTAAATAAGGCCAGGGATTGGTGTACTTGCCCTGAACACGCACTTCAAAATGCAGATGAGGTCCGGTCGACCAACCGGTTGAGCCGACATAGGCGACCGTTTGCCCGCGGGAAACTTCATCGCCGACTTTCACCTTTAAACCGCTTGTATGGCCATAAAGCGTTGAGATACCACCGCCGTGATCAATGATCAGGTAGATGCCATAGCCGCGCCCTGCGACATAAGTGGTTTGTGTAAATATAACCTTACCGGCAGCTGCTGCCAATATCGGCTTGCCGTAGATGCCCTGCCCCGCCGCATTGGTGCGCGCAATATCGATACCGGTATGGAAATCGGTACCGCCAAAACGCCAACCGTAATTTGAAGTGACGGTATTGTAGCCTGCAACAGGCCACAACATCATGCCGCCATCGTAGGTTCCGGTAGAGTCAACCTTGGCATAAATGGCGTCAACCTCCGCCTGAACTTCTTTCATCTGCTGCGTCAACTGCGCCTGATTGGCTTTATAGTCCTTTTCGAGTGCTTCAATATCTTGTATTTGATCCTGAGTTTGTAAAAGCTGCTGCGCAAGCTGCGTCTGCTTGCCGGCCTGTTGCCCCTTTGAATCTTCAAGTTCTATCTTGGCGCTCTCAATAGCCTCTTTGACCTCTTGGATCTGCGCGAGCTCTTTTTGCATTTTTTCGATCAATTCGCGGTCATGCTGAGCCACTCGAGCGGTCACCTGTGTACGGGACAAAAATTCGGTGAAATCTTCTGCACCGAGCACCAATCCCAGCACGCTGGCATTGCCGGTCTTATACATCACTCGCAAGCGCTTTTTAAGCAACTCAACATTGTCCTCAATGCGCAGCTGTTGCTCCTGTAACTCCTCTTCCTTTTTATCGATCCCTTGCTCAAGCAGCGTAATTTTATCGCTTAGAATCGTAATTTGCTGGCGAACACTATAAATTTGATTATCAAGCTGTTTTTTTTGCGCCAGATGCTTGTCTTTTTCTGTTTTTGCCTTATCAATTTCAGATTGGATTGCTTTCTGCTGCTTTTCAAGCTCATCATATTTTGAAGACAGCGAGTCGAGCTGATCCTTATACTCGTCTACATCATCGCCCAAAATAACCGGCGATGCTGAAACGAACATAAGCAAAACAGCGAGACACACGATCGTTTGCCTTATAACTTTCAAAATAACACCTCTTCACAAACAACACATGACAGAAATGTAAAAAAACTGTAATGGTTCATGTAAAACTTTTAGTTTAATATTGGCCCGACATTACACTTTGATATATTTACCTACAAAAAACACACTGCCTAACGCACCAATTCCAACGCCGGCCGCCAGAAAAGAGAGGTAGAGTTTGAGTGCAACCGTTCCAAAAGCGACCAGCTGACCCGCAACAAGTGATGCCCAGTAAAACGTGCTTCGACTGACCCAATACCCAAAGATGGTATAACCACCCCATAGCATGAAAAATGCCAAGGTAGCAGAAATAAAACCCAGCAGCATCCCCTCGGACAAGAAAGGTAATCTGATAAAAGCATCGGTGGCACCGACATGCTTCATGATACTGATTTCTTTTCTGCGATTAAAAATCGTAAGCTTAATGGTGTTGGAAACGATACTTAATGAAACAGCCACCAACAACGCAATCACAGCGAGTCCACCGACTGATACAGCCTGTTTAATACCGGTTACAGCCTGAGCCACTTCATTGGAAGCGCTGATGGTATCGACGCCGTCTATGTAACCAACCAACTCTATCGTTTCCTGCATTTTCGAGAGGTCTTTAACCACTATGCGGTATGCGTTTTGCAAGGGATTATCCTCAACGAGCCACTCGAGTAGTGTGCCATCGTCGCCAAGCTCTTCCATCCATGTTTTCAGGCCTTCCTCGCGACTAATGAAAGTCACCGACGCCACATTGCTGGTGCTTCGAATTTCGGCATCTATATCGGTCAACTCGTCACCGACGACATCATCGGACAAAAACACCATAATTTCATTTTGCGACTCAAAATAGCCAACCATATTATTAACGTTTATAGTGAATAGCATCGAAATTCCTACCAAAAGCAAACAGGCCATCAGCACACCGATGGCCGCAATCGAAATTGCCCTGTTTTGATAAATATTTCGAAAGCCTTCTTTAATTAGATAACGAAAACTACTGCCGCGCACGTTTGCCTCCCAGATGACCGTCGGCAACAATGTGCCCACCATTGATAACAATGGTGCGATGACGGAATTTGTTTACTAAATTGTGTTCATGTGTCACCATCATCACTGTCGTACCGCATTTGTTGATTTCACTCAACAATTCTACAATCTCAAAGGACATAGCGGGGTCAATGTTCCCCGTCGGCTCGTCCGCGATAATCAGCGACGGGTTATTTACAAGGGCACGCGCCAAGGCGACACGCTGCTGCTCACCACCCGAAAGTTGTTCAGGAAAGCGTTTAACCTTTGGCAACAGCCCGACCAAATCGAGAACATAGGGCACCCTGCGTTTAATCTCACGAGTTGCCACATTTGTAACCCGCATCGCAAACGCCACATTATCATAGACGTTCATCTGCGGAATAAGCCGGAAATCCTGAAACACGATCCCAATACCTCTTCGGTAATAGGGTAACTCGCTGCGGCGCAGTTTACCCACGTCGCACTCATCCACATAAACCTTGCCGGTGGAGGTCGCCTCCTCCCGAGTGATGAGCTTAAGCATCGTGCTCTTGCCCGATCCTGAGGACCCCACGACAAATAAAAACTCACCCTTGTCAACAGAAAAGGAAACATCATCCAAGGCCAGTTGTGGCCCGCCATAACTTTTACTTACATTTTGAAATTTAATCATAATAACACATCAATACTTTACTGGATTTGCAGTCAGATATTTTTTAACCATCAAGGCCACCTTAAAAACGATGGCATGATCAAATTCGCGCAGATCAAGTCCCGTGAGCTTTTTAATTTTTTCCAACCGATACACCAGCGTGTTGCGGTGAACAAAAAGCTTTCTCGAGGTTTCGGAAACATTCAGGTTGTTCTCAAAGAACTTTTGAATGGTGAAGAGCGTTTCTTTATCAAGACTGTCAATCGACCCCTTGATAAATACCTCCCGCAGAAACATCTCGCATAGCGTTGTCGGCAGTTGATATATCAAACGCGCAATACCAAGATTATCATACCGCACGATGGTCTTTTCAGTGTCGAACACCTTCCCAACTTCAAGCGATACCTGCGCCTCTTTAAAGGAGCGCGCCAAATCTTTAATCCCCACAACAACGGTGCCAATGCCAACAACGATACGCGTGTAAAACTCGCCCGCAAGCGTGTCGACGATGGAGCGCGCCAACTTTTCAAGATCTTTTGATGCGATGCCGGGTTTAATCTCTTTGACAATAACAATATCATTTTCCGAGATGCTAAAAACAAAGTCCTTTTGCCTGTCCGGAAAAAGGTTCTGAATGACATCGAACGCCGATACGCCGGAAGCCGAAACGATACGCACCAAAAATACAACGCGTGAAACGTCGGTGTTAAAGTGCAGCTCACGCGCCTTGATATAGACGTCACCCGGCAGAATATTGTCCAGCATGACGTTTTTAATAAAGTTCCCTCTATCATACTTTTCATCGTAATACTGCTTGATACCCGATACCGCAACGGCCAAAATACCAGCATAGCGCGCAGCTGTATCGTCAGTACCCTCTACAAACACCGCAAAATCCGGACGCTGCCCGGTGCCAAACGGCTTATAAGTGCAACCATCGCGCACAAAAATACGACCTTCTCCAAGGTCGAGGGCAAGATATTCTCGCGAGCTGTCCAGCTTGGACAAATCTGAACATGCAACAATGTGAGCCGTGTCATCAATTACACCGATCACGCGATCAATCGAATCTCGCATTTGATGGATGATGCCCTGAAACAGCCGGTTAGACATACAAATCCCCTCTCAATTGTCAAGAATAACAGTACTCATAGACTATTAGTATTCATTTTACATAAAAGGTTCCGCATTTGCAACATAAATTCGAACTTTTCTTGTAAATAATTGTGGAAAATATGAGTTTATATGGTATTTTAGCTGTTTTTAGGCGCAAAATCTAAATTGACCCTCAGGAGTATCCAATTGATTGATGCACTTTGCATTTCGCTTTATCCGATCACCATCATGTCCTTTCGTTTACCGACGCATAGTTGTTTTTTGCCAGCGTTGATGCTATACTGTTTAATAAAATATGTCAAATCCAAAGCCTATGGAGGATCTGCTATGAAAAAGAAACCATTTTATATTACAACGCCCATTTATTATCCTTCTGACAAGCTGCACATCGGACACAGCTACTGTACCGTTGCAACCGATGTGATGGCAAGATATAAGCGAATGCGCGGATTTGACGTGATGTTTTTGACAGGCACCGATGAGCACGGCCAAAAGATTGAAGAGAAAGCCGCAGCCGCCTCTGTAACGCCTCAGGAATATGTCGATAATGTGGTTGCTGGCATCAAAAAGCTTTGGAAACTGATGAACATTTCGAATGATCGTTTTATCCGTACCACTGACGACTACCATGTGGAATCGGTTCAGAAAATATTCAAAGACCTTTATGAACGCGGCGATATCTATAAGAGCACCTATAAAGGAAAATATTGTACCCCCTGTGAATCGTTCTGGACTGAAAGCCAATTGACCGACGGCAAATGCCCGGACTGCGGCCGAGAAGTCAAGGACGCCGAGGAGGAGGCCTATTTTTTCCGTCTTTCTAAATATGCAGATCGTCTGATGAAATATTATTATCAAGAGAATCCCACCTTTATAGAGCCGACTTCACGCCTCAATGAGATGGTCAACAACTTCATTAAACCCGGACTTGAGGATCTGTGTGTTTCTCGCACTTCATTCACGTGGGGCATTCCGGTTACTTTCGACCCCGGTCATATTGTATATGTCTGGGTTGACGCACTCTCAAACTATATCACCGCGCTGGGGTACGGCAACGACAAGTACCATGATTATCAAAAATACTGGCCCGCTGACGTGCATTTTGTCGGCAAAGAAATTACCCGTTTCCACACCATCATTTGGCCCGCCATGCTCATGGCTCTGAACCTGCCCCTCCCCAAAAAGGT
The DNA here is from genome assembly GCA_047974975.1 of Candidatus Fimivivens sp. Lineage (GTDB taxonomy): Bacteria > Bacillota > Clostridia > Oscillospirales > Ruminococcaceae > Yanshouia. The sequence goes on from JBKECV010000008.1 coordinate 95,182, forward strand.
GTTCGGCCACGGCTGGTTGCTGCTGGAGGGCGGCAAAATGTCAAAATCCAAGGGCAATGTTGTGGACCCCGTTGTGCTTTGTGATCGCTATGGTGTAGATGCCATTCGTTATTTCCTGCTTCGCGAGTTTCCATTTGGTTCCGACGGCGTCTTTTCCAATCAGGCATTGATCACACGCATCAATGCTGATTTGGCCAATGATTTGGGCAATCTGGTCTCGCGCACTCTCGCCATGGGAGAGCGCTATTTTGGTCAAACGCTTCCACAAGATCGCCGTTTTGTCACACCCGATGAACAACTCATCGCCATGCTGGATGTTTTGCGTGAGCGGTATGCCGACTTGATGGAGCGCTTTACTTTTCAGTCAGCATTAGCCGAGGTGTTTAAGGTGATTTCGCGCGCCAATAAATATATTGACGAGACGACACCATGGATATTGGGCAAAAATCCGGATGAGAGCGATCGTCTGGCCGCTGTTATTTACAATCTTCTCGAAACCATTCGTATTTGCACCACGCTGCTGGTTCCGTTCATGCCGGATACCTGTAATAGAATATTTACACAGCTAGGTTGTGCTGAAGAGGATCGCACCTTTGAAAAAGCGCTTTATTATGCCAACATCGGCTACTGCATGGATAAATTGAATAACCTTTTCCCACGTATTGATCTGAAAAAAGAACTCGCGTTCCTAGAGCAGCAGGAGGCCGATAAAGCGGCCGAAACTGCGCCAAAGACCAAAAACGGCGAAAATAAAAATTTGGTGGACGCCAAGGTTGAGGGCATTATTTCAATAGACGATTTTATGAACGTAAAACTGCTGGTCGCCCAGATAATCAGCTGCGCACCGGTGCCAAAGTCCGATAAGTTGCTACAGTTGGATTTGGATGACGGGTCGGGCACGCCTCGCCAGGTTGTCAGCGGCATCCACCCTTGGTATGAACCGGAAGCACTTATCGGCAAAAAAATTGCGGTTGTCGCCAACTTAAAACCCGCCAAGCTGCGCGGTGTCACGAGTCAAGGCATGATTCTGGCCGCCGATGTCGGCGAGGCTGCCCGTGTGCTGTTTATCGATGACGCCGTTCCTTGCGGCGCGAGGATTCGCTAAATGATATCTTTCTTCGATTCCCACGCACACTATGATCAAAAGCGTTTCGATGACGACCGCGAGGCCGTCATCGCGTCTTTACCCGCCACTGGGGTTGGCGCAGTGCTCAATTCCGCCAGCGATATCGCTTCGAGCGAGGCCGCGCTGGCGTTAGCTCAGAAGCATTTGTTTTTTCGCACTTCCGCCGGCGTTCACCCGCATTCAGCCGCTGACCTCGATGACAATGCACTACTTAAAATTGAACAGCTTTGTCGTGAACCTGAAGTGGTTGCCATCGGTGAGATCGGGTTGGACTACTATTATAATTACGCACCCAAAGAAGTACAGCAAACCGCCTTTCGCCGCCAACTGGAACTGGCACATGAGTTGGATTATCCGGTGATCATTCACAGCCGCGATGCCGCTCAGGATACTTTTGACCTTGTAAAAGAATTTTGTCCTCGCGGCGTCGTGCACTGCTTTTCGGGATCCGCCCAACTGGCACGCGAATATGCCGCCATGGGACTATACTTGGGTTTTACCGGCGTGGTCACCTTTAAGAACGCGAAAAAGCCTTTCTCGGCTGCAGCAAGCGTGCCGCGCTCCCAACTTTTGATTGAGACCGACTGCCCCTATATGGCACCCGAGCCCTTTCGGGGGCGTCGATGTGATTCCACCATGCTCTCTGCAACGGCTGCTGCACTTGCGGCCGCTCAAAATTGCGATGTTGAAACGCTTGCACAAGCTACATGGCAAAACACCATCAACTGTTTTTCACTGCAAAACTGGCGACCACAGACTTGATTTTTGAAGCAAATATCAGTATTGATCGCCCCATTTGCAAGCGCATTTTTTTTGCCGTCATTAATGAGCGCATTTGTCTCAAATATAGTGGGTTGTGCGTCTTTCAACTTTCAAAAAAGACTCTCGGCGCAAGTTTTATTGCATTTTTTGCGTTTTTTCGTTTGTTACGTTATCCATTTCAAATTTCTGGATTTTAACGCGGTAAAGTAATAATTATTTTAACTTTTTGTTAGTAATCACTATTTTTTCTGTTTTAGAGTCTTTATTTTTGTGCGTATAAAAATATTTTGCAAGAATAATCTCTTGAATTACTGCAAGGAACGTGCTAATATGTGCATGTAGACAGAAACTGTTTTGCAAGTTTTCTGTCAAAGTTTGAGTATCAATGAACAAAAGATTGATTTATTGATTGGGAGGATTTTAAGATGAACGCGTATGTCGAAAGTGTAATCGAAAAAGTCAAGAAAAAGTATCACTATGAGCCCGAGTTTGTGCAGTGTGTTGAAGAAGTACTCAGCACCCTGTCCCCTGTCGTGGATGCACATCCCGAGTATGAGCAAGCTGACTTGCTCGGCAGAATGGTCGAGCCGGAGAGAATGATCTCTTTCCGCGTAACTTGGGTAGACGACAGCGGTATTGCCCGTACCAACACCGGTTACCGTTGCCAGTTTAACGGTGCTATCGGCCCGTACAAGGGTGGTCTGCGCTTTGCCCCCAGCGTTTATTCCGGCATCATTAAATTCCTTGGTTTTGAGCAAACTTTTAAAGATTCCCTGACTTCCCTGCCTATGGGCGGTGCCAAGGGCGGCGCTGATTTTGATCCCACCGGCAAATCCGATGCAGAAATTATGCGTTTTTGCCAAGCTTTCATGAGCGAACTCTATCGCCACATCGGCCCCGATGTTGACGTTCCCGCCGGTGACCTCGGTGTTGGCGCGCGTGAGGTTGGTTTTCTTTACGGCCAGTACAGAAGACTGCGTGGCGCATTTGAAAACGGTACTATCACCGGCAAGGGCATGTCTTTCGGCGGCTCTTTGATTCGCCCTGAGGCGACCGGCTATGGCGCTGTTTATTATCTTGTTGAAGTACTCAACCACGAAAAAGACACCATCAAGGGCAAGACTGTTGCATTGTCCGGTTTCGGCAATGTTTGCTGGGGCGTCGCCAAGAAGCTGGCAGAGCTGGGCGCAAAGCCTGTGACCCTCTCCGGCCCTGATGGCTACATCTACGATGCAGATGGCATCATCACCGAAGAAAAGATCAACTTCATGCTTGAGATGCGTACCTCCAACCGCAATAAGGTTAAGGATTATGCAGACAAATTCGGTTGCAAGTTTGTTCCCAACGCAAAGCCTTGGGCTGAGAAAGTTGACATCATCATGCCTTGCGCAATGCAGAACGACATTGATCTTGCTGCTGCCAAGAAGCTTGTTGAAAACGGTGTTAAGTACTACATCGAAGTTGCCAACATGCCCACCACCAACGAGGCACTGCTTTATCTGATGGAACAAAAGAATGTTATCGTTGCACCTTGCAAAGCAGTTAACGCTGGTGGCGTTTCGGTTTCCGGCCTAGAGATGAGCCAGAACTCCATGAGATACAACTGGACTGCTGAAGAAGTTGACGCTAAGCTCAAGCACATTATGAAGCAGATTCACGATAATTCTGTCGAATGCGCAGAGCGCTATGGTCTGGGTTATAATTTGGTTGCTGGCGCTAACATCGTTGGTTTCCAAAAAGTTGCCGACGCAATGATGGCACAGGGCATTTTCTAATAATTGCTATAAGCCTTTTTCGTTCAATACATGCGAAACTGATAAAACGGTTTCGCATGTATTGCATTGTTGCGAAAAACCCAAAAGCACCCTACTGTGCCGATCGGCACAGTAGGGTGCTTTTGGGTTGCGCTTTTAATAGCGATACCGCATTATAATACCTCATCCTGTCGATGCAAGCGGACATATTCGAGCAGCGCATCGGGTTCATTGGGCAGTGTTTCATCCATCACCTTTTGCAGCAATAAATCAAGCAGTGCCCCAAGCTGTGGACCCGGTGAAATACCCGACGCAATGATATCTCTTCCGGATATAGCAAGCTCAGTCCGGGTTAAGGGCAGCTGCTGCGCCACAATATCCGCCATTAGGCATTGCGCCCTCTCCAGACCCGCTAGCCGCTCTTGACTCATCTTCACCCGCTGTGCCATTATATCGGCTTTTTGTACCGATAGCAATTGACGCATTGCGGCAAATCCGAACTTGGAAAGCCATTTTTTTATTTGATTCCTATCTGCATCCCACAACGCAAGGCCATGTTGTTGCACAAGAAATAAAATTTGTCCGCGCGCAGCATTGCCAAATTTCAGACGTCTGAGAATCACATCGGCCAACTTGACACTTTGTGCCGCGTGTCCATAAAAATGACCGTGACCATCGGCGCAAAGCGGTTTGCCAATATCGTGCAGTAGTAGGGCAACCCTCAACACAGGTTCTGGCGGCGCAAATCCCACTGCATATGCAGTATGCGTATACACATCATGGCAATGGTAGTCCTCTCTCTGCGCCAATCCCAATGTCGCTTTTAGTTCGGGTAAAATAGCACAAATTATTTCGTGATAATCCATCAATACCCGCGTACAGTCCGACGCACAAAGTAATTTTTCAAACTCGGCACGTACCCGTTCCGCTGAAAGTGCTGCAAGCCGCTCCATATGGTATAACATACTACGCGCCGTTTGATACTCTATATCAAATCTCAGCACAGCCGCAAAACGCAGCGCTCGCAAAATTCGCAAAGCGTCCTCGCCAAATCGGCGGTCGGGTTCCCCAATTGCACATATGATGCCTTTTTGTAAATCCTGCTGACCACCAAACAGATCTATAATATTACCGTCTTCACCTAGGCACATCGCATTAATTGTAAAATCCCTGCGCGCAAGATCGGATTCAAGTGTGCGCGAAAAATAAACAGCGTCCGGCCTTCTGCCATCGGAATAGGCACCATCCTGCCTAAAGGTAGTCACCTCAATAGGCACATGGTCAATAACGACCGTTATCGTACCATGCTTTGCACCACCTTGACCAATCTTGAGCATTCTAAAGTCCGAGAATACTGTCGACATTTCCGCCGGTGTCGCCGAGGTGGTAATATCCCAGTCGTGCGGCGCATGTCCTAATAGCAGGTCACGCACACAGCCACCCACCGGCAGCGCACGAAAACCCGCTTTGCGCAGACATTCGAGTACCGTTTGAATATTCCCCGGAATATCAAATCGCACCTTTTTCCCTCTTTTCTGGCAATAATAGTATTAGTATATCACACACGTCAAGCACTCCATTGGCTGACGAATCCAAATAGCGTTATGTTGACAATTGCAAAAGGCTGCAATTGCAGCCTTTTTTAACCATCGAGTTGTTTATGTTATTAAAAAGAAAAAAACGCGCAAACTAAAAACGAACGGCCTTACCGTTCGTTTTTTGTTTAGCCTATTTTATTGAGCTTGTTAGCCAACGCAGACTTCTTGCGGGAAGCTGTATTCTTATGAATAATTCCCTTGGCGGCGGCCTGATCGACAAGCTTGATGGCATTGCGAACAACCTCAGCGCTGCTTTCAGCACCCTCTGCGAGAGAAAGCTCCGCCTTCTTCATGGTGGATCTCAGACGAGACTTCTGAGCCTTGTTGAGCTCGGTTTTTGTTGCAATAACCTTCACTCTCTTTTTTGCGGATTTGATGTTGGGCATTGTTACACCTCCTTACTATCGCAGTACAGTACAAGTTATATTATCATCATTTGCGAAAAAAAGCAACTGTTTTCACAATTTTTTTGATAGGAAGATTTATTTATGAAAAAAACAACAGAATTTCGTACCGACTTAGCACTTGAAGCAGCCGATACCGGCGACGGAAAACTACCTTCTGGCGTATCTGTTTCAGAAAAGGTCATCCAAGAGATTAAGGTTACCACCGTCGGCATTGAGACGCCACAAGCTGTCGAGCGGCTTGGACGACCAATTGGAACATACCTGACCTTCGAGGGCGCATTCACAAACGATCAAGCGTTCATCAACCTTTTGACCGATTCACTACTGGAATTGCTGCCTGAAGGGCCGGTGTTGGTGGTGGGGCTGGGCAACCGCGACATCACCCCTGATGCATTGGGCCCCGACGTGGCCCAGCAGGTGATTGTCACCTACCATTTTTTGTCTGAACAGCTTGAAAGCATCGGACTACAAAATTTGCGCAAAGTTTGTTCGCTGGCCCCGGGCGTCATGGGACAGACCGGTTTTGAGGCCGCAAACCTCGTTTCCGCTGCACTTAAAACATTACCGTTTTCCGCTGTGATTGCAGTGGATGCACTTGCAGCACGCTCCGCCTCACGCCTAGGTAAAACAATACAGCTTTCCACTTCCGGTATTTCTCCCGGATCCGGTGTCTTAAATGCCCGCGCAGAGCTTTCAAGTCAATCTTTGGGCGTACCGGTATTTTCATTTGGCATCCCAACCGTAGTGGATGCCGCAACGCTATTAAATGATTTTTGCCCATCCTGTAACAGCACCGAATCTGCATTGTCCATGATGGTAACCCCCCGCGACATTGATCAAATCATCACACAGGGGGCCCGTATTATGGCCGTGGCTATCAACTGTGCGTTGCAACCCCAACTGAGCCAGCAAGATATTACCGCACTCATGAGCTGAATCCACAGCTTGTCATTTTGCATACTTCTCCGACTCGCCGAATAAGATTAAATGATGATTATACGGAGGGCATGCAAGTGAAAAAGACGGAATATAAAATGTTGCGCCGCTTAAAAGTGGCTGTTGCTGCTACAATCACGCTTATCGTTCTTTGGAGCGTTTTTGCTATAATTTTACCCACACTTTCGCCGTTTCTGGTTCGCACGGCACTTTTTTCGGCTGCATTGACTATGCCGGAGGGCACGGTTAACGAACTCAAAGAACGCTTTAACGCCACATCCACCCCCGTGGATGTCTCCGAATCATCTGATTCGGAATCCTCTTCTGCCTCCTCCTTGCCGTCCGAGGTAGTTTCGCTACCCGAAGAAACAGTTTCAGCATCGGAACCAAATCCGCCTGTCATTGAATCTTTTCCGCCAGTTCAGCCTGAAATTCCCGAAAAATACCTAGCCGACATACTGGCTGAAGATATGTCGGGTAAGAAAGGCAACCTTGCTTTCCCACTGCGTCATTTTTGGCTGAGAAATGACACGTCCTTAGCAGATCAAACTATCCAGAATGTGTTGGATCAGCCAATGCGCATCGCGTTGGAAAACACCAAGGAACCGCAGGTGTTAATTTATCATACCCATGCCACCGAAAGTTTTTGCCCCTATGACAGTAAGATCTATGACACGCGGTATAACTGGCGCAGCACCGACAACAATAATAATATGGTAGCGGTGGGGGCTGTTATGGCACAAACGCTGCGAGAGAGCGGTATCGTTGTTTTGCAGGACACCAGCCAACATGATTATCCTTCTTATGACGGCTCCTATGCCAATAGTTATCGCTCTATTAAGGACTATCTGACGCGTTACCCCACCATCAAGGTTGTGCTTGACCTACACCGCGACGCCATAGAGCGCAACGGTAAGGTCATTGTAAAGCCCACGCTAGAGGCAAACGGTAAGAAATACGCTCAGCTGATGGTCGTTTCAAACTGTGATGACGGCAGTGGCCTTCTCCCGAACTGGCGCGAAAATTTCCGCTTGGCCGCTGCTTTTACCGACAGACTTGAACTGAATACCCCCGGCATTACCCGCCCGTTGATGTTTTCTTACCGCAAGTATAACCAACAGCTTTCCAACGGTGCGTTGCTGCTTGAATTCGGTTCCCATGCCAACACCTTAGAGGAGGCCAAAAACACCGCTGTGCTCGCCGGAGAAGCACTGGCTCAAGTGCTTCTCGAAACGCAAAAGAAAGGAAGTTAAACGATAGTATCATGCAAAGAAAAGAGCTGTTGCACATCTTCTTCACATCCTTTGTGATTGCCCTCATCGCTTTTTGTTTTATCATAAGCTTCATGTGGGTAGACCTCAAGGCCGACCGAAACGGTTTTCCCGGATTTCTGCCATCACTGCATTTGGAACAAGTTGAACCGCTCGTCTACGAATTAAGCACCGCCACCGATCAGTACCGGTTCAACCTCACCGCCGCCGAAAAACTTGCCGAGACATTTCAACACGCCGAGGCATGGATTCTGCCTGAAGATTGGCGAATTTTTACCCGTACATCGCTCTATATTCGAGACCGACTGGCAGCACGGAAAAAATATCAGCAAGAACAAGATTTCTATAAGAATGCCGGCCTAGTTTAAAGTAGCATCAATCGCCCCCCACAGCGGCACCGGTAATGTTCCGGATGCAGCACAAGGGGGCTTTTTTTCATGCGTGTCAACATGGCTCCGCAACTGTGGCATTGCAGCCGATAACGGCCGTATGCCTCCTCTATCGATACGCCCAGTGTCTCCGGGCTGTGGGTTCGCTGAATGTCATAGCCATAAGCCGCATTCATGCGTTGGGCATAGCGCTTCCATTGTGCTTGATGATTGCGACACCCCTCGCAGCTATGTAATATTTCATGTGCCAGCACCGTTTTGCACGCGTACGCCTGCGCGGCAATCACCCGCTCCGCCAGTTCAATCCGGCAACTGCCATCCGCCGAGACAGCGCAACGGCCAAGCCGCGTTTTAGCGCGGGTATTAATCTGCACATTTGGTAGGATGTTGGACGAAACAGGGATGCCCAACGCCTTTGCCTGCGCGATCACCTCTTTGAGCAGCGCGTCCGCATCACACATAGTATTCCTCCTTGCTCTTTAAACAATTAGACGTTGTTTATTTTTAAAATCCCTAAAACTAAGAGGCGACACGGCAGCTGATTCATTCATCCGCTGACGCGCCACCTCTATTATGCTTTTTACTTTTTCTTGGAAATGGCCAACTTGGCCTTGGCCGAAATTTCCTCAGCTGTCAACTTATATGCTTTGAGCACCAGCTGCGCCTTGCCCGAACGGCCAAACACATCCTGCACGCCGTGGCGCACAACCGGCACCGGACAATGCTCGCCCAAAAATTCAGCGACTGCCGCGCCGAGGCCTCCTAGCACGTTGTGCTCTTCACTGGTGACAATTGCGCCTGTCTCTTTCGCAGCTTTGAGCAAAAGGTCGGTATCCAGCGGTTTGATCGTATGCATATCGAGAACACGCGCTGAAATGTCCTGCAAAGCGAGCATTTCTGCTGCCTTGAGCGCCTCCTGTACCATCATGCCGACCGCAATAATCGTCACATCGGCACCCTGTCTGAGGACACTTCCTTTCCCCAGTTGAAAGCGATAGCCTTCAATCGCATCGGTCACTGTTTCGACCGCCAAACGACCCAAACGCATATAGGCCGGGCCATCATATTCAATCAGCGCCTCCACAGCCTGTGTCATTTCATAGCTATCACAGGGGCAAAGCACCACCATACCCGGAATGGCACGCATCAGCGCAAAATCCTCGATGCACTGGTGGGTCGCGCCGTCTTCGCCGACTGAAAGACCACCATGCGAACCGACAACCTTGACATTTAAATGGGGATAACAAATAGTGTTGCGAATCTGCTCCCAAGCGCGGCCAGCTGTAAACATTGCAAAGGAATTAATAAATGGCTTTTTGCCGCAAGCCGCAAGTCCCGCTGCCACACCGGCCATATCGGCCTCGGCAATGCCCATATTAAAAAACCGTTCCGGGTAGTCCTTGGCAAATCCATTGGTCATTGTTGCACCCGAAAGATCAGCATCCAGCACCAGCAACTCCGGATAGTTTTCCGCCAGTTTGATAATCGCCCGACCGTAAGCGACACGTGTTGCCATTACTTCACCCATCGTCTTAACCCTCCAGTCCTTTCAAAAAGGCTTCCAACTCGGCCTTGCCCTGTTCGTACAGTTCATCATTGGGCGCTTTGCCATGCCATGCATAATTATTTTCCATATAAGAAATGCCCTTGCCCTTAACCGTGTTGGCCAAAATCATGACCGGCTGACCCTTGACAGTTTTAGCCCTGTCAAGCGCTGCACCAATGGCCGCATAATCATGCCCATCTACTTTAAAGACTTTCCAGCCAAAGGCTTCCCACTTCTTATCAAGCGGTTCGGAGGGCATAACATCTTTGGTTGCGCCATCAATCTGTAAACCGTTCACATCGATAATACCGCAGAGATTGTCGAGTTTGTATTTTGAGGCGGCCATCCCGGCCTCCCAAATCTGGCCTTCTGCAATTTCACCGTCGCCCATCATGGCATAAACACGGTAATTCTTTTGATCGATTTTGCCGGCCATTGCCATACCGACCGCAACCGATAAACCCTGCCCCAAAGAGCCTGTGGACATGTCAACGCCGTTGACATGATGCATCTCAGCGTGGCCGGACATGTGTCCCTCTACCGAACGAAAGAGGTCAAGATCAGAAGTGGGGAAAAAACCGCGCAATGCCAGCACCGAATACAAAGCTGGCGTGCAATGCCCCTTAGAAAGCACAAAACGGTCGCGATTGGGGTCCTGGGCATGCGCAGGGTCCACTTTCATCGTTTCAAAATACAAAACTGCGAGCATATCCATAGCGGAAAGCGACCCACCGATATGACCCGAAGAACAGGTATGCACAGCCTTTAGCGCAGCAAGACGCGCTTTTGTGGCTGTAATCGCCAACTCTCTAATGCGAGATTGTTCCATAACAAAGCTCCCTTTCAATCCTTTATTTATATCTTACCTGACAGCGCAACTGCCGGCTGTTTTAACTATGTTTCAGCACATGAAATGAACTGTCCACCGCAATGCCGAAAACCGATTCACTGCCCAAATTTGCTGCCATCTGCCACATTTGCTTGCCGGACTATTTTTCCAGCACCGACAGATCAAGCGTATCTAAGCTTTTGAGCAGTTGCGCCACCCGACGCAATAAAGTCCGACAGTCGCCTTGGGCGTTGCCCTCAACATTCAGTGGCAACAGTGGATCATGCAGCGACAAGCGTAATAGCACCCACCCCTCAGGGAAAGTCAGGCGTACACCCTCATAAGAATTGGGTACCACGGTATAACCGGCCTCCCGTGCCCGCTCGGCGAAAACTTTGAGAACCATTTCGCCTGTTTTGGCAAAATCGTCACCTGCAATCGGGATGCGCACTTCTTGCTCTTCAATGACAGCGGGCAATGCCTCGATCAGCGCATCCAACCGCTTGTTTTGATTTTTTGCCTGCGCAGCAGCTATTAAAAGTTTGACCGCCATATAGGCACCGTCGTCAAGAAAATAATTTTCCGAGAGCGCGCCATGGCCGGAAGTTTCAATCGCCAACGGACAGACAACGCCTTGTTGATTCAAGCGAACCGCCTCATTGATCACATTTTTATAGCCGCGCTTAAAACGGTGGTGCCGCATGCCCAGACCACTTTCTAGAAATGTTGTGAGCCTATCCGACGTTACCGAGTCGGTGACGACCGTCGCACCGGGATAATCCGGCGCTAAAATCGCAGCCATCATCGCAATAACCGCGTCGCGATTGACCGCGTCGCCATTGGAAAGCACGGCCGACATGCGATCGACATCTGTATCGAATATAATACCGAGATCCGCCTTGTTTTCGACTGTGGCCGCGCGCACCGACGCCATGGCCGCCTTGTTTTCGGGGTTTGGCATATGGTTGGGAAAAGTGCCGTCCGGCTCCAGAAACTGACTGCCGGAAATATCGGCTCCCAGCGGCCGCAATACCTTCTCGGCAAAAAAGCCGCCTGCACCGTTGCCTGCATCCAACACGACGTGCAGTCCGGCGAGCGGATGGTTGTAATCCGCAGCAGCAACGCTACTTTTAATCTTTTGACACAGATCGGCTGAATAAAGTGAAATTAAATCAATCGACTGCGCCTGTTTGTCACTATATTGTGTGCTAAGCTGTTGCGCCACTTGGAGTATTGCGCTAATGTCCTGCTTATCAAAACCACCATTTCGGTCAAAAAACTTCATCCCATTGCGTTCCATAGGCAGATGACTGGCCGTGATCATCACCGACCCGTCAAAACCGGTCTCTGGGTAAACTGTGCCACAAAACATAGCCGGGGTCGAGGCCATGGCACAGTCAAATGCCTGTGCGCCTGCGGCTAAAACGCCGGAAAGTATCGCTGTTTTTAATGTCGCTGCCGTTACGCGAGAATCGTATCCAACACCGATTTTAAGTTCCCCACAACTTTTGCCCGCCTTTTTAGCCACATATTGCACAAACGCAATCGCAATTCTGTTTGCAATGTCTGCTGTGAGGCTAACCGGCGCACCGTCGGGCACAGCCAGCGCTACGCCGCGAATATCGCTGCCGTTTTGCAGTGCTGAAAGGTTGGTGTTCATTCGTATCTCCCCCACTTTTTGTGTGCTGCCCACATTGCTCATACAGCATTATTATACACTACTTTGCCTTTAACACAACCTTGTTACATCTATTTTCTCTTTGTCCGACAGAAAGCGCCCCAAAAATAGCGCCTCTTTTGTAAGCAGTGCAAAGACAAGAAAATGCCGCAGACGGCTAACGCCATCCGCAGCATAAAAAATTGATTAAATTCTGGCGACGCCGCTCTTGCGTGCTGCCTGAGCCACTGCTTTTGCAACGGCATCCTTGACACGCGGGTCAAACGGCGCCGGAATAATATATTCCGCAGACAGTTCGGCTTCCGACACAAGGCCAGCCAATGCGTAAGCCGCAGCAATTTTCATCTCGTCGTTGATATCACTGGCGCGCACGTCGAAGGCGCCGCGGAAAATCCCCGGAAAGGCCAGAACATTATTGATCTGATTCGCAAAATCGGAACGGCCGGTGCCCACTACCGCACCGCCCGCTGCCATGGCTTCATCAGGCATAATTTCAGGAATCGGGTTGGCCATCGGGAACAAAATCGCCTTATCAGCCATGGTTTTCACCATCTCGCCGGTAACAGTGCCGGGCGCCGAAACACCAATAAATACATCCGCACCGCGCAGCACCTCGGCCAGTGTCCCTTTCTTGCCAAGCTTATTTGAAATTCTCGCCATCTCCTGTTTTTCGGTATTGAGATCATCGCGGCCTGCATAAATGGCCCCTTTGCGATCACACATTACAACATCTTGAAGTCCCATTGCTTGAAGCAGTTTGATGATCGCAATACCGGCAGCACCTGCACCGCTGGTGACAACACGGATATCTTTAATATCTCTGCCGGTGAGTTTTAACGCGTTGATTAAAGCAGCCAACACGACGACGGCCGTGCCGTGTTGATCGTCATGAAAAATTGGAATATCACAGCGCGCCTTTAATTGACGTTCAATCTCAAAGCATCGCGGCGCGGCAATATCCTCGAGATTGATACCGCCAAAACTGCCCGCCAACATTGCAACGGTATTAACAATATCCGCCACCTTTTGAGAGCGAATGCAAAGCGGCACGGCATCCACATCACCAAACGCCTTGAAGAGCACGCATTTGCCTTCCATGACCGGCATGCCCGCCTCAGGACCGATATCCCCGAGCCCAAGCACAGCGGAACCGTCGGTGACAACCGCAACCGTGTTCCAACGTCCAGTTAGTTCGTAGCTTTTAGCCGGATCTTTTTGTATCTCCAGACAGGGCGTCGCAACGCCGGGGGTATAGGCAAGCGAAAGTGCCTCCTTGTCGGTAACAGCCACCTTAGGAACTGTTTCGAGCTTACCGCGTAGCGCATAGTGCAGCTTGAGCGATTCTTGTGCGTAATCCATAATCGTTCCTCCTAAAATGCCGGATATAATCTTATAACCTGTATTATATGGGACAACCCCTCTTTTTGCAATCACACAATACATTTTACACGCAAAAAGAGGGACGCGAGCCTTGACTCGTATCCCCCTGATAACAATTACTTTTCCAGTTCGTGCAGCTGCGACGCATAGGGCGATTTTACCGAGTTATGCTCCGACGCACCGCTTTGGTAGCGCGAAACATTTGCCGCACTTTTATACACCGGCTGAATGGTGCCGGCGCCTGCCACACAGCCGCCGGGACAGCCCATGCCTTCCAGCAGATATCCGTCACGCTTGCCCGCTTTAGCCAATGCCAGCATCTTGCGACATTCACGCAGTCCATCGGCATAATCCACCAACACTTCGCGGTCGGGATGCGTGGCTTTAATGGCATGTGTCACAGCACCGGCCACACCACCAGAAACTGCAAATCCGCGACCCGCACCGGTCGATTCACCAAACACCTCGGTTTCAACCGGCTCAATGGTGTTAAAATCGATATTCTTCGCGTCAAACATGCCCTGAAGTTCTTCAAACGTCAGTACAAAATCGACATCGCTACGCACAGTCCGGCGGGAAGCTTCCAACTTTTTTGCAGCGCATGGGCCGATAAACACGACTCGCGCATTGGGCCGCTTCTTTTTAACAATGCGCGCCGTCAAAACCATGGGTGTAAGTGTCATCGAAATATACGATTCGAATTGAGGAAATAGTTTTTTTGCCATCATGCTCCACGAAGGGCAACAGCTCGTCGCCATAAACGGTTGCTCGGAAGGCACCTTCTCAAGAAAATCATTCGCCTCTTCTATCGTGCACAGATCTGCGCCGACCGAAACGTCAACCATATCCGCAAAGCCGAGTGCTTTCATCGCAGCCATCAGTTTTTGTGGGGTTGCTTTGTCTCCGAACTGACCAACAAAGGCCGGAGCCACCGCTGCAACAACTTCATCCCCCTCTTTGATGGCGTGAATCAACTGAAAAATTTGGCTCTTGTCCGCAATGGCCGAAAATGGACAGTTGACAAGGCACATGCCGCAGCTGACACATTTATCGTAGTTGATTTTGGCACGGCCGAAATCATCGCTCTCGATTGCATCCATGCCACATGCCGCAGCACAGGGGCGTTCAATTTTAATGATCGCGTTATAAGCACACTGTTCAATACATTTGCCGCATTTGATGCATTTGTCCTGGTCAATGACGCTTATATTGCCCTTAACGGTATCGACAGCATTCTTTGGGCAGACTTCTCGGCAAGGGTGTGCCGTACAACCCTGACAAGCATCGGTCACCCGCACCTGCTTGGTAGGACAAGCATTGCACGCAAAAGGGATGATGTTGACCAGAGGTGGATCGTAATATTTTCTGGCAATGGCGCTCTCGATAATACCTTCGCTAACCGGCGCGTGCTCCGCGACCGGGCGCAGCGGCAAGCCGATGGCCAAACGCAAGCGTTCAGCAACAATCGCACGCTCTAAAAAAATATTCTCGCGGTTAGCCGCCACCTCACCCGGAATAATTTTAAAAGGCAGTGCCGCAATACGGGAATAGTCACCGCCGTCATAAGCCAGGCGGGCAATCTCAGTAAAAACACTTCGCCTGAGGTCATTTACAAATGTGTGTACACCTCTCACAAATACTCCTCCTTCAATTTATGTGCATGACGCATAATTTTTATCAATAAATTTGTCTAATTCCTCGATATTATAGCAAGTTAATCTGTCATTTACAATAGGCAAATGCAAGATCAACGGTCATTTTACAGGTATTTCAATGTAAATATTTAATTTGTATTTAAAATTGGTGCACTTTTATGCTTTTCGTTGCGTTTTATTCGCATTTTATTGTATAATAGCCGTAGAATAGCTATTACACGCTTATCGTTAAATGTCCCGTCTCTTCCCTTTTTAGTGCAGCACAACGCGTTGTTTTTTCATGAATTCATAAACGCGGTATAAATGAGTAAAGATATTATCAGTCGAAGGAGACTAAAACATGACCGAATCCCAGAAGCTTATCCGAAACTTCTGCATCATCGCACATATCGATCACGGCAAGAGCACATTGGCCGACCGCATCCTCGAGAAAACCAATACGATCGCGCTACGAGATATGTCCGAACAGTTGCTCGACAATATGGATATCGAACGTGAGCGCGGCATTACAATTAAATCGCGCGCCGTGCGTCTCAACTATAACGCTAAAGATGGTCAAACCTATGCGTTTAATCTGATCGACACGCCCGGACACGTCGATTTTAACTATGAAGTGTCCCGCTCACTGGCCGCCTGTGAGGGTGCTATCCTCGTTGTGGATGCTTCTCAGGGCATCGAAGCCCAAACATTGGCCAACACCTACCTTGCCATAGAGCACGACCTTGAAGTCGTGCCGGTTGTCAATAAAATTGATCTACCTGCCGCTGAACCTGACCGCGTATGCCAAGAGGTAGAGGACATCATCGGCCTGCCTGCATTGGATGCCCCGCGTATATCGGCCAAGCAGGGTATCGGTATTGAAGAGGTGCTTGAACGCGTTGTTTCAGACATCCCCGCGCCTCAGGGCGACAGCACCGCACCGCTCAAGGCATTAATTTTCGACTCCTGCTATGACAGTTACAAAGGCGTCATCGTCTATGTGCGTGTGAAAGAAGGTTGCCTTAAAACCGGCATGAAAATAAAGATGATGGCATCAAAGGCGCAGTTCCAAATTGTGGAATGCGGTGTGATGGGTGCCGTCAATCTTGTGCCGACCGGTAGCTTATCGGCGGGTGAAGTCGGATATTTTACCGCCTCGATCAAAACGGTGCAGGATACACATGTTGGCGACACTGTAACCAGTGTTGACTGCCCTGCCGATGATCCGTTGCCTGGTTATCGCAAAGTCAACCCAATGGTTTTTTGCGGTATCTACCCCACTGACGGTGCCAAATATCCTGACCTGCGCGACGCACTGGAAAAGCTCAACCTCAACGATGCCTCTCTCTCATTCGAGCCTGAAACATCGATGGCTTTAGGATTTGGTTTCCGTTGTGGTTTTTTGGGACTTTTGCACCTTGAGATCATTCAGGAGCGCTTAGAGCGCGAGTATAACCTTGATCTCATCACTACCGCACCGTCGGTTGTCTATTACCTGAATTTAACCGATGGCACGCGGTTGCGTATAGATAACCCCACCAATTACCCCGACCCCTCATTGATTGAAATGGCTGAAGAACCATTTATCAAGGCAAATATCTTCACGCCGGCCGCCTATATTGGCAGTATTATGGATTTGTGCCAAAGTCGGCGTGGCATCTACCTTGACACTAAATATCTTGACGCAGACCGCGTCGAGCTGCATTACCGGTTGCCGCTCAACGAGGTTGTATACGACTTTTTTGATGCGCTGAAATCGCGTACAAAGGGTTATGCCTCTTTTGACTATGAGCTCACAGGCTATGAGCCCTCGAAACTTGTCAAGCTCGATATTTTGCTCAATGGAGAGGTCGTCGATGCGCTATCCTTTATTGTTCATGCTGATGGCGCTTATCCGCGTGCACGGCGCATGTGCGAAAAACTCAAGGATACCATTCCACGCCAGTTATTTGAGGTTCCCGTGCAAGGCGCTGTCGGCGGCAAGGTCATTGCGCGTGAAACGGTTCGTGCGATGCGTAAGGATGTGTTGGCCAAGTGTTACGGCGGCGACATTAGTCGAAAGAGAAAACTGTTAGAAAAGCAGAAGGAAGGCAAAAAGCGCATGCGCCAAGTCGGCTCGGTCGAGGTCCCACAGGAAGCGTTTATGTCGGTCCTTAAACTTGACGAATGACCGGGGGACTTTATTTACACGTGCCATTCTGCACCGCTAAATGCCCTTATTGCGATTTTTATTCACAACGTGGTACTGTCGAGGACTACGATCGGTATCTCACTGCTGTGTTCAGAGCAATAGATGGCTTTAGTGCCAAATTTGAAGCCGATACCATTTATTTCGGTGGCGGTACGCCTGTTTTATTAGGCGCAGCACGTTTAATTTCCCTACTAAATGCCGTGAAGCGCCGTTTCGGCGAAAATCCGCTCGAAGTGACCATAGAAGCAAACCCCTGCGCTGTGGATGAGTCGTTTTTGCATCAATTAGCTGAAGGTGGTTTTAACCGCATCTCGTTTGGCGTACAGTCGATGAACGATGGAACACTGCATACACTCGGGCGCCGACATTCTGCACAGCGCGCGAAAGAAGCCATTCTGGCGGCTAACCGCGCGGGATTTGAGCACATTTCGGCCGACTTAATGTTGGCGGTACCGGGGCAGCGTATCGAAGAAATCGACGCGTCTATCAAGGCACTGGCTGCACTGCCGATCGACCATTTGTCGGCTTATCTCTTAAAAATTGAGCAGGGCACCTTTTTCGCCAAACACTATGCCGAGCCGGATGAAGATTTCGCCGCTGACTGTTATCTTAAAATGGTGGAAAGTTGCCGACAACACGGCTTTTTCCAATATGAAATTTCAAACTTTTCTAAAAATGATCGTGCACAAAGTTTGCACAATCTTAAATATTGGCGCTGCCAACCTTATCTTGGCATTGGCCCCGCCGCACATTCTTTTTACAATGGTAATCGCTATTATTTCCCACGGAATTTCACGACCTTCACCACCACGAAAAACCCATGGGATATTGCTGTTTACGACGGTTCTGGCGGTAGCCAAAATGAACGTCTGATGCTGGGATTGCGTCTGAGCGAGGGCATTCGTTTTGCATCTTTTTCTACCGATTTTGTCGAACAGGTTAGGAGAAAAGCCGTACCGCTCCACAAGGCCGGACTGCTCAAAATAGATAACTCGGGCATTTGGCTAACCACACAAGGACTGTTACTTTCTAATGCAGTCATTGCAGCTTTGATATAGCCTTATAAACACTTTGGGGAGGGGAAACAGCATGTCGTCTGCCAAAACGGAATGGATTGCGCTAGTCTATTCAGTTCCTGCCACCCCCACAAAGGCGCGCGTATTCGTCTGGCGCAGGCTGCGCGCACTGCACGCACAGACCTTACGTCCCGGTATGGCACTCTTGCCCAACAACAAAGACAGTTTGGCGGCATTGGATATGTTACGCAAAAAAATTCATAGCTTTTCAGGCGATGCGGTGCTTCTTGAGATGAACTTTTTGAGTATTGCGGAAAATGAGGCGATGCGCCGTCGATTTATTCAGGCGGACGAGGAGGATTTGCGTGTCACTTTAAAAGCATGCACCGACTTGATGGAACGCATGAAAAAAACCGCCGACCCGGCTGCCCGTGCCGCCATCCAAAAAACACTGGATAAAAAACTGGATATTATCCGAAAATCTTCGAATGATACGATGAAGCGCCAAGCTGATGAGTTTGAGCAAGCCGTCGGCACATTATTTGATGCCTTGCGCAACCTGCCTGCGGAATTCGCCGCGATGTTACACGTTGATAAATAGAGGACTCGTTAATGAATTTATTTTCAATTCCCGAAAAAATCCCTGAGGAATTTTCCCAGCTATTGGCGTTATCCAATAATTGTCGGGTGGAGCGTATCGTATCTCAGGGACACCATTCTCCCGAAAACTTTTGGTACACTCAGACCGAAGATGAGTTGATTTTCCTGCTAGCAGGCAATGCGCTACTGGATTTTGGGCATTGCCAGGTTTTTATGATCGCCGGGGACATGCTATTGATTCCCGCACATTTAAAGCACCGTGTTGAAGCCACCAGTCACACGCCACCCTGCGTGTGGCTTTGCATATTCGGATACTTTAATCATCCCATACTACAGGAGACCCAACCATGAAAATTTCTGAAATTTGCCGCAAAAAACCGTTGACCTTTTCATTGGAGATCTTTCCACCTAAGCGCGACCGACCTGTTGAAAGCCTTTATGCCACGATGGACCGTCTCTCTTCATTAAATCCCGATTATATCAGCGTCACTTATGGTGCCGGTGGTTCTCCGGAGCAACAAAAGACCACTTGCGCGCTCGTATCCCACATACAAAACAACTGCGGAATTACCCCGTTAGCTCATTTAACCTGTATCAATTCCACCCGCAGTCAGGTTGACGCTATGTTGGATGCGCTAGAAAGAGAAAAAATTGAAAATATTCTGGCACTACGTGGCGACAGTGTGGATGACGCCGAAATTTCATCGCATTTTATGCACGCAACCGATTTGATCGCGCATATCAGCGCACGCGGCGGATTTGATATTGCCGCAGCCTGCTATCCGGAAGGCCACCCTGAAAGTGAGAGCACTTCCCAAGATATCAAATTTCTTAAGGAGAAAGTTACACTTGGCGCCTCACACCTTATTTCTCAGCTTTTTTTTGACAATGAAGACTTTTTGTCCATGGCCGAGTTGTGCGACAAAGAAAATATTAAAGTGCCGATTCAGGCCGGAATTATGCCGGTTGTTAACGTCAAACAAATTGAGCTCATGGTGTCGCTTTGTGGCGCTAAATTGCCGCAAAAGTTTACCAAAATTATGGCACGTTACGGCAATAATCCAAAGGCGCTGTTTGATGCAGGGTTATGTTACGCCACCGAACAGATCGTGGATCTGATTGCAAGCGGCGTCTCGGGTATCCATCTTTACACCATGAACAACCCGATCATCGCAGAAACTATCCATAAAAACATCGCGAATATTCTGGATTCATCCAACGGAGAAGCGCCATGAGACTACGCCTTTCACGCCCATTGGCCATCGACCGCGGCGAAGCACTCCGGTATTTGGGAAGTCGTGAAGATCCCTCTCTTTCCGATGATCTTACCGCGGCTGTCGACAAAATCCTGACGCTCGCCATGCCGGCAGCGGCAGCAATTGTCTATCCTCTTGATTGGCAGCAGGACGCACCGGTTTGCGGCGGACTTACGCTGCCCGGCGCCGCTATATCGCGCCACTTAAAGGGGTGTCGCCACTGCATGCTTTTAGCGGTGACGCTCGGCTTTGCGGTGGACCGCCACATCTCAGCCGCCGGACAGGCCACCCCCTATCAGGCACTGCTGCTGGACGCCTGCGCCACCACCGCTATTGAAGATCTTGCCGATCACGCCACCGAACGAGCGCGCGAACTGTTGCTGACCGAGCCGCATACTACAACTTTCCGCTTTTCGCCGGGCTATGGTGATCTGCCCTTAGCGCTACAGCCAAAACTACTTGAATTGCTCGATGCACGCCGCCTGCTTGGTCTTACAGTCGGCAGTTCGCTGCTGCTTTCTCCGATAAAATCCGTCACTGCCGTCATTGGCATTTCAAATGTTGGTGCGACCGGCGCGTCTACTGGCCTGTCTGTCAAAACATCGAACTGCGCCGCTTGCGACATGGCCGAGTGCTGTCCTTACAGCAAATCTAAAACGAAAGGCTGATTATGTGAACCGTTTTCTAGAAATGCTTAATGAAAAAATTGTATTCATCGACGGTGCCATGGGTACGATGTTACAGCGTTCAGGACTCAATCCGGGCGAAAATCCATCGCTGCTGTGCATCTCCAATCCCGATATCATTGAAGATATTCATGCCGCTTATTTCAAGGCGGGCAGCCATATCGTTTACACGAACACTTTTTCGGCCAGTGCCCCCAAATTGGAAGGCACCGGCTCCAGTGTTGATGACGTAATTTCAGCAGCCGTAGGCTGTGCTCGACGCGCCGCCGCCCCCTTTGAGGGCATGGTGGCTCTGGACATCGGCCCATTAGGCGAACTACTGGAGCCGCTAGGCACTATGCCCTTTGAGCATGCTGTTGATCTCTTTGCTCAACAAATTAAGGCGGGTGTAAAAGCCGGTGTGGATCTAATTGCCATCGAGACGATGATGGATGTCTATGAAGCTAAGGCCGCATTGCTGGCTGCCAAGGAATGTTGCAGCCTACCCGTAATAGTGACCATGACTTTTGAGGCTGAGGGCAGAACCTTTACCGGCTGCGATATTCCGTCTATGGCTCTGACTCTGGAAGGCCACGGCGCCGATGTTATTGGCGTCAATTGCTCGGTGGGGCCACTGCAATTGGGCGAAATCGTGACGGAGTTGCGCCGCTGGACAAGACTTCCTATTGCCGTAAAGCCAAACGCCGGTCTTCCAAATGCGGGCGGCGGTTACGATTTATCCGCGGAACAGTTTGCAGATGGCATGCGCAAACTGGTTACCTGTGGCGCCTCAGTTATCGGCGGTTGCTGCGGTACGACACCGGAATATATCTGTGCACTCACCCAAACAACTCATGCTATGATGCCAATCCCCGCACCCAAAACCGTTCCCTGTGTTGCATGCTCTTCCACCGGTTCGGTTCTGCTGGATGCCCCTATTGTTGTTGGAGAGCGACTGAATCCAACCGGTAAAAAACTGCTTAAACAGGCACTGGCCAATTCTGATATGGGTTATATTCTGCGCCAGGCGGTCGCCCAACAGGCGGATGGTGCCCAAATGCTTGATGTCAACGTCGGGTTGCCGGGTATCGACGAACCCTCCATGATGGCCAAAGTTGTGAAGGCTATTCAGTCGGTCTGCCCGCTGCCGCTGCAAATTGATTCTTCCAACCCCGATGCCATCGAGTCGGGTTTAAGGGTTTATAACGGCCGCGCTGTCGTCAACTCAGTCAACGGAAAAGACGAGGTATTAGAGCGGTTATTGCCAGTCGTAAAAAAATATGGTGCTGCGGTTGTCGGACTTACACTGGATGAAAGTGGCATACCGGAAACGGCTGAGGGGCGCGTGGAGATCGCCAAAAAAATTATCGCGCGCTGTGAACACGCAGGCATCCCTCGTGAGGATGTTATTATCGACTGCCTTACCATGACCGTTGGCGCCGACCAACGCAATGCCGAAATTACACTGGAGGCCGTCCGCCAAGTACATGCCTTAGGCATTAAAACTGCGTTGGGCGTTTCTAATGTATCCTTTGGCTTACCTCGTCGAGACCTTGTCAACCGAACCTTTTTCACCATGGCATTGCAGGCGGGCCTCAACCTCTCTATCATCAACCCTGCCGACACCGGCATGATGGAGTCACTTTCGGTTTTTCGTATGCTGTTTGGCTATGATGCAAACGGCGAAGATTATATCCAGCAGTTCGCGCAAACCACCGCGCAACCCACCTCTGTTCCAGAAAAAAGTGTAAAAGGCGATGTCGCATCGGCTATCCACGCCGGGTTAGAACAGCAAGCGGAACAATCGGCCCGCATCCTTTTGGAATCCACTTCGCCCGAAGCTCTCATTGCCAATATTCTCATTCCCGCATTGGATGCGGTGGGCAAACGTTATGAGAAAAATGAAATTTTTTTGCCCCAACTCATCCGTTCAGCAAGTGCAGCCAAGGCCGCCTTTGATGTGGTACGCAAAAGAATCGCGGAATCCAAAAGTGAGCAAACCGATCGCGGCACCATCGTACTGGCAACTGTTCAGGGCGATATCCATGATATCGGTAAAAATATTGTTCGGGCCGTTCTCGAAAACTACGGCTACCGCATCATTGACCTAGGCCGTGATGTCCCACCCTCAATGGTTGTTGAAGCTGTTAAATCAGCCAAAGCGACGCTTTGTGGTCTTTCCGCTTTGATGACCACCACGCTGCCCGCTATGGAAGAAACCATTCGCTTGCTTGATGCACAGTGCCCTGAGTGCCGTGTGGTTGTTGGCGGCGCAGTTCTCACCGCAGATTATGCAACAGCCATTGGTGCGCATTATTACGCGAAGGATGCCTCTGCTACAGTTGCGGCCGCTAAAATTGTTTTTGGCACATAATCGTATACTGTTATCTCGCTATGTTTATGATTGACTTTTTATCGCTATTAAGATATAATATTTAGGCATTGAGCAAGTAGCTTGGGAAGTGCAGCGCCTAAATCCTTATATCTGTCAGATTCGTGAGAATTATGTCCGAATATGTGGTGCCCCTAAAACATGGGTACGGCATGCATATACATGGAAGCGTATCGAAGTGGTCATAACGAGCCGCACTCGAAATGCGGTTGCCTTCACGGGCACGTGGGTTCGAATCCCACCGCTTCCGCCAGAATTACAGCCTGAAAAAGATGTCCTGCGGTGAAAACCGCAGGACATCAGGCTTTTTCGGGGGTTTTTACCCCTAAAAAGGCCGTCATATTTTCTTTACGTTCAATCAATCGTTTCGCTATTAAATAGTCCAGTTCATACCCTTCCGATACGACTTTTGCCTGCGCCAGTTCCTGTTCCGGCGAATTCGCATTACCTGTTTTGTTGCGAAAGTTGACGTGATAAAAGCTATTCGTTCATGTACAAGTTTAATAAGATATTCACCGATGATAGCACCCACACGGAAGCCATCCAACCCAAGAATATCTGCGTTATTATGCACGCCTTTGTCATAGCTATGGATGACGGACTTTGCCCCCTCCACCTGTTGCAACAACATATTATTTTCCGTCGGGTAGAGAAAAACCACACCCACAAAAGGAAATTGGCTGCAAATCTGCATAATGTGGGTTTCCTGTGGTATCTCTCGGAAGGTGTCAACCGCTAACAAGGAATACCCTAATTCCTTCGCTCTGCGCTACATCGCCTCCACCATATATAATAGTGTAAATTTGAAAGTGTCGGTGTAATGGCAACCAATACTTTATCGTCAAGTGCCGCTGCTTTGAAGGCTTCATTTCGAACATATCCCAACTCATTACAGGCATCTATGACGCGGCGGCAGGTCTTCTCTGGACGCTTATTGCTGTTTTTTTCGTTTAAAATCATTGATACTGTGGCAGGAGAAACGCCCGCACGTTTAGCCACATCTTTGGCAGTCACCCTTATTTTCTTAATAGTACCCACCACCTTTTATTTTGATTGCACCGTAAATTTATGGAACAATCAAACCCCAATATGCCAAAAAGCATGGCATATGTTGACACGAATTAAAACACTGCAATAATGCGCTATAATGCAGGTTTATAATTTATAACCCTATTCCGCCTATAAGATATCCCACTTTTAGTAAGCAAAGAACCCAAGCAAAGCATTCGCCTTGCTTGGGTTCTTTAAATGGGGAAAATGAAAAAGTTTCAGGTTAGCTTGCTATTAGTTTAGATATTTTCCAAGCTGCGAGCCGCCAAGCAAAGCTTCGTCTGCGTTGACAAACAGCTCAGCATATCCCGGAACATTAGAATAGGTAATGATATTATCAGGGTTTAGCTCAGAATACGCCTTGGTATATTCATATATTCCCTGAAGATGCCTGCCTACTCGCTCTTCAATGGAATGGCCCTTCTCATCGTAAGGAACATAAAGCATCCCCAGAGCCTCGCTCTTTACGTATGCCTTATCCTTACCTGTGAGAGCCTGATATTCGTTGGTTGCACCACGCAAACGTCCCTGAGAAGCGTTAGCGGTTTCCATGAGCAGCGGAATAGTATCGGTGTAATCACCGAGCTCGCGGTGGGTAAGACCATGAAGATTTACAGGCGAAGGCTCAAGCGCCATTGCAATCCCCTGCATTTGTAGCGCCATAACGCCCAGAGAAGCAACGTTCATTCCTTTTTCATGAGAAACGGTTGCGTTGATAACAGGGTACTCAGGAGATGCTTCATGAAGGTCGAAGGTGATACCAATGTTTTCATTGCGGATGAATTCCGCAATGGCATATGCAACCTTTTCGGTATGCGTGCCATTGGGTTTTCCGGGATATGCACGGTTTATGTTTCTTGTCTCAGAACCCGAAAGCTTCTGGCCCGAAGATGCATGAACATAAACGTCGGGATCAGGCCACTGATCTATCGGGTTGGTGGCTCTAGAACCGTAACGGAACTGTCTGACACCATTCGCAGTGGGGATATGCAGGTATTGAGGCGAAGCCTCCTGTGCATCGTTGTGAGTAAATGCACTTCTGTTGGTATAAGGAATAACATATACCGTTCCAGCTTCGGGCTTAACTCTTTCTATAAAGGTTATAGCAGCCAGATAGCTCGAAGGCTCGTTGGGATGAGTGCCACCAAGAAGCAGCATTTTTCCGCCGGGCTTCTCACCCTCGAAAACATAAATCTCGGTATCGCCAACAGTTCCCTTTATACCGTCAAAATACTCAGAAAGCATCTTAACTTCACCCAAGTTGGAATTTGGCTTAATTTCGCTTAGCTTTCTGACTTCGAGAAAATTTGCACCTGTGTAAGCCGCTATCACCAAAGCTAACACAAGGCATAGGGTGCCGGTCATATATTTTTTTTTCATCGTCGATCCTCCTTACTTTATCATGAGCAAACGAAGGATTAGAGGAATGACCACCAGCGCGGCGTTTGCCTGATCAACGATTTTTTTCTCAGAAAAGAGATTCCACACGGTGCAAACCAAAACGAGGGCAATAATTCCTCTGTAAACCAAGGTAATCATAGCATCTATCTCCTTTCTACTTCAAAACAATATAAGGTGCTAAATCATTTGCAAAGACAATGAACAAAATACCCCAAGCTATAATCATCAATGCTGGAATCAGGCACTTCTTAAGTACAGGTGTATATTTCTCTAACCCAACAACCTGAGCGGCAAAGATGCCCGCCAACGCGGTAGGGGGCATCATATCGCCAAGCGAAGCGATAAGAGAAATTGCTGCTGCTGTGACGATCTGGTTCTTGCTCACGAAGGCAAGCAGGAACGGAACACCAAGAACCGATGCTGCGCCAAAAGATGAAACCGAGCCAAACAACGGAATAGAAATAGCCATAGCGACGTAGAGAAGAATATACGGAAGGCTTAGGCAGTTGGTTACGATAAAGCCTCTTACACCGGTAAACGTCATGATCTGAATAAACATTCCAACGCCCATTAAAATTCCGAGAACAGGAAGAACGCTTTTAATGGAATCGTTGCATACAGCAACAATATTGATTTTGTAGCCTGTGAACATGCCCACAAATGCAGCGATAAGGAATACCAACGGCATACCCAAGTCCGGCATAGCAGGTACCGCTTTGCTAAGAACCATAAGGAATAAGGCTACAAATATTGGAATGTAAATTTTTAACCCAAATTTCTCTCTCGGCTCATTGTTAAGCTTGGTTTTGATTGTGCTATAATCAAGCTTCTTAACAAATTTGTAGCCAAAGAACTGAACGATGACAATAGCAAGCGGGAATGTCAGCAATGTGAGAGGAAGCTCGAAGCCGACATACGGAATGTCGATACCACCGCCGATAATCATCGCAGGAACGTTAACAGGGGGTGCAATCATTCCCAACATGCCGCCCATAGCAAGAATACAAGCTGTCTCAAGTGCAGGAATGCCCATCAGCATGAGAACCGGCGCCATAATTGAACCTGCCGAAAGAACCGATGCGGTAGAAGAGCCTGTAATCATTCCCGGGAACATAATGACAAACATGATAAGGCAAAGCAAAAGTGCAGGCGTCTTATGGAATTTTTCGATTATTAAAGAAGCGAGTGCATCCAATGCACCGGAATGCTGAACAACTTTCATGAATATCATCGCGCAGGCGATAACAAGAATTGTATCTACATATGAGAACATACCCTCTACAAGGTGACGCAGCGGTATGCCCTCCCCCGCAACTAGTGCGCCAACAATAGCCGAAACTACCATTGATATACTAACTGGCAGTTTAAGGGCGAAACAACCGCCCATAAACGTTGCAAGCATTGCGAGGAAGATGATAAGTTCTATGCTCATGTCTTACCTCCGGTTAAAGTTTTAAGCGAAAAACAGAATTTTATTTGAAAGCAGCCTTGAGCGGCGCTACAACCTCGCCCATAGAAGCAACGACATCCATAGGGATGCCTGCCTCAGAAGCAAGACCTGCCATGAGATTATCTTTGTCGCCATCCTTAACTACAATTGCATAATCGGCCTTTTCAAATGAAGGGGCAATAAACTTATCCGAAAGGTCACCACGGCGTGCTTCGCCACCGATGTGAACAGCAACGATGCTCATCCCCTTCGCGTCAGCAGCGTCAATAAGCTTCTTAATGCGGTCCAGCTCCTGCTCGGCGTCAATGCCCGCTGCGCCAAGTCCCTTTGAAGAACCGCCGATAGCAAGCATGAGGGTCTTGTTATCGCCAAGGTCATCGGGCGTTGCAAGGCCTTGCATGGTGTAAGTGAGGCCATTCTTTTCAACCATAACCTTAACCATCTCAACGTCAGCGCTCTGACCGGCAGAAGTTAGCAGTATGGGTTGCTCTGCAAATGCTTCTTTAAGGCCCTCAATCTTTATTTCTTCCGAAGCCGCAGAAGATGCTGTGGGTGCAGTGGAATTAGCGCCGCCACACGCTGCAAAAGAAGCGACAAGCGCCATTGCAATAACTACTGATAAAATCTTTTTTTTCATTGTCTGTTACCTCCGAGTTTTTCTCTTTATTCTCAATATGTCTATTGCCGGAAAGAACACAGCGGATTAATACCGCTATGCCTCTTCATCATTAATTATTAGAATCCAACAGCCTTGCCGTCACGACGGGGGTCTGCGCCACCGCGCAACGTACCATCGGGAAGCATAACAACTGCCTGTACACAAGGATAATCCATCCAGTCACCTGTCTCCAGCACAGGATGTCCGAGCGCTTCAAGCTGCGTCTTAACTTCAGGCGAGATACGGGTCTCGAACATGATCGTCTCATCACTGGTGACCCAGTCTGAACCGGCGTGAATTCTGGGCGCATAGATAGCGTCAGCTATATCCATATCGAAGTCGATTACGTTCGATAGTACTTGAAGAACACCAGAAATAATTCTCTGAGAACCGGGAGCGCCAATGGTCATTATCGGCTTTCCGTCTTTAAGAACGATTGTGGGGGACATAGAGCTCATAGGCTTTTTGCCGGGCTCAACTTCGTTTGCAGTTCCAACTTCAGCGTCAAAGTCATCCATCTCATCGTTCATGATAAATCCATAACCTTCAGGAACAACGCCAGAACCAAATACATAATTGATGGTCTTTGTAACAGCAACTATGTTGCCTTCTTTATCCATGATGGAGTAGTGCGTGGTCTGGGGAGATTCATATGACCATGCAGCACCATGCTCAAAAGTCCGGGCTTTTCCCATGTCAATCTTAGCAGCAAGATCGCTCGCATAAGACTTGGAGGTCATGCCGTTCAGCGGAACATCACGGAAATCAGTGTCAGCAGCAAAGAAGCCTCTGTCTTTATAAGCCATCTTCATAGCTTCTGTCAAAACATGCAGATGCTCCGTTGAGTTGTGGCCCATTGATTTGAGATCAAAGTTTTCAAGGATATTCAGTGTTTCGATAATTGTAGAACCACCGGACGACGGAGGCGGAGCAGAAAGAATTTCATATCCGCGATAGCTTCCGCTTACGGGTGTTCTAATCTTAACATCATAGTTTTTAAGATCCTCAAGGGTCAGGATGCCGCCGGCTTCCTGAACTGCTTTGACCATTGCCTCGGCAACTTCACCTTCATAGAAAGCCTTTTCGCCGTTGTCACGAATCATTGATAGTGTTTTTGCAAGGGAAGGATTCTTGATGGTCTCTCCAATCGGATAAGGGAAGCCATCCTTAAGATAGATGTCGCCACAAGCCTTAAATCTGGTGAGAACTTCGAACTCTTCCATCAAGTCTCTGTTTAAAACGGCAGATACTTCGTATCCATTCTCAGCCATATCGATTGCGGGCTGCATAACCTGCTCGCGGTTCATGGTGCCGTATTTCTCTAACGCATAGAGCAAGCCCTTTACTTCACCCGGAACACCAACCGAAGTGCCGCCAAGCCATTTAGAGTCATCTACAAGCTCGCCGTTTGCATCAGTTTCCCACATACCGGGTTTAGCAGCCGCAGGTGCAATTTCACGAAAATCAATGAATACATTTTCGTTTGTTTCGGCAGAGTGAATGAGCATAAAGCCACCGCCACCAAGTCCTGATGACTGCGGCTCACATACACCGAGAGCAAATCCAACGGCAACAGCGGCATCAATTGCATTTCCACCATTTTTTATGATTTCAGCGCCAATTTTTGAAGTCTCATATTTTCCGCTTGATACCACGCCGTTTTCGCCATTTCCATCGCGGTCATCGCGCTTAATCTGACCATTTTCATCATAAGGTTTCCATTCTCCGTCGTCAGACGCTTCGGACACAACCGACGCCTCGCTCGAAGAAGCAGAAGCCGTACTTGCCACAGAAGATGCAGGCGCATTGCCGCATGCTGTCATTGACAATGCCAAAGCAACTGCCAAGATGGCTGATAAAGCTCTTAATTTCATAATACTTTCCCCTTTTTTCATTTTTACAATATTGCCGAATGGCTTAACTCGGACATATCATCTTTATTAGGTTAACATATGTAAAAATCCATTACTATTTATTCTCATATTTCTCAATGATTGATAAGTAAAAAAATGTTCGATTATTTTGTTAATTCACACAAAATTTGAATAAGATTACATTTTAAAATGTAAAGTGGGGTTTTAAATGGTATAATCCCATCAAGAATCAGAACTATTTACCGGCGGAGCGATACACATGAAAAATAGAGTATTATTTATTGTTACAATATTAATTTTAATGCTAGGTCTCATATGCGGACGCAAGTTTAAACCTTCTGAAATTCAATTTATAAGCAACACCATGCAGGAAACTTCCGAGAGTTCCCAAGCGCCTACCTTGGAAAATATACCACTTGATCCACCCCATGATATAGATTTTAGCAAGGCTGTCCCCAAAAATTTTGGGGCATATTTTGAAGTCGAATATCCTGTGACTGTGTCTACCTACAAAATCGGTAAAAGTA
This sequence comes from Candidatus Fimivivens sp., assembly GCA_047974975.1. Taxonomy (GTDB): domain Bacteria; phylum Bacillota; class Clostridia; order Oscillospirales; family Ruminococcaceae; genus Yanshouia. Next base: position 125,572 of record JBKECV010000008.1, read on the forward strand.
CCGAGGTTGAAAATGAGGTCACCCTGATTGCCTCACCTAACAAAGGCGCCTGCATCTATATTGTTGCAGGCATGCATGGTGATGAGGAGGCCGCATGGCGCGCCGGAAACCTCATTAAAAAGGCAACCATTAAAAGTGGAAGCGTCTATATTATATCTCCTGCAAATCCCTGGGGTGCCAGTTCCGCTCCCCTTTCCCGTTTTGTAACGGGTCACCTAGATCTTAACAGAAACTTTCCCGGTGACGTTACTGGCAACATGGCAAAAAAAGCTGCCCTAGGTATTTATTCTGATATTGAACGTGTAAAACCAGATTTTTTATTGGATTTACACGAAGCAAGAATCCTAAATAAAAACAGAGATTTTTTGGGCAACTCTCTTATATTCACAAACCTAGGAGAGAGATCTGATTTTTTTATGCAAATAATTTTAGAGACCCAGCAAGGAGCACTGTGCAGCGGCCCTTTTGACTTTTTTTCTCCCGGGCCTGCGGGCAGTATAAACAAAACCGTTTCTGAAACCCTCTCTATTCCTACCATCACAGTTGAAACCTTTCGCGGCCACGACATGTCAAACCGTGTCGCTGATCAGCTCGCAATTGTTCAACGGGTCTTAAAAGAGTATAAAATTATATAAGCGATTAGATGCAAAAACATATCATATCAAGTTATAAAAAAGGAGAGACAGTAAATGCAAAATCTAATCCTCGTTCTTTTTATCATTTACATATTGTCTCTATTATTTGAAAATATTGAAGCCAACAAAAATCGAAGACGCATAGAAAATGTCATATACGTTAACGGAACGAGAGGAAAATCCTCCGTCACCAGGCTCATAGATGCGGGGCTTAGAGCCTCAGGGAAAAAGGTGTTTTGCAAAACCACCGGTACACTTCCCATGATGATAGACACCGAGAACTGCGAAAAGCTCATAAAAAGAAGCGGCAGAGCAAACATAAAGGAACAGCTCATGGTTTTAAAACAAGCCGCCAAGGAAAGCGCCGATATCCTTGTTGCTGAATGTATGGCCGTGTCCCCCGTTCTTCAGCATATTTCACAGCATAAAATGATGAAATCAAACATTGGTATTATAACAAATGTCAGACTGGATCACACCGAAGAAATGGGACATTCCCTCTCGGAAATATGTGACTCTCTCTGCGCTACAATTCCCAAAAACGGCGTAGTTTTCACCTGCGAAGCGCGATTATTTGATAGAATTGAAGCCGCCGCTCAAGCGGTAGGTTCAAAGGCCGTTCTTGTTAAAAAAGAGGATGCCATAGCTGACTCGGTGGATTTTCCTGAAAATGTCTCGCTGGCTTTAGCCGTATGTGATTATCTCGGCGTTCAAAAAAGCGTGGCTTTAAAGCGAATGGCGGGTTATAAACGAGACCCTTACGCGCTTTCTCTTCATGCACTTTCAAATGGTGCGCTTTTTATAAACGGTCTTTCCATAAACGATCCTCAATCCAGCAAAATCGTGTTTCAAAATGTGATTAAGAAAATCACCCCGGTGCCCCGCAATCTAATACTTCTCATAAATAACCGCCCCGACAGAGGCTACCGAACGGATCACATGCTGCTTCTGGCCAATGCGCTTAAACCACAGCACATTTGGCTTATAGGCGCCAGCAAGCAGGTCATGAAGCGACGCCTTCAGTCCGCCGACTTCCATCCGGAAATTGTGCTGTTCGATTCGGTAGATCGCTTGCCCTTTTCCTCCTTGGATAAAAACAATATGATTTTTGCTGTAGGAAACATAGCCAATGATGGACATATGCTGATGCAACGCATAAGAAAGGAAGCCACGCCTTATGTACTATAACATAGTGCTGCTGGGAATCATCGTAAGCCTTATCTATACAGAGCTTACAGGCCTTTCTCCGGCCGGACTGATTGTTCCGGGATATTTTGTTCTCTGCCTACAAAACCCTACACGTATTATCTACACCATGGGCATCGTCCTGCTTTCGTTTTTAGGTGTAAAACTATTAAACCGCTTTACCATCCTTTACGGCAGACGGCAGTTTGCGGTTTTGATATTGCTTTCGTTTGCATTAAACTACATCATTGTCTATTTTCGTCTCATCCCCGATAATCCTGGAATTATCGGAAGTCTGATACCCGGAATCATAGCAAACGAATTTATAAAACAGGGTGTTATAAAGTCCTCTGTATCGTTGATTATCGTCACCTCGATACTGGCTCTTGTACTTATGTGGAACGGAATAGGGGTACTTCCTATATGAAAAAAGATACGCACTGTTCACGTCTGCTTCTTGCAACCGCTGTAATTTCTGTGGTAGCTGTAATTTTGACAGCATCGCGTTCAACTACTGTCAAAACCGACTGCTACGAAATACAAAGGAATGCCTATATAAGGATGGAAGGCTGCATGAATGCGGTTTTAGGCTACAAGCGTGAACTTGGAATCCCTCTTTTAGAGGAAGACGTCAACAAAACAGGGCTTCTCGGCGAACCTTTTAACGGAATAACCACCACGATAGGTTTATTAGAGGCCAAGAGAACCACTGCGGACCCCAACATGGCCGCCCTCATTGTCCGCATGATGCAAGAAGCGGGACTCAAAAGCGGCGACATCGTCTGTGGGAATTTTTCCGGCTCTTTTCCTTCTCTCAACATTGCGGTTTTAACTGCGTGCGACGCGATGGATATAGATATTTACTATCTCACATCTGTCGGTTCTTCGACCTACGGTGCGAACAATCCTCAGCTAACCTTCCCCGAGATGGCACACCGATTATACAGCGATGGGTTTATAAAGCATAACAGCATCATGGTAACAGCTGGAGGTGACTATGATGTCGGTACAGAAATGGATCAAGAAATTCTCAACGCAATAAAGGCGCGAATCACTAAAAACGGCCTTTACTGGTATGAAGAAAGAGACTTTGAGCGCAACTTGAAATATAAAAAGGCAATGCTTGACAGCTTTTCGCCTTCCTGTTTTATCTCCGCCGGCGGTAACATTTCCTCTATGGGTATAGGTGCTGATTCCGAAAATCATCCGCAGGGTCTTGTAATTCCTGTTATCAGCACAAGATTTAAGGATTATAAAAGCGGTCTTATTGATCGGTATTTAGCTGATGGGAAATCTGTTATCAATCTGCTCAACGTAAAAGAAATAGTTGCGGATTACGGCATGCCCTTTGACTCTATGAAAATAGCCCCCGCAGGTAGCGGTAACGTGTTTTTAAAAAAATTCTTTTCTCACAGCGTTATAATACTATCTTTTATAGCTGTATTTCTTCCTTTAATAGGCTGTGCTTTAATTCGAAGGCAAAAACTAAATGCAGCGAAAAAACAGAGTGAAGAAATTTTGAAAAAGTCTTAGAAAAGAGTATAATAAATGCACAACAAATTATCTTTAAAAATCCATAAGATTACTTTTATAATCGGTGGGGCACTTATCGTTTTCAGCGTTTTTTTACCGGGATTTCTTACAGTGAATACCTTTAACATATCTCAGGATATCATCACTTCAGTAAGCAAGGATCAGCCGTTGCTGCTGATACGCGCCGCATTGCACCTTGTTTTTCTTAATTCTCTGCGCAGCTTTCCCCATTACTGTGGCGTATTTTTGATTGCCGAATCCATGATACTACCTGACAAAAATAAATATAGATCGCTCTTAAAGGCGGCAATTGTATGTTTTATTACGCCAACTGTCTATGAGCTAGTCGATCGAATAAATGATATTCACTATGATTTCGGAATGCCGGCACTTCTGCTTTTGTGCTTGCTTACCTTTATCGGCCACGCTAATTATAACCTAGTAAGCATCATAAAGAAGCTGCTTATGGTGATGGCTTTTATAACGTCAATGCAATTTCTCGATGTAATGCCGGCGCTCAATCACCTGCCCTTCGGGCGAGGTGAAACCTCACGAGACATCAAACTGAGCGCTAATTTTTTGAATATTGAAAGTACGCTTAATTCCATTGCACTTACTTTTTTTCTGCTTTTATTTTTCGTCGGTGTTCTATTGCTTTTTCTTATAAATGATGAGAACCACTTGCGCCTTATAAGTGAGCTCAAAGAGCAAAACGAGCATATGGTGATGGAATCCAGAATGAGAGCGCTTGAAAATCGTACATATATGGAGGTTCGGCACCTTGTCCACGATTTAAAGTCACCTCTGACATCGGCACAGGCCCTTGTGGGGGTGCTAAAGCTTTCTGCAGAATCTTCAAACATCGATAAAAAGTTCCTTGATTACTTTGACCGCATAGAAGATTCCATTGACCGAATGAGTAATATGATATCTGAAATATTAAATGAAAATCATTATTCGTTAATAAGAACACAAGAAATAATATTGTCGTTATTATCCCAGATATCAATTTCAAAATATGCAGGTCTTGTAAAAATAGAAAATAAAGTACCGGAGGAAACCCTCTATATCAACAAAATTCGTATAGTAAGAGCACTTGTCAATCTGACCGAAAATTCTTTTTATGCCGTAGATCCCCAAAATGGATTAATAACCGTCAGTCTCTACTCTGAAACCGCAGAAAATCAACAGTCGATCAATATTGTTGTTTCAGATAACGGAAGAGGAATGACGAGTGATCAATTAGCATCTGTCTGGGAACGGGGGTATTCCACAAGAGACTCCCATGGACTGGGGTTGTCATTTGTAAAAAAGGTCATAACCAACTCAGGCGGTACTGTTTCTATTTCCAGCACCCCCGATGTGGGAACAAGTGTCACACTTACTCTGCCTAAGGAGGACTCTAAAAATGAACAGAATTGTTAAAATACTCTGCATTGATGACGACGAGCAGATACGTTTTGCACTTAACAGTGTATTCAAGTTTCAAAAGTGGCAGTCGTTTTTGGCTTCCAACGTAAAGGAAGGTATCAATATTTTTAAAAATGAACGCCCTGATATAGTTCTCATCGACTATCATATGCCTGAGATCAACGGCATACAGGGTGTTAAAATGCTCAGAGAAATAGATTCCTCCGTTCCGATTATAGTATTCACAATTGATGAAAATCAGACGGTGGCTGATGAATTTTTAAAATTTGGCGCAAGCGATTTCGCTTTAAAGCCCATAAAAGCGCCTGACATCATTTCGCGAATCAAGCTGCACATAAAGCTTATGCAAAGCTGGAAGTACGCTGAGGAGTATACGATAGTAAAGGGAATCGGCGCGTCTACCTTAAATTTAATAATTGATTATCTAAAAAGCTGTAGCAATTATCAAACAGCAGGAGAAATAGCCAAAAACACTGGCTTGGCATATCAAACAACATATCGCTATCTACAGCATCTTGTATCAGAGAACATTACTGAATCAAAAAGTATATACGGTAAAATTGGGAGGCCAAAGCAAATGTTTCGTATAAATTGCGTTAGGGACAACGATTGATGCTGCTGGGTCTGATTATTTATATAACAGGAGGTAGTGAAAATGAGACCAAAAGAAGTTTTGCAACTGTTTGTCGACGCTTGCAATCAGGCCGATGCCGAAGCATTGTCATTACTCTATGCAGAAAATGGTGATTCAAAAAACAGCCTATGAAAACCGTAGAACGGCACCGGTACTTGTATTATCCGTTTTTATGCAGCATGAAGCTCCCCGAGTATTTGGAACAGGGAATAAAAATTTTTACAGACTCTATTAACAACATCCAATTCATAGATGGCCTCGAACTATATGGCGCATTTAAAGAAGAAAAACTGGGTGTACTCGGCACCGAAACACGCGGCTGGTTCAAAAGCAAGAAGCTTTAGGTGGTGACGCAATGACTTGCATTGACAAATACGCAGGTTTAAAGGATGGAATTGACGGCGAAATAATCGAGCTGATTAATCAGGAAGTGGCCAACAACGGCAATATTGACGAAAATCGAGAATCTTATTTGCTTTAAGTCAATTGAAGCGCTTGTAGATGATAAGAAAAGCGCCATTCTCCAAACGGATCGGGCTCGGCCAATTAAGGAAATATACAACGAAAGTAATAAGGAGAAGCTATCGTGCACAAAGCAACAAACTTCTTGAATGAAGAATCGCTGACTAAAGCTGTTGAATCACACAGCTGTGAAGCCCACGAAAGTATTCAAAGCGAAGACAAATTTGAAAGACTGGTTCAACGTCTTGAAAAGATACTAAAGACCATTCCCGCCATTGGGAAATATGCAAGTGATTTAGCTTGCATGGTATCCTTAGTAAGGAGTTACATGAAAAAAGAATACCCCGACATTCCCATAAGTGCAATCGTTTTAATTGTTTCATCAATAATATACATTGTATCTTCAATTGATTTGATCCCCGACTTTATTCCGGCAATGGGTTGGATTGATGATATAGCAGTGATTGTGTGGTCACTCAAAACATTACATACTGAAATTGAGGATTATAAGACATGGCGCAAAGAGAATGGACAGCAAATAATCGACGAAATCTAAGATTTTGTGAGTCGCAAAATACAGATACGCGCCCCAATGATTCCTAGACTGAACAATCAGAAGAAAAATAGGTTTTCCATTGTATTAAGATAAAATATCGCAGCATAGAACAAATGCCCCCGACATGGTCGGGGGCATTTGTTCTATGCGCTTGCCCATATTGTCATTATGGCAAGTTTTTCTTAAAAAAGTCCCATGCATTTTTGTAGAGAATACCATCCGCCACTTTTTGGCTAAGTCCACGCGAAAGATAATATTCATAAATTCCGGCAGCTTTCGATGGTGTATTGAGGCATTCCGGCAAAACGGCGCCGTCAAAATCCGAGCCAAGAGCCAAGTTCTTTCCAGCCCCAAGCTCAAGAAAATGCATGGTGTGACGGTAAATATCATCAAGACTCTCCACGATGCCGTCTTCCCTGAGAAATTTAACAAAATAGTTTAGGCCGACGAGGCAATCGCGGCTTACCATCTCGCGAATCATATCATCGGTGAGATTTCGCTTATGGCCACAAAGTGTTCGTGCGTTGGAGTGGGTCGCCAAAAAAGGTTTTTTCGCAACTTCAAGCAAATCACAAAACCCGACGTCATTGAGATGCGAAATATCGACAAGGATACCGTGCTTCTCGAGCTCAGGAATCACCGCGCGCCCAAAGGCAGAAAGTCCGTGATTGGTGGTATGCCCCGAGCCGATCTCGTTTTCGCCATTCCAAACCAGTGTTATAGCGCGGACTCCCGCATCCGCCAATTCTTTGACACGACCAATATCCCCCGCCAACGCTGAACCATTCTCAATGGTGAGAAATGCTGCAACTTTGTTCTGGGCAAAGGCCGATTCCATGTCGGAAAAGGAGCGGCATGGTGAAACGCGGTCCGCAAATTGTTTCATCTGTCGTTGAAAACTTTGGCGGTTAAATTCGAAATAATCAATGGCCGCCTGTCCGCGTTCTTCATCTGGTATAAACACCGCAAAAAACTGCGCCCAGTGCACGTCAGTCGGAATAGATGACAGTGAGAGCACTCGTTTGGGGTCATTAATGGTATCCGGATTGCCGGTATTGGTATATTTCCAATCGGTAAGAGTATCGCAGTGAAGATCAATCAGAGCATAAGGCTTCATAATAGTGGTCCCTCTTATCATAGCGTGTGTGCCAAATTTGGTGGTGAAACAGCATTAAATTTCCTCGTAGGCTACAACTTCCTTAGAGCGCTCGTATTCAAAATAGCGCAAACCGCGTTGAGAAGTTTCAATTTCACCCACCTGATTGTCGTATGGGTCGGCACGCCAGTATTGTTTTTCAACGGTAAAATCGGACTGGAAGCGCGTGTTTGCTACCATACGAAAAGTGTCCAGATTTCCAAAATAGAATTTGCGACGCGCTTCGTTGCCTTCTCGTTCTGCGCCGCACCCAAAAGACGGGTCGGCATAAAGCCAGCCATAAGGTGCTACATAGAACATCGCCCAGTCATGTGCGCCGCAAAAATCCGGGCGCGTGTACAACCCGCTTTGCCATCTGGCCGGAATGCCTGCACAACGGCAGAGCGTGATAAACAACAGTGCCATCATGCCGCAATCGCCCATCAGATTTCTTGCGCATGTTTCGGAAATGTTCTCCAACGTAAAGTAAGCGCGAACGAAAGAATACTTTACATTCTGTGTTATAAAGTCGTAGAAAGCTTTGGCTTTATCGAGCGGATTCTCAAGCCCATCGGTCAGTGTGCGCACCAACTCGCGAATATATGGTGTAAATACAATGTGCGGAAACTGCTCATCGGTATCAAAATCAGGCTGGTTTCGGTCGGGAATTATCGTAGAAAGATCATGGTACCGGGCGGTATGGGTATAGGAATATTCCACCATAAAGGTGTGATTTTCCGCCATATGCGCTTCCCAGCAAATGGTGCGCTGCGCTGCGTTTTCCGGTGAGACAACACCATCCGCCGGTTCAATGCGCTCTATTCTTATTGCACTTTGTTGTTCACAAGCACAAGGAACCGGTAGATGAACGCGGACAAATTCGCCCATTTGGAAAGCTTCATCCTTTATCCGAACGCTGGTACGTACGCGAATACGGTTAGAAAAACTTCCTTTTTCTCGCATTATTCCGGCAATGCGGTCGAGCGGCTCGGCCGTCACGCCACCGCCACCGTCGGACAAGACATTAGACTGCCCTGCCCGCACAGCGAAGGCAGCATTCGTCTTAATCAGTGTTTCAAAAAAGCGGTCGAAATAATGCGGCACCCCGCCAACATAGATCCAGTCGATTTTCCCATCCGCCTCTAGGGTATCAAACTCCGCTTCGGTAAAGTCCGCAATATGTGATTGTACGCGGCCGATTGCCTCTACCTTTGTAAAAGGATAATTTTCAGGAAGTCTCCGCATAATTTCTCGCTGGGCAATTAAGCAGTTGCGAAAAGCCTGCGGAAGATTTTGTGACGTGAGCCTTTTATCGATCAGCCGAATCGCACCATCAAAATCACCATAAATTTTGTAGCGAAGAATGTCGTCAGGCAGGCCAATATTCAAATATTTAAGATGATAATTCTGGTTCATAATATACTCCTATCGAACAAGCACACGTCTGATAAATATTTAGATGAACATCTGCATAATACTGGCAGATGCCAAGCCAATAATATTGCCGACAGCCGAACCCAACACGCCCATCAGAACGCCGACACCGGCGTAGGAGGGATTATAGGCAGAAGCGACGATAGGCGCAGATGCCGAACCGCCGATGTTGGCCAGAGAGGCGGTCGATACCATACACAGATCCCAATGGAACACTTTGGAAAGAACAACCATGACGACGATATGAATAACCAAAACGACCAGACCGGCAACCAACCACAGAGGTGCGTCGAGCAACTCGCCCAAGCCGGCACGAGAGGCGAGCAGGGAAATAACAACATACAGATAAATATTGGACATTTCTTCAACGCCGGACATTTTGCCAAGCGGGGACATGGCGGCAACCAGCCCCACCGCGGTAACCAGAAGCACGGTAGCAGTGCCTTTATCCAGCAACCCATAAGCGAGAACACCGCCAAGCTTTTGGCAAATAGCAGAAACTATCAGAGATAAGCCAAGCAACGTGAACAGCGAGGTAAAGTCGACTGTAGCCTTTTTGTTAGCTAGCTCCGCATTGGCGGCCGCTGCAATGGCATCGAGTTTAGACGTATCGGCCTTTACCATCTTATTCCACTTAGCGGCAAACGGAATAACGATGAGAAGCATTGCAATCCACACCGAGTAATAAATGGTATCCACAATTAACGCAGCGGCGAAGTCGGCCTCAGGCACCGCCAATGCGTCTTGCACCGCAGCCATATTGCCGGAGCCACCGATCCACGACGCGGCCAACGCGGCCATTGCGCGCCATGACTCTACGCCCAACGCCCCCTTAAAGAGAACGAATGCGACAATAAAGCCAGCAGCAATCGAAAGGGCACCGCCCATAAAAATGGCAATCATGCGACCGCCGAGCTTTACAAGCTTGCGGAAATCGCAGCGCAACAGCATGACAAATATCATGGCGTAGAGCAGATTGTTCTTGGTCGCCGAATAAGCGACGGAGGTAGCTTTCATATCCCAGAGATTGAAAGTGCAGAAAATCATATTGAATAAGTACACCATAACAATAGGCGGAACATATTCAAAGATTTTCCAATTGGTTGCCTTCTTGGTAGCAACCAGCATTGACGAGAAGAATATCAGGAATGCGATGTAGGTAAAGCCGTTTGTAATCATAGTGGTCTCTCCCTTCGTTTTTTAGACAAATACTTATCAATATGCGAACAACTTTGATTCCCGCATATATCCAATGATAAAGTGTGCCGATACGACGACAATCGAACTTATTTCAAAAGTGTGTCTGCCGCGCTATATTCCAAACCCAGCGCCTCGGCAACGCCGGCAAAACAGCATTTTCCATCGTAGCAGTTTAAACCAGCCATCAACCCATGGTCATCCAGACAAGCTTTCTCCACACCCTTGGCCGCCAATGACAAACCATACGGCACCGTGGCATTGACCAACGCCTGTGTAGCGGTACGCGACACCGCACCGGGCATATTGGCGACGCTGTAATGGACGATACCGTCTACGGTAAATATGGGGTCTTGGTGGGTTGTGGGGTGACTCGTTTCAACACAGCCGCCTTGGTCGACCGCAACATCAACAATAACCGCGCCGGGTTTCATGCGCTTGAGATCTTCACGAAGCACCAGCTTGGGCGCTGCACGCCCCGGAAGTAACACCGCGCCAACGACAAGATCCGCCTGTTCAAGGCAACGGCAAATATTATCGCGGTTGCTATACAAGGTGGTAATCTGATGCGGGAAAATATCATCAAGATAAGCAAGACGCCGGACACTCACATCCAGAATCGTGACATTGGCACCCATGCCAACTGCAATTTTACAAGCGTTGGTGCCAACATTTCCGCCCCCCAGAATCACAACATTACCGCGCGCTACCCCGGGTACACCTGCCAAGAGGACACCGCGCCCACCAAAGGTTTTTTCTAAATATTTTGCGCCTTCCTGAACCGACATACGCCCTGCGATCTCACTCATCGGCGCAAGACAGGGAAGTCCACCCTCGCGACCAACAATCGTTTCATAGGCAATCGCCTTCACTTTTGCTTTTAGTAAAGCCTTGGTCAAGAGCGCATCGGCCGCTAAGTGCAAATATGTGTACAGCACAAGCCCTTCTCGGAAGTATTGATACTCGACCTCGATCGGCTCTTTGACCTTGATGATCATCTCGGCGTTGTTCCATACCGACTTGGCTTGATTTTCAAGCTGCGCACCCACGGCCAAATATTCCTTGTCGGCAAACCCAGAGCCGATCCCGGCACCCTGCTCCACCAATACACGGTGACCCGCTTCAACAAAAGCCGCGGCACCGCCGGGTGTGAGTCCCACGCGAAACTCATTGTTCTTAATTTCTTTGACAACACCAATGATCATGTGTACGCTCCCTCTCATCTTTATATAACATTTTAGTGCTTTCCCAATGATTGTTAAATAAAAAAACAACAAGAACAAAAGACATTAAAATTGTCTTTTTGGTCTTGCTGGTTTTCAAAAGCTGCGACATGACGGTGCTCCGCAAGACGGAATCATATCTGGCAATCTGAAGCAGCGCTTTATTTCCATCCCAAAGATAAGTTAACTTCACCACTAGCATACCTTATACTTAGCGACGTCGTCAAGTAGATAACCGCATTTTCATATAAATTGATAATAAAATAGAAACAATTTAGTTATATTTTATAAATTCATTGTTCTGAGTTTGCGGGCCACTGCGCATAGCGTGATAACGCTTAACCGCATCGCGGTAAGAAGCGATAACGGCCTTGCGCGAAGAACCGCCATAACGGCGGTCAAGTTCTTTCTCAATCCACTGTTCCACACCGAGAAAGTCTTGTCCGACAAACATTTTACATAGAAAGTTTTCGGTCAGAGCCAACGTGTGTGTACAGTTGAAAGCCAAAATACGCCCTGTCTCATCCTCCACTTCAAAGGCCATGTAAAATGAGTTGTAAATTTTGGTGATGGCATTATCGGCATTTGTTCGCGACTCACCGATAATAAAACAAGAATTAAGCGGCGCCATATAAAATCTCCTTGATTATCTAATGTTGCAAAAATTTAATAAAATAATAATTTTATTATTAAGTACAAACTATTTTGCTTGCCTGTCATTTCGTATCGATTTTCTTATATAAAAGGCAAAGCTTAACAACGCAGCAGCGATAAAAACATCTTTTATTGTCACGGGGAGATCATATTTATACATGAGAAATCCTTTAATTAGTACAATTACTATAACACAAAAGACTATAAAAAAGCGGCAAATAGTTTTAAGGCTGAAACTATGTTTCCCAATTTTAATTATTTTTTAATATGGTCAAATCATTTTACCGTCACCCAATCGTCCGGAATCGCCGCCATGAACGACCGGTCAATTATTTTTTATTGATCATTTTAAGAATATCCTTTTGCTCTCCCGCTACAATAATGTGTTCCTGTTCGCTAAAAACATAGTCGGCACTAATGAGCGGAAGAATATGCTTGCCAGCCCGCACCCCGATAATATTAATGTTATGCTTTGTACGAACATCCAGTCCACGCGCACTTTGCCCTTTCCAGTCATCAGGAAGCGCAATCTCCATGATGGCATACTCCGGCGATAATTCAATATAATCAAAGGCGCCTTTCGCCGAGTAGCGCACAGCGGTGCGCTGCGCCATATCGTGTTCAGGATATACCACATCATCGGCCCCAATCTTTTTAAGTAGATTGGCATGTACGTCGCGGTCGGACTTTGCAACCACATAGGATGCACCCAGTTCCTTAAGCAGGGAGGTAATTTCCATTGAAGACTGAAAATTATCGCTTATACAGACAAAGCACACGTCAAAGTCGCGCACACCCAATTCTTCCAATACATCGCGATCCATACAGTCACCAATCTGCACCCGTGTAACAAGCGGCTCCAATTTGTGCACAGCTTCCTCATCAACATCTACCAGCATCACTTCATTATAAAGCTCCGTAAGCTTTATGGCGAGGTTCGTTCCAAAACGCCCTGCACCAATAACAAGCATCGATCTCATAATCTGCCATCCTTTCAAATTAACCGACAATAATCTTGCCGATGGGATTTTTTAATTTTCCGCCCTTATTTGATCTTGCCACTGCTAAAAAAACCGTCAGACTTCCGATGCGGCCCGCATACATCAGCAGCATTATAACAACGCGTGATAAAATCGGCAGCGTCTGCGTGATACCGGTTGAAAGTCCCACCGTTCCAATGGCCGACACACATTCAAAGGCGGCATCCGTGAGCGGCTGCCCCTGTGCACAGAGCACCAGCGCTCCACAAATCGTCATGGTTAAATAAACGGATGCGCTGCAAAAAGCACGGCGCATCATTTCAGGCTCCAAACGAAAATGCCACACTGAAATTTCCTCACGGTTGCGAAGAGAGGCCATGACAACGCAGGCCGTAACAACCAACGTCGTTATTTTAATTCCGCCGCCGGTACCACCGGGCGCGGCTCCGATGAACATCAAAATCATGGTGATGAGTTTGCCGCCATCTGAAAGCGCGGCCATATCCACGGTGTTAAAGCCGGCCGTCCTCGATGTAGTCGACTGGAAAAATGCCGACAAAATCCGCTCTTGCGTGCGCATGCCGGCGAATGACTCACCATGTTCAAACAACAAGAAAATCAATAGTCCGCCTACCAAAAGTACGAAAGTAGACATTAACACCACGCGGGTATGGAGCCTAAGATTTAAAAAGCGAAAACGATTTTCTACAAGATCGTCCCACACGACAAAGCCAATGCCGCCCACAATGATCAGCACAGCAATCGTGAGAATCACCAGTGGATCATTATAAAAATATGTCAAAGACGAAGATGGTGTCTGAGCGCCCATCAAATCGAATCCTGCATTGCAAAACGCTGATACCGAGTGGAAAACAGAAAACCAAATCCCTCGCCCCAAACCGAACTGAGGAACAAACCGTATCGCTAACAATGCTGCGCCCACCCCTTCAAAAAGGGCAGTTCCAATCAACATTCGTTTAACCAAACGGATAAGACCGCCAACCTTTGTGACGCTAACCGCTTCTGCCAACAGGGAACGCTCGCGCAAACCAATGCGTCTTCCAACCACCAGAGAAAAGAAAATGGCAACGGCCATAAAGCCAAGGCCGCCGATTTGAATCAGCAATAGAATGATAGTTTGGCCAAACCCCGAAAACTGCGTCCATGTATCATACAAAACGAGTCCCGTGACACAAGTGGCTGACACCGAAGTAAACAGCGCATTAAAAAACGGCATACCAACACCATTACGGCTGGCGATGGGTAAACTTAAAAGCACCCCGCCCGCCAGAATAATAAAGGCGAACCCAACCGCGATAATCCGCATGGCGCTCCACTGTTTTATATTCATTTTCTGATTCCTCTCATTTCTCCATCAGCGCATCGATTGTTCGCTTGTGTCTTCAAAACCCGATGCGTTGCAGAATACCGAGGTCACGCGCTTTGTAACATTGCGCACACCAACTTTTACGCACATCGCTTATCCCTCGGAAATAGTGCCGAGCAAATATCGTTCTCAACATTTTATCCCAGACACCTGAAAATTCAAACTCATGTCGTCGGCACCATGATCCGGCGTCACTAAGGTTTATGCATTATTTTACCATAATACTGTTGTAGGGTAAACCCTTTTTACATCCTTCACAGAAGACTCTTGGCTAAATAATACCCCTGTTTGGTGCCACACACATAAAGTTTCCATCAGTACATCGACCCCTTTGAAAGTATCCCGTTTAAAAAACTAAAAAGGTGGGTCAACAAACAACCAGAGTCCCCGCCTCTTGCCGACAATAGCGCTACAGTTTGAGTTGCGTATCTGTAACGTGTTTTTCTCGGTAAGGAAAGTCTTTTTCAAATTCGGCCAGTTCAGCCGGGTCAATGTAAAAGACGTCATCCGGATAAAAACGCCCCGTGATCCCTTTAAGGGAATGCTCATGGCCTTCTATCGCCATAAAGGGATCGAAGTTTGCGCCGTCCGAAGTGGAAATTCCAAACTCTTTGGCATTGACAAATCCAAATCGGCTGTAAAAAGCGGGGTTTCCGAAAATAATGACGGCCGGATATTCGATTTTTTTTGCGATTGCCAGTGTGTGGCGCACTAAAGTAGCGCCCACACCTTGTCCCTGATAATCGGGCGAAACACTCAATGGGCCAAAGGTCAGAACCGGATAAACACAACGATTGTTATCGATTATCCGTGCCACCGAATACATGATATTGCCCACAATGCGATCGTTGTGTACCGCCACATAATCCAGTTGTGGCAAAAAAGCCTTGGAATAACGCAAATTGTGTGCTATCAGATGTTCGTCACATCCCGGCTTATAAACGTCCCAAAATGCGTCCCGCGTCAAATGCTCCACCGCACGGTAATCTCGTTTGGACTCGGGGCGGATAATAATACTTTTGTTCATGGTTCCCCATTTCCTTCCTTGATGATAACCATATTGCCTTCCTGATGGCGTTTTTCTAAAATACGTCGCGCCTTGCGGTTTTCTACCGTATCAAAAAGAATTGAAAAATCATAGTCTTCCGGATAAAGCTCACTGGCTGGTACCTGAAGTTTGATGCGCTTATGGTTCACCAATCGTTTTATTCCTTTGACCTGCACACCGATTTCTCCTTTGTCATCAGCCCTTGCAAATACAATACCTGTCTCCTTGGCGGGATATACCAGCACGCTGTCTCCGACTTGAAAAGTATCACAGCGAGAGGTCTGATTCTGCTGCGTTTTTTGCCTGGAGATTTTTGGTGCTGTCGATTTTCCCAAATCGCTCATGGCTTTGTGCGGCGGTAAAACCGGCAAACCCTTGCCACTTTGACCGGTATAAGCAGCCTCGCGGGCACGGTTTAACATCGTTTCGGGCATACCCAGTCGCTCGGCAATATACAGCGCACAACTTTCACCTGCCTCGCCAATTTCAAGGCGGTAAAGCGGTCGCAAACTTTCACGGTCAAAGGCCATGCAAGCATTAATAAGGCCGGGCGTATGCTCTGCATAGGTTTTTATTTCAGGGTAGTGGGTTGTGGCAGCAAAGAGACAGTCTTTTGCACAGAGTACATCCAAGATGGCAACTGCGATGCCCATGCCTTCAGCAGGATCGGTGCCGGAACCCAGCTCATCAAGCAACACCAACGATTCGCGCGTTGCTTGACGTAAAATTTCCAGCACATTTTTGATATGGGCAGAAAAAGTAGAGAGATTTTCCGAAATACTCTGCCCATCACCGATATCGCATAGTACCAGATTTTGCATACAAAGGCTGCTGCCCGCTTCGACAGGTAAGTGCAACCCACTTTGCGCCATAAGCGAAAACAGGCCGACCGTTTTAAGCGTGACAGTTTTGCCGCCGGTGTTGGGCCCAGTGATGACAACACCTGAAAGTGCGCCGCCCACTTCAAAATCTAACGGCACAGCCGTGGCCTTATCGAGCAGTGGGTGCCGCGCGCCCTGCAATCGAATGCACCGATCGGCGGTGATACCCACCGGTCCAGCCTGCATCGAGAGGCTAAGCTTTCCCTTGGCAAACATAAAATCCAACACCTGCATTGTCTCAATGTTGCCTTTTAGCGCCGACAGATTATCGCTAATCAAGGCTGTCAACACATATAAAATACGCCGAACTTCGCTGTCCTCCTCCACTTCTAACGCGTAAAGAGCCGACTGCAAACGCCCAACTGAGGCGGGTTCAATAAAACAGGTGCCCCCTGTGTTGGAAACTTCCACCACCGTACCGGTGACATCCTTTTTATGTTCACGTTTAACCGGCAGTGTATAACGCCCACCGCGCATCGAGATAAAGCTTTCGGAAAACCATGCTTTGTTTTTTCGTAAGAGTGCATCCAGCTTTCCCCTGATCTGGTCGGTGGTGAGCGTCATTTGCCGACGGATGCTGTCGAGTCGATCGGATGCATGATCATCCAACGCGCCGTTTCTGATACAGCGCCCCAGTTCATCTCCCATATCGCTGAGCGGGTCTATGCCACCGGCATACCACGCAATGGCCGAATCCGTTGACTCCGCCCTTTTAAGGTACGCACACATCCTGCGGCATGAAGCCAAAAAAGATATAACATGCTCAATTTGCTCAGGTAGCAGCATCGCATCCGCCTGTATGAGCGCGATAACCTTTTGCAGCTCGATCATGGGGGAAAGCGGTGGATTCCCCGCCTGTTCCACAATGCGCCGAGCCTGAGTGGTTTCGTTCATCCAGCGTCTGGCTTCCCCCTCATTGAGTGTGGGGGCCAACGCAAGGCAGCGCGCTTTGACCTCTTCTGATAGTGCGTTGTCGGCCAAGAGCGCCAGTATTTTATCAAATTCAAGTGTTTTATAATGAGAATTCAAATTAATCACCTTCTTAAAATATAAAAACCCGCAAAAAGATATACCACACCTGTCAATGTAGTTGCTCCCTGCGGGTAAAATAATATAAAAAAGGCGCAACAAGCACACCTTGTTACGCTTCTATACTGAGGCGGTTGAAGCAATCTGCCAGGTATGTCCACAAAAGGGTAACTCAAACTGAGGGGTCTTCCCCTTGTTCGACCGACCTTTTATGTCTCTATTTAATTAGAGGTCACCATAACAGATAAAACCGACATCAACATGCCACCTTTTCTTTTTTAAAATTATGACATAACCTTTATTTTTTGTCAAGCGACAACGTTATTGGTTAAATCATAGCTTTATTATAAAATATCCTGCACACGCCCGACTTGGCCGTCTTCCAACATCACCTTTATGCCATGGGGATGAACGCTGCTCTTCGTGAGTATCTTTTCCACGATACCCTCCGTGAGTTTTCCCGTACGCTGATCTGCCTTTAGCACAATCTTGACTTTGGCGCCAACATTGATATTATTTCTGTTCTGTCCTTTCAAAATGCATCCCCCTTATTTTGCAAAAATGAAACATGGCCATGACCAACATGCCTTTTCTTACTTATTTAGATAAGCAAAGCGCCGAAAACCTTGAACACAAGACTTTCGGCAAATTTTTGGTGTCCCCGAGAAGAGTTGAACTTCCGACCTGTCGCTTAGGAGGCGACCGCTCTATCCAGCTGAGCTACGGAGACATTTATTCATACACATGATATAAAACATTTATCTTTGAAAGCGTGCACGCTGTTCGGCGCATTACAGTTTTAAAAATATACAAAACTATAGTTGATTATATAATGCCCTTGCTGTTGTTGTCAAGAAATCGCCTTCTCAAACAAGGCGCTTTATTGCCCACTTTTTGCTAAAATTATAAAAGCAACCTATTTTCACCTTAAAAATATTTGAAACGCTTTTCCAAATCGGCAAAAAATGTTATATTAGACAAGATAAACGTGTTATATCGCGGAGGCAAACATGAAAAGAGAAAAATCTTGTGGCGCATTGGTATATCGTTATGACGACGAGCGACTATTGCTTTTACTGCTACGCCATCGGCATGGCGGACACTGGTCTTTCCCGAAAGGGCATATGGAGGGAACCGAAACGGAAATTGAAACCGCTTTACGAGAAGTGCGTGAAGAAACCGGTCTGCACGTTTCACTGCAGCAAGGTTTTCGGCACGCAGTAGAATATCAGCCAAAACCCGGAGTCAAAAAACAGGTGGTTTATTTTTTAGGCAAGGCACTTCCAAATGAACCCGCGGTACGTCAAGAGCTTGAAATTAGCGAATTAAAATGGGTCGAATGGGACGAAGCTTTCCACTGTGTGACATTTAAAAACGATAAAGATCTTCTAAATATGCTCAAAGCGCATTTGAACAATACGGTCCGTTAATCCCCCAGAGATATGTTGAAATAATGTTATAAACATTGATATGCGCGCTAATATCGTGTTTGCCCGCACTTGAAGTGGAAAAGCAAGGGAAGACGAAACTCGTCTGCCCTTGCTTTTACCTCACGCGCCGGGATTAATGCATAATCTGCGAAACGCTATCAAGAATAATACCGGCATTTTTCACCGCTCTACCTGCTGTTCTTTTGAGCTTTTTGGTTTGGCGCTGCATGGTGGTGTCACCGTTGTTCATCATGTAGGCGGCCGTGCCTGCGATTATACCAACGGCGGCAGAGGTAATGGCAAACGTCATGTTGTTTTTGTTCATAACACTTTTTCTCCTTGAATTTAAAATTGTGGGCGATATTAGCTTGTGTCAAAATAGTATCGATTAGCCGCGAAAGTTTCTCCCAAAATGATTTTATGTTATTAACAATTTAATCAGCCTTAATAGAGAGCGTTTTGTGCAAATTGCATTCCAATTGCTTTTTATGGTCAAAATTTTAAATTCCACTTACATATAGTCCAAATTTGCTCTTTATATTATGATTAATATAGTTATTTTTACATATACAAGCTTTTTATTCGTTTGGTTCAACTGATTTGCACTGATCAATTATTGCGCGTAATATAAATTTAATGAGAGAAGGATTTTCATGAATCGACCGCAACGAATCGCAGCAATTCACGATCTTTCGGGCTTTGGACGCTGCTCACTTACCGTCATCATTCCTGTGCTGTCCGCTATGGGCATACAGGTATGTCCCGTTCCAACCGCTGTACTTTCCACCCATACAGGCGGCTTGGGCGAAGTGGCGTTGCATGATTTAACCGATTATCTCTCTCCCACACTTTTACATTATCAAAAATTGGAACTTAATTTCGAATGTGTCTACAGTGGCTTTTTAAATTCGCCGGAACAAATTGACCACTGCATGGCGTTTTTTAGAAGTTATAACAACGCACTATTGGTGGTGGATCCGGTCATGGGTGATCACGGTAAGATTTACCGCACTATAACGCCCCCAATGCAACAGCGCATGCACGAGCTGGTCGCAGTGGCCAATGTCATTACCCCCAATCTCACCGAGGCATGCGTCCTGCTTGAAGAAAGTTATCAAAATACCCCTTTGACCCGAAATGAAGCTAAAAGCAAATTGGTACGCCTTTCAAAGTTGGGACCCGACCGCGTGATCATCACCGGCGTGGGGCTGGCCGCCGGTGAAGCGATGGCGAACATCGGTTATGACCGTACACGCGGTGCGTTCTGGTATATCCCTTGTGACTATGTTCCCGCCTCTTACCCCGGAACCGGCGATCTTTTTGCCGCCGTACTCACCGGCGCGCTGCTGCAAAATGACAGTTTGCCAATGGCGATGGCACGCGCCACCCATTTTGCACAGGCTGCCATTAAAACGACTTATGGCTACGGCACCGATCCGCGCTTTGGCGTTATGCTTGAGCCGCTGCTTGGCCAGCTGACTAGCCACGAAGTTTGTTCCGACTATCAACCATTATAGGGCACGCCACTTCCTCAAGGGGCCACTGCCCCTAGAAAGGCGTCGCTATGAATCGTGCTTCTAATACAATCTACCGCATCGCGGCAATCGGCGTACTGTCTGCAATGGTTTTCACCGCCAACTTTTTGTCTATCCCCATCGGGGATATTAGCCGAATCCACTTTGGGAATGTCTTTTGTGTGCTCTCGGGGTTGTTGTTAGGCGCCATTCCCGGCGGATTATGCGCCGGCTTAGGCGGATTTTTCTACGACCTGTTCAATCCGCTTTATGCTGCGCAGGCTCCCATCACCTTTGCTATTAAATTTGTATTGGGCGCTTCAGTCGGTGCCATTGCACACAGCGGCCACAGCTATGGAAACAGCCGCACAAAAAATATTGTTGGTGCCGTTGCGGGCAGCCTTTGCTATGTTGCCATCTACCTTCTTAAAAATTTCATCTACGACTATTACCTGATTAGAAACCCCATTGAAACAGTCATGACCAAGTTGGCCATTAAGGGCGCATCGTCTATTGCCAACGGCACGACCGCCGTTATCGTTGCCTTAATTTTAATGCCGTTTTTTTTAAAAGCCATGAAAGTTTCCGGGATTCACCAGAAGCTTTTTCCGGCCGAACCGGAAAATACAACGCCGACGTGATACAAGTTGATGTGCCACAATAAAAATTCAGAAAATTGTTAAACGTCCCCGCAGGCAATGCGTCCTGCGGGGACGTTGTGACTCTTGTCGCAGTCCTGTTTAATTTGCAACTTAGTGTAAATAGCTTGCTGTCGAATCCAAGTAGACATGTG
Organism: Candidatus Fimivivens sp.; assembly: GCA_047974975.1. Lineage (GTDB taxonomy): Bacteria > Bacillota > Clostridia > Oscillospirales > Ruminococcaceae > Yanshouia. Next base: position 146,713 of record JBKECV010000008.1, read on the forward strand.
CGGCATCAGGTGCGGCATGCGCCGTAACGGTAAAGTTTTGCACTGTTGTGCCAGTGGGTATTTTTACTCGAACGGTCGACACTGCGTCACCGCCTATCGGCGCCAGTTTTATCCAATGAACACCGTCCAGTGTATAAGAAACGGTATAGCCTGTTGCGCCTAAAACCTTTGCAAAAGAAAGCACCGCATAATATCCGCTGTCGGTCACTTGGTTGAGGCTAAGTCCAGTCGCCGGTTGAAGGTTGACCACCGAAAATTCAGGTGAATTTGCCAAATCTGAATCAACCTGAACCGCGTTGGCCGCCTTTGCCGTTACGCCAAACCTGATCCGCATACGCGCGTGCGGTGTCTCAATCGATTTTTGTGTGACGCCAACCGGCAATATTTCGGATAGGAAATTCGTCCACTGTTTACCATCGACGGAGGTCTGTATGACAACATTGTGTGTGTTATAGTTATTGTTCGTGTTAAAGCTGAATGTGAGCTTGTTCTGATCACCGCTGATGACCGGACTGAGTGGTACCGGTAACTTTGTCACTATCACTGCATTGGCCAAGACAGGCGAACTGTCGGCCAAGAAAATACCATCCCCCAACGCTTTGACACTAAAATTAAATACGCTGTTCTCAGCTGTGGACACCGCTGCAGTCAGATTGGACGCCGTTACACCCGGTATTTCAACACCATCTTTTGTTGCAGAGACCACCTCATAGCGATAACCTGATACGCTGTCAAAGGCAAAGGTAACCGCGCCTATCTCCGATGAAATAATTCGGGGGTTGTCGGGCTGTGTGCGTTGCCCAACAGCACGAGCCTTGGTTGCTGACAGACCGCCCTGCGGCGCAACCGAAGCGGTATATGTTTTGCCTGCTAAAATGGCAGATGGCTTCCCAAACAAATAGGTATATACATCCCCCACTACGCTGTGACCCTTGGCCGGAAGTATGTTGCCGTCATAGTGCAGCGTCACGGTGTAGTCACGAATGTCCGCTGCACCTTTGAAGATAACCGCTGGCGTCTCGCCATCGCTTGAAATGGCAAGGCTGCTGACCGACGGTAACGGTGGCGCGTCATAAGTTTCTGTGACAGCCGCCGAGGTGCACGCTAATGCTTCGTCGCCGATGGCGCGCACTGTCACGGTATGGGTTTTCCCTGCTATCAGATTTGAAAACTCGCCAAGCGTTACACCAGCCGCCAACTTTAAGCGCGCGATATCTGAACCCGCCACCGAAAGCACCGCTTCATGGCCGTAAGTTGTCGCGTTAGGTGCAGCAGAAAATGAAAATGCCAGCTTGTCTCCATTTCGATCCAGTTGAAGATTGGTCGGCGCCCCCAATACGGCCACCGTTTTTGAGTATCGCTCTGTATAAGCGGATGTCGTGTACCGACTGGCCTTGGTAACGGCACGTACTTTAAAGGTGATCACCGTTCCCGCCTGCCCGATAAGCGCATGCTTAATGGTGTCGCTGTTTGTATCAACCGACAACTGTTTATCGAGGACATTGTCGGCGCTCGAACCGTTGGTTATCGAATAAACAATGGTATAGGATGTCGCGTTTGTGACACTATTAAAGGCGAGCATCACACTGCTTTTTTGCTCGGCTGTAATGCTCAAATTGCTTGGTGTTGACAGCATTCGCATGCCGGTACCCGAATGGTTTCCACCGTTTACAGCAGCCTCGGTTTGACCGATTCCCCAGTTTTGCACACCGGGTTTGTTATAATGACCTCTAACCGCCACATTGCGCGGCTCTCTTTCAAATGAAACGTCGTCGCTGCCAACAGTGAGGTTATTGACCAGTCCGCTGCCGCCGATATGGGTGGGCGCATTAGCAATCACGCTCCCCACAGCACTACGCCCCGATAAGATTAGATTGCTGGCATCATTTGTAGTGACCCCATCCAGCGCGCCATTTGAGAGTGTCACTTGCTGCCACATCGGGGTTCCACGCTCGGTCACCACATCTTTGACGCCTGCATAGTTGTCTGAAAGACCGCTCTCATCAATAGTTAACTGGTTTTTAGCTGTTATCTGGTGGATGGTGGAAGCGCCACCGATAATATAGTCTGTGGTGCCGCGGCCTCGTTGCGCAACAATCCGCACTGATGTGACATCATGCAACTTCACCGTCTGCGCACCGTTGACCAAAATACGGCCTTTGACCACAATATTTTCAAGCGTGACGATGCCGTTTCCCACCGATTCTGATATGACAAGGTCGCCCTTAATCAATTTATTTTTCAGCGTAACGCCATCAGCATTAATCAGCACATTATAATAGGTCGCATTCTCATCATGGAGCACCGCCGCGTCAATGGTTAAATTCTGCAATTTTTGAGTACCGGAACCGGTTGATGTATCCCCATTATTATACTGCACAGGACGGCTACTCATCACTGTGCTGCTCTGTGGATATGAAGAACTGCTATCATTTTTTGATGATGATTCGGCTTTACTGCTTGAGGAGTCCCGACTGGAAGACATGTCGGATCCTGACCCCAATGCTTCCGATATAGACGCAGGCAAATCGTTAGGCGCACTCCAAACCAGCCACAACAATCCGCTGATACAAACCACTAAAACCAGCAAAAGCGTCAAAACCACCCATATTTGTCTTCTTGTGCCGCGCGGATGTTTCATACTGCTCATAATCCGCCCCTCCGTTGTAATCAGGGCGCCGAGTCCGCCCATTTTATCAAATTATTGATAATTTAATCAGTGTAGCATAAATAGGAAAATTTTTCATCTTTATAAGAAAAATGCGCACGTATTTTATCGTTTTTACAGTTATTCCCCCAAAATTGTATTGTTTGAGCATAAAACCTTGACAGAATCCGCTTTTTTATTGTGTAATCGCAGCCGTTGTGCTAGAATAGAATACCATAATGAGGTGATAGTGTATGAACAAAACAGTTGTTCTAATTTTATTCGGCGGTGTTTCCAATGAACATGAAGTGTCGTTGCGAAGCGCGGCCTCCATTATCAACAATATCGACCGCAGCCGCTTTGCTCCAGTGTTGGTCGGGATCACCAAGGATGGCCGCTGGCTGCTCTATAATGGTGACGCAGACGGTCTGGCAACAGACACGTGGCAACAAAATGCCACCCCTGCGGTGCTTTCGGCCGACCGCCAAGCGCATGGGTTATTGGTATTTGAACCCGATGGCGTGCGCACTGTAAAAATTGATGTGATCTTCCCCGCCGTTCACGGGCAAAACTGCGAGGATGGCGCGTTGCAGGGGTTGATGACTCTTTCTGGCATCCCCTTTGTCGGATGCGGTGTCACCGCTTCCGCTCTGAGTTTTGACAAGGTCTATACCCATATCATAGCCGAACAGGCCGGTGTGCCGATGGCCAAATGGCAGTCGGTCTGCCGTGAAGAAGATCTCGCCGCGGTTGAATGTCGTGTAGCAAAAACGTTGGGCTATCCCTGTTTTGTCAAACCCGTCAATTCCGGCTCATCGGTGGGTTGTTCACGAGCCAACAACGCACAGGAGCTGTTTGCCGCATTAAAACTAGCTTTTGCTGAAGATCGCCGCGCCATTGTTGAAGAATTGGTGATCGCTCATGAGGTGGAATGCGCTGTGATGGGCAATCTGCAGCCTCGTGCACCCACCACCGGCGAAATTGTCAGTCCGGACGGCTTTTATGACTATGACACTAAATATAAAAATGACCACGCCAAACTCCTTATTCCGGCTGACATCTCCGAGGCAAGCGCTACACGCGTTCGCGCGCTAGCCCTCACAACTTATCGTGCTTTAAATTGCCGTGGCCTTTCGCGCGTTGATTTTTTTGTCAAGAGCGACGGTTCGGTTCTACTCAACGAGATCAATACACTGCCGGGTTTTACCTCCATTAGCATGTACCCTAAAATGATGATTGCTTCCGGCATGACCTACGGCGGGGTGATAACCCAACTGATCGAGTTGGCCCTCATTGAAAAATCCAGCACTTAAAGGAGATTTTGTCTTGAAAAAGGAAGCGATGATCACCATCAAGGGCATCTATAACGTCAATGGCGAAAAGGACGTTGTGGAACTTTTAACCTGCGGTGATTTTTATAAAAACAACGACGATTACTGGCTGAGTTATGACGAAACCGAAACGACCGGCTTTGAGGGACACCGCACGACGCTGCATGTCGAACATGGCCGCGTGACTATGCAGCGCATAGGGTTGAGTAATTCACAGCTTGTCGTAGAAAAAGGTTGCCGCCACCAGTGCTCTTACGATACCGGCTATGGTGCGATTATGGTGGGGATCAATGGGCGAGATATCCGCTCGACCCTATCAGATGACGGCGGTGAAGTTGATTTTTCTTATGCAATGGATATCAATACCGCATTGACTAGCGAAAATCGTGTCATTATTAAGGTTGCGCCTCAAAAGTGCAACCAGCCGATTGCCAATTGAACCGATTGGCGCCATGCTGTGTGTCTCAACTTTGAGCGGTGACGAATATGCACTATGTATGCCATAAAAACACAGGAGAGTATGACTTATGTTAGGACCGATTTTTCTCACGAGCGAGGCACTGCGTGTTCTCGTTTCAAACGCAATAGAGCAAGCTATCAATAAGGGGGATCTGCCCACTCCGGCAAATGGGCTGCCCACCTTTTTGATCGAGCAACCGGCTGACCCGACACGCGGTGACTTTGCAACCAACGCCGCAATGGCGGGTGCGCGCAGCTTTGGCAAACCTCCGCGCGTCATTGCGCAAACCATTATTAACCATCTTACGCTGGCTGGAACGCACTTTTCTCGCGCTGAGATTGCGGGGCCCGGCTTTATCAACTTCTTTGTTTCCGACAACTGGTTTACCGATGTGGTCGCTAGAATTCAAGCTGAAGGTGACGCTTATGGCCGTACCGATTTTGGCGGCAACAAAAAGGTGATGGTAGAATTTGTTTCGGCGAATCCCACCGGCCCGATGCATATGGGCAATGCGCGTGGAGCCGCTATCGGCGACGGACTGGCCGCGGCGCTAGATGCTGCCGGATACAATGTTTCACGTGAATTTTTGATCAACGACGCAGGCAACCAAATTGAAAAATTTGCTAAATCTCTGGAGGCGCGTTATCTTCAGCATTTTCAGGGCGAAGAAAATGTTGCTTTCCCTGAGGATGGCTACCATGGCGCGGACATCAAAACGCGCGCCGAGCAGTATATTGAGATAAGTGGAGATAAGCTTTTAAACTCGGATTCAGCTGCGCGCAAACAGGCGCTGGTTGAATTTGCACTACCCCAAAATATAGAAAAAATGAAGACGGATCTTGCACGTTACAGGATAAGCTTTGACTGCTGGTTTTCTGAGACGTCGCTACACCAATCAGGCGCGGTTAAACAGGCCGTTGACACATTGGCGATCCGTGGCTATACCTACGAAAAGGATGGCGCAATTTGGTATAAAAATGCCGAAGTGCAAACTAAAGCACTTTTGGCACAGGGGAAAAGTCAAAAACAAATCGACCAGCTTGAACTCAAGGATGATGTCTTGGTACGTGCCAACGGTTTTCCAACCTACTTTGCCGCCGATATTGCTTACCATGCCAACAAATTTGTAGACCGCGGTTACGAAAAGTGCATCAACATTTGGGGGGCTGACCATCACGGTCATGTGGCGCGCTTAAAGTGCGCACTGGATGCATTGGGCGTTGGCGGGGACAAGCTCGATATTGTTCTTATGCAGCTCGTACGCTTGACCAGTGGTGGCGAACTTGTACGCATGAGCAAGCGTACCGGCAACGCCATCACCCTTTCGGACCTGCTTGATGATGTTCCGATTAACGCCGCACGATTTTTCTTTAATATGCGCGAACCCGCTTCTCAGCTTGACTTTGACCTCGATCTGGCCGTGGAGCAATCCAATCAAAACCCGGTTTATTACGTTCAATACGCTCACGCGCGCATTTGTTCGATTGCTAAGAATCTGGCCGCTGAAGGCGTCGAGCCTCGGCAGTGCAGCACCGGCGAACTATTGCTGCTCAAAGCGCCGGAAGAGCGTGAATTGATTCGTTCATTGGCCGCTTTTCCTGAGGAAATTGTCGCAGCAGCCAAGAACTATGACCCCGCACGGCTAACACACTTTGCCATTGAAACAGCGACCCGCTTCCACAAATTTTATAACGCCTGTCGCTGTAAAGTCGACGACGAATCCCTGATGCAAGCACGTTTAAACCTGTGTCTTGTAACGGGGCAAACAATTAAAAACGTTCTGACTATGTTAAAGATTGATATCCCCGAAACCATGTAAAGGGCAAGATCTGATCGGTACCGCGCGCGCTTTCATCCATGTATTAATTGCGCGCTAACGATTGACAGTCTAACGCATTTGCGCTAATATACTGCTCAGGTGTATATCGGGAATGGTGGCAGCTTTCCGTGCGCCGTGTTGTTGTGTGATTTTTCACAACGCGCGGATAAGCGTATGGCCTCGCCATAAAATTCACCGCTATTCGCGTCATGTTTTGGAGGCACCCATGAAAAAAATCTCCTCTCGTAATCTTGCGCGTTGCGCAATGATCGCAGCGCTTTATGCTACAATCTCCATTGTTTTTTTACCGCTGACCTTTGGCGCAGTACAAGCGCGCATGTCTGAAGCGCTCACCCTCTTGCCCGTGCTCACTACGCTGGGCATTCCCGGTGTAACATTGGGTTGTTTGATCACCAACATTTACGGCGTGGCCGCCGGCGCAAACATTCTGGGCGCCGCCGACATTCTGCTTGGCACCGCAGCAACATTGTTTGCGGCACTGATGACCCGTAGGTTACGCAAATACCGCACAAAAGGCTTGCCGATACTGGCTTCGTTGCCGCCTGTCATTGTCAATGCTGTTGTGATTGGCGCAGAGTTGACCTTTGCCGAAACAAACACATTGAATTCTCCGCTGCTGTGGTTGAATATCTTTCAAGTGGGGTTAGGGCAGTTTGTATCCTGCACCATATTGGGGTTATTGCTTATTTGGACATTGGAGCGAGCCGGACTCGACAAAACACTATTTGAAAGAGAATAAGACACGTTTATGTAAAGCGCCGATGCAACATCAAATTGCATCGGCGTTAAATTATTTAAAAATCGTATCTATTTTTGCTCTATACCGAGCAGGCCAACAGGTATTTGCCTATTTTTTGCGCAAAACGTGCCAATCTCTGCTCGATGCCCGGCAATTTTAAAGCTGAACCGGGGTCATTGGCCGTTTCCATCAGGCAAAAATCCGGCGGCAACCAAAATCCTTTATTCATACATAGTGCCGAAACAAGCTGAGCTGCTACAAGATCGCCACCGGAATAACCCGAAACGACAACGCCAAACAAAGCTTTGTGGTCAAAAGACACAGTACGATATAACGCAGTGAGTCGATTAATGCAAGCGGTCAGGTTGGCGGATGGCGCATCATTGTAATTGGGACACAGCATCACAATCGCGTCCGCCTCTCGAATGGCCGGGTAAACCTCTTGCACCATCACACCGCCGTAAAAGCACTCACCTTTCTCGCCAAAGTGTAAGCACATGGTGTATGGACACCCGGCGCAGTCCTCCATCGTGCCATTGCGCAGGCCAATTTCGGTAATAGCGCAGTTTGACGGCAGTGCTTGTTTCACTTGATGCCAAAGGGCCATCGTATTGGAAGTTTTGTAGCTGGAAGCGTGCAACACCAAAATTTTGGCACGGGACTGCCGCGACGACTCAAAGCTAAGAATGCGATTGACGAGATCGTCTACCGCCAACCGATAAGCTATTTCCAATGTGCATCCGGCGTTTTTAGCTTGAATGGCAAAGTTTTGCAATGACCCGATGGCCTCTACCAGCGGTCGACCGGGGGAAATGCACCCGGCCCCATTGGCCGCCAATACTAAATCACGCCCTGCCGCCTTGGTGTAAAGTTCGCCTGCACCATCGACCACAATGCCCGCTACGCTGTCCTGAAGATACGCCGGACAACGCCTAAGCAACGCCAACAGTTGATAAAGCGCCATGTTAATTCCGGCTTTGTCCAGTGATATTGCGAATAAAATACGCCGATTATGTAGCGGCAGATGGGCCTCCAACTGCGTCAAAATTTCAGTTTTGTATCCCTTTTCAACCATTCGCAACATCTCAATAAATCGACCTGAAGCGACGTCCCCGAGACGAACAATGGTCAGGATTTGCTCCGACATTAAACCATCTCCCTAAATAATTTCGGAGAGTGTCTGCTGTGTTTCCAACAACCTTTTATACAGGGCATCCGGCAATGCCAGTCCCTCGATTTCAATTCCGGCAGATGTAAAGCGGTTGCGGCAGCCAAACCATACACCACCCAAACAGACCGATCCACAATGCCACTGCCCACGCAATGTCAGCAACAGCTGGAACGCGCCTGAGGAAAGCGCCGGCGCCACATAGGGTTTGAAGCCTATTTCCCGAATACGCAGGTTGGCGGTTTTCACCATCTCGGTTAATTCTCGGGAAATTGTGTCGTCATAAGACGAAAGTGAGTTTGCGATCACCAACCCCTCCCCATGGGGGCCGAAACTTCTTCCCTCGGTTAAAAAACGGCTGAATTTCTCTTCCTGTTTGGCCAATGCAGCTGCTCTGGCGTTCATTACGCCGAGGCCAAATCCTTGCACCTGTTCGGCCAGCAGTCCCTTCCCATCCCAAGTGCCACTTTCTTCTTGATTAGAGGCGAGATACGCCGCTTTACATAATGGATCAACGGGGTCGGAGAGCACGATAAACAGTCCTTTGAAATTTGCGCTGCGTGCCAATTTTGCGTAGTATTCAACAATAGCACGATTAGCGGAAAACTGTGCCATGCGCACATCTTTGACGGCACTGCCAACGGCGGGGATAGCTTTAGTCGCCGCAAAGATAAAAACATCGCAATCAAATAAATTTTCCGTCCCGACTGCTTCTACATTGGGCAGCGCGTCATAATCCCATGGCCAGGCAATCTGGCTCATCTCCGCCGTCCAACGGGCAGCCGTGACGGCATTGAGATCAAAGATGCCAATCGTTTCGATACAGTCCCCCCCCAGCAGCTTTAACCCGGTAAGCAGGGTGCTGCCTACGTCACCCACCGCCAATAGATGAACGCGACTGCGCTTTGGCTGAAGTGCCGCCATCTCAATAGCCTCACGCCAGCGCGGATGTCGGATATTGACCGCAGCCAGCGTGCGCTGTTCAATACGGTTCAAAATATCTGTGGGTACCGCCACCTCGCCGTCCGCAATGCGGGCGGGGTCGAGCCATGCTATCGACTCCGACGCCGTGATTTGTTTCGCATCAGTTACACAAAACGTGGTCCGCCGATTTTCTGGCGGGGCCTCAAACAAAATGGCTCGCGGTTGCATCGCGCGCAAATCATCCACCTTTTGCAGCGGCAGTTTCGGCGACAACGCTGCGTAAATTCGGCCATTTTCCTGATAGTAATACATTTTTATCACTCCAATACATCGCGCATTCTCAACAGCATTTTAAGATCGTTTTCCAGATAGGTGGAAGCAGGTAGATTGGGGTCGTAATAAAGGCAGCGCCCCTTGTCCGGCGAAAGCGGCAGAATAACCGCTTCACTCAAGCGAGAAAGCGTTAAGTTGCGCGCAAATCGACTGCGAAATTCTCCCTCCACCACTTTTATGATATCTCGGGAATTTTCTATGCAGACCTGTGAAAATTTAAAAACTGCATCGCGCTTACATTCCTTATAAAACCGCGGGAACGCATAGGGCAGCACGAGATTAATAGCCGGCGTTAGGCCCGGAACCGACGGCTCATCGCGGCCGACCGTATCGCCACCGATAAATGGATACATCGTTGATTCTACAAACCATGCCCGCAGATTGGGAACAAAATAGACGCAATCGGCTTGCATTTCCTTGGTGCGCATCAAATCGCGGCCCTTGCCGCTCATCACCCCCACCAATACGCGGTCGATGGTGATATTCTCATGCGCGAGCAGGGGAGACAGGGCATTGATGCGGCTGCCGGAATGGAGCAAATCATCTACAAGAATCACCGCGCGCCCAAAGGATTTTATGGTGCGTATCTGGCTTTCGAGCGGCGCATAACCCGGAAATGCCTCAATGTCAAATGCGTGTAAATCCTGTGCAAAAACCTTGTCGGTGTGAATGGTTTTGGTCACAGTGTTTGGAATAGCATTGCCGCGCAAAATTTTACCAAAGGGTACACACATCTTCCCGCCCAACACGCGCGGAACGGTCGGCTCCGTCGGCACATGGTTTGCCTCAACAATCTTTTGCACAAGCCGATGATAGATAACCTCCGCGTTCAATGACAGCAACAGAGTACCGGGATAAAGTCCTGTCAACGCCTTTTGCATGCGGATCTGCGCCTGTCGAGTCGCCTCGAGGACATTTGTATTGGACGAAAAAGGCTCTTTTAGCGTGGTTGCCAAATTTTGAATCAACACAACGGGTGCGCGCATATCCACCAGCAGCAATGGTCGGTCACTGCTCACCTGCGCTTTAATAAAACCTTGAAGCTGCAACAGACTGATCACAGCATTGTCATTTTTAAGATTGGTCGGATAATACACGGCATAGCCGCAGTCCTCACTCATGGCGCGGGAGAGCGCCTCGGTCATCAAGAGCTGGCCGATATTATAGCCGGTATTGGAACGACGCACCACATGCAGACCCGTCAACAGTAAAATGCGACCCGCAGTGTGTTTGCGCACATAAGTGGTGAGTTTTTCATCCTCGAGCGCGTCGTATAAGTCGATAGCGCTGACAATCCGCATAGTCAGATAACCCAGAATGCGCACATCATTTTCGGTATCTCGCAAGACGATGACATCATCGCGCAAATCAAAGCATAAAGACCGTTTCTTCCCCTCCGAAACAGCAGCTAACAGTTCGGCACGCTGCGCGTCATCGGGGTGCTGAATGGGCGAAAATTGAAGATATCCGGCATGATAAAGGCCCTTATACTGCGGTTCACGCAGATATAGGCTATGGCGATAGATATAGTTCTGGACGATGGGATCAATCAAATTGGAGATGTCCCGCCCCAGATCGATATTTTCGCGGATTCTGGTTGAGCTGATATCCTCCAGATAAGGCGGCAGCTGCAATTGCATCACTTTGCCTCGAATACACCGCAGGTCGGCTTCTGTTTCGGGCCCATCCACACTGCTGATTCGGCGGAATACAATATGGTTCATCTCCTGAACACCACCGGGAACCGCAGAAACACGATAAGATGACGCGTTGGCCACGACATCGCTGCCAACCGCCAGATATAACTCTCGTCCGGCAAATACCTGCCGCAGTTTGTCCAGGTCGCTTGGATTTGCCAAATTCACCGGCAGATCGTGTGGAAACAGGTAAACGTCAAAGCTATCCGCCACCGACATGTTGACAATATGGCGGCGAACAAGTGCAGGCTGCGCCTTTTTCGACCATGAAAACTCGTCAACAGCAAGATAAACCTCAAACCCCAAGTCACGAATGCTTTGCACAATCCCTTTATGGGAGATTGAAAAAGGATCAAAAGTACCCGGAAAAAAAGCGACCCGTTCCGGCGGAGAAAAACAAAACGGCCCATCCTCTATTTGATAGCGCACCAGAAAGCGATAGATGTGGGACAATGCGGCGGCTGTGTAAAAAAAAGTCAGTTCACGTTCTTTGTTCTCACTGATGAGACAAAGTAATTTTTTAGCCACCAAAACAAACAACCTTGATTTATCCGCATAGGTCATCCCCTTGGATGCAAACAGCTCTTCACCTAAAATACGTAAGGCTTCTTGCCGTACCGGTTCGCGATAAGATGCCAGGCCTTTTAAAAGCAGGCCCGCCAACCGGTTGTGCCGCTTGACCAGCGCAGCGGTGTCCTGTTGGAACCGATCAGCATAAATCGCATAGCCCGCCAATATGGCGCCCACCGTGTCCAACGCAGCAGTAACCGCGACACTACTGGTTGCACAAAGTAAATTTTCCATCTGATCGATGAGCTCATCGAGCTCCCGAGGCGGCAACCACAGCGAAAAACGTCCCAAATAGTCCGGAATGTATTTTGAAAGTTCGGACTGCCCAGTTTCCAACGCTTTTGAGAGTTCGACGGCGATTTCATTGCGACGCTCCGGCGTCAGTTCAGGCGCCATAGTCAACAGCGACGTTCCGGCCATTCGGCGTACAACGACGTTTTCTCCCACCTTAATCAGGTTGGAAAAGTGTGTGGCAATGTGCAATATATTTGTATGATTGCCCTGCTCAACCAAATCCAGCAGGTACTCCACGCCCACCGCTTTCATGATCCAAGGGGTGGCGGTTTTAAGGTTATCCAAAAAGATATTCGAAACAGTCGCTTGTCGATTTAAAATTTTATCCTGTGCAGTGGTATCGTACCCCAGCATCCGGCCCAAATATGCCTGTAAAAACAGTAGCGGCGTGCTACCCTCACAATCGACCGTTTCAGCCGTTTGGGCAATTTCGTTGCGCAGCGGATCCTGCGCAGGGAGGATATAAAGAAGATGCCGAAACAACCGCAGTGCGGCCGCTTTTTGGGTAGTTTCCCCTTTTCTGAGCCACCACATTGCGAAGTGGACCAACTTGGCCAATTCTTCTGCGCCACAGAAAGCTGCCGGAATGTTGACGACGGAATCAAGCAATGCAAAAGCTGCATCCGGTTCAACTGCGGCAGGGTTTTCATAGTGCTCGAACAGCACATTGGCAAAGACGGTGGCATCGGTATCAGAACAGGCGCCCAGCAAGGCATCGATGGCCAACTTGGCCGTATAGCGTATTTTACTGATTTGTTGGGGCGTTAGTCGACTGTCCGGGTAAATAAGCCGATTAAAATAATCACACCACAGCTCATAGTGTCGGGTATTGCCCGGGGCCGGCGCACACCCCTCCGGCTGTTCTTTGCGATAACCGGAATGAAAACCGGCTAAAATTCGGCCAATTAAGGCCGCAGCCTGCCGGCGGATATCGCCGTCCGGGTACATGAGCAGTTCGTACAAGAAAGCCAGCATCTGTTCCTTTTGCGCAGGACGCCAATAGGTAAAATATTCTTCAAAGACAGACACATAGGCGCGAAGACGATCGGGGGATTTCTCGCTGCGAGCAGCCTCAAGAATGTTACCAAACAGCTGGTCATGTCCCAACCGATGCATCAGGCGAATATTGTGATCCACAGCGCGGTATCGCAGTGCCGATACCGCCTCATCCATACACATCAGCGCCGCATCTTTGACAACTGCGGGCTGCACGGTGGGCAACTCGAGTGTCGTATCCACCCCGAATGAGCAAATATACGCTTCAAAATCATGCAGCTTGGTATAAACGAACTGATATCGACGGCGCTTGGCTGCGTCGACATCATCGAGTTTTTGCAAAATCACTTCAAAAGAATCGGCGAGAGAAAATATTTGTGAAATTTCATGCCCATTTATATCGCGGGATTGCTTGACGCGAAAATCAGCATACACCAGCAGCAGCGATTCAGAGGACAAATTTTCAATCTCAAGATCCCACACCGAATGGTTGGCTGCAATGCGGCCGACGTCATCCAACCCACGCCGGTCGCACCAAATGTCGGTATAATGATAGTGCAGGTAGGGTACCCGCTCGCCAATCTTGCAGCCAAATTTACCGATGTCGTGAACAGCAGCCGCAGCCGATAGCAACGGTAAAGCGACCCATCCACCGCCGGCATGAAAAGCTCGCGCACAAGTCATTGCCACGTGGTGTACCCCCGCGATATGCTCCAGCGTTCTAAAAGAAGTCGTTTCGTTGCCCAGTCTCAACAGTTCATAAACAAAATCTTCTTTGAAACAACCACAGAACCGACGGTACTGATCGGCGTTATCATTGCTTTCCAACTCCTCTTCGGTGCAAAAAGCGAAATCAAACTGCGACGAAAAGGGCAACGATACCCGCTCTTCTTGAAATACTTGCTGCAAAATATTCAGATAGCACAGCGCACCATCCCACTGCTGAGCATCATCTTGTGATACCTCGGTCTGTGAAAATTGCAGCGCATTCGCAACCTGATAGGCGTAATGAAGCCACCCTTGGTGCGGTTCGGTCGCAATGCTGTCCAAAAGAGGCCGCACAACATCCAGAACTTGACCACAGGTCACGCGTCGATCAATAGGCAACAATACCGACAGCGCCTGCGCCCAATCAACACGCTCAAACATAACTATTGCTGATTGCGCCGTCATATTCAGTCTATTCAGAAACTTTTTATCTCGCAGCGCTTGAAAAACGCGTATACCAATATGTTGGTCGAATTGATTTTCCATGATATCCTCCAAACTACCTGTATAGGCAAGCGGTTTAATCTCGAAAGCACCCAGCAGCAAAAAGCTGAAGATTGATATTATTATACTCCACCTACCGTCACTAGAAAAGGGGGAAACAGCAAAGTTTCAATTCATCACGTTGATTCAAGGCAAGATAGTACTTAAAAAAAAGCATCGGCCATACCGCTTTTCAAACAGCATAGCCAATGCATTCTTTGATATTATGCCCAGCAGGGGTTGTCTGTACCCTTTGTATTAGTCCAGACGCTTGCGTACCGCGACAGTATAGAGCGCCTTGGAAATAGCGCCGGCCAATACACAGCAGGCTACCGCCTCGATCAACCCATTGATACCAACAAAAGCCAGTGCAAATGAAAAGGGGTTGCTCGACCCCATTCCAGCGACAATAGTCTGGATAAAATCGGTGTTATAAAAAAACAAAACCAAAAAGCTCATAAAAAACAAGGTGTTAAACAGCGCCCCTAAAAAGCTGGTGACGGCGAATGACAATAGTTTGTTTTTATCCATATGTGAAAATATCGCAAAAATAACACCGGTTAAAAAACCCATAATGATGCGAGGAACAAGACAGGTTAAAATGGTGCCGACAGGATTAATCCCCATCAGTGCAGTCCCAAAGGGCTCAAGCCCAAAACATTGAATGAGCGACGTCACACCAAACGCCAATCCCAAAACAGTGCCCGTCATCGGCCCCATAACAATTGCACCGATGATTACCGGTACTGGCAACAATGTGATACTCAACCCCCCGGTTTTAAAGTACCCCAACGGTGTAAACGCCATGACAAAAATGATTGCCGTCAGCAATGCCGTACGTACCATCTTGCCTGCGCCGTGCTTCTTCTTTGACTTAAACATGCTTATTCTCCTTGCTACCGCTCCCTGTATGACCCATAAATTACATAAATCAACAAACAGATCATCATCCGTCCAAGGCGCATAAAAAATGAACGACCGCCTACTGCCGACGATGCAAAACAGAAATCTGTCGCAAAGATATTGTGCTTTATTGGGTCCATAAATGGGATGCGATGCATTATTTATAACCTGCCCGCAAACGCGGACTTGTTACACGTTTTTCTTGTAGATGGTTAAAAGGCCATCTAACAGCAGATTGTCGTCGATCGTCACCTTGCATTTGCAATGGGGAATAACGGCATTGGCCAAACCGCCGCAAGCGACGACTGTTTTGACCTCGCCCAGCACCTCGGAAAAGCGCTCGATCATGCCATCCACCATCGAGGCTGTTCCTAGAACGCTACCGGACATCATGGCATCTACCGTCTCGGTGCAGATGACCTTGAGCTCACTGCTGAGTCCCACTGCGGGTAACAGCGCAGTGCTTTTAGCCAACGCGCCCAACGATACCAGCACACCGGGGGCAATCGCACCACCGATATAAGCCCTGTTTGCATCCACAACAGTAATTTTCGTCGCTGTGCCGAGATCGATAATAATAGCGGGCAATGGATATTTCGTCATCGCGCCCACCGCTGTGCAGCACAGGTCGGCTGCTAGCGTGCTCGGGTCGTCTATGCGAATATTAAGCCCGGTCTTAACACCCGGACCAACCGCCAAAACCGGGATATCACAGATCGTTTTAATGGCCTGCTTCATGACCGAGGTCAGGTTCGGTACGACCGATGAAATCGCAGCACCGGTCAGCGTTTTAGCGTCTATGTCATGCAACGCAAAAATATTGTAAAGCAGCACCGCGTGTTCGGTATCGGTGCGCAGTGGATCGGTTTTTATGCGAGCAGAAAACACCAGTTTCTCCTGCTTGTGTACACCAAAAACGATGTTGGAGTTGCCGATATCTATAGCCAAAATCATAAACGTGCCTCCACATTGGATTTTATGCATACCCATAATACGCCCTGCCCCCTGTTTTGTCAAGAAATAGCCCGATTGCGCAAAGGTGATTAAATTTGCTAATTTAACGGCAAATCTGGTGTTATGACCAGATTTATGCTATAATAGATTCCACTTATAAAACTGACGTTTTAGCCGTTGATTTCTTTTCAGGGAGAAATGGCTGCAAGCAATGGAGGGGTGCTAATGGGCCGTGTCATCGCTGTTACCAATCAAAAGGGCGGCGTGGGTAAAACGACCACCGCCGTTAATCTGGCCGCATCGCTCGGGGACATTGGGAAAAGGGTGCTTTTGGTGGACACTGATCCGCAGGGCAATTCCACCAGCGGCTTCGGCGTGAACAAAAAAGATCTGAAAAAGTCCACCTATCACCTTTTGGTTGAAGGTGCACGGGCGGATGAAGTCAGGCTGACCACCCCATTTAAAAAGGTGGATATTTTACCGGCCGGTATTGAGCTGGCCGCCGCTGAAATAGAACTGGTCGATTTATCGGAGCGCGTTTATAGGCTACGTTCATCTGTTTTACCGATTAAAGAAAGCTATGATTATATTCTAATAGACTGTCCCCCATCGCTCGGATTGATCACACTAAACGCACTAACAGTTTCCGATACCATCTTAATCCCCATTCAGTGTGAATATTATGCACTGGAGGGGCTTTCGCAGCTTATGGCAACGGTTCGCCAAGTCAAAAGGCTGTATAATGCGAGAATTGACATTGAGGGCGTCCTTCTCACCATGTATGACGGTCGGCTCAATCTGACGCTACAGGTGGTGGATGAAGTTAAAAAGTTCTTCCCCAAAAAAGTATTTAAGACCGTCATCCCTCGCAATGTCCGCCTTTCGGAGGCGCCGGGTTTCGGCATGCCAGTGCTTTATTACGACCGTGTTTCGAAAGGCACCGTCGCCTATTATGAGTTGGCTCAAGAAATACTTAAAAATCACCCTGATACATTAAAATAATGAGGATGTGAATGCTATGGCAAAACCCAAGCGTGGCCTCGGCAAGGGGTTGGAGGCGCTATTTGCCGATAACGATACCGCCGATGTTTCGGTTTCCACCCTTGCCATCGGTGAAATAGAGCCGAATCAAGACCAGCCTCGAAAGGCGTTTTCTCCTGAGGCGCTTTCGCAGCTTGCTGAATCTATTAAAGAACACGGTATTGTGCAACCGTTGGTTGTGCGTCCACTTCCAAATGGGCGCTACCAGATTGTTGCGGGCGAGCGCCGCTGGCGCGCTTCGCGCATTGCGGGATTGTCAATATTGCCGGTCATCATTCGTGAGCTGACCGACGAGCAAGCCTTTGAGGTGGCTCTGGTCGAAAACCTCGTACGAGCTGACCTAAACCCGATTGAAGAAGCGCTTGGCTATCGCACACTGGTTGAAACCTTTTCGATGACGCAGGAGCACATCGCCCGGCGAGTCGGCCGATCTCGCTCGGCTGTTGCTAACGCGCTTCGTCTATTGAGTTTACCCAAGGAAGTATTAGCCATGCTTGAAGAGGGCACCCTTTCTTCAGGACACGCCCGTGCATTGCTGCCACTGAATGAGAAAGATGCGCTGGCGGCCGCCAACCGAGTTGTTTCACAGGCGCTATCCGTGCGCCAAACCGAACAGTTGGCTAAACAGATACTAAAAGCACCCGCTGATCCTAATCCACCCCTGCGCACCCCCTCATTTTATCGCGAGATGGAACTGGCTTTAAAAGACACCCTCTCCCGTCGCGTTAAGGTCGTCTCCAAAGGCTAGGGTAAAGGCGAGTTGGTGCTGGAGTTCTACTCGGATGAAGAGCTGCGTGAGTTGGGTGAAAAGCTGGGAAAATAGTAAATAGAATGAACATGAATAATTTACGGCATTTAGCCGCGTCATAATATTAAACAAACAGAAATGGATTGGTGAAGTACCATGTTGGACATGAAAGTAATCAGGCAGAATCCCGATCAGGTCAAACAGGCCTGTCGCAACCGTAATAAAGATCTTGACGCTGTCGTGGACGAAATTTTGGAGATCGACGCAGAGCGCCGCACCATCACATCTGAAGCTGAAGCGCTCAAAGCCAAGCAGAATCAAGCCAGCCGGGAAATTCCCACCATAAAAAAATCGGGAGGCGATATTTCTGCTGTTATGGCCGAGATGAAAGAAATTTCCACAAAGGTCGGCGAACTGGATCAGCGGCTTTCTGAACTTGAATCCACGCAGCGCGATCTGGCCCTTTCGATACCGAATATGCCGCACGCAAGCGTGCCTGTGGGCAAGGACGACAGCGAAAATGTTGAAATTCGCCGCTGGGGTACCCCCACCGAATTTCCGTTTGAGCCTAAGGCCCATTGGGATATCGGGGCGGATCTCAATATTCTGGATCCTGAGCGCGCCGCCAAAGTCACTGGCAAACGCTTTCATTTCTACCGCCACCTTGGCGCGCGTTTAGAGCGTGCTATTATCAATTATTTCCTCAACACCCACACAGCGAACGGCTACGTTGAGATTCAACCGCCCTTTATAGCCAACCGCGCTTCGATGACCGGCACCGGCCAACTGCCAAAGTTTGAAGAAGATATGTTTAAACTTGATGGGTTGGACTATTTCCTTATCCCCACGGCCGAGGTGCCGGTGACAAATTTACATCGCGATGAGATTTTATCTGGAAGCATGCTCCCCATTAAATACTGCGCCTACTCCGCCTGCTTCAGAGCCGAGGCCGGTTCTGCAGGACGCGATACGCGCGGCTTAATTCGTCAACACCAGTTCAATAAGGTTGAGCTGGTCAAATTTTCCGATCCTACCACCAGTTACGACGAACTAGAGGAGTTAACTCACGAGGCCGAATTGGTGCTTCAGGGGCTGGGACTGCCCTATCGTGTAGTTGCACTGTCTTCCGGCGATCTGGGCTTTTCTTCGGCCAAAACCTATGATATTGAGGTTTGGATGCCCTCTTACGGTCGCTATGTCGAAATTTCCTCTTGCTCCAACTTTGAAGATTTCCAAGCGCGCCGCCTCGCATGCCGTTATAAGTATGAAAAAGGTGACAAAGCACAGCTTGTACACACCCTGAATGGTTCCGGCGTTGCCGTCGGCAGAACGGTCGCTGCTATTCTCGAAAACTTCCAGAACGGCGACGGCTCGGTCACCATCCCCGAGGCTTTGCGTCCGATAATGGGTGTTGACAAAATTTCAAAATAATGGCACGTTATCAGTATAATTGCACGCATACTGTGCCCATTTATGATTGCGACCTGTTTTGCCGGCTTCGCCCCTCAGCCATGTTGCGGTATATCCAGTCGGCAGCCGGAGAGCATCTAAATACACTTGGACTCACGCATCAACGACTTCACGATGAAGGTTTTGTTTTTGTTGTCGCCGCGACAGCGCTTAAAGTTTTCCGCGCGCCGACAGTTGGCGAACGCATTATGATTTTGACCGCGCCCTTGCCCGGGCGCGGTGCCAATATGTTGCGAGAGACGATATTGCAAGACGAACATGGCCGCTTATTGGCTGAATGCCAGACGAACTGGGCGCTGATCGATTCGCACACCAACCGTCTTCTGCGCGCTTCCTCCTTTCCCTACATGCTGCCGATGCTCAGTGGGCAATGGACACCGTTTTTTGACCCTACGCGAATCCGCATTCACCTCAGTGAAGAACCGCACGGCCGAGTCGAACGCATTGTCCGTCTTTCCGACCTCGATCAGAATCTGCATATGAACAACACCGTCTATGCTGAGATTTTAACCGACTGTTTCGGAGACGCTTACATCAATAGTGGCGGATTGGATACATTATTTTTGCGCTATCATTTACAGGCCAAGATACACGACCGCCTGACGCTGGAATACAGCTATGGCGGCCAACTGTTTGTGGTCTGCGCACACCACGG
This sequence comes from Candidatus Fimivivens sp., assembly GCA_047974975.1. Taxonomy (GTDB): domain Bacteria; phylum Bacillota; class Clostridia; order Oscillospirales; family Ruminococcaceae; genus Yanshouia. Next base: position 166,734 of record JBKECV010000008.1, read on the forward strand.
TGAAAAGAACTGCTTTGAGGGGGCTTTTTCTCTCAAACCCCTTGAAACCGTTTAGCACAGGTGCTAAAATAGACAAAATATTTTGAAACAGCACCGATAATTGAAAGGAGAGAAATATGCTTAACGTCGATTACAACAGCAAATTTGTAAGCGAGGGATTAACATTTGACGATGTGTTGCTCATTCCTGCTTACTCCGATGTAATTCCACGTGATATCGACTTACACACCGTGTTAGCCCGAGATATCGTATTGAATACACCCATCATCACGGCAGCGATGGATACAGTTACTACCTCTGCAATGGCAATTGCTATTGCGCGTGAAGGTGGAATTGGCGTCATACACAAAAATATGTCTATCGAAGAACAGGTCGGCGAGGTTGACAAAGTCAAACGTTCTGAAAACGGCGTTATCATCAACCCGTTTTACCTTTCCCCTGATCATTATGTCACCGATGCCAATCAGCTGATGGGACGGTATAAAATTTCCGGTGTCCCGATCTGTGATGAAAGCATGCGTCTGGTTGGCATTATCACCAACCGTGATCTGCGCTTTTTAACGAATTTTGATGTGCCGATTAAGGAAGTCATGACAAAGGATGGCCTGATTACCGCACCTATTGGAACAACGCTCGACCAGGCACAAGCCCTCCTGTCTAAATACAAAATCGAAAAACTACCCATCGTAGACGACAACTATAAGCTAAAAGGCCTTATCACCATAAAGGATATCGAAAAAGCTGTCCGCTATCCTAATTCCGCGCGTGACAAGGGCGGCAGGCTGCTCTGCGCCGCTGCCATTGGCGTTACTTCTAATGTGCTTGAACGTGCTGAAGCGCTTGTAGATGTTCAATCTGATGTGTTAGTGCTTGACTCCGCTCATGGCCACAGCAAAAACATCATTGACTGTGTTAAAAAGGTGCGTGACGCTTTCCCCAATATTGCGATTGTCGCAGGCAATATCGCCACTCCGGAAGGTGCTGACGCACTCATCGACGCCGGTGCTGACTGCATCAAGATCGGTATCGGCCCCGGGTCCATCTGCACCACCCGCGTTGTTGCCGGCTGTGGTGTGCCGCAGATATCAGCCATCTATAACACCTGCCGAACCGCCGCCAAAAGGGGAATCCCGGCTATTGCCGACGGTGGCATAAAGTATTCCGGTGATATTGTCAAAGCACTGGCCGCCGGCGCCAATATTGTCATGCTTGGCAGCTTGTTGGCCGGCTGCGCCGAATCCCCCGGCGAAACCGAAATATATCAGGGCAGAAACTTTAAAGTGTATCGCGGAATGGGCTCGCTGGCTGCAATGGAGAAAGGTTCTAAAGACCGCTATTTCCAAGAAGATGCACGCAAGCTAGTTCCTGAAGGGGTGGAAGGCCGTGTCCCCTATAAGGGCCCGCTTTCCGACACAATTTACCAGTTGGTCGGCGGTGTCCGCTCCGGCATGGGTTACACCGGTTGTAAAACAATCGCTGAGTTGCATGAAAAGGCACAATTTGTACGCATCACCGGCGCCGGTCTCAAAGAGAGCCATCCTCACGATATTTATATTACTAAAGAAGCACCCAATTACTCGGTCGGTGTGTAATTAGAAAAAAACCTGAGAACCTGTAACAGCAGGCTCTCAGGTTTTTTCGACTTAAAAGATCAACTTTTATCTGATTAAATAATTCGCTGGTTTCCCCTAATCACGCTTGTGCAATAACCATCATCCGATCAAATTTATTAGCCTTTTGCTGTACTTTTCCCAATTGTTGTTGCAGTCTCTCACATTCGGCTCTTTTTGCCTCATATAGCACCTTATAGTCCGGTGTATCGGCGGGGACTTTAGAAAGTCCGTTAAGTCCCGCCGCTGCAATCACTTTGGGATAATCCTTGTAGCAATAATTGCGGTCGCACGGGCCCTCTACGCCCGGGCAGGTGCCCTTGTCGCCTATGTACTGCCACATGCCATAGTCGCTGCGGCCCAGCTGGCCTTGCATCAGCGCCTCGTTGCCACGGTAATCCGCAACCCACAGATCATACGGCGCCAACCGCACTCGGTCGAGATACTGAGTCGCGAAAGCGGTGTAGGTGTACCACACCACATAATAGCCCAACTGCTCAACTTGGGCCAGAAAGGCGATCACTGTATCGGTCAAGCCTTTTCTGCCCTGTTGGATTAGGCAGGGCGAGGCTGTTTCTTCAACGTCAAACGCAATCGGCAGGTTGATTATGCCGGGGTAACGCTTGGCAATTGTCACGCACTCCGTGGCCGCTTTTTTCGCTGCTGCGGGGGTTTTGGTATAGGTGTAGACGTACAGCCCCACATCCAGCCCCGCAGCGTGTGCGCCTCTTATGCTGGCGTCAAGACTCTGATCGAGAGCGTTGTTGTCGGCTATACCGCCCTCATACCCCGCCCACCCAATGCGGATCATGACACCGCGGATGTCAGCAGCTTTGACCTTATGCCAGTCGATGGCGCCGCACCGTGTATTGTGCTGTGATATATCGATGATTATCTCCGCCATCTACTGATCCTCCGAACCGGTGCGCTCTTTAGTCTTTAGCACTTCAATAGCTTTAATAATTACGCCGGGAATCGGCACGCCCATCAGTCCTAAGTTTTCGGTGATGCTCACCGCCTCATTGAGCACCAGCGCGATCACTGCCGCGTCGCGCATGTAGTCGGTGCCAGTCATTGCATCGAGCCGACAGGCGATGTACACCAGCAACAGCATGCCGCCTTTCTTGAATAATCCCTGCAAACCCGCCGCAGAAGACAGCCGACCTCCGGCCGTCTTGGCGCTTCTTTTAAACACTCCCGCAACAATAAGGCCGGTGATGTAATCTGCCGCCATAAACCCGAACAGCGTTCGCAGCGCCATATCCCAGCCGCCCAGCGCGGCCGTGATCCCCGCTCCGATTAAGCCGATGACGGTATTGACCATAATTTTTGTGTTTCCCATTTATTTTCCCTTTCATTTAACCCGCAAAAATCCGCGCGTTATGCCCCTGCTTCTATGACCTGGTGCACAACATCGCGCAGGTTGCTGATCGATGGCACTTGGTCAATGGTATACACACCAGCCTTGACCAGGCGTGCCCATATGATGACGAGTCCGCTATTTTCATTGAACATTGCCGATTCCTCCTATCAGTATTGATAACTCCGTGATAGCCATAGCACTTTCGGTGCTCTGCTGTGCCTGTGCCATCGAAAGCTCGGCAATGGCCATCGCGTTAATGGCGCCGATACTCGGGAGTGGCGCCTCGGGGGCGGGGTGCGCAGCCTCCCACGCCGCGACCTCCTCTGTGGTGGCGGCCTCAATCCATGTAGCGCCATCCCAGCACGGAGTAACCAACCCCACTGCACCGGTATAGGCGCGATAGTCGGGCGGCGCGGCGTCGATAAGAACGTCACCCTCTTGGAGCGTGTAATGCTGTATAGCCGCCTGTTCGGTGCCGTCCTGTGTCGGCTCTGTGAGCACCAAGACCAAGGAAACGTAAAGTCCGTCTGCATCTACAACACACGCATGTTTATAGCTCATTTCTGATCATCCTTCCTTGAACTTTTTTATCTTTAATCCACCCGTTACACCTTAAAAGCAACGCAAAGAGTGACCCCTTTCGATAGTGCCGACGTATTGGCCGCCGAGGATATTTTAAGCTGGCCATTCGGGTGGATGTTTAGGTTTGCGCCGCTGTTGGTGGACGCATCGATGGTGGTGACCTGATAATTCCGACTGGCGCCAACCGGGCGGTACCCGGCCGGCAGCGTCGCAAAGGTTGTATTGAGCCGCACGCCGGTCACAACGCCGGTCAACAATACGACATCGTCTTCGGTTTTGGTGTAGGTTGGCATAGTGCCGTAGTTCCCAATTTGGGATGCGAGCGGCAGATTATAAGGCCCCGCCTCCTGCACGCCGGTACGGACGCGTCCGCCTCTTGTCGTGTGTATTTTGACGCCACCGCTTCCTGATGCCTGCGTAAAGGTATAGCTGTTATATCTGGCGTCACCGCCCCATACGCGCAAGCCGTAAGCTGCACCACGCACCGTGATTTCCAGGTTGTTGAAATACGCACTGCCGTTGCCATTCAGGCATACGGCCGGCGCAGTTCCGGCCGCCATCGAGACCGATAACCCACCGGATGCAATAAATGTGTGCAGACAGCCCCCGGAGTCCAGAAATACACCGCTAGATATGTTAGGGGCGGTTGTACCCTCTATCGTCAGGGTGTTTCCCTGCGTTTGCAGCATCCCGCTTTGAATGATGTCCACCAGGTTTCCGGTGGATACCGCGTTTCCTTTTACCGTTAGGCCGGATGCAAGGATGACCAGCGACCCCTTAGACACTGTCAGCTGACCGATCGTCGGCGAGCCATAGATCCTAATTGGATATCGAAAGCCTGCTAAATTCAACGGCTCCGTGTATGTGCCGACGATATTTAGCGTCGCACTATAGTCGCCATTAGCTTGGCGTGGCAGCCTTTCCACTGCCTTTGCCAACGTCCGGTACGGTTTGGCGCTTGTGCCGTCGCCCGTGCTGTCGCTTCCGCCGGTGGACACGTATACCGTCATACTGCTTTGCAGCGCCGCTGATGCCCCCACCTGTTCGGGTGTATGTGTGTGGGCCCGGTCTGCTTTACTGTCTGCCGTATTCTGCGCAGCAGCTGCCGCTGTCTGTGCTGTCGCGGCATTGGTAACAGCGGTATCCGCGGTGGTCTGTGCCGCTGCTGCCTCTCCCTGCACCGCAGTGATCGCCGTGTTGGCCTGTGTTATTCTGCTGTTGAAATTTGCACAACTGACACCTTCATCAGCAGCAAACTGTGTGATAAAATCAGCCAATCCATTCCCCTCTTTCTAATGTGTTCCAGTCAAACCCCTTTGCATCCAGCGTCAAGAATGTGAACCCTTGCCCGTCAAATTCCGCCCAAGTCAGATACTTATACGCGATCTGCACCAGCAGACTTGCCGGAATCGTCTTGTAAAGCGTCGCGTACAGCGGCGCCAAATCCGCAATTCTGGACGTTCCGCGGTACAGCACCGCCACGACAGATGCCTCGATGCTGATTTCAACTTCAACCCCCATATAAGCCTCAATAATTTCGCGCAGCGTCTCCAGGTTGATTGGGGGTTTTGTCATGAGTCGGGCAACAAGCGCATTTTTACGCGCTTGCAGTGTGCTGTTCATCGGGGTGGAAACACCCAGTATCTTTTCCCACCGCTTCACGCCGTTTTCGTCCGATGTAGAAATTGTCGCATTGGCCGCCATAATCCCAACAACGGCATTCATCGCGTCTATCTCAGGATTCACAGCGTCGGCCAGTGCTGCAAATTCAGTCACGCCTTGCAGGCGTTCCGGCAGGTGAGATAAAAAATGGGCGGGCGTGTTATAAAACATCATCCCACCTCCGTTACGGTAATGGCGCCAACCGTCGGCACCTGATAATTTTCAAAGGACTTCTCCAGTGCGATATTCGCCGCCGTCCCGTTTATGATCACGCTGCCAACGTCTAAGATCGCATCGTGCGCGCTGAGTATTTCGGCCACCAGCCTGGCGTAGAATACCGTCGCAGCGTCAAACGAAATATTCTCGATATAGTTGGCGATTGCCACCTCAACCAGCGGCTGCACCACCGCCATGCTGCTGCCGGACTTGAGCACCAACGAAGCTAGCACATCCACCGCCAAATCGGCACAAGTCCCCACTGTGACAGTGTGCCCAATGGGCGCCAACCCCTCGCCAGCGGTTCCATAAAGCGCCTGCACCTCGTTTACCAACGCCTGTGTGGCGCGGTTGCCCACCTCGTCTCCGATCATGATGCCGACATGACCCGCGCCCATGCCATCATCGGCGCCAAATACCATGCAGGCCCCAACGCCGTCGATGGCCAGCGTTTTCTCATGATAATCCGCTTTGTTCCCGCCAAACGGCGTTTGCCGCACCGAGAGGTAAAACCGCGCGCGCAGATCGTCGTCGGTTTCTTCATCCCGCGCAGGGACCAGCGGCTCTGCAGCGAGTACCGCCGCCCCCAGTCCAAAGAGGTTGTCCAACGGCAGAATCGCCCCTGAATAGCAGTTTCCCTGCGTCCCCGGCTGTTCACATATGGCATTGTAACTGCCCACATCAATTTCCTCGGTGATCTTAAAGGTTAGCTCCTCGATGGCAAAGCGTGTGCCGATGGGTACCGTAAAAGCCGTATCGGCACTGTCGGTACAGTCGATCTGTCGCACCGAATAGGTTGCCGCCTCGCGCTTCACACCAAAATCGCCCACCACGCGATCTAGCCATTCGCCTGTTGCTGTGTCACCGAATAGCAGATCGGTAAGATATCCCAGCATGAAGCTTTGCCCCGCCAGTGCGTAGGCCGTGGGCGCCAGCGCGTCGTAGATGATGCTGCCCTCTCGTTTGTCGATGTCGTCCGGCACAAGAGCGAGCATACGCTTCAATATCGCGTTGTAATTATTATCAGACAATCGAAACGCTCCTTTCCACTTGGATATCGCCAAAAACGGTAATAACCGTAAACGATATGTGGGCTTCATCCCCTGAAAATACCATTTCAAAGCCCTCAATCCCTTCAATCCGATCATCCTCGGCCAGCGCTTCTGAAAAACGGCGCTCCATATCCGCTTCAAGATACCCGCGTGATTTGCCCAAAATTCCCTCCAGCTCCAGTCCGTAATCACCCGAATAAATTAAATGCCGCCAACGCTCTGTTGACAGCATCAATTCTATGGCCTGCATAGCAGCGGCCTTTCCGTCTGTTTTTCCGTCTATCCGGTCACCGACAAGGCGGTAGGTCGCGCTCGGTTTTAACCCCCTTGCTTCCTCCCCATACGTTTTTAGTACCGACAAGTCCAATCCCCCTTTACCACCGTCAGAAAGACGGCAATTTTTTGCAAGCAAAATCAGCTTAGACACCCCTTCCCGAGCCGGCTTGTGAAAGGAAATGCCATGTGCCGTATTCTTACAACTACACATTACTACATTTGGACAGTGGCTTTCTATGGCGATTTTTATCCAGTAGCAATTTATTGAAATTTTTATCGTTAATTTTGTGAAAATTGGCGCAGTCCTTCAAAGACTGCGCCAATATGTTTTATTCACAATTATAGGCCGTGCGCCTCAGCGACAACATAGGGTGCGTGATAAAAAGAACCCGCACAGATACCGCCTGAGCATAAAGAAAATTTATAGGATACACCATTATGCCGTTGATGCCCTCACACCGCCAAACGTCCTTATGTAGTTGCCGGAGATATTTTACACGAAGAAAACCGCAGAATTCAGCCTATTTCAGCCAAATTCTGCGGTTTTCTTCTGGTGACCCGTACGGGATTCGAACCCGTGTTACCGCCGTGAAAGGGCGGTGTCTTAGGCCACTTGACCAACGGGCCTGATTTATAAAAGTCCTTTAATAGCAAGGACTCTTATAAAGTGGTAGCGGCTATAGGATTTGAACCTACGACACTTCGGGTATGAACCGAATGCTCTAGCCAACTGAGCTAAGCCGCCATATGCAGCGTTATCAATTGTATCAAAGCTATTGCGATCTGTCAAGGCAAAATCTGCAGTTAATAAAGAAATTTTTAAACGAAATTTCATATAAGTCGAAATTCTGAATATCTCACTGTTTTTAATTCTTAAACCGGCTCGGCCAAAAGAATCTCTACCGGATCGGCTACAATGCGATTTTGCGGTTCAACTACTAAAATATCGTCATCCCATTGGGCGTTGAGTAGTTTTTTGAGCAGCGTGAAATCCGCCGCATACTCCCTAACACCGGGCTGCAACGGAAAGTTTTCTGAACCGATCAACGTACTTGTCACCACACATGGTACACCCCGACGGGGCATACATTTCTGGCACTGGGGCACCATCTGCCAACAGGGGGCGTCTTCATTTTCAGAAAAAGCTTTTTGGAAGCGTCCGGTGCTACTCAGCAGCAGATGGGCGCAATTATGTACCCGCGCAATAGCAATCGGCCTATTAAAGGCGCAAAGTCCCTGTGCCGCACATTCTCCCATTGCCAATACGATAAAGTCCGCATGTTCCTCGCCGTTAATTTTCTGCTGAATCAACTCGAGCGAACTGCTAGATGAGATAAAATCGATCACCACTTCATGCGATGAAAGGGCGGCAAGCATATAAAGTTCGCGGCGTAATTGCCGACATCCCAGTACCTTAATATTCATAGGAACTCTCCTTTTTTGATAGAGGCGTAAACCTGCTTACGCCCTCTTGTGATTTTGTCTTTAAAAAGTGTATAATATAACATAAGTCAAATCAATGGAAGGTTGCCCCTATTCTAAGGCTTTTGACCGCTTGGGAAAAGATACCTGCCGGGGTTGGAAGCGCATGTTTAAGGCGTTACCTGTTTTTCACATCAACGGAAAAGGCTGCATAACGCGGACTGTTTGAATGGAGAAGTATATGATCGAAAAAACAAATGAATCGCCTCGCCAGCGCGCCCTGCTCATCGCCCTTGACACCGGAGAATATGACGTCGAGACCTCGCTTGATGAGCTTTCAGAATTGGCCGATACTGCGGGCGCCGATACAGTTGGTTCCCTTATTCAAAAGCGGGAGGCTCCTGATGCAGCTACCTGCATCGGTGCCGGCCGACTGGCCGAGGCGGCGCTTTACATCCAAAATCAACAGGTTGAATTGGTCATTTTCGATCGCGAGTTGTCGGGCAGCCAGCTGTCGAATATTTCTGATGCCCTTGACTGCCGCGTCATCGATCGTACGATGTTAATTCTTGATATTTTTGCACAACGCGCACGCTCCGCAGAAGGACGTCTCCAAGTCGAATTAGCACAACAAAAATACCGTTTACCGCGCCTGATGGGTCAAGGCAAAGGCCTGTCCCGGCTAGGCGGTGGTATCGGTACACGTGGGCCGGGTGAAACAAAGCTTGAGAGTGACCGCCGCCACATCCGCCGCCGCATTACCAGTTTGGAAAAAGCGTTGGAGGATGTTAGTCGCCGCCGCAACCTGTTGCGCGCACGACGCCACAAAGATGAGATTACCTCGGTTGCGCTCGTGGGTTATACCAACGTTGGCAAATCCACACTGCTTAATGCGCTCACCGATGCAGGTGTTCTGGCTGAAAACATGTTGTTTGCCACGCTCGACCCTACCTCGCGTGCACTCACACTGCCGGACGGCCGTCAAGTCATGCTTATTGATACCGTCGGTTTAGTCCGTCGCCTGCCACATATGTTGGTGGACGCTTTTCGCTCCACGCTTGAAGAGGCGGCCTTTGCAGACCTGATTTTAAATATTTGCGATATTTCGGTGCCTGATGCAGCCGATCAAATCGGAGTCACGCAGTCGCTGCTTGCCGAAATTGGCGCAGAAGAAGTGCCTGTTTTGAATATCCTGAATAAATGCGATTTAATCGCAGATATGCCAATTTCACTCAACGAAAGCACCTGCATCATCTCTGCTAAAACCGGTTTTGGACTGGATGTGTTGCTCGCGCGTATTGAGCAGAAGCTCGCCCTATCCCATACCCGCGTGATCTTGTTGTTGCCTTATAGCGAAGGGCGTCTTTTAGGTGTATTGCGCGCAAATGGAACCGTATATTCAGAGCAATACCAAAACGATGGCATTTTACTTGATGTCACTGTCGAAATCAAGGCTTTGCACCGCTTTAAAGATTATGTCGTTAAGGAAAATGACGCTGATTAAAGCCTTCAATAAACACCTAAACAACCAAGACAATTATTGTGAAAACCGTTTCCATTTACTTGAATGTCGGTGCTTGTTATGGTACAATGGCCAAGAATATAAATCGCGTTTTACGCGAACAAATATCAACACCATCAGGAGGTAAAAGAATAATGAGAAAAATTGGAATCACTGAAACTGTTCTTAGAGATGCGCAGCAATCTCTAATTGCAACAAGAATGCCGTTTTCCGACTTTGAAAAAATCCTCTCAACCATCAATAAGGTGGGCTACTACTCTATTGAATGTTGGGGTGGTGCCACCTTTGACACCTGCCTGCGTTACCTCAACGAAGATCCGTGGGAGCGACTGCGCAAAATTCGCAAAGCTGTTCCGGATACTAAGCTGCAAATGCTGCTACGCGGCCAAAATCTTTTAGGTTATAAGCCCTATCCCGACGATGTGGTTGAAAAATTTGTTGAGCGCTCAGTCAAAAATGGTATCGATATTATCCGCATTTTTGATGCGCTTAACGATCCTCGCAATCTTGAAGTCGCTATTAAATCCACAAAAAAATATGGTGCGATCGCATCCGGCACCATTTGTTTTACCATTAGTCCTGTCCACACACTTGAAAAATATGTCGAGTTGGGCAATCAGTTGCGCGACATGGGCGCTGACACCATCTGCATTAAAGATATGTCCGGTATTATGGGTCCACAGGAAGCTTATGATCTGGTGAAAGCACTTAAAGAAAACGTCAATCTCCCTATTGTTATACACACGCACAGCACGACCGGTATTGCACCGCTCACCCTGTTAAAGGCGGTCGAGGCCGGTGCGGATGTCATCGATACCGCCATTTCCAGTATGTCAGGCGGCACCAGCCAATACGCGACCGAAAGTATGGCATACGCACTGCGCCAACTCGGTTATCAGGTCGATATTGACGACATGGCGGCCAAAAAAGTTAACGATCACTTTATTCCCGTGCAAAAACATGCGATTGAAACCGGCCTGCTTGACCCTTATGTCATGGGCACTAAGACCGATGCCCTCATCTATCAGGTACCCGGCGGCATGCTATCAAATTTGATCGCTCAACTCAAACAGCAGAACGCTCTAGACAGGTTCGATGAAGCCTTGGCGGAAATTCCACGCGTCAAGGCGGATCTTGGGCATCCGCCTTTGGTTACCCCAACCAGCCAAATTACCGGTGTTCAGGCTGTTATGAACGTACTGGCCGGTGAACGTTATAAGATGGTTTCCAACGAAGTTCGCGCATATCTGCGCGGCGAATATGGCCGTGCACCCGGCGAGGTCAACCCAGAAATTATTAAGCAAGTGCTCGGCGATCTCAAACCCTCCACTGCACGTTTTGCCGACAGCCTTTCACCCGCTTTTGAGTCTACTAAGAAAGCGCTTGGTGCCAAGGTTAAGTGCGACGAGGATGTTCTTTCCTATCTGGTATTCCCGCAGCTTGCCGAAAAATATTTTGAATACCGCGATAATCCTGTCGAGGCCGCCGCTGTTGTCGCTGCCGTCACAGCTGCCATTGCCGCTGATAAAAAACCCGCTGCTGTCAAGTACAGCGTGCGGAGAATAGATTAGTCAGGAGGCGGTTTTATTATGAGTAGCTCTGCTGTTTTTGGTGTTTTGATTCTTTTTGGTGCTGTCGCATTGTTGATCCTTTTCATGCTTTACCAACGTGAAAAAGTGTATAGAATCGCAATGGAAAAATATGATCGCGACATGGAAGCCTACAACAATGCTATTGCGTTATATGGGGATCCTTCCTTTGTAGCGCCTACGCCCACTGCTGTTACACCTGCCCCTGTTGCAGCAGCGCCCACCACTGTTACAACAACACCTGTCCCTGCTGCAGCCTATGCGCCTTGCAGCGGTGAGATTTTACTTTCTGGCGTAGATGATTCCACTGCGGCTATGATTATTGCCATCCTTTGCGACGAGTTGGGCCAAATGCCTGAAGCGTTGCGCTTTAAGTCGATTACTGCACTGTAAAAAGGAGGTTAAACATCAATGAAATATGTCGTTACCCTCAATGGAAAAGATTATGAGGTAGCTATTTCTCAGGGATCAGCTGAGGTGTTATCAGTTTCAGCGACAGATATCGCTTCATCTGCGTCATCGGTTTCACCCGCAGTCGCACCTGCTGTTTCAGCGGCTCCTGTTTCCACCTCCGATGCCCCAACTGCCGGAAAAGCGGTGAATGCCCCCATGCCCGGTACTGTTTTGAAGATGCTGGTTAAAAAGGGCGCTTCAGTCACCAATGGCCAAGTATTGTTGGTCCTTGAAGCCATGAAAATGGAGAATGAAATTTATGCGCCCTGCGACGGAACCGTGGCTTCTGTCACTGTCAATGCGGGGTCCGCCGTCAACGCCGGCGATCTGATGATTGTCATCGGCTAATCTCTCTTGCATCCTTGTATAAATGCCTAAAGTTGTACGCACATGTGCGTACAACTTTTTATAAATACAAAGAAGCTCAAAGCGGCTTAGTTAAACCGCTTTGAGCTTCTTTATTTAATATTGTTATTCTTTTTCACATACCACAGCAATAGACAGTTCGTCGAGTGACCTATCATCTACATTTGTGGGGGAGGCTGTCATCAATTCACTGGCGTTTTGAACCTTGGGAAACGGGATAACATCGCGAATACTTTCCTTGTTTAAGAGCAACATCACAAGTCGGTCAAGCCCATAGGCCATGCCGCCGTGGGGCGGAACACCATATTTAAAAGCCTCGAGCAGGAAGCCAAATTTATCGCTGACCTCTTCATCACCCATACCAAGAGCCGCAAACATTTTGCGCTGAATCGCCGGATCGGAGATACGAATCGAGCCACCGCCCAACTCGGTGCCATTGAGTACTAAGTCGTAAGCGCGTGCGCGTACCGCCCCTAAGTCAGATTCCATCTTATCCAAATCTTCAAAATTTGGGCAAGTGAAAGGGTGATGCATCGCGTAGTAACGCCCTTCATCAGCGTCATATTCAAACAACGGAAAATCGGTGACCCACAACAGATCGTAGGTGTTCTCATCAATTAGCGCCAATCTCTTAGCGAGATTCAGCCGCAACGCACCGAGCGCCGCAAACACAACACTATCATGCGGATCTGCCACCACCAGTAACACATCGCCGGTCTTTATGTTCATGCGCTCATGAATCGCCTGAATCTCCGCCTCGGTAAGAAACTTTTCAAAAGAGGAGGATCGTGCATCTTCAGTCACGCGCGTAAAGGCAAGGCCTTTCGCTTTATAAAGCTTGGCAACATCCACCAATTTATCAATTTCCTTGCGAGAGAGCGTTGCCGCCGCATTTTCGACATTGATAGCGCGCACACTGCCACCGGCCTCCAAGGCACTCTTAAATACAGCAAATTCTGTATTTTTCAAAATATCCGAAAGATCTTGTAGCTCCAACCCAAACCGGGTGTCGGGTTTGTCCGAACCAAAGCGCGTCATTGCCTCTTTATAGGTAATGCGGCGCAGCGGCAATTCAAGTTCCATGCCGATAACCTCTTTGAAAATATCCTTCATCAAGCCCTCGTTGACTGTTTGCACATCCATCTCGTCGACAAAAGACATTTCAATATCGATCTGGGTAAACTCCGGTTGGCGGTCGGCGCGCAGATCTTCATCCCGAAAGCATCGGGCAATCTGCATATAGCGATCGAAACCGGCCAACATCGAAATTTGCTTATAAAGCTGTGGAGACTGTGGCAGCGCATAAAATTTTCCGGGATGTACGCGAGAGGGCACCAGATAGTCACGCGCACCCTCCGGCGTCGGTTTCATAAGAATTGGCGTTTCAATCTCGACAAAACGATTTTTATCAAAATAATCGCGCACCAGCTTAACAATGCGGTGACGCATAAGAATCGCTGATTGCAACTCGTTGCGGCGCAGATCAAGATAGCGATAGCGCAGACGCAGTTCTTCATTCGTCTTAATGCCATCTTTAATATCAAAAGGCGGGGTTTCACTGACCGAAAGCACCCTTAGTTCAGATACATACAACTCCACCTCACCGGTAGCAATATCCTTGTTTACCGACTCACGGCGGCGCAGTACACCCTTTGCCATCAGCACATACTCCGACCGTACCGAAGACGCCTTTTCAAACGTCTCTGGACTGGTGGAATCATCAAAGGCCAGCTGCACAATGCCGGTGCGGTCGCGCAGATCAATAAAAATAAGATTGCCTAAATCACGCTGCTTGGCAGCCCACCCCGCCAATATCAATTCTTTTCCAATCATATCGGCAGAAACCTCACCGCAGTAGGCCGTGCGCTTCATACCGTTCATAAGATCTGCCATTACCATTACTCCTTTTATTTACAATCTTCTATTAATCTTATAATTTAGCGGCTGCATCTGCCACATTGCCGATACAGCGCTGCATTGAAAGCGCAATAAATTCTTTGGCAAACCCATCACCCAGTGTAATTTCGCTTGTCGTCCCAGTCGACATTTCCTTAATGGTGGCTCTCCCTGCAGCCAGTTCATTATCTCCCAATACCATTGTGTAAACTGCCCCCAGTTTGTCCGCGTAACGCATCTGCGCCTTTAGACTGCGATCCATCGTCTCGCAGTCTGCGGCGACACCTTCAGCGCGCAGAATTTGCACCAGTGTGCTGGCCGCAATCGAGGCTGTTTTGCCCATCGGTGCGATAAACAATTCACAGGCCAGTGCAACAGGAACATCAGCATTGGAAGCCGCCATAACCAAATGAAGACGTTCCAACCCCATTGCAAAACCCACGCCGGGCAGTGTGGGGCCGCCTAACTCCTCAATCAGTCCGTCATACCGTCCGCCACCACAAACGGTTCCCTGCGCGCCGATGGCCTCGGTCACAAACTCAAAGACGGTGCGGCAGTAATAATCAAGTCCTCGCACGATATCCGTGTCTATTTCATAAGCGATATCCATTGCCGCCAACCGTTCACGCAATTCAACAAAGTGTGCCTCGCACGCAGGGCACAGGTGATCAATCATTTTAGGCGCCTGTGCAGTAATCTCCTTGCACACCGGACTTTTGCAGTCGATGATGCGCAACGGATTCGTCTCAAGGCGATTCAAACAGGTTTCACAAAGTTTTTCTGTATGTGCTGAAAAAAATTTTTTAAGTTTAACCTGATAAGCAGGTCGACACTGTTTGCAGCCAATGGAGTTAATGAACAACTTTATTTTATCCACGCCCAGCGTTTGAAGCACCTGATTGCCCAATGCAATAACCTCTGCATCGGCAGCAGGCAAAGGGGAGCCCAACGATTCGATGCCAAACTGATGGAACTCGCGCAGGCGGCCGGCCTGCGGCTTCTCATAACGAAAGCAGTTGATAACATAACTGGTCTTGACCGGCAGCTGTCCCCCCAGCATATTGTGTTCTATCGCTGCTCTTACAATGCCCGCCGTTCCTTCTGGCCGCAACGTGATGGAGCGGTCTTTCTTATCATTGAAAGTATACATTTCCTTTTGCACCACATCAGTGGTACCGCCCACGGCGCGGTTGAACAGTTCGGTGTGCTCAAACGTAGGGGTACGCATTTCAAAAAAGCCGTAGCGCTCGGCAATATCCAACGCCGTACGCTCAACATAGTGCCAGCGCGTGATGTCACTGGGTAAAGCATCCTGTGTCCCTTTTGGGGCAGAAGTGAGCGGTTTCATAAAATCATTCTCCTTGTAGTATTGTTTTTGAGTCATTATACTTATAGCGTTTAATTTTTGAGGCGAGTATAAATATAAAATACCCCACCCCAATCAGCAAAAGGGGCGGGGAAGTTTCCACGCGATGCCACCCTCGTTTGAACGATATAGCCTAAGCGATTCGTCCGTCTCAACAGGGCTCCTTTAACGCGGAGCAGGCGAAAAGCGTTTTTCGCTTTCAACTCGGCGGGTGTCCTTCTTCTGCCCTTGCAACGGGGGCTCTCAACCTCAAACCCAGCCTGACGCTTGGGCGACCCCTTCTCTGTAGACGATATTGGCAGATTACTGCTTCCGCTTCTACGTTTTTAGTCTATTAAAACATATATTTAAATCAGCGCTTGGGATTGACAATATCTCTCCAGTCAAGATCACCTTTCTCCAACGCATGGACGAGTGCTTCTGCGGTAGCGATATTGGTTGCCATCGGAATAGAGTGTACATCGCACAGGCGAATCAGATTCGCTTCGTCCGGCTCGCTCGATTTCATAGTCAACGGGTCTCTGATGAACAGCAGTAGATCAATTTCGTTGCAAGCAATGCGCGCAGCAATCTGTTGATCACCGCCCTGCTCCCCCGAAAGAAACCTAAAAATACGCAGACCAGTTGCTTCCGCCACCAGTTTTCCGGTTGTACCGGTTGCACAGATATTGTGCTGACTGAGGATGCCACTATACGCAATGCAAAACTGTACCATTAGCTCTTTCTTTGAATCATGTGCTATTAATGCGATATTCATACTCATCCTCCATCTTTTCCGGTCGCTTTATTTGAGTCGCTCGATATTAAGTTTCACTCTTTCACCCAAGAGCCGTCTGGTCATATCCTCAATCTCCCGCCAAGCCATACTGCTTTGTGGGAGTGATTCTCCCTTCATCAACAACCGCTCCACCAACGGATCTTCAGGGATGACCGCAACTAATTGTGCCCCAACACGGTCGATCACCGCATCCAAATCGGGTAAATCATCGGATAGTACATGCCGTAAAAACTTATTAATGACCAATCTGGTTTTTTTTCCCTGTAACAATTGCGCTGCCTTGGCAGCATCTCGAACTGAAATTGGATCACCGGTACAAACAATCAACGCATGGTCACAGGCCGAACACGCAACATCAAAACCGCGCCCCAGTCCTGCCGAGGTATCCAGTATCAAATAATCATAGCAACCCGCCAAGCCTTTGAGCAACGCCGTCAGACTCGCACGGTCGGGAAAAAAGTGTCTGTCCATCGGGGCTGCAATCAAATGGAGGTTCCCCCGGGGTACATCGCAGATGGTGATGGCCTTAACCGGCTTACACCGTCCCGACAAAACGTCGGACAGATCATAAACGATCCTATCCGATACCCCTATAATTAAATCCAGTCCGCGAAGACCGCTATCAAGTTCCAGAAGCAACACATTTTTATGGCGGCGGCAAAGCGCATGCGCCAGCAAGTACGAAACGGTGGTTTTTCCGGTTCCGCCCTTTCCAGATGTTACAACCAGAATATTTGACATTTCAATTCTCCTATTTTTCAATTTTATCACAAAAATATGCTGATGACCAGACATTATTCAGGCAAAAAAGCAAAATTTCTGAAAACTTTGTTTGCTTTTTGCTCATGGCCCCTGTATTTACACATTGCTCAGCTAACCAGTTGCTTAGCCGATTTCCGCTGCGCTTTCACCCGTTTGGGCCTGTGTTTCGTCATCAATATTCCCCGCCTGATCCGGGAAAAAGAACGAGTCCATCACAGCGCGTGCAACCGGCGCACCCGTGTAACCGTGCCATCCCTTTTCGATGACCACCGCTATCGCAATCTGCGGATCATCGGCCGGTGCAAAGCAGATGAAAGTCGAATTTGGAAATTCATTGGTCTGAGGTGTTCCCGTTTTTGACGCCACCGTAACCGGGTAATCTCCCAAGTAGCGGTAAGCGGTTCCGCGCACATCGTGGGAAGCTTGAATCATGCCATCGATAACCGGATCAAAAGCTGATGGATCTATCGCCGGCGTATCGGCTATCTCCGGGGTATGGGTCGAAATTGTTTCCTCCCAATTATAATAAGAGGCTATTGATTTTACCAGAGACAACTTCATACGCACACCGCGCCGTGCAAGCGTCGCACAGTAATTGGCAAGCTGAATAGGGGTATAGCCGTTGTTCAGCTGCCCAATGGCCGCCTGCAATGTGTCACCGGGATACACGGTATTGGGATCACATTGGGTGCCGGTCGCCTCAGTGAGCTCAATGCCGGTTGGAACACCTAGTCCCAGCTCTTTTGCATATTGATTAATGCGCGCGATACCCAGTTGCCGGCCTGTGTCATAGAAGAAGATGTTGCATGAAGCGCGCAGCGCATCCGAAAGGGTAAAGGGTCCATGATAACCCAAGCAGGTCGGCTGATAAGTCGGCAAAAATGTATAAACACGCTGGCAGTTTACGCGTGTGTCAGGTGTAATAATACCCTCCGCCATCCCTGCGGTACCAACCACAGGCTTAAAGCAAGAACCCGGCGCATAGATACCTGAAAACGCACGGTTTAAGAATGGATAAAGTTCATCTGAAGCATTTTTGGCGTAATCCGCGGAATAGGTTTCAAGGTTATACGATGGGTAGGTAACTGCTGCCAACACCTCGGAATTTTTAACATCTATCGCGACAACCGCACCGGCATTGGCCTCTTTGCCCTTGCCTTCCGGTGCAGTTTCGTTAAGGTATTTAATCTCCTTAATCAACGCATCTCTGGCCGTTTGCTGAATATCCTTATCAATAGTCAGCACCAGTGTATTCCCCGGTACGGCCGCCTGATCTTCTGTGATATCCACCACTTGATAAGAGGCATCCAATTCTATTCTGCGCACACCATCAACACCGCGCAAGGTCGATTCGAATGCACGTTCAATGCCTTCCTTCCCCACAAGATCGTTGCGGGTATAGCCTTTATTCTGGGAGAGATAGCTTTCCAATTCATCGGCAAAGATCGCCCCAATACGCCCAATGATATGCGGCGCCAAATCGCCATCGATATAACTGCGGCGAGCGGTTTCAGCGACCTCAACCCCAGGAATAGCATTGTTCATCTGTCGTATCAGCACGGCTGTTTCCAACGAAATATTCTCCGCGAAAGTATAGCGCACTGCCAGCGAATACCCCTTGCGCTCCATTTCATAGCGCACTCCGGCAATATTTCGCACCTGCGCCTGCGTCAGACCCTCAATCCATTTTTTTGACTCAGGCGTTAGGATGGTCTGGGGATCTT
This sequence comes from Candidatus Fimivivens sp., assembly GCA_047974975.1. Taxonomy (GTDB): domain Bacteria; phylum Bacillota; class Clostridia; order Oscillospirales; family Ruminococcaceae; genus Yanshouia. The sequence continues at coordinate 185,373 of JBKECV010000008.1, forward strand.
CTGGATCGACCGTCAGGTGATAGCGCTGCTGCAACCAATAGAACACATCCGCCGCCTCAGCATAGCTGTTCGTTCCAAGATGCTTGCGCAACCGCGCAACCGCATCGCTGTCCTCAGAAAAGGCCACCCCTTCTTTGGTAATGACCAACGGCAGATGGTCAATCCATGCCTCATTCGTACCCTCGAACACATTAATGAGCTTCAAAATAGTTTCATTCTCGCTACCTTCAGGTGCCAGCGCGCGATCAAAAACTAAATTGTAGCAAGCCTCATTATAGGCAAACGGCCGGCCTTGTCTATCCACAATTTCGCCACGCGCCGCCTGGATAACCTGGGTTCGACTGCTCCCCTGTTGCTGTATAGCCAGAAAGTCGACTCCTGAAACAATCTGTACCTGTGCGAGTCTGAATAAAAACAGGCTGAACACCATCCAAACAACAATACCAAGCGTTATCAACCTAAGCTTTTCTTGAGAAATTTTCATACTCGCACCCCCTCTCTTCTAAAGTGACGCATCAATTACTGTGAAATTTTTTGTTCAAACCACGCATTCACCCTTTTTACAATCAAAAAAGCCGCCATCCCAAATACCGCTGTATATATTGCACATGGCAACGTTTTAGTCAACAACAGCCGGTTGGCACCCGCATATCCCCAGATACCATAAATAAGATAATGTGCAACCGTACCATAAATCAGTGCAAATCCACCACAAAGTAAAAAGGCTGTTTTAATATTGGGTTGAATGAGGTAAATAACCAACAAACCACATGCACAGCCAAGTATGAGAAAAAATATTGGTGCGACACCAAATATATGAAACGCGGCGGTGTCGCACAAAATACCGCCTAACAAGCCAAACCCTCCCCCTACAAACTCACCCTCAATCATCGCAATCGCGGTGACGACCGAAATAACCAAAACCGGCCGCACATTACCGATAGCTAACAGGCGGGGGGTTTCCTGCAAAATATAGCCGATTAAAATAAAAACGGTATATATGATATTTTTAAAAATAAAAAGTCTGAGTGTTTTTTGTTCCAATACAACTTCTCCTATTGCTCGGCGGAGGCCTGCCCCTCAAAGTGCTTGATCACTAAAACGTCGCGAACGCCCCGAATATCAGCAGGTGGTGATACTACGGCGTAGAGCGACAGTCCCTTGCTATCTGGTAAAATTTCTTTGATGGCCCCAACAACCAACTCTCTGGGAAACAATCCACCAACGCCGGTTGTTGCCACAAGATCCCCCACCTTTGCAGTAGATTCTCGCGGTAAATAAGATAGGCGCAACATGCCATCTTCAGCAAGGGCCAGTTCACCGGTGGTCACCCCAATCTCTCGTGTATTGGCATTGATCACCCCGACTTCAACCATGACGTCGAGTATCGTAAGCACCTTTGCGTGCGTAATCCCCACCTCTTGGACAATGCCCACCAATCCCTCCTGCGTGATCACAGGGTCGTTCTTGGCAACGCCGTCGCTACTGCCTTTATCAATAGTAAAAGAGTAAAATCGATCCGCTGCATCGCGACCGATAACCATAGCTGGTTCAAAATCAAAATCTGGATTTTTCTCTTTAATTTCAAGATATTGTTTTAACTGGTCATTCTCAGCTTTAAGTCTGGCATACTCCACAAGTTGACTGCGTAGATCCGCATTTTGGGCACGAAGCTGATCATTTTCATCCGCGAGCCGCGGCCCCGAAAAGTATTCGCTAACGGCGGTATCGATATTGTAGGTCAGTTCCGCACTGGCGCGCTGAAGTGGCGTAAGCATCCATGCAGTTACCTGAGAAATCATCGGAATGGCTGTGCCTGTATGCGCAGCACGAAGTGTAAATGCAAAAACCAGCGCTAAAACCAGCGCTAAAATTTTAAAATGCCGACTCTTAAAAAAATCCTCCATGCAGTCACCTCCTTAAAATGCTATAATGCACAATCAAAACAGGCAGAAGCAAGGCCGCAAGCTACGCCCCTGCCCCTGCCGCGGGTTATCATATTTTAAGTGTGGGCGCAATGTGCTCAATCAGCGCTTGTCTTCACCGCTAGAAAGCACATCTCGTAAACGATCAATATCTTCCAGCACTCTGCCGGTGCCTATAGCGACGCAGTCCAACGGATCATCGGCAATCAATACATTAATCCCGGTTTCTTTGGAGATCAGCTGGTCCAAGCCACGCAACATAGCACCACCGCCGGTCAACATAATGCCGTGGTCAATGATGTCGGCCGCCAACTCAGGCGGCGTGCGCTCAAGGGTTGTTTTAATTGCATCAAGTACCGACGCAATAGAATCAGCCAGTGCCTCGCGAATCTCTTTGGGCGTAATCTGAATGTTTTTGGGCAAGCCATCCACCAAGTTGCGGCCTTTAATATCCATAATAATCTCTTCTTCAAAAGGAAACGCTGAGCCAATTTCAATCTTGATCTGCTCGGCGGTACGCTCACCGATAAGCAAATTGTGCTTGCGCTTGATGTATTGAATAATGGCAAAATCGAAAGAATCGCCGCCGACACGCACCGAACGCGCCGTTACAATGCCGCCCAGTGAAATAACAGCGACTTCACTCGTACCACCACCGATATCCACCACCATGCTACCGGTTGCTTCCGCAACGGGCAATCCGGCACCGATAGCAGCAGCCATAGGCTCTTCTATAATTGAAACACGTCTTCCCCCCGCCGCCACAGCAGCCTCGCGTACAGCGCGACGTTCAACCTCAGTAACACCCGATGGAATGCAAATCACAATATTCGGGCGCGCAAAGAAAGAGTTGCCACACACTTTCTTGATAAAACGTTGGAGCATATTTGCTGTAATATCAAAATCCGCGATAACGCCGTCCTTTAGTGGGCGCATGGCGACGATCGACCCCGGTGTTCTTCCAATAACACCTTTGGCCTCTTGTCCGACATAAAGCACCTCGTCCTTACGCGTATCCACTGCCACAACCGAAGGCTCACGCAGAATAATACCTTTGCCTTTCATAAATACCAGAGTGTTGGCAGTGCCAAGGTCAATGCCGATATCCTTGGAAAAAGAAAACATATTTTTTCCTCCTAGACTATAATCTAAAGATTAATATAAGTCTGATCATTTATTTATAGAGACGTCAGCAAACCTTTTTGCCGCAGCGCCTGATATAACGCTTGAACCGGGAGCCCCATTACCGTGTAATAATCCCCCTCAAGATGTGCAACAAACCGTGCACCCATTCCTTGTATGCCGTAAGCGCCGGCCTTATCATCCGGCTCTCCGCTGGCCACATAATCTGCGATTTCTTGCGCGTCCATCTCAGCGAACGTAACCTTCGCTACCTGCGAAAAACAGTCCGCCACACCTTGGTGCCAAATACAAACGCCGGTGTATACTTCATGTGTTCTCCCCGAAAACATCCGCAACATTTCAGCGGCCTGCTTGCGGTCACAGGGTTTACCAAAGATTTGGCCATCCAGCGCAACCACCGTATCAGCGCCTATTATAACATCTCCGCAACGATTGGCCGCCACTGCTTGAGCTTTCCGCCGCGCCAACAGCGCAACTGCCTGCTGCGGTAAAATGCCGGATGAAAGCGATTCATCCGCCTGTGAGGTCACCACTAAAAATTCCTCGGTGATCAGTTTTAATAATTCAAACCGCCTCGGAGAAGCTGAAGCCAAAATTAACGCCATAAATTTAAAAGCTCCTTTGCGTCACAGCTTTTGTGCAACACTTTTATAAATGAGTAACGAAATGGTTATGGTAATGATCTGCGCAACATTCACGCCGACCTCCAGACCAAACGCCATACGCAGCATTGATAAGTCTAAAATTAATGGATCCGAAACCGATATCCCCACCGTTTTGCCATAAGCCAGCCAGCTTAAAAAAGCGATCTGCTGCCCAAGAGATGCGAGCAATGCGCCCAGAATGATACCAGCCAATAAGAAAAATATAAAAACAAGATTGCGTTTGAGCTTCAAGTTGATGTCATTCCTTCCCGGTAGAGCCAAATCCGCCTTCACCACGTGCGGTATCAGAAAGATTTTCTACTTCTTCAATCGGCGGTTTGAGCACGGGCACAATAACCAGCTGTGCAATGCGGTCGCCGGTCACAATGATGTAAGGCTCTGCCGAGTGGTTGGTCAACCCCACTTGGATTTCCCCACGATAGTCGGCGTCAATGACACCAACCGCATTGGCGGGTACAATGCCATGGCGGATCCCCAGTCCACTCCTGCCAAAAACCAATCCCACGCATCCCTCCGGCAGCGCAATTGCCAGGCCCGTGGGCAGCAAAGCGGTCTCTCCCGGCATGATGCAGGTCTCCTCGCTCGTACAGGCTCTAAGGTCCAGCCCCGCCGAGCCTTGAGTGGCACGCTCGGGTAGCACCGCTTGGGCACGTACGCGCTTTATTTGCAGTGTCATAAAATCCTCCTGATTACTGCGTCTGAAATAAAAATCTATTTTTCAGCAGCAGAAAGCTTCAGACGCAGCTTTTCAATCTCGCGTCTGGCTTCGTCCAACTCGGTACGCGCCTTGGATGCATCCTCAAGATAATCAGTCAGCTGAGAGCGCATATGATCGGCCGACTTCTCGCTTTTATGAAAAGCATCGGCATATCCCATAGCACAAAGAATCAGCGCAGCATTGGGCGAAAGTTTTGCATCAACCTCCATCAGCGCGCGTGCCTGAGCGTCCAGCTCCGCCGCCAGCGTCTGGACATACTCCTCGCTTTCGGGAGACGCAATGGTATAGGTCGCTTCAAGAACTTTAATTTTTATGCGATTCATCATAAAAGTGCGTTCCCTCCTCTTCTAAAATTATACCTTTACCCAATAAAAGTATCACAAATTATTATAGTACATTTTCAAGATACTGCAAAGTCTTTAAAACACTTTTTTATCATTTTCATGCGAAAAATCCAACAAAACATATTAAATTCATGATTTGTTTTCATTTATGGTAAAATATACCTTTAATATTTTAACTTTGCTGCATCACCACTAACAGCACGTCTTTTTTCCACTATAGCCTTTGCCCACATCTTGCATGACGCAAAAAAGCATCTCCTGTTACGGAGATGCTTTTTATAAGCAAAAACTTCTTACTTAACCTCGACCTTAGCGCCAGCCTCGGTAAACTGAGCTGCAAGCGCCTCGGCATCAGCCTTGGAAATGCCGGATTTGAGGGGCTTAGGCGCGCTATCAACGAGCTCTTTCGCCTCTTTAAGGCCAAGTCCGCAAGCTTCCTTAACAAGCTTGATGATGCCCATCTTAGAAGCGCCGGCCTCAACAAGGATAACGTCAAACTCGGTTTTTTCCTCAGCAGCAGCTGCTGCGGGCGCAGCGCCAGCCATCATAACGGGCGCAGCAGCGGAAACACCGAATTCCTCTTCGATTGCCTTAACAAGCTCATTGAGCTCGAGAACGGTCAGGGTCTTGATTTCTTCAACAAATTTAATGATCTTCTCAGAAGCCATGATCACTTACCTCCTGTTAATTGTATATTTTCAAATAATGATTGCTGCTAAACTACTCAGCAGCGGGGGTTTCAGCCGGCGCATCTTGCGCATCCTTTTCAGCAATGCTGTTAAGCGCACAGGCCAGACCGCGCAGATTGCCAGTAAGTCCGGAAAGCAGCATAGAAAGCAATGTTTCTCTGCTTGGCAGGTTGCCAAGCGCCGATACCTTAGCGGCATCAATAACACCACCATCGACAAAACCGGCCTTAACCGTGAACTTTCCTTTGGAAGCATCAGCGTACTTGCTCAGAATCTTAGCGGCGATAATCGCATCTTCTTTGCTGACTGCAAGGGCGGACGTACCGGACAGATGATCCTTCAGCTCCTGAAAGCCTACCTGATCGGCAGCGCGTTCGAGCAGTGTATTCTTAACAACAAAATAGTCAACACCGGCCTCACGCAACTCGCGACGCAGCTTGGTATCGTCGGCAACGGTAATTCCCTTGTAATCAACAAGAACACCCGCAGCAGACTCCTGAAGCTTACTCGCAAGATCAGCCACAACTTCCTGCTTTTTAGCTAAAATCTTTTCACTGGGCATTTAATTCACCTCCTGTGATGGATTTCTATCAAGTCCAAAGAAGAAAACAAAAAAGTCCTCCCCACAATCTTGGGAAGGAGCTTCAACAAACACATCAAAAAATTTTCATGGTCTGCACTCATTCCTCGGCAGGCGAAAATCCTTACGCGCAAAACGCACCTGCTGTCTTTGGATCGTGACAATAGTAGTACTGTACCACAACTGCGTCCCTTTGTCAACAAATTTAGAGAAACAAAATAAGGGGTTTTAAAACATTTTTTAAATTTTGAAATCTTTACCTTTGTTAATTGCAAACGCCCCGCAAAAACTGCGGGGCGTAATACTCGATAGCAATCTGTTGTGCTTACTTTTCAGCAGGCGCGTTTGTTCCCTGGAACTTAGAGGGGTTAATCTTCACGCCGGGCCCCATAGTAGTAGCAACGACACAGCTCTTAACGTACTGGCCCTTAGCCGCAGAGGGCTTAGCTTTCACAACGGCACCCATCAATGCGTCAAAGTTCTCTTGCAGCTTCTGCATGCCGAAAGATACCTTGCCGATGGGGCAGTGAATGATGTTGGTCTTGTCAAGACGATATTCGATCTTACCGGCCTTGGCTTCAGTGACAGCCTTGGCAACATCAGGGGTAACGGTACCGGCCTTAGGGTTCGGCATCAGGCCACGCGGGCCGAGCACCTTACCAAGACGACCAATAACACCCATCATATCGGGGGTGGCGATGACAACGTCAAAATCCATCCAGCCTTCGGATTGAATCTTGGTGACATACTCATCCGAACCGGCGAAATCAGCGCCTGCGTCCAACGCTTTCTGAACGTTGTCGCCCTTGCAAAATGCCAGTACACGAACGGTTTTACCCGTACCGTTGGGCAGAACAACCGCGCCGCGAACCTGCTGGTCGGCATGGCGGGAGTCAACACCCAGGCGGATGTGCAGCTCGACGGTCTCATCGAACTTGGCCTTTCCGGTTTTTAAACACAAATCCAATGCTTCTTCAGTTTCATAAAGCTTGAGCGCCTCGACAAGTTTGGCACTTTCAGCGTATTTTTTTCCGCGCTTCATTGCAAATCCTCCTTCTTACTCAATCACTTCGACGCCCATAGAACGTGCGGTACCGGCGATCATGCTCATAGCAGTCTCGATATTCGCAGCGTTAAGGTCGGGCATCTTCGTGGTTGCAATCTGGCGAATTTGCTCACGGGTGATTTTGCCCACCTTGTTTTTGTTGGGCACGCCCGAGCCGCTTTCAATTCCGATCGCTTTCTTGATCAGAACCGCCGCAGGTGGAGTCTTGGTAATAAAGGAGAAAGAGCGATCAGCATAAACAGTGATAACAACCGGAATGGTCATTCCGATTTCACCCTTCGTGCGCTCATTGAACTCCTTAGTGAATGCCATAATGTTTACGCCATGCTGACCGAGAGCCGGACCAACAGGCGGAGCCGGCGTTGCCTTTCCGGCGGGAATCTGTAGCTTTATATAGCCTACAACCTTTTGTGCCATTTTAACTTGCACCTCCAAAATTAGTGGTTAATTTGCGGGGCATACAACCCCTCCCACAGGCTGCCATATAAACAGCCTATACGCGAATTTATCGCTTTGTTTACTAAAAGTACTACGCGAGCGCAGACACCTGTTCAAGCGAAAGCTCAACAGGCACATCCTTGCCCATCATCGAAACGGTTACACGCACAAGACCTTTATCCTTCTCAATGCTGTTGACCCTTCCGATAAATCCACCAAAGTAGCCGTCGATGATCGAAATATTATCGCCAACCGAAAAGTTGATCTCGATTTCGTTTTTCTCCACGCCTAAGCGTTGCACCTCATCATCGGTCAACGGAACAGGCTTGGAGCCTGGCCCCACAAAACCGGTGACGCCACGAATATTACGCACGACGTACCACGTTTCGTCGTTCATGACCATTTTAATCAGGACATAACCGGGGAAGACCTTGCGCTCAACCTCGCGTTTTTTGTTGTCCTTAATTTCGGTTACCATTTCGCTCGGAACTTTGACCTCGCAGATCAACTCTTGGAGCTTCCGGTTTTCCACAGCATTCTCAATGCTGCTGGCCACCTTATTCTCGTAACCCGAGTAGGTGTGAACCACATACCATCTGGCTAAATCAGACATTGTGTTCCTCCATGACTTTAAGCGCCAAGCACAGCTTTAACGATCATGCCGAGAACCCAATCGAATCCTCCGGTCAAAATCGCAAAAAGTGCGACGGCAATCAGTACGACACCGGTGTTGTTGAGCACCTGTTTCTTCGAGGGCCAAACAATTTTTTTGACCTCGCTTTTCTGATCGCGGAAGAACTTGCTAAACCGAGCAAAGATAGACTTCTTCTCAGGCTTTTCTGCCATTTTGATCTCCTGCCTTTCTTTCCTACTTGGTTTCCTTGTGAACAACGTGCTTCTTGCAGAATCTGCAATACTTGTTCATCTCAAGTCTGTCCGGGTCGTTCTTTTTGTTTTTCATCGTGTTGTAGTTGCGCTGTTTGCACTCCGTGCAAGCCAAAGTAATTTTTACTCGCATTTTTCGGCACCTCCTGTTAAACGGATTAGTTTTTGCCTCCCTCAAGGGGATTCTTGTGTCCTCTTTTTTGGGCACAAAAAAATAGACCCTTTTCGAGGTATGAGTATCATATCACAATAAAACAGCATTCGTCAAGCATTTTTAGCTCTTTTTATCGGCTTTTTGGAAAGTTTCCGATTTGGATATGATTTTAAAAATTCCGAATAGACAGGATAATGTGTTTGGCCATCTGTGTAAAATGAAACTTGAACCTTAATACACTTATATATCCCGTCACCCCCGCACATAAAGCGCACGCATAGACTAAACCTCGCAAAGAAAACTTAGCGCACCATTTAAACCCTTGTGCTGTGTAATTATTCATGGCTTTTTGCCCTGCTGCATAGAATTGGAGAACAAGCTTTTTAAACAGGAGGCGCATTATGCCAAATATACCTTTCACCGCACCCGATATTACACAAAGTGAATGTGACGCGGTCCTCGCCGTTCTGCGCTCAGGCTGGCTAACAACAGGCGCCGTCACCGCACAATTCGAACAGGCTCTTACCGCTTTTACCGGTGCAGATGGCGCCGTCTGCGTCTCGAGCGCCACAACAGGGTTGGAAGCTGCGCTGCGTCTGTGCGGCATTGGAGCAGGGGACGAAGTCATCGTGCCGGCCTACACTTTTTCCGCCACAGCTGCGGCGGTTGTACATGTTGGCGCCACCCCCATTTTGGTCGACTGTGTGCCCGGTAGCTTTTTGCTCTCAGCCGATACTGTCGCGCGCCATTTGACCCCGCGCACCGCAGCGGTCATTCCGGTAGATATCGGCGGCGCGCTCTGCGACTACTCCGCCATAAAGGCGGCATGCGCGTCGATTTGCCGTCCGTATTCCGGTGGCCTTATCCCGATTGGACGCCCCATTGTCATCGCCGACGCGGCACATTCGCTCGGCTCCTCGTGTACGGCAGGCAATAGTGGTGCACTGGCAGATTTTAGCGTCTTTTCATTTCACGCCACCAAAAACCTTACCACCGCCGAGGGCGGTGCGCTGCTGTGGAAAGTTCCCGGTGCCGATAACGCCGCTATATACCGCACACTCAGCCGCAATATCCTGCATGGACAAAGCAAAAGTGCTTGGCAGCGAAATCACGGTGCCACCACATATGATATTGTGGATTTCGGGCACAAGGCAAACCTTTCAGATTTGCAGTCAGCTATCGGCCTATCACAGCTCAAGCGCTATCCCGACATGCTCACCCGTCGCAAATCCGTCTGCGCGACCTACGACCGCCTGCTTCCGGCGGACTGGTCGGCTCTGCGCCACGGCGATCACGCGTCCTACCACCTTTATATGGCATTACTGCCTGAGGGAAAAGCGACTCGACGCAATCTTTTACTCAACGCTCTGCGTGAAGACGGCATTTACTGCAATCTGCATTTCCCACCACTGCCAATGCTCTCTGCCTATAAAAAATTGGGGTTAAAGACTGAGGCTTTTCCCAACGCCATGGCTCTGTTTGCACGTGAGTTATCACTGCCACTTTCCAGCTTGATGACCTGCCAACACGCCGAAGCGGTCTGCACGCAAATCAAAGCGCATCTGGCAGATTGAGTTGCTGTGCCATCTCGCAGATAGCAGCCACATGCTCCCACCCACTGATTTCGCCGCATAGACGCCGCAGTTGAGCCGCGCCCCGCAGCCCGCTCATATACCACCCCACATGCTTCCTAGCTTCTCTGAATCCCACATGCGCACCTTTATTCGCTATTAACAGTGCTATTTCCTGCTGCATAACTTCAAGGCGTATTTTAAGCGCCGGTGTTGCAACCATAGACTCGCCACGCATAAGCGCATTGACCTGCCCGAAAAGCCACGGGTTGCCAAGCGCACCGCGGCCGATCATGACCAGATCGCAGCCGGTGTACTCAAACATATGCTTGGCGTCCTGCGGCGTAAAAATATCACCGTTGCCGATAACCGGCACGGATACCGCCGCCTTGACTGCTGCGATACAATCCAAATCGACCGGTGGGGAATACATCTGCGCACGCGTTCTGCCGTGCACTGTAATCGCCGCCACACCCGCCTGCTCAAGTCTTTTGGCTACTTCAACCGCCACATTATCATCCGCATCATATCCTCGACGGATTTTAGCTGTCACCGGAATATTCCCCGCGCCTGAAACGGCCGCACGCGCAATTGCTTCTGCCAGCGGTAAATTTTTAAGCAGCGCGCTACCCGCTCCGCCACCGGTAATTTTAGGCGCAGGGCACCCCATATTTAGATCGATCAGATCCGGTGTTCGCTGAGCGGCCACTTGAGTTGCCTCGCGTATACAGTCGGGGTCAATGCCGAAAAGCTGCACCGCAAAGGGGTGCGCATCGTCAACTTCTAGCAGCTCTGCACTTTTTTTGCTCCCCATGCTAATGCCTTTGGCGCTTGTCATTTCGCCCACGGTATAACACGCACCATGCGCGCGACTGATAGTGCGCACCGCACGATCGGCCACACCCGCCATTGGTGCCAGTGCAGCAAATCCATTTATTTCAATCGTCGAAATTTTCATCAAATAATCCCTCTCTGTTAAGTCTTTTTATTTTAGCAAAAGACGCGCGTACCTTCAACAGACTTTCCTTCATTGGTGCTGAATTTTTTGGTGCATTGACATTTTTGTGGTATAATAGCCGCAAAACGACTATTATACCGTGGTTTATGCGCAACGGCTCGCCGCTGATGCGGCAACCGCCTTTTTTCCAACCTAGCGCTTACCGGAAAATAGCCTATTTTGAAGGGAGACCAAAATGAAACTCCTCGCAGTCGATTCCAACAGTATCCTCAATCGCGCTTATTACGGCGTGCGGCCACTCACCACGCGCGAAGGGTTGTTCACTAACGGTATCTACGGTTTTTTAAATATTTTGTTTAAAATTTGTGACGAGGTTAAGCCGGACATTGTTGCCTTTGCGTTTGACCTTAAAGCGCCCACCTTTCGCCACAAGTTGTACGACGGCTACAAGGCACAGCGTAAGGGCATGCCCGAAGAACTCGCGCAGCAACTCGACCCGCTCAAAGAATTGCTTGGCTATCTGGGTTATCCAATTTTATCTGTTGAGGGGTATGAGGCGGACGACATTCTCGGCACGCTCGCTGCCACCTGCCGAAACAACGGCTGTGAATGCATTATTGCCACAGGCGACCGCGACAGCTTCCAGCTCATTGGTGGTGGCGTGACCGTACGGTTGGCTTTCACACGCGGCGGACAATCAGGGGCCGAAATCGTCGATGAAGTCGCCGTCCAAGAAAAATATGGCGTTTCACCCAGACAGATGATCGATGTAAAAGCGCTCATGGGGGACCCGTCCGACAACATTCCCGGCGTAGCCGGAATAGGGGAAAAGACTGCCTTAGCGTTAATTTCTTCCTTTGATACGCTTGATGGCGTCTATGAACACCTCGAGGATCCTGCTATAAAAAAAGGGGTGCGGCAAAAGCTGATCGACGGCCGTGACAGCGCTTACCAGAGCCGCGTTCTGGCCGAGATTAACTGCGCAGTACCGCTTGACAAAACCCTTAATGACCTCATCACCGCCCCACAAGAAGCCGATAAACTCTACAGTTTGCTCGATAGACTAGAGTTGCGCTCAATCATTACACGCCTCAACCTTTCTCCGCCCGCCTTTCCGGAAGTATCTGCGACTGTCTCACAACCCGAAGTTGCGCCTATTGCTGTTGTGATTAACAATGTGGACAAGACCCGCGCCCTGTTTTCGGAGGAAAGGCTTGCTGTTAGTATTCATTTCTCCAATAATGAACCCATCGCCGCCGCCATTTTGGGCAGCAGCCTTGCGCTGTTGGATACCGATTGCACTGAGCTGGAGGCGTTGCTGGTTGACCTGTCTCAAAGTGGCGCCGAACTGACGTTTCCCAACTGCAAAGACTGGTACCATTACCTTTGTCTAAAAGGCATTGAGGGCAACGATATAAAATTTGACCCTATTCTGGCCGGCTATCTGCTTTCCCCACTGGCCAGCAATTATACCATCTCCACACTCTGCAGTGGCCGCACCTTAGCTCGGCAGGTTTTTAACTCGCCAGATACCCTTTCCGAAAATTTGGCCGCCCTCGCGGACGACATGCAGATACTGCCCGCTCTAGCTACACAATTACAAGAGGAAGTCCGTGAAAAAGAGATGGAAATGCTGCTTGTCGACATCGAGCAACCACTTGCCCATGTGCTGGCCTCGATGGAAGCGCTCGGCTTTGCACTCGATGCCGACGGTTTAAAATCGTTTGGTGACGACTTAGACGCCGATATCGCCGAGCTAACCCAGCGCATCTATTTTCTCGCGGGCGGTTCGTTCAACATCAATTCCCCCAAGCAGTTGGGCGAGGTTTTGTTTGATCGTCTGGGTTTACCCGCCAAGCGCAAAACCAAGAGCGGTTATTCCACCAACGCCGATACTCTTGATGCCTTAAAAAACAAACACCCCATCATAGAAGATGTTTTATCCTACCGCAAGCTGGCCAAGCTAAAATCCACCTACGTTGAGGGGTTGCTTGCACAACTTGACGCCGATGGACGCGTGCGTTCTATCTTCAGGCAAACTGAAACGCGCACCGGTCGCATCAGTTCAACCGAGCCAAATTTACAGAACATTCCTGTGCGCACTGAGCGCGGCAGCCGCCTGCGTCGATTTTTTGTTGCAGAAGATGGTTATTCGCTGGTCGATGCCGACTATTCACAGATTGAGCTGCGGGTGCTGGCCCATATCGCAAACGACACTGCTATGATCGATGCCTTTATGCACGATGAGGACATTCACACCAAAACGGCCGCACAGGTATTCGATATGCCCGAGGCATTCGTGACGCCACAGATGCGCTCGAGTGCAAAAGCAGTCAACTTCGGTATTGTTTACGGAATCGGCGCATTTTCACTCTCTCAGGACATCGGCGTTTCTGTCGCTCAGGCTGACCGCTATATCAAGAGTTACCTCGCCACTTATCAAGGTGTGCACGACTACATGCAAGAAACCGTTGCATTTGGCAAGGAACACGGTTATGTTAAAACGCTGTTCGGCCGACGTCGTCCAATGCCGGAACTTGCCGCAACCAATCGCATCACCAAAGCATTCGGTGAGCGCGTCGCGATGAATACCCCCATCCAAGGCACCGCTGCGGACATTATTAAGCTAGCGATGGTCAAGGTGTTCGCACGCCTTAAAAAAGAAAAAATGCGCGCCCGTCTAATTTTGCAGGTACACGACGAATTGATCGTCGAAGCACCTGCTAACGAGGCTGAGCGCGCTGCAGCTATTCTGACGGAGGAGATGCAAAACGCCGTGTCGCTCAAAGTGGCTATGGTGGCCAAGGCGAGCGTCGGTAAAAACTGGTTGGAGGCTAAGTAAACCATGAAATTCAAAGTGCTACCGGTAACATCAGCGTATATCCCGGCAATTGCTGAAGTTGAAAAGGCCTGCTTTGCCCAACCGTGGAGCGTACAAAGCATTGCGACCGAGCTGGCTAAGGAAAACGCCGCTATGTTTGTTGCACTTAAAAGCAAAGACCAAGTTGTTGGTTGGGCCGGTTTAGAATACATTTGTGGTGAAGGCAACGTTACCAACGTCGCAGTGCTGCCACAGGAGCGCCGCCACGGCGTGGGGGAGGCCCTCACCCGCACGCTGTTGTCTGAGGCGATTAATCTGTCGCTCGACTGGTTGATGCTTGAGGTCCGCGTTTCCAATGTTACTGCCATCTCCCTTTATCGAAATCTGGGGTTTGAACCGGTGGGTATTCGCCCCAATTTTTACGATTCACCACGCGAAGACGCCTTGCTCATGCGCCATACACCTAATAACGGCCTCGGTATCTGAGCTTTGCCCATACGTGACCGATATCACGTTATTTTTTCAAGGAGTTTCTAATAATATGAAAATTCTCGCAATCGAATCCTCCTGCGACGAAACCGCTGCTGCTGTCGTCGAAAACGGGCACAGCGTTTTATCCTCAGTTGTTTATACGCAGATCGCCGAGCACGGTCTCTACGGCGGCGTCGTCCCTGAAATCGCTTCCCGTCGTCACATAGAAAAAATAGACACTGTCGTTTCTCAAGCGCTTTCACAAGCAAAGCTGGCCGTTTGCGACGTGGACGCTGTTGCCGTCACTGCCGGCCCCGGACTGATCGGCGCGCTGTTGGTTGGGGTCAACTTTGCCAAAGGCTTGGCTTTTGCGACAGGCAAGCCTTTGATTCCGGTCCACCATATTCGCGGACATATCGCAGCCAACTACATCGCCTCACCTGAACTGAAGCCACCCTTTCTCTGCCTCGTGGCATCGGGTGGGCATAGCCTGATTATAGATGTGCAGGGCTATACCGATTTAAAAGTTTTGGGTCGCTCGCGCGACGATGCCGCCGGTGAAGCCTTTGACAAAGCGGCCCGCTCAATGGGGCTGGGTTATCCGGGCGGTGTCGCGCTGGATGCACAAGCTCGGCTGGGGGATGAAAATAAATATCGCTTCCCAAAACCGCATGTTGACGGTGCCCCGCTGGACATGAGCTTTTCAGGCGTTAAAACCTGCGTGGTAAACCTTTTGCACAACGCACAACAAAAAGGAGAGATGCTGGATATACCTTCATTGTGCGCCGGCTTCGAGAAAACGGTGTGTGACGCCCTGTGCAGCCGTCTGTTTCTCGCAGCCGAACAGACAGGTGCCAAAAATATATCGATAGCGGGGGGTGTTTCGGCCAATACCCGACTGCGTGCCCAACTTATCGACTCTGCCGCCGAACGTGGCCTGAACCTTTATATGCCGCCGCTGTCTTTAACCGGTGATAACGCCGCTATGATCGGGGCCCAGGCCTATTTTGAGTTTTCGGCGAACCATGTTGCTGATGCTGCACTCAATGCGATCGCGACGCTGTCGGTCGAAAATGGTTCTCCCGAATCTTTTGCAGTTTAAATCATAAGCGCTCTTTGTTTTAAAATGCACATGGAAACGGATTGCAATTATCGCCGATAGGTGTATAATAAGATCATTGCAAAGGTTCATCATTTTTTAGGGAGGATATGTTATGACAACCAATAAAATGGTGCTTGCTTGGGTTGAGGAAGCAATTGCCCTATGCAAGCCGGACAACGTTCTTTGGGTCGACGGTAGTGAGGAACAGTCCGATGCCATACGTCAAGAAGCGCTTAAGACAGGCGAGCTCATTACTTTAAATCAGGATAAGCTGCCGGGGTGTATGCTGCACCGTTCCGACCCCAATGATGTTGCCCGCGTAGAGGACAGAACCTTTATCTGCTGTCACCGCGAAGAAGATGCCGGCCCTACAAACAACTGGATGGATCCTAAAAAGGCATATTCAATGCTAACAAAACTTTACGATGGCTGCATGAAGGGTCGCACCATGTATATTGTTCCTTTCGTAATGGGGCCGCTTGGTTCACCGAGCGCTAAGGTTGGCATTGAGGTTACCGATTCCATTTATGTCGCCGTTTCCATGCTGATCATGACCCGTGCCGGCCAGTGTGCCCTTGACGAGCTGGGCGATTCCAACGATTGGGTTCGCTGTCTGCATTCCAAATCCAAGCTGGATCCCGAAAACCGTTACATATGCCACTTTCCCGAGGACAACGCCGTTTGGTCGATCAATTCCGGCTACGGCGGCAACGCTTTGATGGGCAAAAAGTGCTTTGCCTTGCGCATCGCATCCTATCAGGCCAAAACCGAGGGATGGATGGCCGAACATATGATGATCCTCGGCATTCAAGACCCCAAAGGCCGCATTCGTTATGTGGCAGCCGCTTTTCCATCGGCCTGCGGCAAGACCAATTTAGCCATGTTGATTCCGCCCGAAATTTATCAAAAGCAGGGTTACAAGGTCTGGTGTGTCGGCGATGACATCGCTTGGATGCGCATCGGTCAAGATGGGCGTCTTTATGCCATCAATGCTGAAAAAGGCTTCTTTGGCGTGGCTCCCGGTACCAACGCAAAATCCAACTTCAATGCCCTTGAAAGCACCAAACGCAACACCATTTTCACCAATGTGGCACAAAATCTTGACGACAATACCGTCTGGTGGGAGGGCCTTGATAAAAACCCGCCCAGAAATGCACTGGACTGGAAAGGAAATCCTTGGACGCCCGATAGCGGCGTCAAGGCCGCACACCCCAATGCTCGCTTTACTGCACCCGCTGAAAATTGTCCGGTTATCTCCGCCGAATTCAACGCACCGCAGGGCGTTCCTATCGATGCTATTATTTTTGGCGGTCGACGCGCCAAAACCGCGCCGCTGGTGTATGAGGCGTTGGACTGGAACCACGGTGTATTTGTCGGCTCTATTATGGCTTCCGAAACCACCGCTGCTGCGGCCGGTGCGGTCGGTGTTGTCCGCCGCGATCCGATGGCCATGTTGCCTTTCTGCGGCTATAACATGGGTGACTACTGGCAGCACTGGCTCGAAATGGGCAAAAAAATGGGGGACAAAGCCCCTAAGGTTTTTAATGTCAACTGGTTCAGGCTTGACGACGAAGGCAACTTTGTCTGGCCGGGTTTTGGCGACAATATGCGCGTCCTCATGTGGATTCTTGGCCGTGCTGACGGTTCCGCCCATGCAATTAAATCCCAGATTGGTTACGAACCTTCCCCCGAGGATCTGAACCTCGAGGGGTTAGCGCTAACCGAGGAAACCGTTGCATCTTTGTTGGCGGTAGATCCTGCCCTCTGGCACGAGGACATCGCTTCTATTAAAGCGTTTTATGCACGTTTTGGCGATAAATTGCCCGAAGAAATGAAAAAGCAGCTCGCTGCACTTGAGGCGCGTCTTAGCTGATAATTTTGAAAGGGGTCGTCAATATAAATGATTGCTGAAAAGACTGCTTACGTTAAAACCTTGTGGCGTTCAGTTCTGGGGATTGTGATGGTATGTGCCGGATGTGCATGCTTTGTCCTCAGTTGTGTTGCCGCCATGATATTAGCTGGTCGAGAATACTAAATTTTCACCGAATACAGGCCGCAGAACACTTCTTCTGTGGCCTGTATTCTTATTTGCCGAATAAACGCGCGTTTTTCAATTTTACACGTGTTATAACATTTTTCTTGACGGAATGGTATCATTAGCTGTATAATTTTAAGGTTAAAAAATAAATATCAATGTGTGCCGTTAGATGGCACGGAAAATAGGTGGGTCATTTTGAAAAGAACAGATTTACGCAACATTGCTATCATTGCGCACGTTGACCACGGAAAAACCACGTTGGTCGACGGTATGCTTGCCCAGAGTGGTACCTTTCGCGAAAACCAACAGGTTGAAGAATGCATCATGGACTCCGGTGCTATCGAACGCGAGCGCGGCATCACAATCCTCGCCAAAAATGCTTCAGTCAATTATAACGGCACCAAAATTAATATTGTCGACACCCCTGGACACGCCGACTTTGGCGGCGAAGTTGAGCGTGTACTCGGCATGGTTTCGGGCGTCGTACTGCTGGTTGACGCAGCAGAAGGCCCCATGCCTCAGACACGTTTTGTTCTGTCAAAAGCGTTGGAGTTAGGGTTGGCCGTCATTGCTGTGGTCAATAAGGTGGACAAACCCGATGCACGCGTTCACGAGGTCGTTGATGAGGTGCTCGAACTTATGCTTGACCTTGGCGCGTCCAATGAACAACTTGACACCCCCATGGTATTCTGCTCGGGTCGTGCGGGTACTTCGTCTTATTCACCCGACACGCAGGACTCAGACTTAACCGCACTATTTGAAACCATTCTGGAATATATTCCCTGCCCTGACTTAGACACCGAAGGCCCACTTTCTGTGCTGGTCTCCACCGTTGATTATAACGAATTTGTTGGCCGTACCGCCGTTGGTCGTATCGAGCGCGGCGAGATGAAAGTCAATCAGCCGGTGGCTGTCTGCGATTTTCACGACACCGATATTAATTTGCGCGGTAAAATCACCGCTATTTATCAGTTTGAGGGCATCGGCAGAACATCGGTACAATCGGCAAAGGCCGGTGATATTGTCATGTTCTCCGGCATTGACAATATCACAATCGGCAACAGTCTCTGCGCTCCGGACGCAATAGAACCTATTGAATTTACAAAAATTTCAGAGCCAACGGTCGAGATGACCTTTCTGGTTAATGACAGTCCATTTGCCGGCAAAGAAGGTAAATTTGTCACATCGCGCCAACTGCGCGACCGCCTATTTCGTGAGCTGCTAAAAGACGTTTCGCTGCGCGTTGAGGAGGGTTCTACCACCGATAGCTTCCGCGTCTTGGGCCGCGGTGAGATGCATCTCTCAGTTTTAATAGAAACAATGCGGCGCGAGGGTTTTGAATTCGCCGTCGGTGCGCCCCGTGCTTTGATGTACGAAGAGAACGGCGTTCTGATGGAGCCATTTGAAACTGCAATTATTGACGTACCCGCCGGTTCCGTAGGCAGTGTTATGGAAAAGCTTGGTTCACGCAAAGCCGACCTTATCAGCATGAATCCCGTGGGCGAGCGCATGAAGCTTGAGTTTTTAATTCCCTCGCGCGGCCTGTTCGGCTACCGCAGTGAATTTTTGACCGATACGCGCGGCGAAGGCATTATTGCAACCCTGTTCCACGGGTACGACGCCTACCGCGGTGAGATTATCAGCCGGCAGAGTGGTTCGCTGATCGCGCATGAAACCGGCGAAGCCGTAACCTATGGCCTCTTTAATGCACAGGAGCGCGGCGATCTGTTCATTGAGCCCGGCACCCCAGTTTACGCCGGAATGATTGTTGGCGCATCTCCAAAACTTGAAGATCTTGTTGTGAACGTCTGCAAACGCAAACATGTTTCCAATATGCGTGCATCCGGCTCGGATGACACGCTGCGTCTCACGCCGCCCAGAAGGCTGTCTTTGGAGGCCTGCATCGAATTTATTTCTGATGATGAGTTGCTGGAAGTCACACCTAAGAGCCTGCGCATCAGAAAGCGTGAACTTTCACACGATCAGCGCATGAAAAAACTGAAAAGCAAATAATCACGAACCAACCGGTCGTGTCAACCTTGTCGCAAAACGCATAAGATAGAGCATCCAACCACCTATATTTTGGTGCGAACGCTTGACAACTTTACAAGTCTGTGTTTTAATACAAGAAACCTATGATGCGGGGAGTAAACCGATGACGCGCTTACAGAGAGCTGGGGATGCTGAAATCTCAGCAGCAACACGAATCGGTATGGATGGGCCGCAGAGGGCGTAAGGAAAGGGCAACCGCTCAAGTATTTTACGACGCAAACAGCCGGCGTTACAGGGCAGGGGATGTGATAGCATCCCATTTAAAGTGGTCGTTTTTGGCGACAATCAAGGTGGCACCGCAGGATTTTTCCCTGTCCTTGAAACAATTAGTATTGTTTCAAGGACAGGTTTTTTATTTACCGGGCAATTAACGTAAAATAGTGCAAGGAGTTGGATGATCATGCAACACGCTTTCCGGTCAATACGATGGCGTAAAAGGCTACGCTTTTACCCAACCAAATAAATCATACAACGAAAGTGAGAATGTAAATGAAAAAGTTTTTAACCGTTTTTCTGTCCATTGCTGTCGTCCTGCTTTCCGCTTGCGGCAACAGTCCCTCTTCCGCTTCTTCAGGCGCTTCTGCGACCCCCGACGGTTCGTCGGCCGCATCTGAATCACAAAAAATCAAAATAGGCCTTGTACAGATGATGGAGCATCCTTCTCTGGACGAAATTCGTGAAGCTATTGTGACCGAGCTGGCCGCTCAAGGTTTTGATGCCGCCAAGGTGGATATCGATTACCAGAATGGTCAAGGCGATATGAACACACTAAACTCGATCGCACAAAAATTTGTCGGCGACGAGGTTGATATGATCATCACTATCGCCACCCCGGCTGCGCAGGCCGCAGCTGCTGCCACCACCGATATTCCAATCATTTTTTCCGCTGTAACCGACCCGGTGGATGCCGGTCTTGTCGGCACGCTTGAAAAGCCGGATCGCAACTGCACCGGCACCTCAGACGCCATCCCTACTGAACAAATTTTCACCTTGGCTGATGAATTGACCCCCGGCATTGAAACCTACGGCCTCCTATACAATCAAGGGGAATCAAATTCTGTTTCGGTTATCAATGACGCAAAATCCGCACTGGATGCCAAAGGGGTTGCCTATATCGAAACATGTGTTATCACCTCGGGTGAAGTTACCTCTGCCGCACAATCGCTCATTGGCAAGGTAGATGCTATTTTCTGCCCAATTGACAACACCGTGGCTTATGCCATGCCCAATCTTTCACAGATTGCCATTGAATCTAAACTACCGGTTTATGTTGCGGCCGACTCGATGGTAAATGACGGCGGCCTGGCCACCGTAGGCGTCAACTATACCCAACTGGGTGTGCAAACGGCTCAGATGGCTGCTAAAGTCCTCTCGGGCACACCTGTTTCCGACGTACCGGTTGAGGTCCTGTCACAGTACAGCACTGTCGCCAACAAAGATACCGCTGCTGCACTGGGTATTGACGTATCAAAGTACACAAAATAAATCGAGGTAATGACTTGTTTAGAAGATTCTGTGCTGATGTTTTCATCCACAGCAATCTGTGGGAGGTTTTATAATGAGTATGATTTTACTGCGCGGCGCAGCCGAGCAGGGTTTTATTTACAGTCTGGTAGCGCTTGGTCTCTATCTTTCTTTTAGAACACTCAATATCGCCGATCTAACGGTGGACGGTTCCTTTACTTTGGGCGCTGCCTCCGCCGCTGCTTTGACGGTATTAGGCCACCCCATTATTGGCTTATTTGCTGCCTTTTTTGCAGGTTCATTAGCGGGACTTGTCACCGCTGTTCTTCAAACCAAGCTCAAGGTTCAGCCAATTTTGGCGGGTATTATCACGATGACCGGACTTTATTCCATCAATTTACGCGTCATGGGCAACCGTTCCAACTTGCCATTGCTGCGGGAAGAAACAGTTTTCACGCTGTTTTCAAATTTATTGCCTGCGCCGCTAAAAAGTTATTCAAAGCTGGCCCTATCGCTGATGTTTGCTATATTAACTGCGCTGTTATTAATTATCTTTTTGCGCACCCGCTTGGGCCTTTCAATTCGGGCCACAGGCGACAACCGCACGATGGTGAGCGCCTCGTCGATAAACCCCGCCTATACCACCACGGTTGGATTGTGTTTAGCCAACGCTCTGGTCTCACTTTCCGGCGGCTTACTCGCACAATACCAAATGTTTTCTGAAATTACACTGGGTACCGGCATGGTCGTTATCGGCCTGGCCTCGTTGATCATCGGCGAAGTCCTGTGCGACATGTTATTTCGCGGCCCATCGGTGGCACGTGCCATTTTCGCCGCAGTGATTGGTGCCGTAATTTACCGCATTATCATCGCCACAGCACTTTCGGCGTCGGTTTCCACTTCCGATTTAAAATTAGTCTCAGCTGTTATCGTGATGATTGCCATTTCTTACCCCGCAGTTCGCGACCAATACCGATTTTATCGCCTGAGAAAGGAGGCCAAAAAAAATGTTGACGCTTAAAAATATCACCAAAACCTTTAACCCCAAAACGGTCAACGAAAAGAAAGCGCTCGACAATTTTAACCTTCAGCTCGACAAAGGGGAATTTTTAACCATTATCGGCTCCAATGGTGCAGGAAAATCGACCATTATGAACGCCATTGCCGGCATATTTCTCATTGACTCCGGCCATATTATCCTCGACGGTGAGGATATAACCTTTAAAAAAGACTATCGCCGCGCTCAGTCAATCGGTCGGCTGTTTCAAGATCCGCTTTCGGGCACCGCACCCAATATGACCATCGAGGAGAATCTCTCATTGGCTTATATGCGCACAGCGGCACATACCTCTTCATTCGGACTCACCGCCAAGGATCGTCGTTATTTACGTGAGCGGCTGGCCACGCTTGACCTAGGCCTTGAAAATCGACTTTCGTCGCCGGTTGGGCTGTTGTCCGGTGGCCAACGGCAAGCCTTGACATTGTTGATGGCGACTCTGATTACACCCAAACTTTTGTTATTGGATGAGCACACCGCCGCACTTGACCCCGCCACCGCCGAAAAAGTGCTGCAACTCACCCGTAATATTGTGGCGGAAAATAAAATCACCTGTATGATGATCACCCATAACATGCGTTCTTCCTTGGAACTTGGCAGCCGTACGATCATGATGGACGCCGGCAAGATCATTCTGGATATTACCGGCGAGGAACGCCAAAGTATGACTGTCAGTGGTCTTCTTGAGCGCTTCCGCACAGCAGCCGCCAAGGATCTCGATAACGACCGCATGTTGCTGGATTAAACATCCGGCGGTTTCGGTTCTAAAAGAGCAGCCTTTACCAATCCGGTAAAGGCTGCTCTTTGTCTTCATGCGTTAAAAGTTCCCTTGCTAAAACAGGCAAACAGCAGATTGCGCCCGCTTTTTCATTTCTGTTGCCGTTCGCGTTGCGGCACGACAATCACTTTGTCAAGATAGTCTGTCACTGCATGAACGTCAAGCTTGTCAGCTTTTCCATTGGCCCGCATTTTTCTGCTCTTCACCCATGAGGCAATCTGTCCAAATACAATGCAACCGGAATCACGTCCTAAGTATAGCTCCGGCGAGGAGAATGGATCCGCGAATATCACCAGTGCATCGATCGAAACACCATAAATATCTCCCCGAGTCAACTCCTTCCGCATAGGTTCAAAGCATTGCTGCAAAATGTGAATAGGGTTTTCTATCCACACATTTTTTGTTTTGTTGTCTTCAACTTTCCAAGTTTTGTCCTTAGAGGATCCATAGACACGAATACCCCAGCCAACCGAGCGCACAGCAACGATACCCGCTGCGTCCACCAGCAAATGGTCAAAATGGATCTGTTGACCTGCCAACTCGAAAGTAACGTCATGATAAACTTTACCTTCATGGACTTTCAATTTTTTCTTTACGCGCTTAAGCGCCGATGCATCGTTGCGCCGTTTAGTGATCGCTCGAGTTGCAAAATACAATAAAGCGAAGCAGGTAAATGCCATTAAGAAGAAATACGTATAATCCTGCCAAGTATGAAGCTTCCAAGCCTGAAAGTTTTCAAAAAACATAAGGCATATGTCCTTTCTGCTGTTATTTTTTCCTATTATAAAAGAGCGACTTTAAATCTGTATCAAAACTCGTCCTCTATGGGATTCCATAAAGAAATATTCGGGAGTGATAAACACAACATAATGCTTAAAGGCAACTAAGCACACAAGCCAGTAACATCGGAAAACCCTTTTTAAGGCTTTCAATTTCAATATATTCTTCACGAGTATGTGCGCCGTGTCCTTGATATCCGCCAAAACAGATAGCGGGAATCCCCATGGAAAAGGGGATGTTGCAATCGGTTGAGGACGGCATAAATGATGGCGTGATACCCCAATATTCCGCCAATAGTGCTGTAAGCTTATCCTCCAGCTTTTTTTGGCAGATGGGATCTACCTCTCCCATGCAAGGACGCACCCCTAGCACTTCTACATTAACCTGCGCCACCATCCTTCTGGTTGCTTCCACCGCAGCATCAAAAATACGCTGCATACTTTCGATATTTTCACGGATGTCAGATCGATATTCAAATAACATTTCGGCCTGTTGCGCAATCGTGTTTACCGAAGTTCCGCCGGAAATTTTGCCAACGTTAAAGCTGGTGCGCGATCCAGTCCGCGGTACAGGCGCATTGTAGAGCATTTGAATCAATGCAGACAGATAGAAAATAGCATTGCGGTTCCCAAAATTCGCATAGGAGTGCCCACCCTCTGTCTTAACCTCAACACGATAACGCACTGAACCCACTGCAGCATTGCAGGCCATTCCGGAACGACCATCGAATGAATACACCTCTTTGACGCGCCCTGCATAAGCTTCCATCAACGCGTGGCTGCCCTTTAAATTTCCAAGCCCCTCCTCGCCACTCGTCATGACAAACAGCATACCCTGAGCAGGGATCAGCTTTTTCTCAGAAACATATTTGGCACAAAGCATCAACAACGCCACATTAGCCGTATTATCACCAACACCCGGACAAAATAACTTGCCGTCCTCTTCTCGTAGCGGCATCGGCTCGGTGTCGGGGAACACCGTATCAATGTGCGCCATGAATACGGTGATATTATCGCTGTCTCTGCAGTTTAAGGGCCATATAACATTGAGTGCTTCATCAATATAAACGCCTTTGGCGCCCATTTTAAGGAACCAGTCTTTACAAAATGTCGCGCGTTTCTCTTCATGGTTCGAAGGGGCGCATATACCGCAAAGCGTACGCGTCAAATCTATCAATTCTTGATGATTTGCATTCACATAGTTCCACGCATCAGCCGAAAGGATATACCCCATAGTAATTCTCCTTTAATGATAAATCCGAAGCGGTCCAGGCCACAAGGCCCGGACCGTTCTAAATCATTCAGATTATAAGGTTTTAGCATACTAATTTTAAAGAACACCGGCAGGCAAAGCAGCGGTCACGCCCGGGCCAATCGGCAGGCCGGTGAAGTACCAGATAACAAAGAAGATAATCCACATGATCTGAAGCGCAATGGCAATCGGAATCAGGTTGGAAACCAACGTACCGATCTTGAGATCCTTGTTATACTTGGCCTGCGCCACACTCAAAACCATCCAGATGTAGGGGCTCATAGGTGTAAAGCAGTTGGAAGGGGAGTCGCCCAGACGATACATCAGCTGGGTAAAGCCGGGGTGAACGTCCAACAGCATGAACATCGGAACAAAAATCGGCGCAAAAATGGCCCATTTTGCTGATCCGGAAGACACAAACAAATTAACAAATGCGCAGAGTAAAATAAACAGAACGAACATAACAACTGCCGGCAATTGAATTTTGCCTAAAAACTCAGCGCCCGAAATAGCCAACATGGTGCCTAATTTCGTCCATTTAAACAACTCAGTAAACTGACCGCAGAAGAAGCAAAATGTGACATAGCCGCCCATAGCGCTCATCTGCTTGACCATCGCCTTGTTAACATCAGTTGTATTTTGAAATTTTTTAGTGGTGTATCCATAGACAATGCCGGGGATACTAAAGAAGAAAAATAGAATCGGAATCAAACCCTTGAGTAGGGGAGAATCGACAAATGCACGGCTGCCATCCTCACCAATCTTGGCAAGCGGTCCAAAAAAGAACCCGGCCAAAACAAGTGCGACATAAAGCAGCGCTGCAATACCGGCCGCATTAAGACCTTTTTTTTCAAGCGGCGTCACTTCCTCAAGCTTGCCGCCACCTTCGCCTTCATACTTGCCAAAACGCGGTTCGATGAGTTTTTCGCAAGTCAAACCAATGACGATAGAACAAAGCAATACCGATGCAGCCATAAAGAACCAGTTACAGGTAACATCAACAATAAAGTTGGACTCCGGCAAAAATCCTTTGATTGCCTCATTGGTTAAACTCTGTAGCAACGAGTCGGTGCCCGCGATCATGAGGTTGGCGGTAAAGCCGGCCTGCGCACCTGCGTAGCCTGCAATCATACCGACAATAGGATGTTTATGCACGCCCAAATAAATAATGGCGGCCATCGGCGGGACGATAACCATCGCGGTATCGGAAGCGATGTTTCCAACCGTACCGACAAAAGCGATGGCATAAGGCACAATTGCGGCAGGTACGTTGCGCAAGCTTTTACGCAGCATAGATAAAATCATACCCGATTCTTCGCACATACCAATCGCTAAGGTCATGGCAATAACCAAGCCAAGCGGTCCAAATCCGGTGAAGTTTTCGATTAAATTATCAAGCAGCCACTGAATACCACCGGCGGAAAAGAGGTTTTGCGATACAACCGCTTCTTTCGTAGCGGGGTGCACCAAGCTTACACCGGTAACCGTGAAAATAGCACCGATAACGGCAACGATCAAAAACAAATAAAAAAACAGAATCGCGGGCGGCGGCAATTTGTTACATACTCTCTCGATACCATCAAGAAAGCGGTCAACCGCACTCTTTTTCCGGGCAGCAGGGTTAGATGGACTCATAGAAAAATCCTCCTTATAAATAATTGTGTAATGTCGCGGTTATCGGCATTGCTGCACGTAAACAGCGCCATGGACTCATCTCGGGCTCTCTCTACTTTTTAGGGGCAATAGATCGCGGGCGAACATCCTTTGGAATTGCACAACAATAACGCAGGCCGCCAAGTCGTCGCTGGTGCTCCGCTTTCGCCTCTTCAACCAGCGATGGTTGTTCAAATATTTTAATGGCTGTTGCAGCAATTATTTTGCCTGCGTAAAGCATTCCCTTGTGCGCTATCGTGCTTTTTCCCTGAGCCACCTGCTGCCAGGAATGCGCAGGGGTCAAGGCTGCTTTCGCCGTCACAAAAATCTGAGCAGTGGGACAAACCCAACTGACGTCTCCGACGTCGGTAGATCCGCCCATAAATCCTTCTGTCACCGTTAATGGTGCAATAAAATTATAGAGCGGCTTATCCATTTGGCTGCGCAAAAAAGCCTGATCTTCTCTGCTGTAGCGCTCTATGTGGGCCTCATAAGGGTTTGCCGCATTTTCAAAACTCTTAATAATCCCTTTTGCAAATGCCAGCTCTTCATCAGTATAATCGGGCGGTGCAATCTCTTCAAAGGACTGTTGAAACACGCTAAGTAGTGCTGAATTCACAATCACATTGGAACACGCTTTAATAAAATCACATTCCATCGTTGTTTCAGTCATAAGTGCCGCACCTTGTGCAATTTTATTGACCCGCTCAAAAAGTTCCGCCAATTGTTGATTCTTGGGCGCCCGGATTAAATAAAGCACTTCGGCCTCCGGCTGAACCACATTCGGAGAAAAGCCGCCCGAGTTGGTAATTGCATAATGAATTCGCGCTTTTTCAATCATGTGTTCGCGCAAAAACTGCACCCCAACATTCATGAGTTCCACGGCATCCAGCGCACTGCGCCCCAAATGAGGTGTCGCAGCCGCATGGGCGCTGGTTCCTTTAAACCGGTAGGCCACTTGATAGTTTGCAAGCGATGTTTCGTTACTTACAGCATTGATGTCCCATGGGTGCCAAGTCAAGGCACAATCCAACTCATCAAAAACACCATCCCGCGCCATAAATGCCTTGCCGGATCCGCCTTCTTCACCGGGACAACCAAAATAGACCACCGTGCCGGCGCAATTATTCTCTTTGAGATACGCGCGGATGGCCACGGCAGCCGCCAGCGATCCCGTACCTAAAAGGTTATGTCCACATCCATGCCCCGGTTCACCAGGAGAAATAGCCTTTTTATCGGTGGAATTTGCCTCCTGACTTAAGCCGGAGAGGGCATCAAACTCGCCTAAAATACCTATAACAGGCTTACCCGCGCCATAGCGCGCTGAAAACGCGGTGTCGATACCACCTACCTTTTCGGTAACAGAAAAGCCAAATTCTTTTAGCGCATCCATTAACACCTTTGCCGAAATATATTCTAAAAAGGCCGTCTCCGGATTTTCCCAAATAGTATCACTCATATCACAAAACACTTGCGCCTTTTGGTCAATAATGCCTAACGCATCTTGGAAATTCATTTGCACACCCCTGTAAAACATACGGAAATCCATTTTAACTTAATAACATTATAACAGGTTTGTAATATTTTGTCTATATTTTAATCCAAATATTTCCATTTATTTGATTAATGTCCTGCCTATTTTACATCGGTCATCAGGCGGAACAACATCTCCGCAATCAACTCAAGCTGCCGAACCTCGATAAATTCGTCGGTGGTATGAACCTTGGTCATGCCTGTTGCCAAAACAACCGCATCGATTCCGTTGAGGTTGAAAATATTCACATCGCTACCACCGCCGGTACTGCCAACAATAGGTGCGATACCCATCTCAGACAAAACGGCCGACAGCTCTTTGATCAGAACATGATCATGAGGAATACTGTAGCTGACATAGGCGGTATCACAGTGGCAGTTCAGCTTCGCACCAAATTCGTCGCATGCGCTTTGCAAGCAGTCGACCATGTGCTTGGCTTGTGCCTGAAGCTTCTCGTAGTTGCGGCTTCTCGTTTCGGCAATAATCGAAACCTTATCCGGTACAATGTTGGTGGCATATTGCGCATTGATCGTGCCAATATTTGCTGTTGTTTCTTCATCAAGGCGCAGCAGCTTCATCTTGGCGATGCCGTGTGCCGCAACCTGAATGGCTGAGATACCGGCCTCAGGTGCAATGCCGGCATGCGCGGTTTTGCCGATAACATCAGCCTGAATCTTAATTTGCCCCGGTGCCTGCGCGATAATTTTCCCTACATTTCCGCTCGAGTCCAACGCAACACCTTTCTTGGACTGAATGCGAGAATAATCAAGTTGCTTTGCGCCGCGCAGGCCACCTTCCTCGCATATCGTGAAAATGACCTCAAAAGTGCGGTGCGGCACCTGTTTTTCCTTGATGCTGCGGACCGCTTCAATGATACTTGCAATACCGGACTTGTCATCACCGGCTAGAATCGTATCACCGCTGCTGCGGATAACCCCGTCCACCACCACCGGTTTAATACCGACACCGGGTTTAACGGTATCCATATGTGCGGAAAAAAGCATCGGCTCACCGGGCAGCGTTCCCTCAAATGTGCTGTAAATGTTATAACCGTTCGAGTTAATCGCCTCGCCAGCGTTGTCGGTTGTCACGACGCCGCCAAGCGATTTGAGCACCTGCACCATGTGGTCTGCAAAAGCTTTCTCGTTGCCTGTTTCACTGTCAATCTGAACATATTCCAGAAAAGTGTCCAATAGTCGTTCGTTGTTAACCATAGTTAAACCCTCCTTGTATTATCGTTTTCATGAACAACGTCTATTTGTCTTATTTAAATGATAACAAATTTTGCCAAACTGTCAATGAACACTGATTCTATCAGCAAAAATAACCATCTCATTATGTCACCAACTTGGGATTGGCCTTTCAAACGTCCTTAGCGCCCCTGTGCTTAATCTAACAAAACAAGAAAGACAATACCGCAAAAAATGGGCGATGTTGTCCCTCTTGGTATTCACTTTCTGTCGGCCAAATCTCGAATCACTTCACCGGCAATCATCAGTCCGGCTACCGATGGCACAAACGAAACGCTGCCAGGCGTCTGCCGGCGCCCCTGTTCAGTTGCTTCAAGGTGTTTTGGTTTCAATGCTGTCTCTGTGGAATAGAGCACCTTGAGTTCCTGAATGCCTTTGCGCCTGAGTTCATAACGCATTACTTTGGCTAAAGGACATACACTGGTGCTGTAGATATCCGCAATGGTAAATCGAGATGGATCCAACTTGTTCCCGGTTCCCATGCTGCTGATAATAGGTACATTGCACCGCTTGGCTCGCTCGATGAGTTCCAATTTCGATGATACCGTATCAATGGCGTCAATGATATAGTCATAGCCGGAAAGATCAAATTCATCCGCATTTTCAGCAGTGTAAAACACTTGATAAGTCTCGACCGACGCATCAGGATTGATATCCAAAATTCGTTCGCACATTACAGCGACTTTGGGCCGACCCACCGTACTGTGCAGTGCCATAATTTGGCGATTAATATTTGAGACTGCAATTTCATCAGAATCAAACAACATCAAGCTCCCAATACCAACCCGAGCCAACGCCTCCGTACAAAATGACCCGACGCCGCCCACGCCAAATATCGCTACTTTCTTCTTGGCAAGCTGCGCTATTGTTTGTTCGCCTAACAGCATGGCACTGCGGCAAAGCTGCTCTTTGATCATCTTATGTCCCCCAATGCGTGGTCACAAATGGTTCCGCCACCCAGCACAATGTCATCCGCATAAAATACGGCCGCTTGGCCCGGCGTCAAGGCACGCTGTGGCAGATCAAATTCCACCGTTAACCGCCCATCTTCCTGCGGGTGCAGCCAAGCCGGCTGAGCCGACTGGCGGTACCGCGATTTTACCTGCGCCCTGATGCTGCCCTGCGGCTTGCAGATTGACACCCAGTTAAGCGCATCCACCCTCATTTGTCGCTTCATCAATAGTGCTTCATCGCCCAACACAACGGTATTGCTTTTCATATCTTTCTCTACAACAAACAATCTGCGATCGGCTGAAACACCCAGACCGCGGCGCTGCCCAAGTGTATAGTGGAGCATACCCTCATGTCGCCCCAATACCTGTCCTTGTGGGTTAACAAAGTGCCCCGACTCTGAGGCAACGCCCAACGTCTTGGTTAAAAAGCCAGCATAGTCCCCATCCGGGACAAAACAAATATCTTGACTTTCCGACTTTTTGGCGGTGACAAGGTCATAAGCCTCGGCTATTTTGCGTACCTCTTGCTTATTTAGTCCACCAAGTGGAAACAGCGTACTGGCCAGCATTTGCTGGGTAAGCACATACAATACATAGCTTTGATCCTTTGCGGGATCCTTTGCCTTTTTAAGCAGCCATCGACCGGCGGCCGCATCATATTCACTTTGCACATAGTGGCCGGTGGCGATCGCCTCATACTCCAGCTGTTGTGCCCTTGTCAGTACACCTGAAAACTTAATCGAACGGTTACATTCCACGCACGGATTAGGCGTTTCTCCACGCCGATATCCCTCGGCAAAGGGTTCGATGACGCCCTGTTTAAACTGCGCCTTCATATTAAAAACCAAGTGGCCAATGCCCAGCTTAGCACAAACGCGTCGCGCATCTTCCACATCGTCAAGCGAGCAGCAGGTTTTAGTCTTATCCAAGCCAATATCCTCGTTTGAATAGAGCGACAACGTTGCACCACAGATGCAATATCCCTGCTGTTGCATCAAAAGCGCCGCGACGGAGGAATCTACTCCACCACTCATGGCTACCATAACTTTTTTCATACGCAATCACACTTCTTTCACTGAATCTGCGCCATGTCCATAACCGTTGTGTCTTTTGTAGAAATATTCATACAAACTGCACCTACACAGCTCATCCAAGCTGTGCCTTGCACCAATGTTCAAATATCAGTATAATTGCAGGATGCTGTTAAATCAAGCTATTGTTTAGCATTCTGTATTTGTTACCAATATCTGCTATACACAAAAAGAGTTATTTATTAAACCCTCGTTTCCTTCTTTTTTATTTTGTGCTATGATAATACTATATCTAAGCAAAAAACTTTCATAGGCAGGGGGCGCCCACCCAATGTTTAATCCCAACGCCAACAATAAGGATCGCGGCCTTCACAACTGGCATCGCCCAGTCAATCCAAACGCACATACCTACGTCGCCGGTTATGGTTTTTCGCCAAGGCCGCCTTTTTTAATGGAGCAAAAGCTTATTGCGCGATTCAGTGCCACGGTATCGTTGTGTCTTATTGGCTTTTTATTTTTTTCTTCTTTTTTGACGCAATTTTGCATTGAGCTTCTCAATATTCTGCTGCCATTTCCGCTCTACACCATGATGGCCCAACACATTATGCAGCTTTCACTTGCAGTTGGCTCAATAGGTGCTTTAACCATACCTTTTTTGTTATATGGCTTGTATACCCATATTCCTTTTCACAGCGCCATCCCATTGCGGCGCGTTTCCGCGAAGTTGATCACAGCCGCTGTCATGCTGTCGTGCGCAATTTCTGTCATCGGTATTTATGTTTCCGAGGCGTTTGCCTGCTTTTTTTCATTCTTTAATATCTTTTTTTATGAACCAATTCTGGCGTTGCCAAGCGGTATCATCGGCACGATGCTTTATCTTCTTAACATGACCGTTATACCTGCTGTTTTTGAAGAAATCGCTTTTAGAGGCGTTATTATGCAGTCGCTGCGCCGTTTTGGCGACGGCTTTGCCTTGTTGATCAGCGCTTGCTTATTTGCAATGGTACACATCTCGCCCTTGTCGATGCCCCATGCTTTTTTGATGGGACTTATCATCGGTTATTTTGTATTGTTCACAGGTTCTCTACACATCGGCATGATTATTCATCTGGTTCACAACACCCTCTCCCTACTGGTTTCTCAGCTGGGAAATTTAAGCCACGGCGTCGCCAATATCATCTTCTTAGCCATTCAACTCATTTATATGGCGCTCGGCGCCTTTGCCGTTCTTTGGCTACTGCGCCATTATGACAATATATTCGTGCTAAAGCACAGTAATACAATTAATCGTGCATCTCAAAAACTGCGTTGTTTTTTTTGTACGCTACCTTTTGCACTGCTTTTAATCATCATTCTTTTGCAGGCGGGAGCGTATTTAATATGGTGACTAATTTCGATCTGCAAATGATGGCGCGCGCCATAGATGAAGCCAAAAAGGCGGCGCAAATTGGCGAAGTGCCGATTGGTGCGGTCATCACCCAAAACGGGCATGTGATTGCCGCCGGGCACAACATGCGGGAAACCGGCCGACACGCATTGGCCCACGCCGAAATTATGGCGCTTGATGCCGCTTGCAAATCGCTTGGCGGGTGGCGATTGCCGAACTGTACGTTATATGTAACCTTAGAGCCTTGTCCGATGTGTGCCGGCGCCATTATCAACGCCCGAATTACACGTGTCGTTTTTGGTGCCTACGACGCTAAAGCCGGTTCTTTCGGGTCGCTGGTCGATCTTTCAAAGATTGCGTACAATCACACGCCTCAGCTTTGCGGCGGCGTAATGGAAACCGCGTGTGCCACCTTGCTGCGCGATTTTTTCCGCAATTTGCGGCAGAGATAGCGTTGTGAACATACAGGAGGGATTACTTTTGCAACAACTTTCGGCAACCATTGTGCCCACACTGACTTCGCCGCCACCGGGGGCAACGCTTGTTGTTTTTTCGGACCAACGCCATTATGTGGCTGAAATAGATTCTGCGATTATGTTGGCTGCTGCATCTCGCTATGCTGTGCGTCATAATGTCTACCTGGTGCCGGAGCGTTTCATTGCAGCAAACTATCTTTGCCTATGCATGCTGTCTCCCACGGGGGAGGTCATCGGTGTGCAACGCGCAACACACCTCAATTTAGGGTTGCGTGAACACAATTTTTTCAGGGATGATAAAATCCAAGCATTTGATACGCCCTTTGGTAAAATTGCCTTGCTGGTAGATGTGGATATTTATATGCCGCAAGTGGTGCGCGCTGCTGTCATGGATGGGGCCACGTTACTGCTCTCCAGCCAGTTCATCCATCTTTACGACTTTTTTGAAGATCGCATCCGATATGGTGCCATAAATGCGGCATTTTCTAACAGCGTACAAGTTGTCGCTGCCGCAGGACTGGGCGGCGTTATTGTGGATGCTAACGGGCATGAAATTGTTAATTATTCTGAAGATCTGCCCGTTATGGCACAGATCGAAACGATCGACAAACCACATAATCTTACTTGTATGTATACAGCTCAAGCGTTACTGCAAGCACACAAGGATCTGATTGAAACTCCTAGGAGGGAGGACTCATCTCGTGTATAAACTGCGATTAAAAGCTTCCGCCTTTGCAATGAGCTACCTTTCAAGCGAAGAAAAAGTACGCGCAAAGGTGCGCAGTCTTCGTCCCCACACCGATAAGCCTGCCCCTTTCCTTGGCGCAGGCGGCGTAAAGGTCAGTGCGGTCTACTTTAAACCTAAGGTATATAAAGACATTGGCGATTATATTGCCCATATGAATTACTATGTCGCAACAGCCGCCGCTTCAGGTAGCCAATTGATCGCCTTCCCTGAGCTTTGCGGCATGGCAGCGCTGTCCATTATGCCAGGTTTTCCAGCGCTTAATGCCGAACTTAAAAAACTTTGCAAGGCCGACATAGAAGAACAAAAAGAAGCCCTATTTGCCGTGTGCGAAGCAACACAAGGCTTTGTAGGGGAGATATTCCACAACACTTTTTCACAACTGGCGCAAAGTCACCGGATCATCATTGCAGCAGGCGGACTTTTTCAGTTGGAGAACAATCAACTTTATAATCGGCAGTTTTTATTTTCTGAAACCGGAGAAGTTGTCGGCATTCAGGATAAGCTTTTTCTTTCCGATTGGGAAAAACAAGTCGGCGTCACAGCCGGTACGCGTATCACGCCCGGAGATACCCCGATCGGCCGCATCGCCATGTTAGATGGCCTTGCACTAAAACACTATGAACCCTTTTGGGTCGCCGCCGGTAGTGGTTGCTCTTTTGCCGTGGCCGGTGCTTCTCCTTTTTGCGTTACAGACTATTTTTTAACACGTTTTAGAGCCCAGGAACACGGTCTATGCATTCTCTCCCCGGGCATTTGTGGAGGACAAGCGCTCGGCCCTGCATTTTCTTCACCCGCAGGTATCTATGCATCGCGTGCTGCTACTCGCAGCCGAGATGGTATTGCTGCGCAGGGAAGTGACCCCGCTGTCATAACTGCGCGGATCGATCTTTTACGTGCATCTTCTCAGTTTGACCTTTACAGCGATGATAAAAACCCGCGTTTTTTTCAACGGTTATTACGATAGTCCTATACCATTAGATAAAACCCCATAAAAGATCTCTATTCAAAACACAAATCAGCAATTGTATTCTTTGTAGCTGTTGCTCTAAAATTCCAATAATTTAAGATTTATCGCCTGATTTAAAAACCAGAGAGATGGCAAGTCCTGATAGAACCGCAACGGTGATACCGGCTGAAGTTGCGGTGAGGCCCCCCATAAATATGCCCATAAATCCGTATTCGCGCACGGCCTCCCGAACGCCCTTAGCCAGCAGTGACCCAAAACCGGTCAGTGGAACGCTGGCACCTGCCCCTGCGTATGTGATCAACGGCTGATACCAACCCATACCACCTATAATGACGCCGAGCACCACAAATGAGACCAAAATACGCGCGGGCGTCAGCTTTGTAAAATCGATGAGTAACTGCCCAATTAAACAAATGGTACCTCCTACTAGGAATGCCCGCACATACGACATAAGCATTTCGCTCATAATGAGTGGCCCCCTTTCTCAGAAGAAAACCATATTAAATGAGCAATACCGGGGATCGATTCCTTCTGTTGAACTGTAGTGGGGGAGAGCAACGCCCCCGTCGCCATAAATAGCATATTCTTTAATTTGCCCTCACGCAATTGCGGCAATAAAAACGAGCAAAGCACCGATGCTGAACAACCGCAGCCTGATGCGCCAGAATGCACATCCTGTTTTACGCGGTCGTAGAGCAGCAGTCCACAGTCATTATATTTAGATTTGATGTCAACACCTTCTTGTTTTAAAAGTTGGATCATCAAGTCGGCACCTATCGCCCCTAAATCACCGCTGACAATCAAATCAAAGTCTTGTGGTGTTTTCCCTGTATCGGCAAAGAATTGCTTGAGTGTCTGTGCGGCCGCCGGTGCCATCGCCGCACCCATATTATTCTGATCTGTTACGCCCTTGTCTTCAATAGTACCAATGGTAACGGCCCGCACAAAGGGGGGTTGTGTACCCTGCTCCAGAATGACTGCACCTGCTGCTGTTGCTGTCCATTGTGCCGAAGTGGGCCGAACTGATCCGTACTCCAGCGGAAAGCGGTATTGGCGCTCCGCCGTACAAAAATGTGAACATGTTACCGCCAATGTTCGGGCCGCTGTCCCAGAATCGACCAACAGCGTAGAAAGCAGTATTCCTTCAGCCATCGTGGAACAAGCCCCGTAAATACCCAACAGCGGAATGCCCATGTCGCGCAAGCCAAAGGTGGAACCGATACATTGATTTAAAAGATCTCCGGCAAACACACAGTCTATGTCAGCGGGGGAGAGTGCAGCCTTTTGCAGCGCCTTTTCCGCTACTGTTGTCACCATTTGGCTTTCAGCTTTCTCCCATGAGGTTTGCCCAAAGGTCGCGTCGGGCTCAATGATATCAAAGCAATCGGCCAACGGACCCTCCGACTCTTTTTTGCTTCCTACAGCCGCAAAGGCCCGCACCGACGGCGAATTTTGCGTAAAATAAGTCTGTTTTCCTTGTTTTTTTGCCATAATGCGCTCCTAATATAATTTAAATATCCAGATGATTAATCCATATATAACACTGGCCCCGACGCCATAAACAATAACCGGTCCTGCGATAATAAACATCTTAGCGCCGACGCCCAACACCATGCCCTCCGATTTAAACTCCAATGCCGGAGAGGAGACTGCGTTAGCAAATCCTGTTATCGGCACAAGCGTGCCTGCGCCCGCATGCTTGGCGATATTGTCAAACACACCAAATCCGGTCAACAGTGCGGTCAAAAAAACCAGCGTGCACGATGCAGCCGGCGAACAAAGTGCCTGTTCTAATCCGAACACTGAATAGCCATCGGCAAGCATCTGACCAATAACACATATGAATCCGCCAATTATAAAGGCAGATGGCAGCGTAATCGCTATTTTTGAAGGCGGTGTCGCTTCTTTTACCAAAGCATCATAATCCTGATTCGATATCTTCATAAATGCACCTCTTTCTTTCAGTAGTGTTTCTTATACGGTTTAAATTATGTAAAAATAATATTCAGCTTAGTTTGGATAAATTAATCTGAAAAATTTCAAATTAGCTATTGCATTTATTTATACGCTGTGTTATTATGAGTAGGCTGATCTGGGCATCCATATCGCGGAGTGGAGCAGTCCGGTAGCTCGTCGGGCTCATAACCCGAAGGTCGTAGGTTCAAATCCTGCCTCCGCAACCATTTTCACATAAGACGGATTTCAACGTACTGGTTATGTTGATGTCCGTCTTATTCTTTATGTCTATACGTTCTATGAGCAGGTGGACAGCCTTTTCATCAGGATTATTTTTAAGCGCCTGTAACCACGCCTTAATCTGGTCAACGGTGAAGTCCTTGGGCGGCGTGGTTGTTTTCAGATGCGCTATTTCTTCCTTGATTCCTTGCATTTGCCGGCCAATGTCCGAAACTATTTCAGCCGATAGTATGCCGCTGGCTAAATTCTTCATAAGGTTGTCATAGCGCTGTTGCTGTTCGTCGATTCTCCGCCGCAACGAGGTATTAAAATCTTCGGTGCGGCCTTTTTCGTTGTCCTGATATTTGCGAAGGGCGGCGGCAATACGCTCTTGATTCTCAGTCGAAAGCAGGTCGTGCAAATAATTCAGGGCCGCCTGATCAACCTCTTCCATGTGAATAACCGGCGCACCGCATTTCTTGGAGCAATAGAAATATAAATATTC
This sequence comes from Candidatus Fimivivens sp., assembly GCA_047974975.1. Taxonomy (GTDB): domain Bacteria; phylum Bacillota; class Clostridia; order Oscillospirales; family Ruminococcaceae; genus Yanshouia. The sequence goes on from JBKECV010000008.1 coordinate 223,002, forward strand.
GTGACCCTTCCGCTTGGACTTCATGCCATGCATTTTGGCCCCGCATTCGCAGTACACAAGTCCGCTGCATAAATACCAGGCTTTCTTCCCTGTTTGTTTGCGCTCGTTCATAATTCTTTGCACCTCCGTAAATAACGCCTTGTCGATGATTATCGGCAGGGCATTTTCTATTTTTATCGCGTTAGGTTTCTGGCGGCGGTCGCCCCGGCATTCTTCCTCTTGGGGGCTGTAGGCATAAACGCCAGTATATTTTTCGTTCCGAAGCATTTCATAAATCTGCGTGTAGCGGATCGGCTTGCCACGCTTACCCTTGATGCCCCGCTCGTCCATTTCTTTGATAATTTCTGTGAAGCCCTCGCGGTTGGCGGCAGCCGTAAAGAGTTTTTTTACATATCCGGCCTCAATCTCATTTATGGCATAGGCCTGATTAACCACATCATAACCAAAGGGCGCGTAGCCGCCGTTGTGCAGACCTTTAATAGCCGTTTCACGATGGCCTTTTTTGACCTCCGTCGCGAGGTTGTCAATGTAATATTCCGAAAGCGACCACATGAGCGTTCGCATAATCTTTGCTTCGTTGGTGTTGCCGAAATCCTGTGCGACGGCAATCAAGGTTATGCCCTTGTCTTTAAGCTTCTTTTCAAGATTGACATGTTCGCCGAGGTTTCGGGCGATGCGGTCATATTTATGAATCAGGATGGTTTGAAACAAGCCCTTATCACAATCCCGCAGCATTTTTTGATAACGCGCCCTCAGAGCCGTTTTTACGCCCACTCCGCTTATAGCCTCGCCGTATACACCCCGACCACGGGAAAGCCCTTAGAGGCGGCGTATTCCCTGCATGCGCGCATTTGAGCTTCTATACTGTCCTCAGTTTGCTTGTCCGACGAATATCGGGCGTAGATTACCGCGTTTATGCTATGACCTTGCATTATACCACCTCACGATCTATTTACCTAAGACGAAGATTTCTTATTCAATTTCTTTACACAGTTGTCATAGTCATACTCAATCAAATGACGTATTCTATTTTGCTGGTCATTTTCTAACATTCTAAATTTATTTAACATGTCCTTTTCTGTAGCGCCGACTTCCATTTGAGAAGAACCTAAACCCCATTCCCTGTCCATATCGGCTTCATTGGCCCGGCGTGTATTGGGTTCGTTAGTACGCCCTAATAAATAATCTGTAGTAACGCCGAAATAATCGGCTATCTTTTCTGCTATATCGTAAGATATTTTTGAAGATTGACGTTTAATCATGCTGTTCAGAGTGTTATATGGAACCTTAATGTCATCACACATTTTTTTTCGGGTAACATTTTTTTCTTTCATCAATTGCGATAGACGGTCATAGAAAATCATTTTAATCACTCCTTGCACCAACAATAACATGCCAGAAGTGCAAATGCAATAAACCTCTTGACAATTGGTTCAAATGAGTATATATTAGTCTTATAAAATGGTTCACATGAACTAATTAAGGAGGTGGCCACGTGGAGAAAATTACTATAAGCATTCCTGAAATGGCTAAGCGGTTAGGGGTGTCTCGGCCTACTGCTTACCGTCTTGCAAAGCTTCCGGGATTCCCTGTATTGCTAATAGGTGGCAGAAAATTAATCCCTATAAACAGTCTAGAACATTGGGTGAACCAAAACACCGGGCGGGGAGGAGGTCACAATTGAAAGCACAGTCTGACAGCATGTGCAGCATACCCGTTCAGGCTACATACCGCATTATTGACGGACAGCCGGTAAGAATCGAAGCCGAATATATGGACATTAGCGCGGATGCGCTGGCGCGGTTTCTCGTTCAAAGGTTCGGTAAAACCCCAATATTTAATTCAGAAAGTGAGGCATAAAAATTATGAGCCAGACAAAAGAAAAGAGCCCCTGCACGGCGGCAACCGTAACAGAGGCAAGCGAAACTTATCAAGTTCAGGATAGCACAGCTTTGCCCGGTTGTAAAGAGAAAAAAGCTGTAGATACTAAGGCACTCGAGGTAATTAGCAGTATTGATGGACGCATCTACTTTGCCGAACGGCTTTTAACGGCAGTTCTGGAACAGTACTTTGATTCTCGCGCGGAGGTGTTTCGAAAAGATTCTCACGCTCAGGATATTTTCGTTTGGAACTATGAATATATGCAAGCCCAAATCTGGGCAGTAAGCGACCTCTTATTTAACATTCGCCTCAATTGTGAATTCTTTGGTGGAACTGAAAATGACCCAATAATAGCCGCGCACATCCGAGAGCAAGACAAGATGCGCAGCTGGCTGAGACAGGGTTAGGCGGTAAGCAAATGGCAGAGCGCAGAATGTTTTCAAAAACCGTAATTGACAGTGACGCCTTTCTTGATATGCCGCTGTCTACCCAAGCTCTTTACTTTCATCTATCCATGCGCGCCGATGATGATGGGTTTGTAAACAACCCTAAGAAGATACAGCGCATGATTGGTGCGGCGGATGGTGATTTGAAAATCCTTGTGGTCAAGCGGTTTGTCATAGCCTTTGACAGTGGCATTATTGTTATCAAGCATTGGCGAATGCATAACTACATACAGCCAGACCGTTACAAACCTACAGTATACGAGGCTGAGAAATCCCAGTTGGCAATCAAGGAGAATAAGTCTTATACCCTGAGCGGTGGCCATGCTCCAGCACTGGAAACGGAATGTATACATGATGTAGCCAAACTGGATGCACAGGTTAGGTAAGGATAGGATAAAGTTAGGACAGCGTTAAGTCAGTATATAGTAAGGCTTTATGAGGTAAGAGGTATGAGGGAGTTTTCTCCGAAAACCCTCATGCACCTGACGAAAGGAGAAAACGCTATTGCAATTTGATTTCAAGGTATTCAGTGCTGTAGCAGCTAGAGCCTATCAGATGGTAGATAACCCTGCTTATACGCTCAGAGAGGTTTTAGCCATATTTGGCTATTACTTTCAAAAGTATGAGGAAACCTTTGGCCAAGTGCACCCCAACATCAGGACAGAGCAGATCGCCTCTATCATCGAGCGTATGCCCTACATAGACGATGAACACGGACGCACACAGGACATAGACCCTGAGAGCTACCAAGACTTGATAGACCAGCATTTCAGGACGCAGTATCGAAACTGCAATTACCGCATCAATCATTTTTTCAGCGGCAGCATTCGGACGCTGCGATACTACGAGACATGTTATTGAAAGTGAACGGCGAGGGGGTAACGTCGGGTTATCCCCCCCGGGTATAGCGAAAACAATAAGGTTCTACAGACTGGTGTTGCCTATCATTTCAATACATAGGGTGAAAAACACAAAAAGGGGAATTTCAATGGAGGTAAAAGAAACATGAAAAAAAGCGCGCGATTAGGCGCAAAAATCAAAAAGCTTTATAAAGAACGCGAAACACAGCTTTCCCCATTACTAGCCGGTCTCCTTGCTGAGTGTGACCGCATTCAGGAAATTCAAGACAGGCTGTGGGACATTGCGTCAACGGAGCCGCTTATTACTGAATATACCAATAAAGCCGGGGCCAGCAACTTGACAGCCAGCGCAGCCTTGAAGGAGCTGCGAAGCTGGGAGCTTGTCTTTCAGGGGGCTTGCCGCAGTATCTTCAAAATTTTAAAAGATGATTTTCCCGACATCGATGATGACGACGATGAACTGGCGGAATATATTTGAAAGGGGCAGAAAAATGTTAAATGACCGCATATACAGAAGCTTCAATATCTCTACTGTGGAGGATTCCACAGGCTTGAAAATAGAGGGCAGGGCAATCGCCTTTGATAAGCCTACGCTGATACAGGGAACAGATTCCCGTGGCCAGGCGAGAAAGTTTTATGAGGTAATTGACCCTCACGCCCTTGATAGCTGCGATATGGCAGATGTTCCCCTTCGGGCCGAGCATGACACCAAGACCATCTATGCCCGAACCCGAAACAAAAGTCTTACGCTGGATGTCAGGCCGGACGGCCTTTACATAATGGCTGATTTGTTGGACAACGAAGAAAGCCGCACCTTGCACGAGAAAATACGCTCTGGCTTAGTGCCGCAAATGTCGTTCGCGTTCCCGCTGGCCAGCAAGACTGCGGACGATGGAACACTAAACGGATTGCCCCGCCGCCGAGTGATGGAGATTCCCCGGCTGCTGGATGTTTCCGTAGTGGCTTATGCGGCCTATGGTGATGATACGTACGTCACCGCGCGTTCGTTTGACTGGATGGTCGAGCGAGAGCGGGCCAGAATCGGTGTTGACCGGCGTATTTATCAGCTCAAGGCGGATATTGAGAAAACCATTACCGAAACCACAAAAATATTAGGAGGTACTTATGAATAAGTTTCTTACAAGAAAAAAGGCCCGTGCCGCTCAGCTCAAAAGTGAGCTTGAAGCCGTTCGCACGATGATTGACATCGCCCCGCAGGACAAGCTTGAGGAGCATTATCAGCGGGCAAAGGAGCTGAATGCGGAGCTTCGTTCCGTCAACGCTGACATTGCCGATTTAATCGAGGATAACGAACCGATTGCCGGAGGTTCTCTACCTTTAGACGATAATCCCGCCGGCCTCGATGAATATGGGCAGTCCGAGAGAACCCGAGTTGTCAACGCTTTTTACAATATTCCTGTAGTTCCCGGGATTGTTCGCAGCAATGCAGCCGGTCAGCAGTTGGGTGCATCCTATGCACTGACCCGCGCCCAGCAGGCCGACAAGGTGTTGTTCCGCAGTGGCGAGGCAATGGCCAGCAAATATGATACGACCGGCATTGATGCCGAAAAGTGCCTGAGGGCGGCCATTACCGGGGATTATAGTCGTTTAAACGATGCAGAAAAACGCAGTGTCACGCCCAGCACCGGCGGCGCTATGTTGGCCCCGGAGGTTTCCTCCCTCGTAATTGATGCTTTGCGTCAAATGGATTGGCTGACCGCAATTCAGCCGACATTCGTTGAAATGTCGACAGCTGAAATGAAAATCCCCAACATTGCAGCACTGCCTACGGCGGTCATGCACATTCCGGGAGAGGAAGAGGACAGCAGCGCACCGACTATTACGGCGGCTACGCTCAACGCTAAGACGATTATGACCGTTGTAGAAGTGGCAAATGAGTTGCTTCAGGATGCGGCCACTTCTCAGGGCGTTATCCTTCAGGCTGCTACCAATGCCATTGCAAACAAACTGCTTCAGCAGGTCATGTATGGCACCGGCACGGGCGCAGAAATCAAAGGCATTACAACATATGCTGCCGGAAGCTTTGCCGCTGCTGGCAGTCAGGCTACAGAAAAGGATCTGTTTGCTCTGGCTACGCGAGCCAAAACCGCCATTCTCAAAAAGAACGGTACAGTGAACGCTATGCTTTATGACCCGGATTTGGAAGACCGCCTGAACAAGCGGCTTCCTACCGGCGAGCTTGTGGAGCCGTCCAGAGCATTTACCGAAATCTACGCCGCCGGTCGGGCGATTGCACATCCCAGCATAGCGGCGGGCGACATGGCCTTCATGCAGGCCGATGCGTTGTTCATCGGTACTCGGCAGGGCCTTGAAATTCAGATTGACCCGTATTCGTCCTTCAATTCCAACAATACCAAATTCCGTGTGATTATGAGGGCAGACGCCTTTGCGAATACCGCGCGGATGGTATACTACAGCGGCATTACCGAAGTAGAGCCGGAATAACAGTAAGCGTGAAAAGGCGTTGTGAGTAATCCTCATAGCGCCTTTTCTTTTGCCTTTGCATAATATTTTTTAAAACAGCCATGCTATATGTTGACATTGTATAGCATATGATATATTATAGCTATAAAAGGAGGCGTATAGTATGGCACAGGTAAATATTAGGCTGGACGATGATCTAAAAAGCCGCGCCGACGTTTTATTTGATGAGCTGGGCTTAAATATGTCCACGGCGGTAAACCTGTTTGTGCGGCAAGCTGTGCGGCAGGGCGGTATTCCGTTTGAAATTACAACTAAAACCGATCCGTTTTACAGCGAAGCCAACATGAAGGTGTTGCGTAAAGCGATTCAGGGCGCCGAGCGAGGCAAGCTGACTGCCCATGACCTGATCGAGGATTAGCATGGAAAAATTATGGACAGATAAAGCGTGGGAAAGCTACCTCTATTGGCAGGCACAGGACAAAAAGACGCTAAAGCGCGTGAATCAACTTATCAAGGACATTGAGCGAAACGGCTATGACGGCATTGGAAAGCCCGAAGCGTTAAAAGGTGATTTATCCGGGTGGTGGAGCAGGCGCATTGATGATGCAAACCGGCTGGTTTATCGCGTCTCGGATGAAAAGCTGATTATTGCCGACTGCCGCAGCCATTACGGTGATAAATAATCGGTTTGGGCTGAACGCTGTTATGACAGATAGCCGAATAGAATCTTTGGTAAACTATGTTGCGAACCTCCGCAACCAAATGGTAGCAGAAAATGTCATTGGCAGAAATGTCGATGACATTGCCATTTCTAAGCCTTTCCCAAGAATGACTGTCCCTCGTAAACCTATAATGTGTAAGGCGCTGATTTTTAAAAATCAGCGCCTTTTCTGCATTTTAAGAAAGCGTAAAATTAAATGTGCAGGATCTGGCGTGCTGCATTAAAAAATTGCCTAAATCAAAGCCATTATAAGGCGAATATTTCAAATTTTATATTAATATGCAACCGCCGGTATACATACCAATAGGAAAACCCAAAAGGCCCCACATAAATGCGGAGCCTTTTCATGAAGTATGAAGTTAGATATTCATCGAAAGAACGTCGGCAAACGCCTGAATTGCGGTCTTGGCCTGGCCAAAATCACGCATCTGCTGGTCAACGCCCAATTTGATATGCGGTACACCAGCGTCGTCCAGCGCTTTCTTCAGTGACGGATATTCCATCTCTTCAGGGTCGCAGAACTGTTGCATGAACAGAACCAAGCCCTGTGCTCCGCTGTCTTTAACCATATTCGCAACGAATTCGCCGCGGCGGTTAAGGCTCGACTGCGGATCGTAGAGCAGAATATCGTAATCCTGAGCGGCAAACTGTTCAGCAAGCGCCATCATGGGGTCGCCGGTTTCAGGCACATCGACGCGAATCGGACGACTCTCATGCGCAACGTCATCCGCTGCAATCGCAATATTGTTTTCTTCAAAAGCAGCCAACAGTTTGGGGTTATCGCAGATGATACCGGAAGTAACAACTTTGACACCTTTCCACTGACATACTGGAAGCTTCTCAAGTTCGGCGTTAAGTTTTTCCAACATTTCAGTATAGGACTCCTTGAGCATAAACCACGAAGCCTTGAGCACATCGCTACGCTTGGTAGGTGTGACGATATCACAGTGCTCACTTGCCAGCTTGACAAACTTGCGGCGAGCAGCGCGGCTCTTGTTGTAAAGCTTAATCGTATCCGCAAGTGCAGCATCTGTGATGGGTGCACCAGAAATCTTCTCAAGCTCGTTTTTGATGTTGGTGTACTGGCTAACGGTGAATTTTTTGCCATAATCGGGCGTACGGTTCTGCGGATGTGCCAGAAAAATGACCGGCATCTTTTGGCCCATCGCAATGCGGATGTTCTGAGACATCGGACGCAATGTATCACAGATGGTGGGCGTAATGACACCGTCGAGTTTATCCATCGTACCGTCGAGCAGCATCTCCAGATCAAGTTGCGCAATCGTACAATAGAAAGTTGCACAATATTCCTTGGCTTTGGAAATGGTCTTATTGTTACTGCCCCACATACCAAAGGGAACCATGCCAGCCGCATGAACCAGCTCCTCTGGAACAAAATAAGGCATCACACCGATGACCTTTTTCCCTTGAGCCTTGTAATTTTCAAGCTGCTGGCCGGGATGATAGGCAATCTCTCTAAATTCATTCAACAAAGTTTCGATGCTCATTATGCACGGCCCTCCTTGACTCTCTTCGTCTCTTCAATGGCTTCTACAAGACCCTGAACACGCGTCTCGTACTGGGCAGCATTAAAGTTTCTGGGGTCGGCCTGATCGCCATCAAATCCAACGCAGGGAACGCCCAGGTCGGCGGTGAAGCGACGCTGCATTTCGGCCATATAACCGCTCCAAGGCTTACAGCTACGGTTGTAATGAACCAGCACGCCATCAACCTTATTATCGCGACAAATGCCTTCGCGCCAGTCAACACCCTGTTCAAGACATACCGAGTTTGGCGCTTTACAATAGGCGCGAATCATTTCGTCAAAGGTGTCATACGAAAAGCCAAACGCCGGCGCATAAACAACGGCAGTAACGTTGAGGCCATGAGTCTTCAACGGCTTAAACAGCGCCCTGAGATCGGGCCAACAGGGAATTCCCTCGAACATAATGCGGTGTTTCTCGGGGAAAGGCAGCGTCGACTCGCCGCTCTTAACGTTTTCCTCAAGCTCTTTGGCCAGCATTTCAAAGGCTTCGGCAGCCTCGGGTTTAACGCGGGCAGTCACAACGTCCGCCATGTGGTTAAACAGGTCAAATCCGCTCAGGGGCGAGGGTTTGTGCTGGCAGTAGTCACATACTTTCAGCCATGCCTTCGCGCAGCGGTTCGCATTGTTGCAGACCTCTTCAAATTTCTTCTCGTCCCACTTGCGACCCGAAATTTTTTCGAGTTGCTTGATCGCATCCATGAACTGACCCTTGATGTATTCGACATAGCTGTCGTCCACTGTAACCTGATTGTTGTAAGGGACGTCGATCATGATCAGCGGGATATTGTTCATGCGGCAGATATTCTCATACCACTTGGTCATGCAGTTGCAAATATTGTTGCAGCACAACACAAAGTCCGGCAACGGCATACGTCGAGACTCGTTGGTCGTCTCAAGGCCGTTGGCATAAGCAAGACTGATGCGGGCATATCCGCAAATATCAGCATCAAAGCCCATTTCTTCTGCTTCCTTGCACATGCGCTCGCCGTCTTTCTGCGCAGCGATACCGGCAGCCTGATTCTCAGGATATACAATTTTCAGGCCAAGTGTCTCCGCAATCTCTGCCGGAAACTTAGAAGATGACCAGCCGATGGGTTCTCCATTGGCCTTGGCCACGCGTGCCGCCTCGTAAACATCGGTAACAACCTGACGCAGCGCCGCGGAAGCCGCACTAACCTTCTTAGGAGGCTTTGCCGCAGCTGGCGCTGCAGCAGTGTTTACATTTTCAGCCATAATCGTTCATTACCTCCAATTCTTTCATAAAGCAATTGTTATATTTCTAAACCGAAACAAAGTGAACTGTGTTCTACATAGTTCGTTATTTACTGCATTTTTGATAGGCAAATATTGAAGCGCCCAGTGCGCCTACATACTGAGTAAGTGGAGAGGTATGGATAGTATGCCCCAACTCTTCTTGAAGCGCTTGAACAACACCCGTATTCTGAGCAACACCACCGGTCATAACCACCATATCGCGAATGCCGACGCGGTGCGCCAAACCAACAACGCGACTGGCTATTGAGTGATGTATACCATTTATAATGTCGCATTTATCCGTATTTTGCGCCAACTGGGAGATAACCTCAGATTCGGCAAAAACGGTACAGGTTGAACTGATTGCCACCCGTTTTGTAGAATGCGAACCCAGCATAGCCAGATCGCTGACTTTGACCTCGAGTACGCGCGCCATAACATCCAGAAAACGTCCTGTGCCGGCGGCACATTTGTCGTTCATCTGAAAGTTGACCATTGCACCGTTCTCAATCTGCATCACCTTGACGTCCTGACCGCCAATATCTATAACGGTGCGAACCTCAGGGAAAAGAAAATACGCACCCTTGGCGTGACATGAAAGCTCGCTCATCTGCTGGTTTGCAAATGTAATCGAGTTGCGGCCATAACCTGTAGCCAGAATATAATTCATATCCTCAACCTTGATGCCGGTGGTTTCAACAATTTCCTTAACCACCCGTTCGGGGCCGCTGGTGCCGGCGCCAACCGGAATCAGCGCTTTTCCTATGATTTCCTTGCCATTCTTGAGGACAATACATTTCGACGCGGTAGATCCCACATCGATTCCCATTGTAATGATATCGCTCATATAATCCTATCTCTCCTGATCCGCGTTGCGCAAAAGCGCAACGCGCAATCAATTCACTCATTTTACTTCTTAGTGAAAGTTTCAAAATCCCGCATCGTTCTGGGGGTTAACATCTGATGGAAGGGGCAAACGGCCTTGGGATTCTGATAGTATGCATTAACAAACGCTTTGATATAAGGACGCAGCATGTTCATATCGACAATTTTATCGACAAATCCATCCTTCTCGCAATAGAACGGGCTGGATTTCTCAGCATATTCTTGGATTAGCGCGTTCATCTTGTCAATGATCGGGCCAATATCCTTGCCGGCCTTGTGATCCTTGACCAATCTGCGCGAATACATCGCAGCAGCAGCAGTCTCTCCATGCATAACATAAATCTCAGTAGCAGCAGTGCCCAGTGAGAATACGTTGGTATCGTTACCCTGTGGGCCACCCAGCACGTAATGCGCGGCAGCAGTACCCTTACGCAGTGTAATCTCAAGCGAGGGCATATCAGATTTTTGAATCGAGTAGATCAGACCCTGACCCAGACCCAGCAACTCAGCGCACTCCGCTTCGTCACCAACGTCGATGCCGGATGTGTCCTGAACCCAAACCAACGGAATACAGTCACGCGCACAAAGGGTGACAAATTCATTCATCTTGATCAGGCCCTGACGATACAACTTGCCGCCGATTCCCATGGCGCCTTCGCCCTTGTACTCGGGATAGTTCATCAACAACCCCTGTGCATTTGCAATAACGCCGACCAACAGGCCGTCCATCTTGGCAAGACCGGTGATCATTTCGGGACCATAACCCTTTTTGTATTCAAAAAACTCAGAGTTATCGAAAATACGCGCCAACACCTCATAGGTATTGTAGGTTTTCTTCTGATTGGTAGGAACGATGGTATAAAGCTCATTCACATCAAACTGGGGCTCGTGGGGCGCATCAACACGGAAGTACTCCAAGTTGTAAGCGGGCGCATATTCCATATACTTTTTGATGGCCTCGAGCACGCCCTGCTCCTCGGCATAAACCTCACGGAAGAAACCGGTCTGGTTGTGGTGTACACCAACCGAACCGGGCGGCGCAATCTTAGGCCCATTTTCGGTCGCATCAATCAGCGCCATTGCACTTTCTTCATCAATGTAACCCTTGGGGTTCATGCCGCCGAGGATACCTGCACCGCCAACCGCCATGTTGGCATTTGCTTGGGCAACCAGAATGGTCGGGCTAATGCAGTGATAACCGCCGCCTGCCGGGTTTGTGCCGTATATCGCGACAAGAACCGGAATGCCCATCTGAGCCAGCTCGGCGTTGCGATAGAAAGGGGTACCACCACCGCGACGGTTGGGATAAACCTTCTCCTGCTCATCGAGTTTAACACCGGAGCAGTTAAGCACAAAGATCAGCGGAATGCGCAAACGCTTTGCCGTATCAGAAGCACGCAACAGATTATCCGCCTGTCCGGGAATCCAAGCGCCGGCCAGCTTCTTGTTATCAGAGGCAACAATAACAGCCCACTTGCCGCCAATGCGACCGAGTCCCTTGACTAGAGCGGTGGTGCCGCCATCATTGTCCATCGGGTTGTAAAGTGTATTCAAAGGGCACCATGTGCCCTGATCAATCAGCGAATACACGCGCTGCATAGCGGTCATCTGACCCGCTTCATTCAAGCTTTCAGTGGAACGGCCATTGTCGAGCGCCGCTTCAACTTTCTCAGCCATCGCTTGCTCTCTAGCCTTGATTTCCGCCTCATTCTCGGGATTGAGGTTGACCAACGGCTTTCCTATCACCGGCATATTCTGAAAATAGCCGGGCATCGAATAGTTGCTCATGACTTTATCTCCTTTCCTTATGCTTAATCCTTGGGAACCTGGATAAACGCCTGACCCGGGTCAATCTCCTCACGAATCATGCGGATAACCTCGGGATCGGGTGCATCAAGTGCAACCGCACGGGACACATCAATCTCAAAGCCGGTGTTCTCGATGACGTCCTCAGGGGAGGAGGTGGGGTAGTAACCGGCAAGGTACATGCGCTTTGTCTTTTCGTCAAATTTCATGATGCCGCGATCGGTAACAACCATCTGCGGACCACGGTTAGTGGGCAGGCCCATCTTGGCGCGGCCATCGGGGCCATCAATGTAGCCGGGGCTGGTGATATAGTCAATTTTAGCCATAAAGCGGCGCTTTTCGTGTTGCATCATGATCACGGTATTCGCGAATGTCGCAATACCATTTGCACCACCGGAACCGGTGAAACGCGTCTTGGGGTGATGGTAGTCACCAATCGAGGTGGAGTTAACGTTGCCATAGGCATCGATCTGTGCACCACCGATAAATGCGATCAAACGCTCATTGTCATGCAGCCACTCATTGGCTTCAAATCCGATGAAACGAACGTTGGGCCACTGAACGGCACAGTGTGCCATGAAGCGGTTGTCGCCAACCGAACGCGGAACCTCAATAGGCGCGCAATCCATGAGCCCGCTCTCAACGATAAGCTGGCAACCTGGTGCGAACACACGTTTTGCAAGGGATGCACCGATCAGCGGAAGACCGGTGCCTACGATAACGATCTGACCGTTCTGGATCACCTTTGCGATGGTAACGGCCTGCATTTCTTTATTTGTATATTTAGTATAATCAGCCATTGTATGCACCCTCCTTACTTCTTTAACTCATTGGTGGCGTAGCCATAACCGGGAACATTGTGCAAACCGACAAGGCGAGAAGCACCGACAACATCCAGATAATCCTCATGGGTCTTAGGCCCGTAGACATACTTGTCAACAAATGCCTTAAAGCCCTCATCGGTCTTAGAGGCTTCGCCGTATTCCTTGAGCATGGGGTTGTCATAGTCATAATAGTTGTAGCACTGCGAGGGATGCGCACCAAACGGGGCATGTACAACAGCGGATACACAGAAAGGCGGAATGCTGTTCTTAGTCGGGTCAAGACGAATCTGCTCATTGGATACCAATTCTTCACAGGTGACGATCACGTTCTTTGCGGCAACCGCAATGTCGACATCGTGAAACTCGTCGCCCTCAATCGAGCAGGTGCCGTCGGGCGCAGCCTTCTGAACGTGGATGATAGCGGTATCAAGTTTTGGCACCGGAAGCGCAACAACTTTCTCGCCGGGGTTGAAAGGGTTATCAACATAGATAAACTTGTCTTCAGGCAGCTTGGGAATGGTCTTGCGAACCTCCTTGCTGATGCCCCACATATCTACAAGCGACGAACCCATCATCAGGCGCACAGGCAGATAGGGCAGTCCCAGCGAAGCGGCGTGCAACATCATCATAACCGCGTCCTGAGAGTAATCCTCCATGATGAGCTTGCCTTCTTCATAAGCTTTACGATAGCGGCGCGAAACGTTGGTAACGCCCGAATCCGCAGTGTAGCAGTTAATATAAGCCTTGACGCGGCCCTCGCCGATCATCATATCCCAGTCGCCGCCGGCCGGCCCTGCATAGACAATAAAATCGGTAAGACCCTGACGCAGGATCTCACGCGCTGCGGCATAAGGCTTTCTGTTGGTGGTAAAGCCGCCAAAACAGACATTGTCTCCATTATGCACGTACTTAGAAATGGCCTCGGACAAAGTTAATACTTTTTCCATAGTAAAACCTCCACTTTAACGTTTGTGTGTATAATTAGCACGCTATCTGCATCCTTTCGCGATCAGCGAACGGCAGATCCGACTGCTACTGTTTTATCAGCCGATAACGACCAGCACATCGCCGGGGGAAACGGCCGCACCTTGCGCGACTTTTACTTCTTTTACAGTGCCGTCACAGAGGGCGAAAATCTCATTTTCCATCTTCATTGCCTCAAGTACAACAACAACTTGACCATTCTTAACAACATCCCCGACATTGACCAAGAGCTTAAAAATAGTGCCGCTCATGGGCGCCGTGATGGTGCCGGCCCCGGCGGGCACGGGCGCAGCAGGCTGAATCGGTGCGGGCGCAGCAGCAGGCACGGGTGCAGCAGCAGGTACAGGTGCAGCAGGTACAGGTACAGCAGGCGCCACAATCGGCGCACCGGTGGTAATCGCACCACTGGCAATTTCTTCATGGGTCAGCGGACGAAATACGTCAGTTCTCTCAATCTCTACATCATAGGTTCTTCCGTTGAGGGTAGCAGTATACTTCATAACCATTCTCCTTACATCAAGTTTTCAGATCTTATAAATCTAAATTTAAACCTATTGGTGCCGAAGTGCAAAAGATTTAAACTATTAACGACAATTTGCGCAAGATAAAACAAAAACCCACACATGAAGTTTTTTTAGCCGATTAAAGCTGGCTGTTTTCAGCATTAAAGGCTACAACTCATGTAAGCAGGCTCGAGGCGCAATGAAAGGGTACAAACCGTGTTCCACCGACAAGGCCGATAAAACGCTAGAGATCCATTCCTCTTCCGCTTGCCCGCCGTAACAATCGGTGTGCACTGCAAAAGCAACGATACGTAAACATTCTACACCCATTTTGTCCTCTAAGTATAGCACACAATCAAGATTAATAATTATCACTAATTGGTAAAAACCTTGCGGATCTTGTGTTCCGTGCGCATTCATGATTTTTACGTCTGATTTTTTAGCCTTTTATCGCATAAATCCTTTATTTTACGTGAATTCCAAAAAACACCATAAATGCAGCATTTTAAAAATATATATCAATTTTCATAAAATGTTTGCATATCTTGCGTTTTAATGATATAATTAATAAAATTCATTTTCACAACAAAAGGACGGTGTTTCATGACCCCCGCAAAATACCAAATGCGCTTGAACTGGGACGATACTTGGCACATGGATCGCCCTCATTTTCACGAAGATATTGAAATATTGCTTTGCCTTTCAGATGGCGGCGATTTCTTTATCGAAAACGAGCTTTATCCCATGCACTGGGGTGCACTTTTTCTCATCGGCGAGGCCACACTGCACAAAAGCACCGCAAGCGATTTTTACAAGCGCTATGTACTGCATATATCATCGAGCATGCTTCAGGAACTTTCGATGCCCAAAAGTGATTTTCTGGCCTGTACCCGTGAGTCGGGTCACTGCGTATTATTAGAAAAAGAAAAGACTTTTGAGTTAATCAAGCTATTCGAGCAGTTGGAAAAGCCACGTGCCAACATGTTTGGCAGCGATATGCAAAACATGATCATATTATTGAGTCTTCTACTCAAGGTTTTTTCATCTTTTGAAACAACCGACCGTAGCAAGGTGGTTCTAAACCCCGATTTTGCCCGAATTTCCCCTGTCCTTGAATTTATTCAAGGACATTTGTCTGAACCACTCACGTTGGATATCATTGCGGCCAACTGCTTTATCAACAAATATCATCTCTGCCATGCTTTCAAGGCTGTCACCGGTTTTTCGGTGATGGAATACATCATACACTGCCGGGTCCTCAAAGCGCGCGAACTACTCCGAAAGGGGATGCGCGTGCAAGAGGTTGGCGAGACGGTAGGATTTCGCAACAACGAACATTTTATTCGCACCTTTGGTACGCTCACCGGCACTTCGCCCAAACGCTACGCCAAGGAGTATCTCGCCGGGGATAAGTGTTAATACAATTTAAAACGCCGATATGCGTCTGAACTGCCTGTTCTCAACTTGTATGGACAGCATCTTCAGGTTGCGTGCCGGCGTTTTTTGGTGTACCCTTACAGATAGCCTGTACTAAGCGTACAGTGCCGATTATAGTCAACAAAAGTTAAGAGGCCTTATCATGAATTTTCATACCTATCCCTATCCCTCACAGCGTCGGGTAACCTTTGGCTCACAAGGCATGGTTGCCACATCTCATCAGCTTTGCGCACAAGTCGGATTGGATATTTTAAAACAAGGCGGCAACGCGATAGATGCCGCCATTGCCACTGCGGCCTGCCTAACCGTTGTCGAACCCTGTTCCAACGGCATCGGCGGCGACGCCTTTGCACAGGTTTGGACAAAGGATGGTTTGTTCGGCCTCAATGCCACCGGATTTTGCCCTGAACTTCTAACTGCACAAAAGGTGCGTGATGCCGGCTATAAATCCATGCCAAAGGTCGGCTTTTTCCCACAGACCGTTCCGGGCGTCCCTGCCGCATGGGCCGCACTTTCAAAGCGATTTGGCCAACTGTCGCTAATGGACGTACTTGCCCCGGCTATCCGTTACGCCACTGATGGCTTTACGATTGGTGCCACCGTCGCAGAAAGATGGCAGGTCGCCGCTGAGCAAACTTATGCGCCCTATAGAGAACACCCCAAATTCGCAGAGTGGTTCC
Source organism: Candidatus Fimivivens sp. (assembly GCA_047974975.1). GTDB lineage: Bacteria > Bacillota > Clostridia > Oscillospirales > Ruminococcaceae > Yanshouia. Next base: position 239,274 of record JBKECV010000008.1, read on the forward strand.
GTGTTTTCACAAAAAATGGCAAATCACCCCAGGCCGGAAAATTTTGGCGGTTACCGGATCATGCAAAAACACTCACCGAAATTGCTAGCACTGCATCCAAATCCTTTTATAGCGGCAGTTTAGCTGATGAAATTGACCGCTATATGCGCACAGCCGGCGGCTTTTTGCGCAAAAACGACCTGGCAGCCTTTTCGCCTGAATGGGTGACACCGCTCTCCACCAGCTATCGAGGCTATGACATTTGGGAATTGCCACCTAACGGGCAAGGCCTGATTGCACTTATGGCACTTAACATTCTTAATAATACCTCTTTACCCACACTGGATGATCCTAAAAGTTGGCACCTGCAAATTGAGGCGCTTAAACTGGCCGCTACTGACGCTTACCACTATATCGCTGACCCACACACCGGCATGGCCGTCACAACACAGCAGCTGCTTAGTGCAGCCTACGCCCAACGCCGTCGTACACGCATCACTGACAAAGCATCGCTGCCAGCCATAGGCCATCCGGCCGATGGTGGCACCGTCTACCTTTGTACCGCAGACGCCGATGGCAATATGGTGTCCTATATTCAGTCGAATTATAACGGATTCGGTTCCGGTATTGTTGTTCCCGGCACCGGCATTGCCCTACATAACCGCGGCAGCGGCTTTTATCTTGACGAAAACAGTCCCAATTGCCTTGCGCCCGGCAAACGACCTTATCATACAATTATTCCCGGTTTTATCTCAAAAGATGAGCATCCGGTTGCGCCATTTGGTGTTATGGGCGCCTTTATGCAGCCACAAGGACACCTGCAAGTCGTGCTCAAGATGCTCGAATATGATCAGAATCCTCAGTCGGCGCTAGATGCGCCGCGCTGGTACTGGACCGGTGCGCGTGATGTTAGTTTAGAACACGGCGTTCCACTGCATATCGCACGCGCACTCGAACAGATGGGGCATCATGTTCATTATTCGGTCGATCGCGCACCTTTCGGCCGAGGCCAAATTATCTGGCGCCAACAAAACGGTATATTTGTCGGTGGCACCGATCCGCGTTGCGATGGTGCTGTCGTCGCCCAATAGAAAGGATTTTATATGATGATACTACAGATTTTTGTTCTGATTGGTTTGATGATCGCGCTGCTTTGCGGTTTGTTTAGCTTTGCCCTCATATCTAAAAATAAAGCCCCGATGATGCAGGGGGGATGTCACGGCGACTGCGCTCATTGTGCTTCTCACTGTGATGAAGATGATAACAAAAATCGTAATTAAGGTGCTCCACAACACCTATCGCCTTGACGCTATAAACACGCAATCCCCACCAATATGCCATTTTTCAAACCGAGGCTAAATACAAAAAGTGCGGCTGAGCGCATGGCTGTTCAACAAGTAACAGGCATGCGTAATCTTTGTCGAAATTTAAAAAGTTCAGGCTTTGTACCGTTGTGTGCAAGGTTCCATTGCTTACAAATTAAGGCGACTGTGCTTTTAACCACAGTCGCCTTAATTTAGCTTTATCTACAAAGTCGCTATATAAAATTTCTGCCCTATTTGGATTGCCCGGTGGTGATCAGCCATTGGCCTTAATCTCATTAAAACACTGTCCGCAGACATTTTTATCTTTGTATACCGCAATATCATCGGCACTTCCACAAAAAATACAAGCGGGCTCATACTTTTTAAGTAGAATATTGCTATGATCCACATAAATTTCTAAAGAATCTTTCTCAGAAATTCCCAATGTCCGCCTTAATTCGATAGGCAGCACAATTCTTCCCAAATCGTCAATTTTTCGTACAATACCTGTTGCTTTCATAAATTCACGCCTCCTCTTTGATAATAAAAACAGAGCATGTGGAATATTTTGGATTTCAACTTCCCTATTTGTCATATCGCAGTTATTATACCGCATAGAAATTCTAATGTAAAGACGAAAATTGTAAAAAATTGTAAAAAAACATGCGTGATCTTCTTAATAATTTTAGTTATTAAATTCCTTTGTGCTCCATACGCTTATCATGGGGGGAACACATATGATGACTTCTATTTTCTGCTTCATGCTGCTCGGTGGAATTTTTTTTGGCGCACTCACCGGCAGAATGCCGCAGGTATCCGATGCACTGCTTAAAGAAAGTGGTCACGCTATCGAGCTGATATTGTCACTGGCAGGAAGTTTTTGCCTTTGGGGAGGCATTATGCGAATTGCAGAGGAATCTAAGCTAACCAACGCACTGGCGCATTGGGCGTCGCCGATCACTCGCCGCCTGTTCAAAGGGCTGCGCCCACAAGGCAAAGCCATGCGTGCTATTTCGATGAACATCGTTGCAAACCTGCTCGGACTGGGCAACGCCGCGACGCCACTGGGCATCACCGCCATGAAAGCCATGGAGGAAGAGGAGCGCGCCAATGGTACAGCAACCGATAACATGGTGCTTTTTGTCGCTATGAACACAGCATCGCTTCAACTGTTGCCCACCACTACCGCTATGCTGCGATCCGCTGCGGGCAGCACAGCCCCGTTGGACATTTTGCCCGCTGTTTGGGTGGCATCCGCCATTTCGGTTGTATCTGGCATTATAGCCGCCAAAGTGCTGTCCGATAGGAAAAAACGCTCATGACTGCGGTGAGCAGCTGGGCGATTCCAACCGTTATCGGCCTGATCATCCTGTGGGGTTGGATCAGTGGTATCAATGTATTCGACTCGTTTTTAAGTGGTGCCCGCACCGGTATTGGCGTGGCGTTTAAAATTATCCCTGCGCTGGTTGCACTGATAACTGCAGTGGGCGTTTTCAAAGCGTCAGGCGCTTTGGACCTCTTAACCTATTCGCTCGCGCCTGTCACCAAGTGGTTCGGCATTCCGGCCGAGGTGGTTCCACTCGCGTTGCTGCGCCCCATTTCCGGCAGCGGCGCAATGGTCATCTTTAGCGATCTGTTGACTCGATTTGGGCCCGACAGTCTAGTTGGCCGCATTGCCAGCGTCATGCAAGGCTCTACCGAAACAACCTTTTATACGATTGCCGTTTACTACGGCGCCACTTCGATTCGCCGTATCCGTCATACCGTATCCGCCTCGGTGATAGCGGATCTTACCGGATTTATAGTAAGCGCCTTTTGCGTCAGGATGTTTTTTTATATGTAAATCTCGACTGCCATATTGGCTCAATGCATTGTTTTGCTGCGGTAACAGATAATTCAAAGACATAGAGCGGATGCCACCTGTAATCACGACTCTTTTTCAGGTTTTATAAACCGCCGTATCTCCAAGGGTCATGAACCCCTGCCATCTAAAGCTATCTGCTTCTCATCCTCGGTCGGCCAAAAGTGATTCGATGAACTGCTTCGCCACACGTGGAGAGCGCCCGGCTCGACGCAGCGCATAAGCCTCCGCCTTTGAGGTAAGTGTTTCCTCCGGCAGCATAATGCCATGCATCTGCGCCAAACGGCATACAATGTCAATATATTGTCGCTTTCCCGGTCGTTCAAAGGTAACTGTAAGGCCAAACCTATCGGAAAGGGACGTTAGTTCAGCGATGGTATCACCAAAATGAATCTCATCTCCCGCTCGATCGGAAAAGCTTTCCTTGACCAAATGGCGGCGATTGCTGGTGGCATAAACTGCGACATTATCATTTTTATAAGAAATGGATCCCTCTAAAATAGCTTTTAACGCCGCAAAATTGTCGTCATTTTTGGCAAACGACAGATCGTCGATAAACAGGATAAAGCGCAGTGGATTGGCGGACAGGCTGTCGAGCAACATCGGTATTTCGGTAAGCTGATTTTTCTTTAGCTCTACCAATCTGAGCCCGCAATGCGCGTACGCGTTGACGACCGCTTTAACGGTTGAAGATTTTCCGGTGCCGCTGTCGCCGTAAAGCAGCACATTCGCGGCCGGCCGTCCTTCAATGAGTGCCAACGTATTATTCACCACCAGCTGGCGTTCTTGCTGATAGCCGGGCAGACGATCAAGCGTAATAGGGTCGGGGTGGCGAACGGGAACAATCCTATGATTTTCAAGAACAAAAGCACGGTGGTCTGCAAATATGCCGTAGCCATAGCGGCTGATCTGTGCCACATGCTGGGTATACACTGTCTTAAAATCGTGATTGGTACAATAATAGTCGGGCAAAAATCCATCATACCCCAACGTATCGCGCAGCGTTTGTGATGAAAGGCGACTGATTTCTTCCAGAAGCGAAAGTTCCTGGTCAAGGCACGCCTTTATCAGTGGAGAAATCGGTTTTTTCTCTGCGGCGCATAACATATATAAATTTTCATCCCGCAACACCAGACTTAATAGATAATCCGACAGATTATCGCCCTTTTCATATAAGGCTGCTATAAACAACGCGTAATGAGAAATACCATCCTTTCCGTCGGCTTCCAACAGTCGTTTCAAATTCATAAGCACTGCATCCTCTAAAAGCTTGCGGAATATAACCATCCCGCGCAGACGCACGCTTAAAGCGTAAGTTGTCGGCATCAAAATCCGTCCTTTTTTCAGAATAATATCACTATATTACGCCAGATGTCTTTTTCTGTAAAGCACGATACGCTATTTTCTTTTTTCAGCCGCCATGCTATGCTATAATTATATACACTTGCACTTTTACTTTGTCCTGCTTACGCAAGGGTTCTAAATGTGCAACCACAGAACAATTTTTATATCATCTTATCACATCACGGAGGTTCAGGCATGAAAATAATAGATGCACACCTACATATGAAGAGGACGGAGGGCTTTGATGCTCTTTGCCGTGAATGCGGTCATAAAAACGATTTTTCACACTTGTTGTCGTGTTTTGAGCAGGAGCAGATTGCAGGGTGTGTGGTGATGGGCACCGGCCTGTTGGAGGGAGACCCCTGCCGACCGGGACTTTTTGACCTTGCGGGTCTTGCGGATGTAACAGCTTATCAATACCCACCCACAGTTGGCTTTTGTATCGGGGTGGATCCCGAAGGCTTACACAAAGAAAACTTGGAAAAAACACTTGCTGCTTACCGTGAGGCCATTGCCTGCCCAAGTTGTGTTGGGTTTAAGATTTATCTGGGTTACCGTCCTTTTTATGCTGACGACAGCCTGTACCATCCGGTGTATGAGCTGGCAGCACAGCACAATCTAACCGTCGCTTTTCACACCGGGGACACCGCCAATCCGACCGGCAGACTAAAATTTTCTCATCCGCTGACGGTAGACGAAGTCGCCGTGCGTTACCCCAACTTGCGCTTGGTACTCTGCCATTTTGGGAACCCATGGATGCTCGACGCCGCTGAGGTGGCTAAAAAAAATTCGAATGTTTATATTGAGCTTTCCGGCCTTGCAACAGGCATTCCGGACGCAACCGCATTTAGAGAACGCTATAAGGGCTATGTCGATCAACTCGAAACATGGCTTGGCTATCTCGACCGGTGGGATCGCGTGCTTTACGGCTCGGACTGGCCATTGGTTAATTTACATGCCTACATTACGCTCATTCAATCATTTGTGCCACAACGTGAATGGGAAAAAGTGTTCTGCCGGAATGCATTGAGCGCTTATCCACGTCTTAAAACTTTGTTGTAGCTTAATTTTAGCAGTGTTTTTAAATCAACTGACCTTCTCGAAAGTGTTTATATGGATTTTTTCGGCGATTTAGTATCAATTGTTTTGCCGTCGGAATACCATATAAAAGATAGCTGCGAGGAGGTCTTTTAGTGATAAAAACACATCTGACGCGCTTCTATTTGAGCGCAAACACACCGCTGGGATTTGTTTCACGATTAAATACGCTTTGCGACGCCGACAAATTTTCCCGCATTGTTTTACTCAAGGGCGGAACAAGAAAAAGGCGAGCTCAACTGATAACTGCCGCGGCTAAAGCAGCCGAATCCGCTGGGCATTGTGTCCATCTTGTCGTATCAGTCGATTCCACAAGTGCGCCTGAAGCGGCCTGTTGGGGCGATACCGCCCTTATAGACGGCGCACATCCTCATGTCATTGAGCCGCACTATCCGGGTGCAGTAGAAGAAATCCTGTGGCTGGGCCCCTGTTTTGACACTGAAAAACTGCGCCAAAACAGATCTGCCATTATAGCCTTAACCGACAGGGAATCGAGCCTGCGCGAGCAGTCGTGCCGCTATTTATGCGCGGCTGATGCGCTGCGTAACGATAATTATCGAATCGCACTCGAAGCCACCAATCTTGAAAAAATAGAACGACAGGCAGATCGTATCGCCGAAAAAGCTTTTAAAGGTCAAAAATCGATTGAAGAAGTGCGCATTTATTCAGACGGCTACCAACTGCTGCCGGAGATTTCGTCGATGGATAGTCTCAAGAATATTGTACTCATCGAAGATGAGTACGGCCCATCGTCTGACCTGTTGCTAAAGGCACTGCATAAACGCGCCGTAACGCAGAATTGTCATGTCATCTGCGGCTACAGTCCCTTAGCACCGTTTGAGCGAATTGAACAGTTGATCTTTCCCGAGCTGTCACTGGCATTTTTAACCGTTAATGAGCGGTTAACGGTAACCTGTGAACCAGAACGCATCATCAACGCGCGACGGTTTACCAATAAAAAAATTCTGGCAGCGCATAAGAGCCGAATCGCATTCAACCGCAAAGCGGCACGGCAGATGTTCCAACAATCCCACAGCCTGCTAAAAAGTGCACAAAAGGTACATGATCAACTAGAACTTTTGTATGACAGCGCGTTGGATCAGGCCTGTTTTGACCAGTTTTGTCGACAGGTTGCCACGGCAGTTTGATAACTAAATTATACTTATCGGATAAAATCAATCATATAAATTTGTGCTTGATTCGCTGACACGACAACCCTGTTATATAAAATGGTAGTTGACACAAAGTATAAACATGTGCTATTTTTAAGTTATTATATATGATCTTATATTGAATAATGGTAGAGGCGCGGTGTTTAAGAGTATCCCGACGAAACGGGCGACAGGCCAACGGGAGAAAGGAACCACCGCCGAAGCAAAAAAAGCATTGTCGGGCTTTTGCGCTGGGGCACCACAAAATATGTGGTGAACTGTCACAGGTGTGGAGCGCTATCATTTGCCAAATGGGGGTTTATTCCCACTTTTGCAATGCAGCACGCCATCCGGTGTGCTGCGCTTTTTATTTTAAGACAAATCATGAAAACAGAAAAGGACGTGCATATTATGGAAGCTGTCTCGGTTGGTTGGTTATCGATTCTCCCACCAATGATCGCCATTGGGCTTGCGCTTATTACAAAAGAAGTCATCTCCTCACTCCTGATTGGCATTCTTTCGGGAACGCTGATCTACACAGCCTCAACGGGAGGCCATCTGGTCGTGGACACGCTCAAAAACAGCTTCACACTGATGGGCAACCGGTTCGACCTAAATATTATTGTGTTTCTTGCACTGGTTGGTGCATTGGTGACACTGATTACCATGGCGGGCGGCTCTCGCTCTTACGGTGCGCTGATGAACAAGAAGCTCAAGAGCAAGGGAAGCGCCATGCTGGCTACCGGTGGCCTCGGCGCCCTCATTTTCATCGATGATTACTGCAATTGCCTCACAGTGGGCACCGTCATGAGATCGGTTACGGATCGATTTCAAATGTCACGTGCAAAGCTCGCCTATATAATCGACGCAACCGCAGCGCCTATCTGCATTATTGCACCGATTTCCAGTTGGGGCGCCGCCGTTATATCTTCTCTCCCTGAAGACAGCAATATTTTTGACAGCGGTATTCACGCGATGGTTTCCACCATTCCGTTTAACCTCTACGCCCTTTTGTCGATTTTGATGTTAATTGCACTTTCAATCACCAATCTTGATTTTGGCCCTATGGCGCGGGCGGAGGCCAAAGCAATGAAAGGGGACCTCGGTGCGGTAGACGTTTCCCTTAGCGAGGGAGCCAAAATTTCGGAAAAGGGAAGTATCTGGGATCTCATTCTTCCCGTTGTCGTATTAATCGTGGTCTCCGGTTTAGCCATGCTAGAAAACGGCGGCTATTTTGAGGGCGACATGACGCTTGCCCAAGCATTCGGCAACTGCTCTTCCGGCCCTGCACTGGTCATCGGCTCCTTTGTGGCGCTTGTCTGGGCATTTATTCAATTTGTGCCGCGTAAACTGATGACTGCCCGCGAATTTATGGGTGGCATCACCGAGGGTATTAAATCGATGGTTCCGGCCGATATCATCCTGGTGCTTGCATGGACCATCTCCGGCGTCTGCCGCGATTTGCTGATGACCGGCGACTTTGTCGGACAGATTGTTCAAGGGAGCAACATTCCCATTGCCATCCTGCCTGCCATCACCTTTATTATTGCTGCCGCACTCTCTTTCTCAATGGGCACTTCATGGGGCACTTTCGGCATTCTGATTCCGATTGTCTTTGCCATCTGTGAAGCGGTTGCGCCATCGCTCATCATCCCTACGCTGGCTGCCTCACTGGCAGGCTCGGTGTTTGGCGACCATTGTTCGCCAATTTCAGATACGACAATCATGGCATCTGCGGGGGCCGGCTGCGATCACATTGAGCATGTCTCGACACAGATTCCCTATTGTCTCCTAGTAGCGGCTTGTTGCTTCGTCGGATATCTGGTCGCCGGCTTCAGCAACGGCAATCTGCTGCTCACGTTGGGCGTTTCAATTGCAATGTTGTTTGGCTTGTTGACGATATTACACGCTAAATTTGGTTCTACTCAATAATAGGTTAACCCTGTCAAAAAAGAACGGACAAAAATTGTCCGTTCTTTTTTGATGTCGATTATAGCGAATACTTTATTCAAAAAGGGCGCTACAATTGTGTAATGCCATGTGTAAACAACATAGAATTGTCTAAATATATAAATTTTACATGAAATCAGGCAGAAATAGTTGTGAACAATGCCATGTTAAGATAATCTGAAAATGTGCGATTGATTTAGTGAACGGGAAAACCGCTCAAAAGCAGGTTAGGATGCAGGGCCCGTATCCTTGACCGGCGAAACATAAAAAAGTGAGCAATGGATTGCTTGCTTAAAACGTAATCATGGAGGAAAAATTATGATCGTACAACATAACATTATGGCGCTAAACGCCTACAACAGACTTTCTGCTAACAACAGCTCAGTTTCTAAGAACCTGGAGAAGCTTTCTTCCGGCTATAAGATCAACCGCGCAGGTGATGATGCAGCCGGCCTCGCAATCTCCGAAAAGATGAGAGCCCAGATCACCGGACTTGAGCGCGCAAGCGACAACGCACAGGACGGCATTTCACTCGTTCAGACCGCTGAAGGCGCGCTGACCGAGGTGCACTCGATGCTCAACCGTATGACAGAACTGGCAACCCAATCTTCTAACGGTACCTACGACAATGTCACCGACCGTGCAAACCTGCAGGCCGAGATTGACTCACTCAAAGATGAAATCAACCGTATTGCCGATGAGACCAACTTCAACGGCATCAATCTACTCGACGGTTCTTTGGGTGATAATGTCGACGCAAGCGCTGCCATTATTGGCGGAGCCGCTGTTAACAGCACTGATATTGAGGCCACTGCATCTACCTTCACCACTACAGGTGGTGTCACCACTACAGCCGGTGATCAGACCTTTACGATTGAATACACCAATAGCGATGGTATATCGGAAAAAATCAACGTAGATTATACCTCCGATGGCTCTCTCGCCACACTGGCGGATGCGCTGGCCAACGATGAAAATGTATCTAAACTGTTTGATGTTTCTGATGATGGCACCAATTTGACATTCACCAGCAAGGCCACCGGTGCTAATGCCGCCACTGTTAACGGCCTTACAACAGAAGGATCTGCTGTTGCAGGAGACAGTGTTGAAGGCGCCGGTGCCGGTAAATCTTTCGCTGGAACAATTGCTGCAAACGACAGCATTTCCGTCAATGGTAAAACTTTCACCTTCGTTGCTAAGGGTGGCGATACCAGCTTGGTTCCCAAGGGAACCGTCGGCGTAGAACTCGGCGCCGATGCTGACGAGACAACAGCTAATTTGCAGTCTGCTCTTGAGTCGGCCGGTGTTGGCAATGTTTCGGTCGCATATGACGGCACGAACCTTAATGTCACCTCCAATGGCGGTGGTCTCGGCTTGCAAATCGGCGATACCGCGTCGCAGCGTATCACCGTTAAGGTTGGCAACATGAACACCACTTCGTTGGGGCTTGATGATGTTGATATCAGCACCGAAAACAACGCCACCAATTCCATCGACAAGATTAAAACAGCAATCAATACCGTTTCCAGCACACGTGCTGATCTCGGTGCGATTCAAAACCGTCTTGAATACACCGTTAATAATCTGGCCACCACCACTGAGAACCTCACCTCCGCTGAAGCGCGTATCCGTGATACCGACATGGCGAAAGAAATGATGGCTTACACCAAGAACAACGTTCTTTCTCAGGCCGCTCAGGCGATGTTGGCTCAGGCTAACCAGCAACCCCAGCAGGTTCTGCAGCTGCTCCAGTAATTTACTTACGCAGTTGGCTGCTGCCTGACAGGAGTGTTTTAAGTGCGAACGTCATGCGTTCTCTTGCTCGCGGCTTTGCGGCGAGAACCACTGTCAACAAAAACGCCCGAACATCAAGTTCGGGCGTTTTTTGAATCTTAGAAAGTATTTTTAGCGCACTGGCGATGGCGGGATAATTTTACAAGCAAATATTTTATCACTTAGCCGGCATATGCTGATTCGTTTTGATAAATCGGTGCTATTTTTTTTTATAAAATTTATTTTCAGTACCGCTAAACAGGCGTTTGACATTCTCTCGATGATTGTAAATAACCAACAGCGCAAGGCCACAGGCCAACAATAATTCCATCGGTGCAACAGCGCCGTCTATTAAAAGCATACTGCCTGCCAACAACAATGGGAACAGTATAGCACCCAAAAGTGACGCCAACGAAACAAAACCCGAAACCCCCGCAACGATAACCCCTATGATAAATACCACACCAAATACCGGTGGATTAATAGCGCATACGGCACCTAATCCGGTTGCGACGCCCTTGCCGCCTTTAAAGCGGAAATACAACGGATACATATGCCCCAAAATGGCAACATAACCGGCTAGGTAAGCGCCATAGATCTGTTGCTCTTGAGCCCCAGAGAGAGAGAAGAGCAAGCGCCCCAACATGACAGCGAAAACACCCTTCAAAATATCACCGACAAAAGTCAACGCAGCTGCTTTTGCACCATAGGTACGCAACATGTTGGTTGTTCCGGCATTGCCGCTGCCGTGGCGGCGCACATCGTCGCCATAAAATAGCGTAGAAAACAATACAGCGCAGTTAATACTACCCATCAGATAGGCAACAACAGCTGCTACCAAGGGCGCTACAATCCATTCCATAAATGTTCTCCGCCCCTTAGTTTTTCAGGCTGTGCATCGGCGCAGGAATGTAGCCACCACGATGGATCATCTTATCAGGCGAGAATCCATTGACCGCCATGACCGGTCCACCACCCAAAAGGCCACCAAAATTGAGTTCATCTCCGACTTTATAGCCTGCTGCGGGAATGACACGAACAGCTGTGGTTTTTTGGTTAACCATACCAATCGCCGCTTCGTCTGCGATAATGCCTGAGATTGTTTCAGCCGTGGTATCGCCCGGCAACATAATCATGTCTAGCCCCACCGAACAGACGGCCGTCATCGCCTCGAGCTTTTCGAGCGTGAGCGCGCCCGATCGAGCCGCTTCCATCATCCCCGCATCCTCCGAAACCGGAATGAATGCACCCGAAAGGCCGCCAACACGTCCGGACGCCATAACGCCGCCTTTTTTGACCGCATCATTTAAAAGAGCCAAACAGGCTGTGGTGCCGGGGGCGCCACAACGCGCCAAACCCATTTCTTCCAAAATATGCGCCACCGAATCGCCAACTGCCGGGGTGGGTGCAAGGGAGAGGTCGATGATACCAAATGGTACGCCCAACCGCTCAGAAGCTTCCGTTCCGACAAGCTGTCCCATGCGGGTAATCTTAAAGGCGGTTTTTTTGACGATGTCGGCAATTTGATTGATAGGCAGATCGTCACTCGCGCGGGCAAGCGCAGCGCGAACAACGCCCGGGCCTGAAACACCGACGTTTATAATACAGTCCGGTTCGCTGAGACCGTGGAAAGCACCCGCCATGAAAGGATTGTCCTCCGGCGCGTTGCACAAAACCACAAGCTTTGCGCAGCCGATAGATTGTCGCTCGGCTGTGAGGGCGGCCGTTTCTTTGACGATGCGGCCCATCAGTCCGACCGCATCCATGTTAATACCCGCCTTGGTAGAGCCAACATTTATGGATGAACACAGCAGATCGGTTTCGGCCATGGCACGCGGAATCGAGCGAATGAGCTCTAAATCGCCCGCCGAAAATCCTTTTTGCACCAGAGCGGAATAGCCGCCGATAAAGTTGACGCCAATGGTATCCGCCGCTTTTTGTAACGCGTGGGCATATTTAACTGGGTCTCCACCCGAAACGCCCGCCAGCACCGCAATAGGCGTTACCGCAACGCGTTTGTTGATAATTGGAATACCGTACATGCGCTCGATATCCCGACCCGTTTCGACAAGGTTTTTGGCCAGACGGGTAATTTTGTCATAAACTTTTTGGCAGGAACGGTCAACGTCACTATCGGCACAATCCAGCAGCGAGATGCCCATTGTTATTGTGCGAATGTCTAGACTTTCGTCCTGAATCATCTGCACCGTTTCAAGAATATCGTTGTTGTTGAGCATAGGGTTTTTTCTCCTTATATGCGATGCATAGCGTTGAAAATATCTTCGTGCATGACGTGCGCAATGAGGCCCATTTCCTTGACAGACGTCTGCATCTGTTCAGAAAGCAGCGCGAAATCGCAGGAAAGCTTAGATATGTCGGCAAGCATAACCATTGAGAAAAAATCACCCATTACAGTTTGAGTAACGTCGACTATATTCGCATTATGTGCGGCACAGATACCAGCCGCCTTTGCAAGAACACCTACAGTGTCATGACCAACTACGGTTATTACAGCATTCATGAGCAAATTCCTCCTTAAAGCAGAACGTGAGTACGCATTGTTTTTATATTAAATGCGCTTTATATCATAACATAAAACAGCGCCGTAATACAATGCGCCGCACTGCTTTTAACCCTAAAAGCCTAAATTTTCATCGATAATTATGACCTCCGTGCAATCAAAATTGATTATAGGCCGCATGTGAATAACCAAACTGCGACAGATTCGCTCCGGACTGTTGCAGTCATGACACTTTCCGGTTGTCGCGCAGGGCGTTTTACGTTCTAGCCGTTTGGCATTGGCCGGTGCGGCTATATTGCGTGCCCGGTCGATCGCTGTGGCAAGATCCGCGGTAATCTTGTTGGTGCCGCAGACAAAATAAAGCTTTTTGGGGCCGTAAAGGGTAGACGCAACGCGGTTGCCCGCACCATCAATATTGACCAATTCACCGGTTTGAGCTACAGCATTCGCAGAAGTGATGTACGTTGTAAATTCGGCATAGCGCTCTCTGTCACCGGGGGTTTTCCAATGCCAACAAACGGTATTTTCGTTGGCAAGAAGGTCATAAAGACCTATCTCCTTGAGCGTGATCGAACCGCCAAATCCGATCGTCTCCCCTTTAAGGACGCCTACCAAGTAGGCATTTGCCTCCGTGGCAGTTTCAAAATATTTAGCCGAAAAACCATGATTCTTAAAATTCTCAAGCAACTTGGAGCAATCCATCGGACATCTCCCTTTCTTTTTATTTCAATCTATTTTCGCATAGTAAAATTGTAAAATCAATACGGAAGCGTTGTTTACAGCATTTTTGTGCATTTGTTATTTTAAAATGGCAAGGTATCGTAACCTTTAAGACAATTATACGGATATCCCGATTATTTGATCACTAAAACCTAAGCCTCACAGGATATTTTCTGTCGTAAATAAAAATTAAAGCAGCGGCCGAATAGTCACAAACGGCCGCCGCTTTCTTAAGTGCCTATAATCTTCTGTAGCGCTCTGGGCGTATTTTGCCGTTTTCCAGCGCGTGCTGGAGTTGACTGATCATTTTCTGACGGTCACGATTTAAAACACCGGCCAGGGCCACATAATTAGAGATATGGTTGGAACGCAGCACGGTGCCCTCACTGTCCACCGATTCCAAAAACAGCTTTTGCTCCTGCAGATATTCCAACGGGGAGAGAATATCAAATCGTCCCTCCAGATAATCCTGCGCCAGCGGCGTACCCGCTTCGAGGTGCAGCGTCAACAGACCCAGATAGTCCGGCTTGGTATCCGTGACCAATTTCGCTGACATAATGGCATGCTCGCGCGTTTTAGGCCGTCCACCGAGGCCGGTGATCAGCGTCATCGAAACTTTCAAGCCGGCTGCTTTGAGCCGTAGACAAGCCTCGGTTATTTCGGCAGCAGTGACCTCTTTTTTGACATCCCGCAAAATTTCGTCACTGCCTGATTCGGCACCGATATAAACCATCTCCAACCCATGCCCTCTAAGCGACGCTAGCTCTTCATGAGATTTGAGAAGCACATCCTGTGCGGTGCCATACATGGTGATACGCTCAAGACGCGGAAACAACGCATAAGCCTTATCCAAAATCGTGATGATATCTTTAGTTTTGACAACGAGCGCATCGCCGTCTGCAAGAAAAATTCGGTCAACGTCCAAGCGGTGGCTTCGGCTAACCTCCTCTAGATCGGCAATAACATCAGGCAGTGGTCGCACGCGAAAGGTTTTACGCTTATACATGGTGCAAAAGGTACAAGTGTTGCGGGCGCAGCCGATGGTGAGCTGAATAATCAAGCTGTGCGCTTCACTGGGCGGACGATAGATATCTCCCTCGTATTTCATATTAAAAAGTCTCCTTTTATATTTAATCTATGGTTATTTTCTGCGCAGTGAGGAGGAGGGTATACCAAGCTCTTCGCGGTATTTCGCTACTGTTCGGCGGGCAATGACTATTCTGCATTTTGCAAGCAGTGTAACCAATGCACTGTCGGAAAAAGGGCAACTCGAATCTTCAGACTCTACCAAAATTTTAATCTGTTCCTTGACCGAACGGCTCCCCGAGCCTTGAGCGCCAGTGTTATCGGGTAGTGCACGGGTAAAAAAATGCTTAAAGGGGAAAACGCCATATTTACATTCGATATACTTCCCGTTAACGGATCGGCTAACGGTGGATTCATGCACACCCAATTCATCTGCAATATCCTGTAAGCGCAATGGAGCCATATCGCCGTCATGCAAAAAGAAATCCTTTTGTCGGCGTATAATGGCTTTTGCAATCTGTTCAATCGTATCACGCCGCGTTTTGATCGCCTTGGCCACCCACATCGCCTGAGAAAGCTTGCGCTCAATATAATGTTTCGCCTCGTCGCTTTCGTCACCAAGCGAAAGATAACTGCGGTTGATCTTTATGCCGGCACTGTGGCGATCATTATATTGGCAGGAAAGTACGCCATCGGTTTCTGTTACGGTGACATCAGGTAAAATATAAACTGCCAGATGGTCTCCGAAACAGTACGCAGGGCGGGGTTGGAGTGTCTTGATCAGCGCATAGAGTTCGCGCACCTTTGCTGCCGAACAGCCGAGTGCACCGGCAATTTTCTGAAAATGCCCACGCGGCAGCTCATGTAAAAACTCCTTAACCAAACGATAAGCCAGTGGATCCTCAACGCCGACACGGTCAAGCTGAATTGTCAATGTTTCGGCCAAATTATTGGCGCCAATGCCGGGCGGATCAAGTGTTTTGAGGTAGGCTATCGCCTCTTGTACCAAAACTAAATCGACATTGAATGCTTGCGCGGCCTGCGTGGCCGTTATCGCCAAATAGCCATTTTCGTCGAGAGAACAAATTAGTTTCTCCAAAATGGACAGCTCCACGCGCGTCAGACTAAAATCAAATTGATTTCTCAGATAATCCTGTAGATCGCATGGGTCATCGTTTTGAAGCGCCGGCACCTGCCGGTGGTTGGCGTTATAGTCGGCAGGATCTTCATCCGGCCGCAAGACAGGCTTTGATATAAGCCATTGTGCCGTCGCTAAAAAATTTGTTTTTTCCTGCGCAGCGCTGCGCTCGGGGGGCAACACATCGATAAGCGGATTTTCAACCTGAAGTTCGTTTAGCCGCTCGTTTAGCTCTTGAATATTCATCTGCAGAAGAGTGACGAACTGTATTTGCTGCATCGATATATTTTGTCGTAGTTCCTGCTTCTGATACTGCTCTAAAAATCCTATAACAGACATACGCCCTCTCTTTCCTGAATTAATAGCTTCTTTTTTAGTTTCATTATGACCTATTTTTTTGACTTTTGCAAGCAACAGTAAAAGAATAAAAATCAATTAAGCATGTGATTTGCCACGATTTAAAAGTAAATTTCTTGGATGATTATAAAGAACACTGTTCGGGACTTGACAAGCCATTGTAAAATCGTTATCATGCTATTATATTAAAATCGCGTTGATGAGGAATTTGCAGATCCCAACACAAGCTTCAGAGAGCCATCGGTCGGTGAAAGGTGGTGCCTGTGCTTTTGCAATCTCACCTCTGAGCGGCCGACTGAGCGGGCTTCTACCGCGAGGAAGGACGGGGTTCCCACCCGTTATCAGTGGGGTCGGATTCGCTGCATACACGCTTTAAAAGCGTTTGGCCGATACCGAGTAGAGCGGATGCATAATGCCATGCATCAACAAGGGTGGTACCGCGAAAGACTTGCTGCTTTCGTCCTTTGAAAGTCAAAGGATGATAGCGGCTTTTTGTTTATCTTAAAATGAACGCAAACAAACAACCGATGCGCACACAGCAAAAGAAAATCTCCGGGTCAACGGGTTATTCTGAATTTACGCCTACCCGCCGCTACCCAAATGCGCCCATAAACTTAATGACGAAACATTTATTTAGGAGGAAACACACAATGGGTATGACAATGACTCAAAAAATTCTCGCCGCCCACGCAGGGTTGGATGCGGTAAAGGCCGGACAGCTTATACGCGCCAGGTTGGATATGGTGCTGGGCAACGACATTACAACACCTGTTGCCGTCAACGAATTTAATAAAGTCGGGTTTGATTCGGTGTTTGATGAAAATAAAATCTCTATAGTACTCGATCACTTCATCCCCAACAAGGATATTAAAGCAGCAGAACAGGCAAAAACCTGCCGCACTTTCGCACGCCAATATAAAATCAAAAATTTCTTCGACGTTGGCGATATGGGCGTCGAACATGCGCTGTTGCCGGAAAAAGGACTCATTGCCCCGGGTGAGACCTGCATCGGTGCTGATTCTCACACCTGCACCTACGGTGCGCTTGGCGCATTTTCCACCGGTGTAGGCTCCACCGATATGGCTGCAGGTATGGCAACCGGAGAGGCGTGGTTTAAGGTGCCCACAGCGCTACGCTTTAATTTGACGGGAAAGCTTTCGGAAAACGTCAGTGGCAAGGATGTGATTTTACATATCATTGGGATGATCGGTGTGGACGGCGCACTGTACAAGTCGATGGAATTCGGCGGTGACGGACTCAAAAACCTTACCATTGATGATCGTTTATGCATTGCAAACATGGCGATTGAAGCGGGTGGAAAGAATGGCATTTTCGAGGTGGATGACGTCACGCTTGCGTACGTCAACCCAAAAGTAAATCGTCCTTTTAAACCCTATGCACCCGACCCCGATGCGCAGTACGAGGCAGTTTATGAAATAGATCTTTCGCGCATCAAATCGACGGTTGCCTTTCCGCATCTGCCAGAGAATACACGTACCATCAGCGACGTCGGGGAGGTCAAAATTGATCAGGTCGTCATCGGATCTTGCACAAATGGCCGTATTTCAGACATGGCCGCAGCCGCCAAAATTTTCAAAGGCCGCCATGTAGCCAAAGACTGCCGAACCATTATCATTCCTGCCACCATGCATATTTATCGCGAATGTATGAAACTGGGCTATGCCGACATTTTTCTCGACGCAGGGTGTGTCATTTCCACGCCCACCTGCGGCCCCTGTCTTGGCGGTTATATGGGCATTCTTGCCGAGGGTGAGCGCTGTGTTTCTACCACCAATCGCAATTTTGTCGGCCGCATGGGGCACCCAAAAAGCGAGGTTTACCTAGCCAGTCCTGAAGTGGCAGCCGCTTCAGCCGTTATGGGCAAAATTGCCGACCCCAACAATCTTTAAAAGGGAGAGAACGCCATGAATACAAAAGGATTTGCACATAAATACGGTGACAATATCGATACCGATGTCATCATTCCGGCCCGTTACCTCAATACACCCAATCATCAGGAGTTAGCGGCCCACTGCATGGAAGACATCGACCTCGCGTTTACCAAAAAGGTCAAGCCTAACGATATTATGATTGGTGGGTACAATTTTGGCTGCGGTTCTTCGCGCGAGCATGCGCCCATCGCCATTAAGGCCTCCGGTATCTCCTGCGTTATCGCCAAGACTTTTGCACGGATCTTTTACCGCAACGCGATTAACATCGGCTTAGCTATCCTCGAATGTGAAGAAGCATCCGATAAGATTCAAGCAGGGGATGAAGTCGCTATCGACTTTGATACTGGGGTCATCATCAATATCACCCGCAACGAGCAATATCAAGCTGAGCCGTTCCCGCAGTTTATAAAGGATATCATCAACAAAAACGGCCTGATGAACGCCATTGTGGTGCAGGAGGATAATTAAATGGCTGTCAAAAAAATTACTGTTTTGCAGGGTGACGGCATCGGCCCTGAAATTACAGCACAAGGTGTGCTGGCGCTACAAGCCGTTGCCAAAAAATTCGGCCACACCTTTGAATTCACATTTTCCGATTTTGGCGGCTATGCCATAGATCGCCACGGCGAACCATTTCCCACTGCTACACGCAAAAGCTGCGAAAGTGCCGATGCCATCCTGCTCGGCTCTGTCGGTGGTCCAAAATGGGAAGGCGTTCCCAAAGAAGTTCGTCCTGAAAAGGGCCTTTTGCAGATGCGTGCAGCATTAGGACTTTTTGCGAATCTTCGGCCGGCCAAGTTACATGCACAACTGGCGCATGCCTGCCCGCTTAAACCTGAAATTATCTCGCAGGGCATCGATATCATGATTGTGCGTGAGTTGACAGGCGGCATTTATTTCGGCACCCACGAGACAACAGTTGAAAATGGACAACGCGTCGCGCGCGACGTTCTGGTCTACTCTCAGCAGGAGATTGACCGCATTCTACACGTGGGATTTGAAGCGGCAAAAAAGCGCGGTAAAAAACTGGCCTCGGTCGAAAAATCCAATGTGCTAGATTCTTCACGCCTTTGGAAAGAGCGTGCGCACGCCATTGCAGCGGAATATAAGGATGTGGCACTTTCCGACATTTTAGTTGACAACGCCGCCATGCAACTGGTGCGCAATCCGGCACAGTTTGACGTCATCGTTACCGAAAATATGTTTGGCGATATTCTGTCGGATGAGGCCAGCCAGATTGTTGGCTCCATCGGCATGATGCCTTCCGCTAGCCTGCGTTCCGATTCCTTTGGCGTTTACGAACCCATTCATGGCTCGGCGCCGGATATTGCAGGGAAGGATATCGCCAACCCCATTGGTACAATTTTATCGGCGGCGATGTTGTTGCGGTATTCCTTTGATATGAATAAAGAGGCCGACGCCATTGAATCTGCTGTGGAAAGCGTTCTCAATAAAGGTTTGCGTACCTCGGATATTATGTCTGCGGGCTGCACAAAGATTGGTTGCCATGAGATGGGTCGATATATTGCCGCGGAAATCGCCATTTGATTTAGAAGAAATTTGATGGTAAACTGTGGGGAAGAGGGTTGTGCAAACAACTTTCTTCCCATTTTCAACATATGTTTTGGAGGAATGAACGCATGCGCAATATTGCCAATATTTTGGTTTTGATTCCTGTCAATTCCAAACAACGAGAACTGCTTGAAAGCTGTGCCCCAAACGCCAAATTCGTTTACTGTACGCCGGGGGAAATTGCTGAGCAGCAGATGGCCTGTGCTGAGGTTATTTTGGGCAATCCTCCCATCGACACGCTAAAAAATGCACAATCCCTCCAGTTATTACAGCTGGGTACAGCTGGTTCGGATCTCTACGCTGCACAAGACTTGCCTCAAAAAACCTTATTGGCCAACGCCACCGGCTCGTATGGTTTGGCTATTTCGGAATATATGATCGGTGTGTTGCTGTCACTTAACAAAAAGCTACATCTTTACCGCGATCAACAACGCCAAAATCTTTGGCACAATCTTGGTGAAGTACGCTCTATCTGGAATTCAACCGTATTGGTTATTGGCCTTGGCGATATTGGTAGCGAATTTGCCAAACGTATCAAAGCGTTCAATGCAAAAGTAATCGGGGTACGACGCACCGGTCTAGACAAACCGGACTTTGTGGATGAACTTTATCTCTCGGACAAAATAGATGAATTGTTGCCCTTGGCGGATACGGTGGCGCTCTGTTTGCCCCAGACAGCACAAACACAAAGTTTGATAAATGCTGAGCGAATCGCAAAAATGAAATCCGGCGCAGTGCTCATCAATATTGGCCGCGGTAGCGCAGTGGATGCCGACGCACTTTGTGATGCATTGGATTCCGGAAAGTTGTCCGGTGCTGCACTGGACGTAACCACTCCGGAGCCACTGCCGGCTGAAAGGCGTCTTTGGCAGACAGAAAATCTTATTATAACACCCCATGTTTCCGGCGGCTTTTCATTGCCGGAAACTCAAAATAGACTGATTGACCTATTTGCAGAAAATCTCACAGCTTTCATTCAGGAAAATCCTTTAAAAAACCTCGTTGATGCCACAACTGGATACAGAAAACTTTAAAAGCAGTTTGTTATCGGATTTACCATGGATTGTCATGGTAAAAACCATTTCAGCGGTGTCGTGTGTTGGTGCGCGTTTTAAAGCATCGGTTTTTCTGCCCTGTGTTTTGATGCCCGCAAATTACAAAGCTAAGGCGCACTACGTTATGTAATGCGCCTTAGCTTTGTTCCTCTAGGCCCTTATAGAGCGGCACGGTTTAAAATATAGCCAAATCCACAGCCAATAACACCACCAATAATATGGGAGAGCTGCGAAATAGAGTCCCTTTCAAAAAATCCATTGAGCGCACCGCCACCACAATGAGCGTGAAAGGTATCTGACGCGCATCGCTGCCGGTGATCGATGCCAATAAAATGAATGCAAAGACAATGCCACTGGCACCGAAAACCGCTGCATTGGGTAACAATAATAAATGAATAATGCCATTTAAGGTTTTTTACAATTTAATCTTGACTTTCGCGGACTATAGCTGCAAATTTTAAGATTCGCCACAGAATGTAACAGGCGATACTTGTTATTTTTTTGCAAGAATGGTATAGTTGAATAAATCCTTTTTGGGGGAGAATTTTGTTGTGCGAACACTTAATATCGTTTTGATTGAGCCTCAAATTCCGCAAAACACCGGTAATATTGCGCGCACCTGTGCAGCAACCGGCGCACGGCTGCATCTGGTTGGGCCCATGGGTTTTGTTTTAGATGATAAAAAGCTAAAACGTGCCGGGTTGGATTACTGGCACCTGCTGGATATTACACAGTACGATAATAGCGCGGAATTTTTTGCCGGAAACGGCGGCCCTTTTTATTATTTTACCACCAAAGCGCGCCAATCCCATAGTGACGCTTCTTATCCCGACGGCGCTTATCTCGTCTTCGGACGCGAGGATGCGGGACTACCTGAGCCACTGCTTTATGAAAACTCAAAAAGCTGCGTTCGCATTCCTATGTTAGAGGAAGCACGCAGCCTGAATCTTTCAAATACTGTTGCGGTCGCTGTGTTTGAAACACTTCGGCAATGGGATTATCCCGGCCTTTCAGGAGAGGGGCGATTACGCAACTATCGCTGGGAGGAATAAGATGAGAAAAACGTTGATGCTTTGTGATTCCTGCTGTGATCTGTCTCTGGAACAGGAAATCAAATACGGCATACGCATTGTTAACTGCAGTGTTGAAATGAACGGCATGCCTTATGAGGATCGCGTCGCGATAAATAGCGCGACTATTTATGATGAGGTTGAAAAAACCAATATTTTGCCGCATACCTCACAGGTGACAGTTATTCAGTTTATGGAAGCGTTTTTGCTTGCCACCAAAGAGAACTATACCGATATAATATGTGTGACGATGAATGCTAAAGGCTCCGGCACCTATTCGGCAGCCAAACATGCTGTTGCGCTTTTGCCCAGTGAATATCCCGCACTTGAGGGCAAGCTACACATCCGCGTTATCGACTCCACAACCTATTCTTATGTCATCTCCATGCCAATCTTGCTCGGATTAGAGCGTCTTGAGCGGGGCGACGATCCCGATGATGTTGCCGACGAGATGCAAGATTGGTATAAAAATTCTATCACGCTTGTCGGTTTGTACAATTTGCAATATGCCAAGCGCTCCGGACGTTTAAATGCCTGCGCCGCCTTTGTGGGCGACATACTGGGATTAAAACCCATTATGTCCATCTCCGGTGAGAACAAAGTGCTCGAGAAAACGCGCGGCGACAAAACGCTGATACCCAAAATGGCACAGCTATATGAAAACATGGCGCAAGACATCGACGGGGACTATATTATTGCTTACGGCAATAACCCTGAACAGGCCAAAGAATTGGCTGCTGCTATTAAAAAACTGGGCGGCAAGGATCCGTATCTCATGGGGCCCATCGGAACCTGTGTCGCCATCAATGCCGGTCCCAAAATGCTGGGGTTAGGCTTTAAAACAAAACAATAATTGCAGCGGCGGGAATATTCCCGCCGCTGCAATTTTAAACAATATGTTTGTTACTGGTTAAAACACGACTTGAATCCAAACTCACAGCACCTTGTGAATCCAACCTTCAGGTGCTTTTATAGTTCCCATCTGAATCCCCGTGAGTGTTTCATACAATTTTTTAGTAATGGGTCCCATTTCTTCCATGCCGGAAGGGAAACAAATTTCTTCACCAAAGTTATTGATACTTCCAACAGGCGATATAACCGCGGCGGTGCCACACAGGCCACATTCAACAAAATCACGCACTTCATCAAACATGATTTCGCGCTCTTCACACTCAAGGCCAAGATAATCCTTGGCGACAATCATCAATGAGCGGCGGGTAATAGACGGCAAAATGGAAGGCGACTTGGGCGTTACAACCTTTCCATCCTTGGTAACAAACAAAAAGTTCGCACCACCGGTTTCTTCAACCTTTGTGCGCGTGGCCGCATCAAGAAACATATTCTCAGCAAAACCGGCGCGCTTGGCTTCATAACCGGCATATAGACTCATCGCATAGTTTAGGCCCGCCTTAATGTGGCCGGTGCCGCGGGGCGCTGCACGATCATACGGACTAACCGTCAGCTTAATAGGCTTGGCACCACCCTTAAAGTAAGGACCGACGGGCGTACAGAACATCCTAAAAGTATATTCCGGGGCGGGTGCTACACCGATAACCGGACCGGAGCCGTACATAAACGGACGGATATAAAGCGTTGCCCCGGAACCGAAAGGCGGTACATAGGCCGCGTTATCCTTGATCAACATATCAAGCGCTTCAATAAAACGTGCTTCTGGCAAGACCGGCATCAATAAATGGTTGCAGGTATCTTTCATTCTGGCTGCGTTTAATTGGGGACGAAAGGTCACAATACTGCCGTCCTTGGTCGTATATGCCTTGAGTCCTTCAAAACAGGTCTGTGCATACTGAAGCACACCTGCCGATTCATTTATCATCACGTTGGCATCTGAGACCAGCTGTCCTGAATCCCATTTTCCGTCTGAATAGATCGAAACATATCGACTATCGGTAGGCATATAGGCAAATCCCAGTGAACTCCAGTCTATATTTTTTTTCTCCATTTTAATATATCCCCTTTCATCTTTAAACTTAAATAATTAATTTTAATAGTCCGCTACTACAATTTAGACCCAGATTTAGAGTACGACCGAAATCTGCACGATACCGCCAATATCCTGGGGGGCGGCAAAGGTGACAATTAACTTCGAGCCGTCAAGATAAAACGACGCATCTAAAAGACGTTGAAGCGATACAACGCCATCGGGATATGTCAGACGACCCTTGAGCGTTTCAAGGCCTTGTTGATTCAGATATGCGCGTTGTTTTGATACCAACGACTCGTCTTTTTCTATAATTTTAGATGATTGCTCATCAAGCAACAGCACAACAAGCGCATCGACATCGATAATAGAATTTATACCCACCAAATTGCCTGTCACAGAATCGAAAGTCAGACCAAATTTATATTGTTCTTTTGTAGCATCCTCGGCCTGTGAATATTCGATATCATATGTCGTGCTGTAATAGACACCGTCGTTTTTTGTAAGGGCATCATACACTTTTAACTGGTGCACGCCTTTGTCGCCAGCAATTTCACCACGTAGCGATGAAATCGCCGTTTCTATTTTTTCTGAAATTTGTTCGGCCGCTTGCTCCGCCGCCGGATCAAGCGCCCGCGGAAGTGCATAATAGAGAAGAACACCATCTTCGCTTATTTCTTTGACATCCATATCAAACACCAGCGCATCACTGGTTTGGCTGCTGGAAATATTTTCAGTGCTGCCACTGGCCTGAGAGGACACATCACGCTCGAGCGAATCATTAAACATCTCTCGCGAACATCCCAGCATCAACATGGACGCCAACATCAATGCCATTCCTTTTTTGCTTAAACGCATTATCGCTATCCTCCTGTATATAACATGCTTAAACCCCGATGTTACAATAATCCATTAATATGGCGAATATCAAGGTTTATTTATAGTCTAATATGAATGGATTATACTACATGCGCAGTGGGGTAATTGCGCGTCAATAGGCGGTTGCCGCATCAGCGGCGAGCCGTTGCGCATGAACCACGGTGTAATAGTCGTTTTGCGGCTATTATACCATAAGTTTAAGAGTTTTAGTGTGTTATACCGCAAATTTGTATATTTTTAGCCAAAACTTATGTGTTTGAGAAATTTTTATGTAATTTATCATAGTTTGCTTCAATATAATACGAAAAGAGCCGCCAACTAAATGGCAGCTCTTTTTCGTGTCAATCAGCCGAGGGATATCTATCATCAAAGCACCGACCGCAAGGGTGGTGTCTGATTTCGCTGAGAAATTTTTTTACCTAGACTTGTCTTTGGAATAATAATAGTGTAAGTGATATTTTTTTCATCCTCTACTTTTTCTGTTTTAGCGTTTATACCAGCCTGTTTCATCACCTCGACAGCATGGCTAATCGTAGAGGTGAACAGGCGTAAATCTTTTAAAATTAAAATGCGACCGCCCTGCTTTGGTTTTTGCTGTTTTTGCAATCCTTCAACCAGTTTTTCAGTCTGTGTGACAGTGGGGTGCTCTTTGATAATCCGTGTTACCACTGCTTCAATTCTTGCATCATCACACAGTGGCAACAATGCTCTGGCGTGTCTCTCCGTCAAACCAGTTGCAATAAGCCGCTCCACCTGATCTTTAGGTAAACGCAGCAAACGCAGCTTATTAGCTATTGCAGATTGAGAGAACCCCAATCTTTCGGCCGCCTGTTGTTGTGTCAACGTCTGGGTTTTGATCAGCAGCTCTATCGCCTGTGCCTCTTCAAAGAAAGTCAAATTTTTTCTCTGCATATTTTCTATAATGGCAAGCGTTGCACTACGGCGATCGTCCGCTTCCTCCAACAGCGCCGGAATGCTTGTCTCACCTAACATTTTAAAAGCTTTAAATCGACGTTCACCGGCTATAAGTTCGAATCGATCACCTTTTTTTCTAATTAAAATCGGTGAAATTAAGCCGTTTTCTTTTATAGACAGTGCCAGCTCCTCCAGCGCTGTTTGTTCAAATATTTGCCGGGGTTGCGCTGGATTAGCATCGATGCTGTCAAGCGGTACAAGCTTAACGCGTGAAATACTGTTACCTAATAACGGCAAAAACCCCATCTCGCACACCTCCAAAAATAAACAGTATATTCCTCCATTAAGTGAAATATACCATTTATTGGTAATTGCTGCAAGGATTTTCGATCGCATTTCCTGACAGTAAACACGACTTACATCTGAATTTCAACAAAATGATTGCGCTTACCGTTATAAACGTCAAATTTAAATTCGCTTTATAAAAATATTTATCTCTTCTGTTACTGCTAAAAACAAATTGTAGATTGCTTTTATGTCGCTAAACATAATGACATGGTGGACTGGCATTTGTGCAAATCATGGCATTATCTTTCATCCTATTTTAAGTTTATCAACAGTAATCCGCCCAAACAGAGCACCATACCAGCAATTTGCCTGGGACTGATGCTTTCATGATAAATTAAAACACCGACAATAATCAGTAACACAGCAAGCATAATATTTGCAATTAGTGAACATACACTAATATTCCACCCCGACCGATAGGCTAAAATGTATCCAATTTCAAGCGCTGTAATACTGATAGCCAGTAAAATTGCAGTCCAGTTTATGCCTTTAAAATTTTCAATTGAAAAACTTCCAGTCTGAAAACGCATCATCAGCAACGCACATATAGCCGCCACTATATACGTTATTACCAGCGATGCAAACGCATTCGCATCTGCCGGTGTTGCTTTTGTCGCAATATTATAAAGCAAGTTTGAACACACAATCAGCACTATAGGAAGAAATGTCCCCACCCCGCTTGTCATATAAAAAGCCTCCTCTATCTATAACGGTTTTTCGTTAAGTTTGATACGCTGTCTCGGATATTTTTTAAGAGTTGGCTTCTCCTTTTGTATGACAATCAATGTTCTTTTACCTTGGTCTCCCAATTCGTATTCCTGCACGGCAGCAATATTACCCCCTAGCAATCCAATCGCTTTTTTAGCGGCTTGAATCTCTGCCGCACAATCGGGTCCTTTTAACGCCAACATTTTTCCGCCCACTTTTAAGAGCGGCAAACAATACTCACAAAGTACTGCCAGCTGTGCCACTGCTCGTGAAGTCGCATAATCGAATTGTCCTCGCAGCTTTTGATCAGCGCCGGCCATCTCGGCACGGGCATGAATAAATGCATTCTCCTGCTCGAGTAAAGTCGATAGTTGTTTTAAGAACATCAGTCGTTTATTCAAGCTATCGAGCAGTGTAAGCCTAATATCCGGCCGCATAATCTTTATCGGCACACCCGGAAATCCTGCGCCTGTCCCTACATCAATCAGTGTAGCGCCCAGCTTAAAATCAGTAAGCGCCAAAGGAAGAATACTATCAGCAAAATGCTTAATTGCAATTTCAGCCGGGTCTGTGATCGCAGTAAGGTTCACTTTTTTGTTATATTCTAATAAAAATTTACCATAGGTATTAAAGCAATCACACTGCTGTGTATCCAGCGCTGCTAATCCAAAGGCAACCGCACAAGCAGAAATTTTATCTGTCGGAATCATTTTTTTCCTCTTCCTTTCTCCGACGCCGAGAAAGCTCCAGCATCAGCACTGAAATGTCCGCAGGGGAAACGCCCGAGATATTCATGGCTGCACCCAAACTCTCTGGTCCAACCTTTTCGAGTTTCTCGCGCGCCTCGACGCGCAAACCTTTTATTTTATAAAAGTCTATTCCGCGAAGATCTACGCCCCGCAACCGCTGCATTTCGGCGGCTTGAGTACGCTGCTTTTCAATATAGCCTGCATATTTGATCTCAATTTCAACCTGATCCGCCACCGCATGGGGAAGTTTCGGTCTATTTTGATCAAAAGGCGCGAGCAGCGCATAGGTCATTTGCGGTCGACGCAGCAAATCTGCCATCTTAATCCCACTGATAATCCGCACTGTCCCTTGCTTTTCTAACAATTTGTTAAGTTCCTCCGTCGGGGAAAGTGTTGTCTTTTTCAATCGCGCAATTTCATCTTGGCGTTGCTGCCCACGCAGCAAAAACTGTTGCCAACGAGTATCGCCGATTAGTCCTATCTCCCGTCCCTTGGGTGTCAACCGCGCCTCGGCGTTATCCTGCCGCAATAAAAGGCGATACTCTGAGCGAGAAGTCATCATACGATAGGGTTCGGTAACCCCCTTAGTCGTTAGATCATCTATCAATGTACCGATATAGCTTTCATCACGTGCCATAATAAAGGGGGGCAATCCATCTAGTGACCGCACGGCATTTATACCGGCAACAAGTCCCTGAGCCGCGGCTTCTTCATAACCGGAGGTTCCATTAAACTGTCCCGCCCCAAAAAGATTTCTAATCTTTTTACACATGAGAGAGGGGGAAAGTGCCAATGGATCAACGCAATCATACTCTATCGCGTAGGCGGGGCGCATGACCTTAACTTGCTCCAACCCCGAAATCGAGCGATAAAATGCGAGTTGCACTTCAAAGGGAAGTGAACTACTCATACCTTGCAGATACATTTCCTCGGTATTTTCTCCCATTGGTTCGATAAATAGTTGATGCCGTAATTTATCGGAAAATCGTACCACTTTATCCTCTATTGAGGGACAATATCGTGGCCCAATACCCTCAATGACGCCTGAAAACATCGGAGAACGTTGCAAATTGGCGCGGATAATCTCGTGAGTTTCGGCATTGGTATAGCCGATATGGCAAACGACTTTGTTGAAAAGCGTGCCCGCGTTGGTATCAACCGAAAACGGCGTAATCTCTTCATCGCCGGGTTGAACCTCCAACTTCGAGAAATCGATGGCGTTACGGTTGACACGTGCAGGCGTACCGGTTTTGAAGCGCCGCATAGGCAGCCCCAATTCATGTAGACAAGTTCCAAGTTCGTTGGCAGGATGGCATCCGTCAGGTCCGGATTCCTGAGAAAATTCTCCAATAAATATTTTACCCTTTAAATAAGTTCCCGTGGCAATGATAGCCGCGTGCACCGGATAAACTGCACCAAGTATGGTCACAACCGCTGAAACTGCGCCATTTTTTGTTTGAATTTCAACAACCTCTGCCTGAATTAAATCAAGATTCTTTGTACTTTCCACGACCTGTTTCATGGTTTGATGGTAATGCAACCGGTCACATTGCACACGCAATGAATGTACAGCCGGCCCTTTTCCGCGGTTAAGCATGCGGCTTTGCAACATCGTCTTATCCGCAATTCGGCCCATCTCGCCACCAAGTGCATCTATTTCGCGTACAATATGTCCCTTAGCGGTTCCACCAATTGATGGGTTGCAGGGCATATTGGCCACAGCATCAAGCGATACTGTAAACAATGCCGTCTTTTTACCCAGGCGTGCAGCTGCTAAGGCTGCTTCACAGCCGGCGTGACCCGCCCCAATAATAGCAATATCATAACTTTGCGCAATAAATTCGGTCATCGGAAAATTCCCCCAAGTAGAAATTTATACAAGATAAATAGTTTTCAACATTTTTGACTACTTACCAACACAGAACTTTGTGAATACTTGTTCTATAATTGATTCTGACGCACTGCGCCCTGTCAATTCAGCCAGTGGCACGACCGCTTCTTCAATCATAATACCCACCACATCAAGCGTCACACCCGAATCAAGATGAAAAATTGCTTCAGAAAGTGCTTTTTCAGAACGCAAAACGCAATCATATTGACGCTGAGAAGCAATCAGACAACCATCTTGTGTTAGGGTTATACCCAACGCTTTTTTTATTGCTTTTTTTAAACTTTCAATACCTTCGCCAGTCAAGGCAGAGATCTTAACATCATAAACTAAATCATGAAAACTGGCGTTTTCCAAATCTGCTTTATTTAAAACAACAAGATTTGGTCGTAATTTTATCTGTTCAAATAGCTCTTTATCTTCGTTTTTCGTCGGTTTTGAATAATCCAGAAGATATAAAACCAAATCGCTCGTTGCTATAGCATCCATCGCACGCTTTATGCCGATACGCTCAATTTCGTCACCCGTCTCACGAATGCCCGCCGTATCCAAAAGGTGAATCATAATACCGTCCAGCTCGGCAGGCGCTTCAATAACATCCCGCGTGGTGCCGGCGATGTCGGTGACAATGGCACGATCACTTCCACTTAAATAATTAATCAACGTTGATTTTCCGACATTAGGGCTCCCGACAATTGCCACTTTTATTCCATTTTGTATAAGTCTTCCGGTATTATACTGATTTGCGAGCTCTTGCAACTGTTTTAGTACCGCCTCAAAGGTTTTTAGCAGTTCTTCTCGCGTTATTACAGGCGCGTCCTCTTCTTCAGGATAATCACTCCACACGGCAAGCTGTGCTGCTGTAAAGCTGAGTTTATCACACAAATCCTGCACATGTTTACTCAGCGTGCCAACTCTGCGCTGTTGCGCTGCATTGCTGGCTAGTTCGCTTTCAGCTTCAATCAGTTCCGCTACTGCCTCAGCTTGGGATAAATCTAATTTTCCATTTTCAAATGCTCTTTTAGTAAATTCTCCAGCACCCGCGGGCGATGCACCCACCGCAATACACGCCGATACCAGTTTCGCCGCAATGAGCGGATTACCATGGCAAGAAAATTCAACCATATTTTCACCCGTATAACTTTTGGGTGCGCGGTACACGAGAGAGACCACTTCGTCAATCAATACATCGTCAGAAAATGCCTCCCCAAAAGCGGCATGATAACCTGGTAAGCTATCCAGACTTTCAGCATAAAAAGGGCGAAAAATTTTATCGGCAATTGCTATGGCATCGATACCGGAAAGGCGAACAACCGCAATGGCACTGTGCGCGGGGGGCGTGCTTAGGGCAACAATGGTACGATTCATCACTTATTCTCCAAAATTCTTTAAAAGGGGATGTTGCGTTGCAACATCCCCTTTTGTCTATTTTAAAGGTCAATCTTTCCATAAAGAGGCTTGTTTGTTGCTTCTGCAGGCGCAACCTCGCGCTTGCTGCTCTCTTTATAGGGCTCAGGTTTTTCACGGCGCGGCCCTCGACCTCGACTTCCGCTGCGGTTACCGCGAAAATTGCTCTCTCGGCGTCCATTAGATGACCCACCGGTATGGGAACCGCGGTTAGTCTTACTACTGGACCGGTTTTCGCTCTGATCACCCATTTGTTGCACGTGCGGATTTGTGCTGGAAATAATCACACAACGACTCGGCTCTTCACCAATAGAAGTGGATGTAACCCCTTCAATTTCTGAAATAGTGGCGTGAATAATCCGACGTTCATAGGGATTCATCGGCTCTAATGTAGTATTTCTTCCTGTCTTAATCACCGCGGCTGCCAATTTTTTTGCTAGCTGCTCCAGTGTGTTGTGACGCTTTTCGCGATAATTGCCTGAATCAATGACGACACGCAGATAATCGCCGTGAACACGATTTGCTACTAGCCCGGTTAAGTATTGAATCGCATCAAGTGTTTCTCCGCGGCGTCCAATTGCCTTACCCGAAACATCGCCATTAATTTTAAGTGTGACATTATTTTCTTCCTGTGAAGCAGTGACCGTAATTTGGTCTAACCCCATTGCTTTGACAATATCGAGAACAAACTGTTGGGCCACCTTTATTTTATCATCAAGATTCGGTGTTTCCATTGCCACTTTGGGCATTTCTACATCCGGTTCTTCTTTATAAACTCTCACCTTTGCAAGTGTTTGGCTTAAACCCAAAAAGCCCTTATGTGGCATGGTAATAATTTCAAAATCAATTTCATCTCGACCCAGGCCCAATTGTTCACAACCGGCGTCAATTGCGGCATCCACGGTTCTGCCAGTAGCAATAATCTCTTTGATCACGTTACTTCACTCCTTTACTTCACGTCTTCGTCGGTTACCTCTATATACTCTTCACCATAACGTTCAGCGTCACGTTTTCTTGCGGCCGCTAATTTGCGGCGCGTGATCTCTTTTTGAGATAAACTTTTGTCATTTGGATTTTTAATATTTTCTTCTCTGGCTTTTTTCTTCTGCTCGATACGCTCTTGACGTTCGCGTTCACGCAATTCTTCTTCAGCAGCTTTCGCTTTTTCAATCTCTGCTGCCGGATTCATAATCTTATTTAAAACGATGCTTTGAACTGTCGACAATATATTTGAAATAAGCCAGTAGATACCCACACCGGCCGGAACAACAAATGAAATCCAAATACTCATCAATGGCATCATAAATAACATACTGTTGGTCATGCCTGCCATTTGACCATCTGTGCTCGAAGCAGTGGACTGCTTGGTCACCATACTCATCATCAGTGAGGTCACACCGGAAAGAATCGGAATCAATAGAAGAGTAATATAAAGTCCGATCGGTTCATCTCCATGTATAGGAGACGGCTGTTCGCCCAAAAACAGACCAAATAACGAAAAATCAAAGTTGGAAAGCTTCTCGGTAACATCAGCGCCAAGGCCTTCTACAAATGGTGTCGGATTAAGCTTAACTGCATTTAATACGCTTATTTCCTTAGAATAATTGCTCAGTCCATCGGCTCCCAATACACCGGTAGCAATATCAATCGCCTTGCCAATCGTCTCACTGGGCAATCTAAGCATATGCTTAATCGGATTATAAATAACATCCAACATACCGAAAAGGATCGGAAACTGAATCAACATCGGCAAGCAGGAAGACATAGGGGAGAACTTCTCTTCATTATACAGCTTTTGAAGTTCTTCAGAATATTTTTGTTTGTTATTGCCATATGCCTTTTGAAGCGCTTTCATTTTAGGCTGCATTCTAGCGTTAGAAATCATGCCTTTTTGCTGCTTAATTCCCAGTGGAATCAGGACAATTTTGACAAGTACCGAAAACAAGATAAGTGTAATGCCATAGTTATGTGTGAGTTGATTGATGTAATACATGATCTGCCCGAGAACCCAACCCACCGGTGCAAATAAATTTCCAATGCTCATTTAGTTTCCTCCAATATCATCTATAAAAAGACGCACCGAATAAGGCGATAAGAGGGGGATTAGCGGCGCTTGTCCTTTTTTTTCTTTTTGCAATAAACAAAATATTTTCTGCGGAATGTAAAGTACTCCGGTACGGGATCATACCCACCCTTTGCGAATGGATTACAGCGCAAAATGCGCCAAACCGAAATTAACCCGCCCCTTATCGCGCCAAAGCGGTCGATCGCTTCTAAGGCATAGCTGGAGCAGGTGGGAATATAAATACAGCGCGGTTGTGTATAACGCGATATACCTTCTCTATAAAGATAAATACATGCTTTAATTATGCGCTTCATCATTTAAAATTAAATAAGAAGAAAGATGTTTTTTCATGACTTTATAAACCTCCTGCATGGTGCAGTTGGTGGTTCTAGCCCGAGCAACGAATACAATATCATAGCCATTATTTCGAGAAAAATGGGGTAAAAGGAGACGATAGGCCTCCCTAATGATTCTACGGGCCCGATTGCGGTCATGCGCTTTACCAATTTTTTTACTGGTTGTAATACCAATACGATTAAAACCTAAACGGTTTTTCACCACATAGGTTACTAAAGGGGCGCCAACTACACTTTTTTTTCGGTATAGCCTTCTGAAATCATGGTTTCGGTTTAACGAGACTATCTTTTGCAATTCCAGAATTCCCTTTCGCATGCCTTCGCCTTTTGAACGAAAAACAGAAATAAAGGTCACACAGACAAACGGTGTGACCTCAACACATTAGTACGTGAGTCTCGCTCTGCCCTTTGCACGACGGCGGGCGAGTACCTTACGACCGTTTCTCGTTTTCATTCTCTTACGAAAACCATGCTCTTTTTTACGCTGAAGCTTTTTCGGCTGATAAGTTCTTACCACAGAAAACCCCTCCTTTCAGGGAAACCTTGTAGTTAACTAGTATAGACTAATAACGCCTGTAAAGTCAAGAACCTTTTATTAAAAACATTGTATTTATCAGCATTTTTCCGGAATATGACCCTAAAATGATTTTGATATCACTCATTTTAGAAAATTAAATCAATTTTTACTAATTTTTATAATTTTAAAAAATTAAATTCTTTTCCTATTATATATATTATCCTGTGTGACGGTTGAAAGCAACTCTTTTTTATGCTATTATAAGCTAGAATATTTATAAACGGATAAATGGCCGTTTTTGGAGGTTAGTTCATGGATTCTACCATGGAGATGTTTGAGTTAATTCAAGATTATTGTCGTCAACAAATGCCGGCCGGTCCTTATTCACTGTGGATTAAAGATATTGTATGTGAAAAATTTGATCATACCGGTGCTGTTTTAGCCGTTCCTACTGATTTTCGTAAGCAAATAATAGAGGCAAAGTACCTCGATTTTTTATCGATAGCTTTTAAAGAAGTATTGGGGTTTTCAGTCGATTTAACAATTGTAAGCGAAGAGGGTACGAAATCTGACATATCTAAGCTTGAATCATTGCCCGACAAAAAAGAATCACTGGACATGAATTTTTCTTCTGTCGGCGAATACGATTATACCTTTTCAACCTTTATAGTCGGTGCTTCAAATAAATTTGCGCATGCAGCCAGCTTAGCGGTTGCCACCAATCCGGCGTCATCATATAATCCATTATTTATTTATGGCGGTTCTGGATTAGGAAAAACGCACTTACTTAATGCAATTTGTTCTGAAATTTCACAAAGCCGACCCGAGTTTAAAATAATATATGTTAAAGGCGAGGATTTCACCAACGAATTAATTACTGCAATTAAAACAGAACGAACAAAATATTTTCATGATAAATATCGACAGGCGGATGTTCTGTTGGTGGATGATATTCAATTTATCAGTGGTAAAGAAATGACGCAGGAAGAATTTTTTCATACCTTTAATACGCTTTATGAAGCGAATAAACAAATTGTCTTAACTTCCGATCGGCCACCTAAAGAAATTAAAACCTTAGAAGATCGACTGCGTACCCGTTTTGAATCGGGACTTATTGCCGATGTTCAACCACCTGATTACGAAACTAGAGTCGCTATTTTACGTAGAAAAGCGGAACTTTTAGATATCGGTTTGCCAGATGATGTCACAGAATATATCGCCAATCGATTAAAAACCAATATTCGTCAACTTGAAGGCACTGTCAAAAAAATTAAAGCTTTCAAGCTTTTAGCCAACAGTCCACCTTCCGTTGCCATCGCTCAAAACGCCATCCGCGATATTTTAAATGATAGCCAACCTATTTCAGTGACGGTTGATCGCATTATTAATGAAGTCTCTCGTTCATTTGAAGTATCGGTTCAGAGTATTCGCTCAATGGACAGGACTGCTGCGGTTTCTACAGCGAGGCAGGCTGCGATGTATATTATCCGCGAGGTCGCACATCTTTCAATGTCTGCTATTGGCGAAGAATTTTCAGGGCGAGACCATTCAACTGTTGTTTATACGATTAACCAAACTAAAAAATTAATCAAAAACAATCCACACTTTAAAAACACCATTGAAGATATCATTAAAAATGTTCGCGACAGTTAATTAAACTTTTTTTACATGTTTAAATGTTGATAAATTTGATTAATTTTAAACGCTTTTAAAACATTTAACCATATGATGCTAACAATCTTAAACATGCTATTACAAGATTATTTTGTTTCTGTCTTTTTTCAATAATTTTATCAATAGTTTTTTTTATCAATTTTTTCCTTTGCAATCACACTATTTAAATATATCAACATAATTAACAACCCCTACTGCTACTACTAAATATTATTTTCTTTCTGTCTTTATAGAAAAGGAGATCATTATGAAAATTAAATGTGAAAAAACAATTCTTTGCGACGCTGCAGCGGTTGTAAGTAGAGCGGTATCATCCCGCTCACCATTGCCAACCCTTGAGGGAATTTTAATTAGAACCACAGACAATGCCGTTGAACTATTTGGTTACGATCTTGATATTGGTATCTCCACTAAAGTCGACGCTCAAATAGAAACTTCAGGTGAAATTGTCCTTCCTGCCAAAGTTTTACTCGATATTGTCAAAAAGTTACCCGATGAATTTGTAACGATAACAGTTGGAGAAAAATGCTTAACTGAAATAAAGAGTGGCTTTTCAGAATTTACAATTTTGGGTATGCCGGCGGATGAGTTTCCAGAATTTCCATCAATTGGCGAAGTAACCGATTTAAGTTTGACCGAAGATATTTTGAAATCTATGATTGATCAAACGATATTTGCTATTAGCCAGTCCGATGCAAAGCCAATTCATACCGGCTCTTTATTTGAAATCAAAAATGGTTCATTTTCGGTTGTATCA
Source organism: Candidatus Fimivivens sp. (assembly GCA_047974975.1). Lineage (GTDB taxonomy): Bacteria > Bacillota > Clostridia > Oscillospirales > Ruminococcaceae > Yanshouia. The sequence continues at coordinate 275,347 of JBKECV010000008.1, forward strand.
ATTGATGGTTATAGACTGGCCTTAAGAAATGAAAAAGTTTCTTTTGATAGTGATATAAGCTTTGTTGTACCTGGACGTGCGTTAAACGAGGTTTCTAGAATATTGAGTGAAAACTCGGATGATCGCGTTGGTATGCAAATTTCCAAAAAACATATTATTTTTCATATTGGTAATTTTCAGGTGTTTTCGCGTTTATTAGAAGGCGATTTTCTCGATTATAATGAGGCTATACCCAAAACAAGTAATACGACAGTTAAAATCAATACGAGAGAATTTATTGAAGCTGTTGAACGTGTTAGTCTCTTAATTTCGGATAGGATTAAAAGTCCACTGCGTATTAAATTCGTAGAAGATGAAATTATTTTAAGTTGTTCCACTGCGCTGGGTCGTGCAGTCGATACAGTGGCTGCGACAATTGAGGGTGATACACTTGAGATGGGTTTTAATAATCGTTATTTACTCGATGCATTGCGTGCTGCGCAGTGTGATGAAGTATGCTTGGAAATATCCGGTCCACTTTCACCAATGAAGGTCGTGCCAATTAATTCGACAGCATTTGTTTTTCTTGTGCTTCCGGTTCGATTAAAATCTGATATGTAAAGGGCTAAATATGAAAAAAATTACCATAAATACAGAATTTATCAAGCTCGATTCGCTGTTAAAGTTTTCAGGGGAAGTTATGACTGGTGGTGAAGCAAAAGAAATAATTAATGCGAGGTTTGTATTGGTTAACGGTGAAGTTTGCACCATGCGAGGTAAAAAAATACGCGAAGGCGATGTCGTTTCTGTAAATGGTAATGAATTGGAGGTTGTGTTGGGTGAAGGTAACCCGCCTCTTCATTAATCAATTTAGAAATTTAACCGATATTTGTCTAGAGCCAACATCTGGTGTCAATGTGATTTCCGGAGAAAATGGGCAAGGAAAAACCAATCTCTTAGAAGCGATTTGGCTTTTTACCGGGGCCAGGAGTTTTAGAGGTGCAGCGTCTGCTGATTTTATTCCTTTTGGAAGTTCAAGAAGTACTTTGGAGTTGGCTTATTGTGATTTAAATAGGAAAAATTTGACAAATATAACATTAGGTGATAAAAAAGAAATATTACAAAATGGTGTTGTATTAGATTCTTTATCCGGTCTTTTTGGCAGTTTTTGTTCTGTTGTTTTTTCTCCGGTAGATCTCAATTTGATAAAAGGAGGTCCATCTGAGCGTAGAAAATCAATCGATTCTGTAATAGGGCAAATAAAGCCGCGTTATATAGCTGTTTGTCAAGAATATCAAAAGCAGTTGTTTCAACGTAATACGCTTTTAAAAGATATTCCTTTTGCAGCATCTCTTTTAGATACTTTGGATGTTTGGGATCAAAGCTTGGCTAAAACGGGTGCCTTAATCACAAAAACACGTAAAAGTTTTTTTGAAAGGCTCAAGCCTTTCTCATACGATTTTTATAATGGTATTTCTTTGGGGAAAGAGTCGCTTTCTTTGTCCTATTCTTCGACAATTGATATAGATGATACTATTTCGGAAGAAACGATGCTGTTGCTTTTGAAAAAAAATCGAACCGAGGATATCCGACTTGGCTCAACTTCAGTTGGCCCTCATCGTGATGATCTTTTGATCGGTATCAATGCTATTTCTGCTAAAAATTTTGGCTCACAAGGACAGCAGCGCAGTGCTGTTTTAGCTATTAAATTAGGTGAATGTGCACTTATAGAGCAGGTAACAGGTGAAAAACCAGTTGTACTTTTAGACGATGTCATGAGTGAACTTGACGATCTGAGACGAGATTTTTTGTTACATCGCTTATTAGATCAACAAATATTTATTACTTGTTGTGATTCTAAGCAGGTTGTGGATGTGGCGACCGCTTTTAAAATTAAAGCCGGTAGACTTGTATCACAGTAAAGGAGCACTTATGTATCTGCATCTAGGGCAAGAAATAGTGGTTAGAGTTGACGATATTATTGGTATCTTTGATATAGAAACAGCCTCTATTGGCAAAGAAACACGTTGGTTTTTATCCTGTGCTGAAAAAAATATGATGGTGACGAATGTTTCAAACGATTTACCAAAAAGTTTTATTGTCTGTAACGATAACGGTGCCATTCGTGTTTATATTTCCCAAATATCAACAGCGACTTTAAAAAGACGAACCGGATTTATAGAAAGCCTTTAAATCAGCAAAAAGTCAGCAACTTAGGCTAAAATAAGGAGCGAATATTTGTGAGTAATACTCAACAGCAAAACAATTATGATGGAAATCAGATTCAAGTGCTTGAAGGTCTTGAAGCAGTAAGAAAACGACCCGGCATGTATATTGGATCCACTGGACCGCGTGGTCTTCATCACCTGGTATATGAAATAGTTGATAATTCAATCGACGAAGCGCTCGCAGGATTTTGTACCAACATTGAGGTGGATATGCTACCTGATGATATTATCCGCGTTACCGATAATGGGCGGGGTATTCCGGTAGGAATTCAACCAAAAATGGGAATTCCGGCTGTTACGGTTGTTTTTACTGTTTTACATGCCGGTGGTAAATTTGGCGGCGGCGGTTATAAAGTTTCCGGCGGTTTGCACGGTGTTGGCTCATCAGTTGTTAATGCATTATCCGAATGGTTGGAGGTAGAAGTTTTTGACGGTAAACACCACTATCGTCAACGTTTTGAGCGTGGCCGTATTGTCACTGATTTAGAAGTTATTAGTGAAACGGATAAAACAGGCACTATTGTTACATTTAAAGCAGATGCAGAAATATTCGAAGAACTGATTTATGACAAGGAAGTTCTCTTGACCAGATTGCGTGAACAGGCTTTTTTAAACGCCGGTATTCAAATTATGTTGCGCGATCAACGTGGTGAAGAAACCTTTGAAACCAATCTTTGCTACGAAGGTGGCATATGTAGTTTTGTAGAATACATTCATAGTAAACGTGCGCTTGAGCCGTTACATGCCGAGGTGATCTATGTCACCGGACGAGATGGTGACTCGATTGCTGAAGTGGCTGTGCAGTATAACGACAGTTATAACGAATTAATTTTATCGTTTGCAAATAATATTCATACTGGAGAGGGTGGCACCCATGAAAGTGGATTTAAATCAGGGTTAACCCGTGTTATGAATGATTTTGCGCGTCGTTATAACCTTTTAAAGGAGACAGATAAGAACTTAACCGGTGAAGATGTGCGTGAAGGTTTAACCGCTATCATTTCAGTTAAGCTGACCAATGCACAATTTGAAGGACAGACTAAAGCTAAACTTGGTAACACATCTATACGGTCCTTGGTAGATTCGCTTATTTCCGAAAAACTATCCCAATATTTTGAGGAAAATCCAACAATATGTCGAACAATTTTGGAAAAGGCACTGGGCGCTTCCCGTGCTAGAGAAGCAGCGCGTAAAGCCAGAGAATTGACGCGAAGAAAATCTGCGCTTGAAACAGCAGCGTTGCCTGGTAAATTGGCTGATTGTTCCGAAAAAGGAACGGATCGCACTGAAATATACATCGTCGAGGGTGACTCGGCGGGTGGTTCTGCAAAATCTGGCCGAGATCGCCGATTTCAGGCAATTCTGCCACTATGGGGTAAGATGCTCAATGTTGAAAAAGTCCGTGAAGAAAAGGTTTATGGCAATGATAAACTTACGCCGATCATTACAGCACTTGGTTGTGGCATTCGTGATGAGTTCGATATTACAAAATTGCGTTATGACAAAGTTATCATAATGGCCGATGCTGATGTTGATGGTTCTCATATCAGAACATTGCTTTTAACTTTTTTCTTTCGTTATATGAGACCGCTGCTGGAATCCGGACATATTTATCTGGCACAGCCACCATTGTACAAAGTTAGCCGCGGCAAGCAAATTCGGTACGCATATTCAGATTCTGAGTTAGATCAGGAAATAAAAGAACTGGCGCCAAATGGTGAAAAAGTGGACATTCAGCGTTATAAAGGTCTTGGTGAAATGAATCCGGATCAACTTTGGGAAACAACAATGGATCCAATGCGCAGAACGATTCTCAAAGTAGAAATGGATGATGCTGTAAAGGCAGATGCTATTTTTTCGATATTAATGGGCGACAAGGTAGGGCCACGCCGCGAATTTATCGAACAGAATGCACAGTATGTTAAAAATCTCGATATATAACATATTGTTTCACGTGAAACAATTTTGATTTAAGCTTTTAGGCGTTTATAGTCCGCCTGTTGAAATGAAAGGTGAATATTGATGGACGAAAACATACATGGCAGATTGATACCGGTTGATATTGAAAGTGAGATGAAAAAAAGTTATCTCGATTATTCAATGTCGGTCATCGTCGGGCGTGCACTGCCTGATGTACGTGATGGCCTAAAACCGGTTCATCGCCGTATTCTTTATACATTATTTGAAAATGGTATCTATTCTGACAAGGCCTATCGTAAATGCGCGGATACTGTTGGTTCAGTTCTGGGCCGTTATCATCCGCATGGTGATAGCAGTGTTTACGATGCAATGGTGCGTTTGGCTCAGGATTTTTCAATGCGTTACCCATTAATTGACGGTCATGGAAATTTTGGCTCTATTGATGGTGATCCGGCAGCGGCCTATCGTTACACAGAGTCGCGCATGAGCAAAATTTCGATGTCAATGCTCACGGATATTGATAAAGAAACGGTAAATTTTACGCCAAACTTTGATGATCGCTTAAAGGAACCGAGTGTTTTACCATCTCGTTTTCCAAATCTTCTGGTGAATGGATCCACGGGTATCGCTGTTGGTATGGCGACCAATATTCCGCCACATAACATGGGTGAAGTGATTGAAGCTGTTTGTTCTTTAATCGATAATTCAGAATTGACACTAGAAGAATTAATGCATCACATACCGGGGCCTGATTTTCCGACAGGTGGCACCATAATGGGTCGCAGTGGTATCCGCGCAGCCTATGGTACCGGGCGGGGCAGAATAATAATGCGTGCTAAAACCCATGTCGAAGAGATGAAAAATGGGCGCGAACGTATTGTTGTTACGGAAATTCCTTATGGGGTTAATAAAGCACGACTAATTGAAGCAATTGCAGATCTGGTTAAAGATAAGCGTGTTGATCAAATTTCTGATCTTCGTGACGAATCAGATCGCGATGGTATGCGGATTGTAATAGAGTTAAAACGTGATGCGAATAGTGCGCTTGTACTTAATCAGCTCTATTCCTATAGCCAAATGCAAGAAACGTTTGGTGTTATTATGTTAGCGCTTGTTAATGGCGTACCTAAGGTTATGTCATTAAAAGAAATTTTGCAACATTATATCGAATTTCAAAAAGAAATTGTTGTACGTAGAACACGTTATGATTTGCGTAAAGCAGAAGAACGCGCACATATTCTCGATGGTTTAAAACGTGCAATTGATATCGTTGATGAAATTATTGCAGTTATACGGGCAACTAAAGGCTCACAGGCCGAAGCTAAAGCGGCTGTTATGGAACATTTTGGTTTTGATGAACCCCAAGCGGCTGCGATTGTCGCATTTAGACTTGGACAGTTAGCAGGACTTGAAATTGAAAAAATAACAAATGAGTTGGGAGAACTTCAAACTAAAATTGCAGAGTGGAAAGCTGTGTTGGCTGACGAACAAAAAATACTGGCCATCATTAAACAAGAAGTTATGGCAATTGGTGCCAAGTTTAGTGATGTTCGCCGTACCGATATCCAAGCCGTTTCAGGTGAGGTGGATATTGAGGATCTTATCCCAGAGGAAGAGTGTGTCATTACGCTTACCTATTATGGTTATGTCAAGCGCCAGCCTACTGATACCTACAAGACGCAGCGACGCGGTGGTCGTGGCGTTACAGGTATGACCCAACGAGAAGAGGATTTTGCTACTGAACTGTTTATTTGTTCGACGCATGATTATATTATGTTCTTTACAAGCCGGGGGAGAGTGTATCGATTAAAAGGATACGAAATAAATGAAAGCTCAAGAACGGGGAAGGGTACAAACATTGTCAATCTCCTTCCACTCGAGCAGGGAGAAAAAGTAACCTCCACTATAAAAGTGGGTTCTGTTGAGACAGACAAGTATCTTTGTATGGTTACGCAAAATGGTGTTATCAAGCGTACTGCACTTTCAGCGTTTAAGAATATTCGCAAGGTCGGCCTGATTGCCATTAATTTAGATGAAAATGATGAACTGGCATGGGTGCGTATGACAGATGGTGAGGATGATCTTATTATAGCCACCCGCAATGGCCGCGCTATTCGCTTTACTGAGACTGCGGCACGCGGAATGGGTCGAAGTGCGCGTGGTGTTCGTGCGATTTCATTAAGTGATGGGGATATTGTCGTAGGTATGGCGCAAGTGCGTGATAATAGTACGCTGCTAACAGTTTCTGAAAATGGTTCGGGCAGAAGAACTCTCATGTCTGAATATCCGATTCGCTCGCGCGGCGGTAAGGGTGTCATAAACTACTATACAAGTAAAAATGGCCCTGTTGCCGGGATCCGGTCAATAGATGAAAGTGATGATATTTTCCTTATTTCCGACGACGGAATTATTATACGTATCGGTGCTGCTGAAATTACAATGCAATCACGCTATGGCGGTGGCGTGCGTGTTATGCGTCTGGCTGAGGGAAGTAAGTTAGTGACGTTGGCCAGAGCGCCTTCTGAGGAAGAAGATGAGGCGTATAGCGATGATGAGCAGAAAGAAACGACTGAAGAAGTATTAGAATCTGAAACATCAGAAATATTTTCGGAAGAATAAACCATAAATTTTTGTATCCGTTTCTAAGACAAAGAAATGCTTTAAATAACTAATAAAAATTAAGGCTATTGCGTTATTTGAATTTATGGCAAAAATGAACCGTCGGAGATTTTCCGGCGGTTCAGTGCATAGGTTAATTAGACCAAAGGGGTAAAAATCACTCATAGGGTGTAATGAATTAATGATAAAGCAGCTTCCTTAAAATCGTCGCTTTAGCGCGAAAATTTTATAATCGTTATTGTTTCACGTGAAACAAATTTATGATGAAAATAGTCTCAGCATTGGGTTAAGAAACTCAACTTTTGTTATATTGTTATAAAAATATTTGCAAAGAGACTGCCTGATATAAGTACATATCAGGCAGTCTCTTAATAATTTTAAACATCAATAAATTTAATTAACGGATCAATATCCTAGTTCTGAAGAAATACGTGAAGAGAACTCCTTTGCTTTAAGGGCCATCTCACCCATTTGTTCATCATCAATTCTCGCAGCAGGCCCTGAAATATTGAGCGCTGCCACAACTTTATGGTGTGAGTCAAAAACAGGGGCAGCCACTGAAACAACGCCTTCTTCACGCTCACTACGGCTGGTAGAATAGCCAAGCGTGCGAATTGTGGCCAATCTTTCGTTGGTTGTGTAAGGATCCGACAACAACAGTTCGTCTATTAGAGCCTGTGGCTGATAAGCTAACAGCAATCTACCAGAAGCACCGCGGGTCAACGGCAGCCGGTCACCAATATTAAGAATACGTTTTAAGGGATGTGTACTTTCAATGCGTTCAATACAAACGCGATGGCTGTTATTCGGTACATATAATCCTACGCTCTCATTATAAATTTCGCGCAGCTGAATCATGTAAGGAACAGCGATGCGCCGAAAATCCATATGAGAATAACATAGCGTGCCCAATCGTGCAATGCTCGGCCCCAGATAATAACGTTGGGTTTCATCGTCGCGATAAAGATAGTGAAATTTTTCAAGTGTTGCAAGAATACGAGAGGTGGTACTTGGAGGAAGATCTATTTCTCTTGCGATTTCAATAAGAGATAAGCTTAATTTTTCCTTGGTAAAACAATTAAGCATTCTAAGCGCACGTTCAATGACCTTTACGCTGGCGTCTGCACTGGCCATAATTCATTTCCCTTCAGTGTAAAATTGATTTTTACGTAGTAATTGTAACATTTTTACGTATACCGGTCAAGCAATGGCATACAAATTAAGTTGACAAAAGAACTTGTGTAGGGTAGAGTAGTATTGCTTTGTATTAACTCTAATAAAGGCGGTAATTTGTATGCCATTAACGATGGAGACTTATTTGATCCTATTGCCGTTAGTCTTTTTTGCAGGTTTTGTTGATTCAGTCGCAGGTGGCGGTGGGTTAATCAGCCTGCCGGCTTACCTTTTTGTAGGCTTGCCGATTCATTTTGCCTATGGAACCAACAAGATGGCAGCATCCTTTGGTACTGCAATAGCGGTGGGACAATTTGGGAAAAATGGCCATATTCGATTGAAACCCGCGTTGATTTCAGCTGTCGGTGCCATTATAGGTGGTTGGATTGGCGCGCAGTTGGTCATGATGCTGGCTGCTGAAACTGTGCAGATTATGATGATGATCTGTTTGCCTATTGTTGCAGTCTTTATGTTAACCAAAAAGCGCTTAGGTAGTGATGAAAACCATTTTATTGAACCAAAAAAAGAAAATATAATTTGTGCTGTTATCGGTATTGTGATAGGCATGTACGATGGCCTTTTTGGACCGGGAACCGGCACATTTTTGTTGATGAGTTTCACAACATTTTTAGGGTACTCCATGGTGACGGCAACGGCGAATGCAAAGGTGGTCAACCTTGCTTCAAATGTCGGCGCGCTGGTTACATATATAATCGGTGGTAAAGTGCTCTATGCTATCGGAATTCCATGTATTATAAGTGCGGCATTGGGGAATTTTATAGGGTCAAGGATGGCCATTAAAAAGGGAAGCCGCTTTATCCGTCCTGTAATGACCTTTGTTATTTTAGGGTTATTTGTTAAGATTTTATTAGATTTTTTTAGGTAAGGAGAAGGCTATGAAATCACCTGAGACCCTTTTAATGGAGCGAAGGGCCAACTGGTATCTCGATTTTGTTAATAATGGCGAGGAGGACTGTATCAACCGTCGCCTATCATACGAGATTGTCGCATGCAGCTATGAAATGCAGGAACTCATTTTGAGCTTTGAAACAACAAACTGGATGATGAATCCCGGTGGTGTGGTTCACGGTGGAATGATATGCACGATGTTTGATATCACGATGGGTATTACGTCGTTGGCACTCAGTGGAACATTTACGCCGACAGTTAATCTTTCAGTGAGCTATTTAAGTCCGGTACCGCTCCAAGATTATCTTATAATAAAGGCGCATGCCACGCGCGTTGGCAAAACTTTTGTACAGCTTACGGCTGAAGCGACTTCGAAAAATACGCGGACTCTATGTGCGACAGCGACAGCAATTTTTTATTGTGCTGGTCAAGAAAAACTGATATTTAATGATTAACTAATAAAAGAACCCAGGAATGCATTTCACATGGCATTTCTGGGTTCTTGGCATTAACTTGTGGTCGAAAAATTTGTAAGAATAAGACAATTGTTGAATCTTTAAGTTTTGTTACGGCGGTTCACAGCGCAGACTAAGGCATTAATTGAAGCGGTAATAATATCGTTGTGGGTACCCGCGCCCCAGATAATTTCACCTGCACCATTTATGATACCGACATAGGCCATTGCGTCGGCGCTAGACCCCTTTGTCATGGCATGCTCGCTATAAGAAGTTAGCGTGTAATGTATATTGGTGGCCTTTTTTATTGCGTTAGAAACAGCATCCAAACGGCCGGTTCCAGTATCGGTTTCGGTAACGGTTTTTCCGTCAACAATCATATTTACAGTAGCGCAAACGCCCATTTTTCCAGTAAATTCAACGTCTATAACCTCCAATGGTGCAGATATGTTGACATATTCAGTTCTGAAGAGGTCGTGAATTTCTTTTGGCATCAATTCACAATGGCGGCGATCAGAAATACGCTTAATAAAATAGCCAAAGTCCTCACGCATTTTGGGTGGCATATTGATGCCGAACTGTTGCTCAAGCAAATAGCCAATACCGCCCTTGCCTGACTGGCTATTGATTCGGATGACATCGGCCTCATACATTCGGCCTACATCTGCGGGATCGACTGGCAAATAAGGAACGTTCCAACGCTTGAGATCATTTTCTTCTCGATAACGCATGCCTTTGGCAATGGCGTCTTGATGTGAACCCGAAAAAGCAGCAAATACCAATGAGCCTGCATAGGGTTGGCGCTCATAAACACGCATACGGGTTACACGTTCATAAACCTCTTGAAGATGGGGCATATCAGAAAAATCAATCTGTGGATCCACACCGTGGACAAACATGTTCATACCCAGTGTGATAATATCGACGTTGCCGGTGCGCTCACCGTTACCAAACAGTGTGCCTTCAATGCGATCGGCACCGGCCAATAGACCTAATTCGGTGTCGGCAATACCGGTACCGCGGTCATTGTGTGGGTGAAGCGAAAGAATCACGTTTTCGCGGCATTTAAACCGTTCACTCATGTATTCAATTTGTGAAGCGTAAACATGGGGCAGACTCATTTCAACCGTAGCAGGTAGGTTTATGATAACAGGCCGAGCTGCGGTAGGCTCCCAAACGTCGATAACAGCATTACAGACATCGAGCGCAAATTCTACTTCGGTGCCGGTAAAGCTTTCGGGTGAATACTCAAAGCGGAAGTTACCGGCGGTTTTTTCGGCTAAATCTTTAACTATTTTGGCGCCTTCGACGGCTATATCCTTAATTTCTTCCATGCTTTTTCTAAAGACTTGATCGCGCTGAGCTTGTGAGGTGGAATTGTAAAGATGAACAATGGCATTTTTGCAGCCGGCCAGTGCATCAAAGGTTTTTTCTATAATGTGTTGACGGGACTGAGTTAACACCTGGATTGTGACGTCGTCTGGAATCATGTTGTTATCGATAAGATGGCGCAAAAATGTATATTCAGTCTCAGAAGCAGCAGGGAAGCCCACCTCTATTTCCTTAAAGCCGATTTTCACCAGAAGTTCAAAAAACTCCAGTTTTTCATCCAGATTCATCGGGATAATAAGCGCTTGGTTGCCATCGCGTAAGTCGACACTGCACCAAATCGGTGCACGGTCGATGTATTCTTTCTGAGCCCACTTCATAGTGGTGACAGGGGGCATAAAATAGCCTCTTTGATATTTTTGATGGTTTTTCATACTACTATTCTCCTTTTCCAATAGCTGCAACTTGCAATAAAACGAAAAAAATCCTACGTCTTTCATTTGAAAGACGTAGAATTACTTACTCCTACGCGGTACCACTCTCATTCATATCCAAAGGATATGCGTCTCATCGGATACGGATCGGTTCTACAATCTTATATCCTGCCATTGTAACGGATGGGAACCGTCTGCATCTACTATGAGCGTTAGGTGCTTCATTTCGGGCAGCTGCTTGGAGGTGAGTTCGGATAGTATACTGCACCGCCTTGCATCAACCGACGGCTTTCTGTAGTCAGCAAAAAATCTTACTGTTCCTCTTCATCGCATTTTATATATTGACACTATCATAATAAACCCTTAACGATTTGTCAAGGGTAAATATAAAAATTTAAAACGGGTTTGCAGCTAACCTTAATGCGCCGATATGTCAAGGTAAATAAAACAAAATTAGTATAAAATATTATATAAAATACAAATAGTAGTTTCGATAAGAAGAAGCAAAAAGCGATGTTAGTATATATTTAATAAATACATACTAACAGTATTGTTCAAAAGGTGAAAATACGCCGCAGGTTACTGCGGCGCATGAATAATTTATTCTATATCAGCGTGGATTACTGCTTTGATTTTTTCTATGCGACGTTCGTCTGAACGCAACACAGAAAAAGTTACGTTGCCAAAAACGACAGATCGGGGTGGTTCGCCCTCATGAGGAACGCTTCCAAAAAGCTCAATCATAAAGCCGCCGAGCGTATCAGCTTCAGAATCATCCGGTACATGAAAATTAAAAAGCTGCTCAGCATCTGAAATACCTGTTGAGCCATCAAGGATATAGCTACCGTCCTCTTCCTGCGTCACCAAAACTTCTTCGTTATCATACTCATCTTGAATGCTACCGACGATACTTTCGAGTAAATCTTCCATTGTAACAATGCCATAAGTTCCACCATATTCATCGACAACAATGGCAATCTGTACTTTCTCGCGGTTAAACAAGGCAAAAACATCGGAACAGCTGCTCGACTCGGGGACATAGATGGGTCTACGCATTTCTTCAAAAAGATGAAATGCTTCAGGTCGATGAATATATTTAATCAAATCTTTAGCATATATAATGCCACAGATTGAGTCGATATCTTCGTCATACACCGGCAGACGCGAATATCCACTTTCGATGGCAACGCGTGCAACTTCTTCAAGTGTAGCACGTAGCTCTACGGCTGAGAGTTCAGTCCGATGGGTCATAACCTGAGAAACATCGCGGCTATCAAACTCGAAAATATTATTGATCATATTTTTTTCCGACTCTTCAATTGCACCGCGTTCGTTACCCTCATCGACCAACATGCGGATTTCCTCTTCGGTAACTGAATCGGGATCGCTGTTGGGGTCGTGTCCTGACAAACGCACAAAGAGGTTAGAAATTAGTTCAATCAAAAAGGTAAGAGGCGCAAATAATAAAAGTGTAAACGAAAGAAGCCATGAAAGCGTTAACGCTATAGTGGGAACAAAACCGGCAATTCGCCGTGGTGTATTTACGGCTATAGCAAAAAATATAGGGGTAAACAAAACAATACACATGCCAAAAAAGAGGATGGCAGGATTAAATCCCAATGTATATACTTCTGAAAAATAGCCGACTGTCCACAGACAAACATGTACAGCAGCCCAAATAACACATAAAAGTGCAATAAACTGAACCGAAAGACGAAATGATCGATGTTTGTGGAGAAGTGCATCCAGACGAAGCGCTTTTTTGTCACCACCGTAAACAAGTTGTTTAAGCTTGGTATCGTTGAGATAAACGGCGCCGGCTTCAGCCAGATTCAAGAAAAAGCTTAACAATAGCGGAAGCACGACACAAAATATGACAGCTGCCCAGCTCATTTTGGGGATCATGTTATTTCTCCTTGTTGCATGATGTCAATATTATTTCTCCCATTAAAACAAATATTTTGCGGTGTGGCCTGGTTGTAACCGCATTGTGTATGGTGCAATTTTATTAAAACGTCTTACCTTATAATGGGAGCACTTAGCAAATAATTGGTTTGTACAGACGAAATATAACAAAATAAACTACACGAACACTATACAATTTATAGGACATGCTGTCAAATACTTTAAAAAATGGAAAAGTATGAATGGACGACAAAAACGCAATAATTGGTTCGTTAACGTGGAATTTATAATACAAATAGTCAAAAAATATGGGGCAATCGCGTATTCATTTCAAAGATTTTAAACGACTTCCGTCACTTTTTTAAAAAGTCGCCTATTCCTAAAAAAGCTCTTTACAATGCCAAAAAATCGTGCTAGGATGAAATAGAAAAAGTATGCGGAAATGGATTTTTCGTTACTTCCGCTTTTAAATTTAAAGGAGGAATAGATATTATGGCAAGACAAATGAAAACCATGGACGGCAATAACGCTGCTGCACATGTCTCCTATGCCTTTACCGAAGTTGCGGCGATCTTCCCGATTACCCCCTCATCGGTTATGGCGGAGGTTACTGATGTTTGGAGTGCGAACGGTCGTACCAACGTGTTTGGTGAGAAAGTCCGGGTTGCGGAGATGCAGTCCGAAGGCGGCGCCGCCGGCGCTATACACGGCTCGTTATCTGCCGGTGCGCTAACTACCACTTACACGGCGTCGCAGGGTTTGCTGCTGATGATTCCGAACATGTATAAGATGGCGGGCGAGTTGCTCCCTTGTGTCATCAATGTTTCGGCGAGAGCACTGGCATCGCACGCACTTTCTATTTTTGGAGACCATTCCGACATTTATGCTTGCCGTCAAACCGGTTTTGCATTCCTATGTTCGGGTAACGTTCAGGAGACAATGGACCTCGGTGCGGTTGCACATCTTTCGGCTATTAAAAGTCGCGTGCCTTTCTGTCATTTTTTTGATGGGTTTAGAACCTCTCACGAAATCCAGAAAGTTGAGGCATGGGATTATAAAGATCTGGCTGATATGCTCGACTGGGATGCTGTTAAAGCTTTTCGTGAGCGTGCACTTAACCCTGAGCATCCCGTGCTACGCGGTTCGGCTCAAAACCCTGATATCTTCTTTCAAGCAAGAGAAGCTTGCAATAGCTATTATGACGCTTTGCCTGCCATTGTAGAAGACTATATGGATCAGGTCAATAAAAAAATCGGCACAAACTATCAGCTGTTCAATTATTATGGTGCGCCCGATGCTGAACATATTATTATCGCAATGGGATCGGTTTGTGACACCATTTGTGAGACGATTGATTATCTCAACGCCAAGGGCGGAAAATACGGCCTCGTCACCGTGCGCCTCTATCGCCCCTTTGTTGCAGAGAAGTTGATTGCGTCGATTCCCGACACGGCTAAGACTTTAACTGTGCTTGATCGCACCAAAGAACCTGGCTCCATCGGCGAACCCCTTTATCTCGATGTTGTGCTTGGCATTCGCGAATCGAAGTTTGGCCAGCTGCCCGTTTTATCCGGCCGTTATGGTCTTGGCTCGAAGGATACAACCCCCGCACAGATTATTGCTGTATTCAAGAACGCTGAAGCCAATGCAAAGAAGCGCTTTACCGTTGGCATTGAAGATGATGTTACGCATCTTTCGTTGCCCATCACTGAAAATCCTGATACCTCGCCCGCCGGCACAACTTCTTGTAAGTTCTGGGGTTTAGGCTCAGACGGTACAGTCGGTGCAAACAAGAACTCTATCAAGATCATCGGTGACCACACCAAGATGTATGCTCAGGCATACTTTGCGTACGACTCTAAAAAGTCGGGTGGCGTCACTGTTTCGCATCTGCGTTTTGGCAAGTCGCCCATTCGTTCCACCTACCTGATCAATAAGGCTGATTTTGTTGCCTGCCATAATTCTGCGTATATGTCTAAATACGATATGGTTTCCGACTTAAAACCCGGCGGTGCCTTTCTGTTGGCTTGCAGCTGGAACGAAAAGGAACTCGAACAACATCTGCCCGGCAATGTTAAAAAATATATCGCGGATAACAATATCGACTTCTACACTATTGACGCGGTTAAGATCGCCAAGGAAATTGGTCTGGGCAACCGCTTGAACACTATTTTGCAGGCCGCTTTCTTTAACCTGGCCAAGATTATTCCGATCGAGGAAGCCATCAAGTATATGAAGGACGCCGCCACCAAGTCCTACGGAAAACGTGGCGAGGATGTTGTAAAAATGAACCATAACGCGATCGATGCCGGCATCAACGGCGCGGTCAAGGTCAACGTTCCTGCATCATGGAAATCTGCGCAGGGTGGACTTGATTTCCCCAAGGCCGAGGGCGAAAATAAAGCGCTCGTTGATTTTGTCAACACCGTTATGATTCCCGCTAACGCACAAAAGGGCGATAGCTTACCTGTTTCGGCACTGCTCTCCAGCGTGGATGGCACACTGCCTCAGGGCACTTCCGCATTTGAGAAGCGTGGTGTTGCGGTTGATGTTCCCCAGTGGGTACCTGAAAACTGTATACAATGTGGTTTCTGTTCTTATGTATGTCCGCACGCGGTTGTGCGTCCCATTGCACTTAATGATGCGCAGGCAGCTAAGGCACCGGCAGAGCAGAAGCTAGTCGATATGACCGGCATGCCCGGATACAAGTTTGGTATAACCGTATCGGCGCTCGATTGCATGGGCTGTGGTTCCTGTGCAGCGATCTGCCCCGGCAAGAAGGGCGAAAAGGCGCTCGTTATGCAGCCGATTGACAGTCAATTGGATTCCCAAAAGGGGTTTGCTTACGGCACGTCTATCGATTTTGACGCAGCTGTTCTTGAAAAGTTTAAAGCTGAATCGGTCAAGGGTAGCCAGTTCCGCCAACCGCTGCTCGAATTCTCGGGCGCTTGTGCGGGTTGTGGTGAGACCCCTTACGCCAAGTTAGTCACCCAGATGTTTGGCGACAGAATGTATATTGCCAACGCGACCGGGTGCTCCTCTATTTGGGGCGGCTCGGCACCATCTACGCCCTATACCACCAATAAGAAGGGTAAGGGGCCTGCTTGGGCCAATTCACTGTTTGAAGACAATGCAGAATATGGCTATGGCATGTTCTTGGGCCAGAAAGCAATCCGAGATAAGCTCATTACCAAAGTAGAAGCGCTGGCCGAGACGGCTAATGGTGAGGTTAAGGCAGCAGCTGATGATTATCTCGCTACTCAGAGAGACGCCGCTGCAAACAGTGCTGCGACCGACAAACTCGTTGCAGCACTTGAGAAAAACAAAGTTGGCACAGATATTCTCCAGGAAAAAGATTATCTCTCTAAAAAGTCAGTCTTTATTTTCGGCGGCGATGGTTGGGCTTATGATATTGGCTACGGTGGCTTAGATCACGTTCTGGCGCAGGGTGAAGATGTCAACATCGTGGTGTTCGATACGGAGGTTTACTCCAACACCGGCGGTCAGTCCTCCAAAGCAACCCCCACCGGCGCAGTGGCACAGTTTGCCGCGGCCGGCAAGGAAGTAAAGAAGAAGGACCTCGCAGCGATTGCTATGAGCTATGGTTATATTTATGTTGCACAGTGTGCAATGGGTGCCGATTATACGCAGACGGCAAAGGCTATTGCTGAAGCGGAGGCTTACGACGGCCCGTCGCTGGTCATCTGCTATTCGCCCTGTATCAACCATGGCATCAAAGGCGGAATGAGCGTTGCCCAGACCGAAATTAAAAATGCGGTTGCAGCGGGTTATTGGAACAATTTCCGCTACGATCCCAGACGTACACTTGAGGGCAAGAATCCCTTTGTGCTTGACTCAAAGGCGCCCACTGCGGATTACGAAGCATTCCTTAAAAATGAGGTTCGTTATTCCTCACTCGAGCGCGTTTTCCCGGATAGAGCGAAAGAGTTGTTCAGAAAGGCTGCCGAAAATGCGCAGGCTAAGTACGATGCACTCGTAGAGAAAGCAAAATAAGATTAGGTTTTAATAGTAAAGGCGCCACAATTGTGGCGCCTTTACTATTAAAGTTCAAAAACAACGCTATTGAGAAAATTACTTAGGAACAAATTCAGACTATAAATTGGATATTTTCATTGAAAAAAATGCATACTTGACGTATAATACAAAGCATATATTACTTTTATCCAAAATGTATCGTATAAAAAATGCGGATATTCTGGATTGTTCAAGACAGAGGAGGTACGTTATGAGTGAAACAACAGTGATTCTACTAATATTTTTTCTTTATATTATTGCAATGGTAGGTGTTGGCCTTTTTTTCATGAAAAAAAACAACTCCATCGGTGACTACATTCTGGGCGGCAGAGGATTAAATCCTTGGGTTGCCGCTATGAGTGCACAGGCCTCCGATATGAGCGGATGGCTGTTGACAGGCGTACCGGGTTTGGCATTTTTATCATCCGCAGGAACAAAAGAGGCGGTGTGGACGGCGATTGGCCTCGCCGTGGGTACATATCTTAACTGGCTTCTTGTGGCCAAGCGACTGCGCGCTTATTCTGAAGTGGCAGGGAACGCTTTAACCATTCCGGAATACTTTGAAAAGCGTTTTCATGATCCGAATGGTATACTTAAAGTAATATGCGCTTTGTTTATACTGTTTTTCTTTTTAATTTATACAGCTTCCATGTTTGTTGCAGGCGCAAAGTTATTTTCCACGATATTTGACATTCCCTACATGACTGCATTGGTTGCTGGTGGGGTTGTAATTGTCGCGTACACAGTTATGGGCGGATTTATGGCCGTTTCATGGACCGATTTAATTCAGGGTGTTTTAATGCTCTGTGCCCTCGTTATTGTTCCGTGCATGCTGCTGTTCGGTGATTTTGTTGATCCCACCGTTGCCATGGATTATGTAGTGACCGGATTTACCCAGCTGGGTGTGTCCGAAAATTTTAGCGGTGTAGTGATTATTTCTGCTTTGGCGTGGGGGTTGGGTTATTTTGGTCAGCCGCATATCCTTGCACGTTTTATGGGGATTAAAAAAGCGTCTTTTGTTCGCCCGGCGCGTATCATCGCCATGGTTTGGGTGCTTGTTTCGATGATTGGTGCATTGGCGGTCGGTATGGCCGGAAAAGCTTATTATGTCGATGGTTTGGCTGATCCCGAGACAATATTTATGATGTTGGTTCGTGCAATGTTCCCTCCGGTTGTTGCGGGTGTTTTGCTTTCAGCTATTTTGGCCGCGATAATGTCTACAGCAGACAGCCAGCTTTTGGTGACCTCCTCCGCATTTGCCAATGATATTTTTTATCAGTTCAACAAAGAAGCACCGCAGCGGAGACTATTGTGGGTTTCACGGATTACAGTCATTTTTGTTTCAGCTGTTGCGTTGATGTTGGCAGCCAATCCGGACAGCAGTGTCTTTAGTTTGGTCAGTTATGCTTGGGCGGGTTTTGGGGCCGCGTTTGGTCCTGCTATTCTGCTTTCGCTGTTCTGGCGTAGAATGAATCTTAAAGCCGCATACGTCGGCATTATTTCGGGTGGAATGGGAACCATTGTATTTAAATATTTTAAAGAGCTTTCAGGTGGACAGGGCATTTTTGCCGTGTATGAACTTTTGCCGGCATTTGTTTTATCGGTTGTTGTCATTACTGTCGTGACGTTGACCACGGAACAGCCGAATGCTGATATTCTGGCTCAGTTTGACCTTGTCAAAGAACGGCAAAACGATTAAGCAAGTGGATACAATCACAGGTCGAAAAAGTGAAAAGGAGCCGGAAGCGGCTCCTTTTCACTATATATGTTTCTCCATAAATTCTGTGATCGCGTCGATAATTAGCGACACATCGTCATTTTTGAGATAGGCGTGAATCGGAATGCTCAAAACCTGCTCGCATGTTGACTCAGAGATGGGAAGGGCGCCTTTTTTGATGCCAAGGTGAGCAAACGCGGCCTGCAAATGCAATGGGGTGGGGTAGTAAACCATACTGGGGATGCCGCAGGTGCTTAATGCTAACTTTAAGCGGTCGCGAGTAACCCTGTCGGGGAGACGAATGGTGTATTGTGACCACACTGAAACAGTATCGGGTGGGATGATGGGTGTAATACCAAATTTAGATAGAGCCGCGGTGTACTTTTTTGCATTTTTGG
>JBKECV010000007.1:0-29885 GCA_047974975.1 Candidatus Fimivivens sp.
AAATATTCGACAAATGGTCGTGTAAACAAGGCACCTCCTTTGATGATAGGACTGTTTCGCAAACAACCTTTGTCATGCCGGAAAGGGATACCACGGTAGTAGCAAATTATACAGAGGCACCACCTGAATTCTATTCGATTATGGTCGTTAATGGCACACTTGCTACATCGAATACGACAAGAGCAGGACTCTATGCGCAGGCGGGTCAAACCATCACTGTTATAGCGGATGAGGCACCCGCTGGCAAGGTGTTTGATAAGTGGGTATCTGAATCAAATAATATCACTTTTGCAGATAAGACCGCGACCCAAACAACCTTTACCATGCCGGCAGAAAACACTACGGTGACGGCAACTTATCAAGATGCACCACCTGAAATTTATTCGGTCACTGTCATCAACGGCAGATCGGATAAGGCGCATGCTACAGTAGGTACCACGGTCACCATTACAGCAGATACTGCAGAGAGTGGGCAAGTATTCGACAAGTGGGCATGTAAACAGGGTACTGTTTTTACGGATGAGCTGGCTAAGAAAACAACTATTGTAATGCCGGAAAGGAATGTTACAGTAAGAGCCACATATGAAGAAGCGCCGTCCGAGACCTATTCAATCACAGTATTCAATGGTAAGGCCGACAAGGAATTTGCCGCGCCGGGAGAAACAGTTACCATCAAGGCTGATATGGCCCCAAGCAGACAAGTGTTTGATAAGTGGGAGAGTTTGGAGCCTATCACCTATGTCAGAAACAATGCCGGAACCACTGAAGATGGCCTAGTCTTGGCCAACAAAAATTCCGTGACGACAACCTTTGTCATGCCGACAAAAGCGGTAACCATTACGGCTACCTACACAAGGCGTGGCTCAGGCGGCGGCGGTGGTGGTAGCAGCGGCAGGGATGATGATGACGAAGCCGTGTATGAAGACTATTACGTAATCACGTCTTCTGCAAGCAGTGGCGGCACAATCTCACCGATGGGCGAATTCTTCATGGAAGAGGGCCAAGATAAGTCATTTACCATCACACCGGACAACGGTTATGAAATCAGTTATGTATTGGTAGATGGAGAATCTGTGGGTGTTGTGACATCCTATACTTTCAAAGGTATCATGAAGAATCATAAAATTGAAGTTGTATTTTCCAAAGTCAATCCCAGCACCGGTGTGGATATCAACTCGGATGCAACTTGCGGGCGTAGCCATAATGGATCGCACGGCCGAAGATTGCATGGGTATGCTCAACACGACATGGGCAGAATAAACAGTTGGCATAACCGAGACAGACGCCGGCACCATTAATGCATGAATGCGCTATGCGGTAGAAAATCAATCTGCCGCATAGCGCATATGTTGTTTTTTACTCTCCAAGTAGTGGGAGGGGAGCAGCAAGAAGAGGCCCCATTATTTAATGGAGCCTCTTTTTTTGTCCCATTTTTAAACTTGCAATATTTTTCTTGAATAATTACAAATACTGCTCTATAATAGAGGTGGTTTATCCATTTTACAATTGTAGAAAGGTGATTATGATGATAAATAAAAAAATTTGTGCTCTGATAATGGCGGCCATGCTTATTGTTCAGATTGCACCGGCTATCTCCGCATCGGAATTAAATGATCACACTGTTTTTTTTGATTCTGCCGTTAAAGATTCCGGAGAATCTTTGGCGGAGGACTCAGACGCTTCCACGGCAGAAAAAGAGGAAAGCGTTCTTACACAGGAAGATTGCATCTGCACAACACTGTGCACGGTGGGTGAAGACGGTGTTATGATAGAGGTTAACGCAGACTGCCCCGTGTGCGGCGCCGACATTGCCCTGTGTATTGGCACAATGGTACCGCCAATGTTGAGGGCTGAGGGTACACCAACAGAGCAATTTAGCTTACCTTTAGATAAAACTTACTACTTTGATTTATCCGGTGAAGCAGGTAACATTGGATCAGTTAATGCAGGCTACACAGGATACAAGTCATTCCCAGGTGTGCCTGATACCAGTTTACATTATGTTCCCTTTACTTTTATAGGAACATTAGATGCTTATAGTCTTGACAGCAGCAGTAATGGCATTATCACAAGCTCTTCAATGGCAAATGCGAACAAATCTGTCCGGAATCTTTTTCTGTCAGATTATACTGTTAGCTATAATGCTTCTTGGAATAACTTAAATTCAAATGATCTCATTTTTGGTAAAATATTTGATACAAATTATAAATTACGTTCATTAAGCGGAGGAAGTAGCACCCCGGAATCATTTCCCCCATTTGTAGTTGGGACGCCGTCCAGTAACGAATGGGATCAAATTTTAGCAAAAACTACATTAACAGACCCCATCAAAAATTGGAATGGGCTATTTAGTTGGGTTCAAGATACAGGAAAGTCTGCGACGCGTCGCGTTAATCGCGGTGGTGGAAATGTAGCTGGTTGGTATAACAATATGCCCGCTATAGTTGATCCATATATCGGTTTTCGCCCTGTTCTTGAAGTACTAGACCCTGCAACACTGGGTCTTGACGGACTTAGTGTGGTGACCCTTAACCTAAATGGGGGGAGCTTTGTAAGTAAGCGTGACACCGAAGGAAACGCAACTGAAACCATAGACAGTGATATCAACATCGTTTCTGCAGGCGACAGTTTCACTGCGCCAAGCAACGTGGGGTTAACGCGCCCGGTTGGAAATACTGACACTTACTTTAAATGGAATACTCAAGCGGATGGCAGCGGTGATAATTATGAAGTAGGCGATGACGTACCAAATACTGTTACCGCTCTGTATGCACAATGGGGATTGCCTTTGTTAGAAGAGCAATTCACCTTGCCTATTGGGGAAACCTACTACTTTGATTTATCAGATGAAGCGGATAACATAGGATCAATTAATATGGGGAAGGACAATGGGAGTGAGTCGTTTATCAGTGTGCCTGATTTCAGTCTGAACTATGCTCCTTTCACGTATGTAGGAACATTAGAGGCTTATAGTCTTGACAGTAGTAGCAATGGTGTTGCCACAACCACTGAAATAGCGGATGCAAACCAATCTGTTCGCAATCTTTTTGTATCGGAGTATACCGTTAGCTATAACAATGATTGGAATGATTTAAATTCCAATGACCTCATTTTTGGCAAAACTTTTGATACAAATTATAAATTGCGTTCATTGAGCGGAGGAAGCGATTGTCCGGAAGATTCTCCTCCGCTAATAGGGGCTACCCCATCTAATAACGAATGGGAACAAATTTTGGCGAAGAGCACATTAACAGATCCCATAAAAAATTGGGAACGGCTATTTAGTTGGACACAAGATACGACTGCAACTAACGATCGCACGACTCGTGGCGGCGGAGGGGTTGATCATTGGTCCAGCAATATGCCGACTCAAAAGGATCCATATATCGGTTGGCGTCCGGTCCTTGAAGTTCTAGATCCTGAGACGCTGGGCTCCGACGGTTTAAAGATGGTGACGCTTGAGATGAACGGCGGCAGCATAACGGTGCGGCGTGATGAGGATGGAAATGCACATACTAATAGCGCTGGTAGAGTCAAGATCGTTTGTGCAGGTGATAGTTTTATTGCAACCGGGGCGGTGGGACTCAATAGGCCGTCCAAGAACACCGATACTTTTTTTGAATGGAACACAGAGAGCGATGGCAGTGGCGTTACTTATCAAGTAGGCGATAGTGTGCCGAATACGGTGCACACTCTGTATGCACAATGGGAAAAGCTCTATAAAATAACTGTAATAAACGGCAATAAGAATAGGCCTACTGCGCTACCGGGTACAGAGATCACCATTACAGCCGCGAATGCACCCGAGGGCATGCTGTTTGACAAGTGGGTATCGGAAGATGGCGTCACCTTTGCAGATGAAAACGCTACAAACACCACCTTTACCATGCCTGCAATGGCGGTTACTGTCACTGCAACCTATAAAGATGCACTATCGTCAGAAGAGCAATTTACCTTGCCCTTAGGAGGAACCTACTACTTTGATTTATCCGGTGAAGCTGGTAACATTGGGCCCATTAATGAAGGATCCCAAAAATATCAGCCCTATCGGGGGGTGCCTGATGCTACTTTGCATTATGTCCCCTTTACCTTTATGGGAACATTAAATGCCTATAATCTTGATAGCAGTAGCGTCGGTGTTGCGACAACTGAAGAAGTGGCAAATGCAAAACAATCTTACCGCAATCTTTTTGTATCAGATTATAACGTCAGCCATAATGTGGATTGGAACCTTCTAAATTCCAATGACCTCATTTTTGGCAAAACTTTTGATACAAATTACATATTGCGTTCCTTAAGCGGAGGCAGTGAGGTTGTAGATAAAACCACACAATTGGGGGGAACGCCAACTAATAATGAATGGGATACAATTTTAGCAAAAAGCACATTAACTGATCCCATCAAAAATTGGGATTGGGTATCGAGTTGGATGCAAGATACACATGTAGAGCGTGATTTCATGCGCACTATACGCGGTTACTCGCACGTCGCTATTCTCGATAGAATTGCTCAAAAAAGTGTTGGCGTTGGTTGGCGACCTGCGCTTGAAGTTCAAAACTCGGATACACTCGGTTTGGATGGGCTCAAAATAGTGACGCTTGACCTAAATGATGGCAGTTTTGTAAGTAAGCGTGACACTGAAGGAAATATAGAAGAAACCGTAAATACCAGCATTAACATTATTTGTGCGGGCGACAGTTTCACTGCGACAAGCAATGTGGGGTTAACGCGCCCGGTTGGAAATACTGGCACTTATTTTGCATGGAACACACAGGCGGATGGCAGTGGTGATAATTATAAAGTAGGCGTTAGTGTACCCGAAAGCGTAACCACCCTGTATGCACAGTGGGTACCAACTACTTACGCCATCACTGTAAATAGCGGTTCAGCAGATAAGGAATTTGCCGCACCGGGTGAGACAGTTACCATTAAGGCTGATATGGCACCAAGCAGACAAGTGTTTGACCAGTGGGAGAGTTTGGAGCCGATCGCCTATGTCCGAAACAATGCCGGAACCACTGAAGATCGCCTTGTCTTGGCCAACAAAAATTCCGCGACGACAACCTTTGTCATGCCGACAAGAGCGGTAACCATTACGGCTACTTATACAGGACGTGGCTCAGGCGGTGGTGGCAATGGTAGCAGTGGCGGCGGCAGCGAGGACGTAGTGTATAACGACTATTATGTCATCACATCTGCCGCAAGCAGTGGCGGCACAATTTCACCGATGGGCGCATTTTTCATGGAAGAGGGCAAAGATAAAACCTTTACCATGACACCAGACGATGGATATACAATCAGTAATATACTGGTGGATGGCGAATCGGTAGGTGTGGTTACAACTTACACCTTTAAAAATATTATGCAGAATCATAAAATTGAAGTTATCTTTTCCAAAGTCAATCCCAGCACCGGTGTGGGTATCAACGCAGATGCGACCTGGGAGTGCGGCTACAATGGGGTGCACAGCAACCGGTTGCACGGGCATCCCAATCATGCGATGGTTAAAAGCAGAAATCACTATAGCTGGGGTAGAAATAGCCACCACTAATGCAGAATATGATGAATGCAAGTTCCTCATAGGCTATTAAATCTGTTGATAATTTAAGAGTATGGGTGGCAGGATGGTTATCCTGCCACCCATATTTAAATTGGAATGATTGTCAACGATAAAGAATCCTTACACATGTGTTTTCCCGATTTCAAATGGCGTTACAATGGGCCCCATGCGCATGCCAATATCAAGTGGGGGTTATTTATATAAAAAGTCAAGCGGTTCCCCAATTTGTTAGAGGGGAACCGCTTAGCTTTGCAACATTAAATAATGCTAGACTGCTTTATCCTGCTTTGACTCTTGTGCGCGCGCTTCTTTGAGCATCATGTCTTTAACTTTCATTAAACGTGTCGTATTGCCACGTTCGTTTTCATCAAGCTTCATGATAATATAGCGAATCGTTTCATTAAACTGTGGAATCATGACATATTCTAAGGCATTGACACGACGGCGGGTTTTTTCGATCTCCTGTGCCAACAGTTTGACCGTTTTCTCATACTCGGCAAGTTTGAGCATGTCGTTTAACAGTTGTGAAAGGCGCATGATTGAATCGTCCAGCTCAGCCGGCGTGCTGACAAAGGAATAAGGAAAAATATCGCTGGGATCCTGCGTCTTAGTCTGTATTGTGTAAACAGGTACGTCGACCGACATCACGTTTCGAAAGTGCATATCGATAGAGATGTGCTGTTTTGGGTACAGAAATGTCTGCTCCAGCATAATGGGGGACATCAAAGCCGAGGCTGCAAACAACCCACGGTAGGATTCGGCTAAATCCGTTTCAACCTGCAGCCGTAACTTTTGGCTGGTGCGTATCATGTCTAAAAACTGCTTCATCAGCTCGTCGCGTTTGTCTTTAAGCAGCTTATGGCCACGTGTGGCCGTTTTAAGCTGCTTTTTAAGCCGCGTCAATTCCATGCGAGTTGGGTTGACGTTCAGTTTGGCCATACCGTCACCCCTCTTGTTTTTTCGGGAGATATTTCTCGATATACTCCGGCTTAATACGTTTCAATTCGCCAACCGGCAGAATAGAAAGCAGCTCCCATCCCAAATTCAACGTCTCTTCAATCGTGCGGTTGGTCTCATACCCCTGAGAGATATAATGCTTTTCAAACGCGTCAGCAAATTTGGCATACAGTTTGTCGGTGTCTGTGAGGGCCGCCTCGCCCAAGATGGTCATCAGCTCCTTGGCATCTTTGCCGCGTGCATAGGATGAAAACAGCTGATTCATCGTATTGGAATGATCTTCACGGGTCTTACCGACGCCGACACCCTTGTCTTTAAGTCGGGACAGAGACGGCAGAACATCGATTGGCGGTGTGAGCCCCTTGCGGTACAGTTCGCGCGAGATGATGATCTGGCCCTCGGTGATATAGCCGGTAAGGTCCGGAATCGGATGCGTCTTGTCATCTTCGGGCATCGACAAAATCGGAATCATCGTGATGGAGCCTTTTTTGCCCATCAGACGGCCGGCACGTTCGTACATGGTCGCCAAGTCGGTATACAGATAGCCGGGGTAGCCGCGACGTCCCGGCACTTCTTTACGGGCGGCAGAAACTTCTCGCAGTGCTTCACAATAGTTGGTGATATCGGTAATGATGACCAGAACCTGCATATCCAACTCAAACGCCAGATACTCCGCAGCGGTCAGAGCCATACGCGGTGTTGAAATGCGCTCGATAGCCGGATCATTTGCAAGATTTAAAAATAGCACCGAGCGTTCAATGGCACCGGTTTTGGTGAAGTCGGATATAAAGTAATCGGCCTCTTCAAAGGTGATGCCGACAGCGGCGAACACAACAGCAAACTTACTATCGCCGCCCAAAACCTTTGCTTGACGCGCAATCTGCGCAGCAAGATTGGCGTGCGGCAAGCCGGAGCCTGAAAAAATGGGCAATTTCTGTCCGCGAACCAGTGTGTTCAAACCATCGATGGCCGAAATGCCCGTCTGGATAAATTCAGACGGATAGTTGCGGGCGGCCGGGTTCATCGGTGTGCCGTTGATATCCATGCGCTTGTCGGGCAAAATTTCGGGGCCACCATCAGTGGGGTTTCCAAGGCCATCAAATATGCGCCCCAGCATATCGGGGGAAACACCGAGCTCGATTGAATGTCCGAGGAAGCGCACCTTAGATTGTGCCAGATTGATGCCGGCCGCCGATTCGAACAACTGCACCAGTGCATTACTGCCGTTCATTTCAAGCACGCGACAGCGGCGCACCTCGCCGTTTTGCAGCTCAATTTCGCCCAATTCGTTATAAGCAACGTTGTCGACATCTTTAACTAACATCAGAGGTCCGGCAACCTCCTGTATCGTACGGTATTCTTTAATCATTCCTGTGCACCTCCCCAAGTGGCCTCAAGCTGAGCAAGCATTTCGCGCGATATGTCCTCGTAGGTCTCGACATATTCGTCGGTTGGTACATCCTTGGCACGGCCGATGCGATCTCTCGCGGGAATTGCAAATACGGCTTTCATGGAAGCGCCGGATTCCAGCGCCTTTTTAGCGGCATGATAATATTTTAGAATAAGCGCCATCAGGCGGTACTGTTTATCAATCGGGCAATAGGCATCGGTATCGCTCATGGCGTTTTGCTGCAAGAAGTCTTCGCGCAGAATCTGTGCAGATTCCATAATCAGTCGATCATCGGGCGAAAGCGAATCAATGCCGACCAGTTTGACGATTTCTTCAAGTTCGCTTTCCTGCTGTAAAATGCTCATCGCTTCGTGGCGCTGAGAAACAAAATCGGTGCCGATATTTTCATCGTACCAGCTTTTTAGGCGGTCAAAATAAAGCGAATAGGATGACAGCCAGTTGATGGCGGGGAAGTGACGGCGATAGGCCAGCGCGGAATCCAATCCCCAGAACACCTTGACAATACGAAGTGTCGCTTGGCTGACCGGCTCCGAAATATCACCACCGGGCGGTGATACCGCGCCGATTGCAGAAAGTGCAGCCTCACGCTCGTCGCCACCAAGACAGACAACACGGCCGGCGCGCTCGTAGAACTGAGCCAGACGAGAGGCGAGGTAGGCAGGATAGCCCTCTTCACCGGGCATTTCTTCAAGACGGCCGGACATTTCGCGCAGTGCCTCGGCCCAACGAGAAGTGGAATCGGCAATAACCGCGACCGCATAACCCATGTCGCGGTAGTATTCCGCTATGGTAATGCCGGTGTATACGCTGGCCTCACGGGCCGCAACCGGCATGTCGGAGGTGTTGGCAATCAACACGGTACGCTTCATCAAGCTTTCGCCGGTACGCGGGTCGATCAGCTCAGGAAATTCACGCAGAACGTCGGTCATTTCGTTGCCGCGTTCTCCGCAGCCGATATAGATGACAATATCCACGTCCGACCACTTGGCAAGCTGATGCTGGGTGACTGTTTTGCCCGAACCAAACGGTCCGGGTATGGCGGCGGTGCCGCCTTTGGCGATCGGGAAGAAAGTGTCGACAGTTCTTTGCCCTGTGACCATTGGCAGGTCGGGTGACAGTTTCTTTTTATAGGGGCGTTCGACACGAACCGGCCAACGCTGCAGCATCGAAAGTTCCTTTAGAGAACCATCCGCGAGTTTGACCGTTGCGACCGTGTCATCAATAGAAAAGTTGCCGCTTTGAATACTGGCAATCTCGCCGGAAACACCGTGCGGCACCATCACTTTATGCTTGACAACCATCGTTTCATCTACCGTGCCGAGAATATCACCGGTGACAACCTTGTCACCGACTTTGGCGGTACATATAAAGTCCCATTTTTTATCATGATCAAGTGGTTTGACCTCGACGCCGCGTGTCAACAGGCTGCCTGCAACCTTGCAAATGGCCTCCAGCGGGCGTTGTATACCATCATAAATAGTGGAGATAAGGCCGGGCGCCAACTCGACTGAAAGGGGCGCGCCGGTCGTCTCTACCCGAGCGCCGGGCGCAATGCCGGAAGTCTCTTCATAAACCTGTATTGAAGCCGCATCGCCGCGCATCTCGATGATTTCGCCAATAAGACGCTGCTCGCCCACACGCACCACGTCGAACATGTTGGCATTGGCAAGCCCTTCGGCGACAACAAGCGGACCTGCTACTTTTATAATTTTTCCTGTAATGCTACTGCTCATTATTCAACCTTCCTTCTGTCTGCGGTTGGGAATGCTTATTCCTCGGGATCTCTAAGAATATCGGCGCCGACGGCGCGCTCAACTGCCTGATGCAGCTCTGAATTACCAATCCCGAGAACGCCGTCCTTTGAGGGAATGGGGATTACCGCCGTTTGAGGCAGGTCCAAATACTTTGCGATATCCTCAGGGATTTTTGCGGCAAGTTGTTCGGTAATATAAATGACGGCGTGTTGGTTTTTAGCTAAGCTGTGCAGTGCCTTGGCGGCTTGTGGCCCTGTTTCGGCCATCTCAACGGTAAGTCCTAAAGCCCTAAAGGCCAGAACGCTCTGCCTGTCTCCGATTACGGCGGCTTTATACATAGCTCATCCTCAGCCTTTCTGTAATGTTCTCCTCGCTCAGACCTGTGGCGCGCCCCGACATAACGGTGCGTACCGCCACCAACTGCGACTCGAACGCCAACAGATACGCAATGACGGTAGCCTCACCAAATGGAATTAAGCGGGAGGTGCGAATGTACGCTATTAAAGTGTTGTCACAGGCTATGTCTAAGCCTGAAAGTGCCATATCGCCGGATAGGACATCTGCCGCAGCCTCCGTTGCGGTGCGCAGCGCACCGAAGCCAAACTGGCGGCGCAACAGCTCCGGGGTTACCTCGCGCAGCTGCCCACAGGCTACCTTTCCACCAGGAAAAATAGCACGCTGCAAATAATCAAATCCCTTTTTGCTCAAAGCCGCGCGTGTGAGTACGCGCAGATTACCAAGATCGATCCACCGGCGAACATAGCCTAAAAGGAATGTACTTTCGGTGGCCTTAGCCAATGCCAACATCTGCGCTGCCAGCGCACCGTCCAACATCAAGTCGGAAAGCTGTGGGTCACCGGTGCGCGCTAACAGGTCGGCGGCCTCCTGCGCAGCTGTCGCCATGATGGGGTGCATGTGGCTGTAATCTTTATCATTGTACAGCCCCACCAGCGTGGAGGGGCTTATGGTGCCGGCATCACTTAAAAGATGTTGGCCATCCATGCCCTGTGCGGTGGATTTTATTAAAGCTTTTAAATTGTGATAATCATACTTTAAACGGAATAAGTCCACAACGTCGGTTTGGGGCACATAGCGGTAGATGAGATCGAATAGTGCTTTGCGCTGATGCGATATTTCCTGCTCAAGTGCGACAGAATTTTTGGCATCAAAGCGCTCCCAGCCTTTCCCGACCAAAATTTTCACGGCATCCTCATCGGTACGCGCCGTAGTCAAGCGGGTGAGATCTTCGTTTGAAAGCACATCTTTTTCCATCGCTTTCAAAAGGGTGCTTAAATAGACATAAGCGGTATCGGGCGACTTTGGCAATACGCTCACGCTCCTTCCGGGAACAGCGCTGAAGACACGTCGGGGGCGACTTTTTCTGAAACCATGCGCACAAGCACATCCAACGCGCAGTTATACTCTATTTTTTGACGCCGAATAATCAGACCGCCGACAATGGGCGCAGTATCTTGAGCCAGTGTGGCTTGGCCGTCCAGTGCCTGAGCCAACGCCTGTCCATGCGCGGCATAATCTTTGGCGTTGAGCAGTATCTCGCCGCCTTGCTCGTCGGCCAACACCTCGTTTGCCAACGAAATTAAGAGTTGGCGATACTCTGCTTGGGGAAGTGATAACAGCTGCTCAAGCGCCATTTCAAACGTGCGGGAAATCATCTGTTGGCGCGCATTTGAAACAAGCTTTCTGCCCTCCAGTTCCGAAACGAGGCGCGCTTTTTCTTCAACATCGGCGCAGTGGGTGGCCGATGCTTTCACAATTGCCTCAACCTCGGCCTGGGCACATTTTTTAGAATCCGACAGGATTTTCGCAGCATTTTGCTCAGCCTCCACGATAATGGCATCGGCCTTGTCTTTTGCATCGGTTAATATTTTGTCGGTAATATTTTCGAGTCCGTTCATAATAATCATCCCTTACAACGGCAGATTGGGAATGGTGCTGATAATAATAAATGAGATCAGCACAGCAAAAACAGCGTAGGTTTCAACCATGCCGGCGGCGATAACGCCCTTCATCGATTCCTCCGGCTTGGAAGCCACAATGCCCATAGAAGCCGCGGCCACGCGTCCCTGTGCGATGGCCGAATAGTAACCTGCGATGGCAATCGGTAATGCGCCACAGAGATAAGCGACGCCCTGCCCGACTGTGAGGGTACCACCGGTCACAGGTGCAGCGGTAAGGATCATAAATGCAATCAGCAGGCCGTAAATGCCCTGTGTGCCGGGAAGCGCCTGCAGCAGCAGAACGCGACCGAATTTTTCAGGAGAAACGGAAACGATGCCGGTGCCGGCCTCGCCCGCGATACCCATGCCCTTTGCCGAACCTGAGCCGGCTAGACCCACCGCGAGCGCTGCGCCGAGCAGCGCAAAGAAATAACCCGAAAAAAGATTGGTGACGAATTCCATAGTTTTAGTCCTCCTTGATGATTGTTACATAATTTGTATTATTGGTAAGCGGCTGGAATGCGCGCCCGCCACCTTCAAAAAACTTGCCGAAAAATTCTATATATTGCAATCTGCATGTGTGCACATAAGCCCCCAACAGATTGATTGCAAGGTTGAAAGTATGACCCAGAATAAAGACCACGATAAATAGCACCAGTCCCAAGAACCCGCCGCCGCCCATGGTGCCGAGCTGGTTCATGACTTGACCGATAACGGCGCCCGAAAGGCCCAGTGCCATAATACGCGCATAGGACAGAACGTCTGAAAGATAGCCGGTGATGCCATAAATTGCGCCAAATCCGCCGGTGATCTTTCCCAAGAGTGTTGGACTTTTTCGCCCGCCGGTGAGCAACAGTAACAGAGCGCCTGTGGCCATCGCATAAAGTCCGAGCGGCACTTCAAGTACATAAAGGCCGATTCCGGCAAAGATGAGATACCACACACCGATATCGAGCAGTGCGTCGAGCAGATGCCCCTGACGAATCATGCGGTAACCGGCCAACGCCATGCCAAGGATGATATGAACGCCGCCCAATGCCAGTGAAAAAGCCAGCATTTTCATCGGTTCGACCGCGGGATTAAACCATAGCGGTTGAATTTCGACAGTTTTTCCAATGAAAGTTTGAGTGAATACAGTGACAACATTTGAGAAAAAGCCGCCGAACAGCAGACCGGCAAAAAAAGTGGAAACACCACAGTACATAAATAAGGTGAGCGTCTTTTTCATGCTACCTTTGGGTTTCATGCGTTTGAGCGCGAAATAGCAACCGAAAAATATCAACATGCCATAAGCTGCGTCCGCCATGATAAAACCAAAGAAAATAACGTAAAACGGGAACATAAAAGGGTTGGGATCCACAATGCTACCGTAGGCCGGTGTGTCATACATTTCTGTAATCGGCTCGACAGGATCGATAAAGGTGCTGTTATGCATCGTCACAGGGGGTGTTTCGTCTTTCGCCGGCTCCTCAATGGCGTAGGCGCACCCATGGGTGTCCAGAAGTTGTGCCACCGAAGATGTAGCCGCGGCAGGCATCCAACCTGTAAAGTACGCGGTGTGTGCGGTGTGTGCGATCGCCGAGAGCAACGCATCCCGTGACGCCTCCTGCGTGTAGGCGTCGCAGGCCAGTTTTAATGCCGGCAACTGATCAGAAAAGGCCGCAATTTGCTTTATGTGGTCGGCCTTAGCTTGCGCCAATGCTGCAATCCTTTGTTGCAATGTATCTATCTGCACAGCTGCGGTGACTTGAACATGTTTAAAATTTGCCGCAACAAACCCAGCGCTTTTTAGGAGGTTCAACGCGGTCGGCGCTTGCTTTTTGTGAATCGTCAAAGCGATGTAATACTGCTCGCTATCCGAGCTGATGACCTCGACTATACAGGCGGGGGCATTTTTACTTAATCGGGTAAGCAGTGGGTCGGTTTCAATAGCGGCCGGCATGGTGCCAATAAGAAAAACCGTTTCGCGTGTACCGGTAAAATTTAATGGGATGTCCAGCGCGCGCCATGGGGTCAAGGCTGCAATTCTGGCATCCAGATTGGCGTGTGTCGCACCGACCTCGGCCAGTTGAGCACCTAGGGCATCGATCGCTTCAGCCGTTTGTTTGGCGCTGCTGAGCGCAGCCGGATCAAAGAGCTGGCGCTCGGTTACCTCAGGCAGCGCAAAAAACAGCGGCGTCTTTTTTGCCGCGCCATAATTTTTTAAAAGATCACAGGCACTTTCCAACGTGCTGCGCGTTTTTGCAGCCTGTGTGTTTTCTTCGCGCATATATAATTTCCCGCCGGAATCGACAATCTGTTGTGCGTGGCAGCGTTCCAGCTCGACACAACCGAGCTGAGTGAGCGCGCGCAAAACCGTTCGTCGTGAGTCGGCGGGGGCGATTACATAGAGTCGCTTCATTTTTAAAATAGACATCAGCCGACTACCCTTTCCATTACTATGGTGACTGCCTTGTCCAAGCGTTTTTGAGCCTGCGCCTGCAGGGTTTCGCATTGCTGGCGATATTCGGAAAGTCGCTGAGCACTCATATCGTCTCCGCGATGCTTGGCGTCGGCCAACGCCTCAACCGCTTGGGCAGCCGCCTGTTTGAGTGTTGTGTCATATTCCAGTGCGGCGGTGTGCTGTGCACCGGCAATAATATCTCGTGCTTTTATCTGTGCTTCAGTAATGCATTGCTGCGCAGATTTTTCAGTCTCGGAGATTTGTTTAATTGCTTCCAAAGACATCCTATCACCATCCAGTCATTAAGTAATCTGAAAGTAGCGCCCAAGGCCGGTGTTACAGTTAAAGAAAAAGCACTAAAAGCGCAACCTTACATGTATATATTGAACATCAAATTCCTAAAAAAGTCAAGACATTTTGCGCGTATTAACAGTATGTTAAAAGGCGTTGCCTGCTAATTTGCCATGCGATGCAACAACAAAAAACAGGGTGTTTTAATGGATAGAAAATCGGCCGGAAGCGGCATACACCACCCCGGCCGATTCATGCTTTGCTCGCTGTTGCAAGCGCGCGTTATCTATTGAGTTGCCTTTAAAGTTACTTCATCGAGCTCTCGTAGGACTGGATCATCTTTTTAACCATCTGTCCGCCAACCGAACCGGCCTGACGAGAGGTCAGATCGCCGTTGTAGCCCTGCTTGAGGTTAACGCCAACTTCGTTAGCAGCCTCCATCTTGAACTTGTTCATAGCTTCCTTTGCTTCGGGAATAACAATTTTGTTGCTGGAACTAGCCATAATAACATTCTCCTTACAAATTGAAATTGTTTGATCGTCTGACTTTTGTTCAGATCATTTGCGTTTGCAGTCATAGTATTGACCGTTCAAAATTTAATTATAACTACCAAATAATTCGCAATTTGATGGAAAAATATCGTGCATCTGCTTGCTAAATAAGCCAGCTAAAACAAAAAATCGCTTTATAATACGATATCTTATCGATTGAATGCATTAATTAGCTACATAACCGTTTGGGTGATGCTTGTGCCAGTTCCATGCCGAAGCAATGATGTCATCCAGCGCGGCATGTTGCGGATACCAACCGAGCATTTGCTTGGCCTTTTCGCTTGATGCAATCAACTGTGCCGGATCGCCCTCACGTCGCGGCGCGAGGATTGCAGGGATGGCGTGCCCTGTTACGCGGCGTGCTGTCTCGATAACCTCCTGCACGGTGAAGCCTACGCCGTTGCCAAGGTTCATAATAGTGCTCTCGTTGCCATTGGCTAAATAGCGTATCGCCAGAATATGTGCCTGTGCCAAATCGGTAACATGGATATAATCACGCACGCAAGTGCCGTCTTTAGTGGGATAATCGCTGCCAAAAATTGAAATATGGGTGCGCTGGCCATTTGGGACCTGCAATATTAAGGGGATTAAATGCGATTCCGGCCGGTGCGCTTCCCCAATGTCGCCACTTTCGTCGGCGCCGCAGGCGTTAAAATAGCGCAGCGATACATAGCGCAGGCCGTGCGCTTTAGCTGTCCAGTAAAACATTTTTTCCATAGCCAGTTTGGTTTCGCCATAGGGATTGGTCGGGCAGGTTGGAGCCTGCTCGTCAATCGGCATATGCGCCGGTTCGCCATAAGTGGCGGCGGTGGAAGAAAAAACAATTTTATCAATTTTGTGTGCGCACATCGCTTCGAGTAAAACGCGGGTACCGCACAGATTGTTCTCGTAATATTTTAGCGGATTTGAAACACTCTCACCCACCAGAGAATAGGCAGCAAAATGGATAACACCATCGATGTGTTCCTGGAGAAACAGCGCATCCAGAAAAGCTTTGTCTGAAATATCCCCTTTATAAAAACGTGCGCGCTTATCCACAGCTACGGCGTAACCGGTTGACAAGTTGTCCACTACAACGGTGTCGACGCCCTCATCGCAAAGCGCTTTGACGGTATGCGAACCGATGTAGCCCGCACCACCCAACACTAAAATCGTCATGATTTGCTCCCCCTTTTATATTATGGCAAAAGATGTCTTTAAGCTATCATAACCGAAAAAATGATTGCTTTCAACAGCGTCGTACAATATAAAATGACGTTGGCAAGGGGCAGAGGCGCTTTGCATCCATCACATGGGGGCATCATGGCAGGCGTGCAAACGATAAGTAAACAGTGGCCGGCGCGGTGGGCGAGCCAACACACTTTTTAGGACGCGCGGCTTTTCAAGCAGGGGTGTAGTGGCGCTTAAAAGTGCCAAGCTCATAAGCTGTTCTCATCTTGCATCTGCGTAGAAAGATCGATTAGCAAAAACAATCGGGTGAAAGACGACCATCCAACAGCAACAGCACTGCAGCCGCAGCAATAATATCTTGATGTTTTTGTGCGTCGGGCATACTCAATGGGTACTCTCCAATCTCGAGCACATCGCCGCTTAACGTCACAATGGTGCGCTGAACCGAAAAAACAGGCTTTTGGCTGTCCAAACTCGAAAGTGTGAGCGTATCTCGCTGTCGCAGGCCGCAGCTTATGAGCTGCTGGCTGCCGTCCAACCGGATGCCGGTCCCACTTCCTGAAAAGGAAAGAACCGTTGCTCCGAGCGGTGCTGCAAACGGACTTTGACACCCCTCAGACACCAATACAATACAACGTGTCGCAGCGTCGAGGGCAATATGCTGCTCGGCGCCACACACCATAATGAAAAAGTCAGGATTTTCATGCGCAAAATAGAAGAGAGAATCGCACAGTAGCACAGTGCGACGATTTCGTCGCAACAACTCAAAAAGCGCATAAGCCGTCTGATCGCTGTCATTTCCCGGTGAAAGCAGTATGAGAACCATTATATCCCTCCGTTTTCCGTCTATTAAAGTGTATCCCAAAACAATATTTTCATCCCCAAAGTGCCATAAAGCGCAAAAAAATTATTGACAATCTCATTTTTTAGGATATAATAAATAGTGCTGTATTGATTATTGCCGAATTGTGTAATGGTAGCACGACAGACTCTGACTCTGTTTGTCTGGGTTCGAATCCTAGTTCGGCAACCATCTTTCTTCAGACTACTCACGCAAATGGGCGGTTTGTTGGCGCGTTGCTCTAGCCGCTGAAACGGCCTGCGGCGAGCATTAAATTTTAAAGCTTGAAAAGAGCGCGATGATGTTATGACGTCATCGCGCTCTTTTTCTTTATATGGGGCAGCATCATGCGCAGGTGCAGATGCTGGGATATTGGTGGGGTATGAATAATTAAACAATGTGTCTGCAGATGGAATATCCTGTAATGTAAAGTTGCCGGTGGCGTCGTTATAGGTGCCCGGTGTCTTTATCAGCGCCTTTGTGCGGTCAAAATTCTTACCGCCGGCCTTATTGTTGATCTGGCCTACATCGACGATGCAGACGTCGCTTGGTGTTTGCCAATATTCAATGGCTGTTATTTATCCCCAAACAACACAGCCGGAACTGTATTTTAATGATTTTAAACGGGTGCAAATAAGCGCCTCCGGCTAATCGTACAAGTAGCAAGAGGCGCTTGAGTCGATATATGGTTTTAACGGAGGTATCGCGATCACACAAGATTGTGGATGGCTTCATGTACTTTTCGCGCGATATGAGGGTTGTTCATGGTGTAAAGATGAATGCCATCAACACCCTGTGCAATTAAATCGACAATCTGGTCTATCGCATAGGCAATACCGGCATCGCGCATTGCAATCGGATTATTTTCGTAGCGTTCCATCATCGCAACAAATTTTTGGGGGACAGGTACGCCGCATAAAGACGCCATTCTTTCGATCTGCTTTTTGTTTATGACCGGCATGATGCCCGCTTGAATCGGCACGTTGATATCCGCAAGCTGACAGCGCTCTTTAAAGGCATAAAAAAATTTATTATCGAAAAACAGCTGTGTCACAAGCTGATTTGCACCGGCCTCCACTTTGTGTTTCAGGTGGCGGATATCCTCCAGCTTACTTTTTGCTTCGATATGTCCTTGTGGGTAACACGCTGCTAAGATATTAAAATCTTCCTGCGATTTAATAAAAGCAATGAGATCAGAAGCGTATTTAAAATCGCCTTGAGCGCAGCCCGCATCGGGGAGATCGCCCCGCAAAGCCAAGAGGTTGTCGACCCCGACACTTTTAAGCTTTTTGATCTTTTGGACTACGTCATCTTTTGTCAATCCGATACACGGCAGATGTGCGACGCTTTCAATCCCATAGCTTTTAATTGTCGATGCAATTTCAAAGGTTTGATTATTATTTTTACCGCCGCCGGCGCCGTAAGTCACGCTGATAAAATCGGGGGACAATGCCTTTAATTCGCGGAGCGTTTCATAGATTGTATTGATCGGTGATGTTGGTTTAGGTGGGAATACTTCATAGGACAACACCGTCTTTTTCTTAAATAATTCGACTGTTTTCATGGTATTATTCTTTTGCTGTTTCCACAAGACTGTTAAGACTTGCAGTCGTTTCAGCAATTCCTCTCGTTTTTAGTCCGCAGGCAGGGGGACCCCACAGCTTTTCGGGTTTAATTTTTTCGAGCACAACCATATTTTTTCAGTGACAAATTTGAGCGCGCTGAAATTCCTGATTTCGGGATGCCTGATAATGGCTGTATTCATAGGAATATCGCCGTCACTTTCGATAGGGCACGCAACATAAAAAACCTTCCGCGTACGAACTGATCACAGTGTAGCACGGGAAGGCGAGTATGTGTTAATATTTGTTTTTGATGCGCTGCCATAGTTAAAAGTTATGAACGGTAGGTTGCAATGTAGTTTTTCAAATGTTCAAGGTAGCGCGCACTCATGGCATCTAAAGGCCTGCCTGTGGGGCATATATAACCGATTTGCATGATCTCATCACTTTCAAGCGCGATTGCGACAATATTGGTGCCGTTGAGATCGCTGCTTAAAACGCCTGAAGAGATTGTATAGCCGTTAAGTCCAATTAAAAGATTGAATAGCGTCGCACGATCGGTCACCGTAATCTCTTTCGGGCTTTCTTCGGTGCTGTGCAGCTCCTCGGAATAGTAAAAAGAATTATTAAGACCCTGCTCGTAAGTTAGGCGTGGAAATTCTTTTAAATCCTCAAGTGTCACATGCTTCTTTTTGGCCAGTGGATTTTCGCGGCTGACAAAGACATGTGGTTTGGCATCAAATAGTGGCGTGAATTTTAAATCCGCCGTCTGAATAATGCGTAAAATCACTTCACGATTAAAGTGGCTCAAAAACAGAACACCAAGCGCACTGCGCGAGGTTCTGACATCTTCGATAATGTCATGCGTTCTGGATTCGCGCAGGGTAAAGGCATATTTATTCTCACCATATTCCTTGACTAATGCTACAAATGCATTGACGACAAAAGCGTAGTGCTGTGACGATATCGAAAATACACGGCGGATCGTTTCCTTTTCTTTGTACTGTTGCTCCAAAAGATCGGCTTGCTCGACAACCTGTCGGGCATAAGAAAGAAATTTTGAACCTTCTTCTGATAAGTACACGCCTCGATTGTTGCGGCAAAATATCGTGATGCCCATTTCTTTCTCCAGCTCAGACACAGATTTTGAAAGACTCGGCTGTGCCACAAGCAGTTTTTGTGCTGCAGAGGTGATGGAGCCACACTCGGCTGTCGCAATGATATATTTTAATTGCTGTAACGTCATTTTTATAGCATCTCCTACGCGCATGATGGCTTGTCACACGACCTACGTCTGCCACACCATTGAATATGCGACATTGTTGGTGTCCTCATCCAATTCTTCTGAAGTGATGCGCAATCCCTCACGTAAATAAAAGTTCACTGCGCGCTTGTTATCCTTATAAACACTTAAAGAGAAGGTGTTGCAAAGGCTTTTAATATGCGCTAATAGGATTTGCCCGATTCCGTCACTACGCGCCTCTTTTTGAACAAAAATACCGGCAAGATATTGGTCCTGCATCCCTGCAAAGCCAACTATTTTATGATCGCGTTCATACACATAAATGTCCGCTTTGAGAATTTGTGCGCTCACGCTTGAAAGATTGGAAATCCAATAGGCCTGTGCCACAAAGCTATGGGCATCAATATTGCTATCCAGCCAAATTTTCATGATTTGATCAATATCGTCTACTTTGAATTTTCTTATCATATCGAATCTCCACAATCAATCCTCAAATCTTAATCTTCTGTGTGACATCATTTAACACTTTCCATCGGTAAATCAACAGGGGCCGCGCTGTCACGTAACCGTATATTTGCGCAATAGCGTTTTAGGAATATGGCAATAGTCATGTGGATATCTATCCAATCGATCCTGGTGCTCATCTGCGCTTTTAACGTAATTGATGAGCGGGAGAACTTCTACGACGATGTTATCACGATCTGCCCTTTGGGCGATATAGTGCTTGGCCGCATCCAAATGTCGGGGCACGGTGCTGTATACACCTGTGCGGTATTTTTTACCGATATCGTGCCCTTGCTTGTTCAGGCTGTAGGGATCTATTATCTCAAAAAAATAATCCATTAATTGAGTAACCGTGACGACTTGGGGGTCAAATTCCGTTTTTACGCATTCGGCATAACCGTCATATTCACTATCAAGAGAATGGGAATCACCGTTGGCCCGCCCCGCCTGTGTGTTCACAACACCCTTGAGCGTCTTCATAAATGCTTGCACACCCCATAGGCAGCCGCCTGCAAAATAGATTGTTTCAATCATTATATTCACCCGTTATCTTTCATCTTATGTGGATGCATCGACTAAAAATAGTATAACATTAGTGTTGTCCGCCATGTCAAGAATTAGTTGTGTTTAAGTTTGATCTCGTCGAAGAAAATACAGTATACTCTAAATATGAAGCACCAAGCTTTAATATAGAGCGGATAAATTGAAATGGGGAACGAACGTATGGTGATTAGAAAATATGCGTCCTCGGACTGCGGCGAAATAGCCAAGCTATTCTATAATACGATTCATAGCGTAAACATAAAGGACTACACAAAAGAGCAAGTCCATGTGTGGGCAAACGGCAACCCCGATTTAAAAAAATGGGACCGCACCCTGTTATCCCATTATACATTGGTCGCGGTGGAGGAGGATATCATTGTTGGCTTCGGCGACATAGATGATACAGGTTATCTTGACCGATTATTTATCCACAAAGATTATCAAAGAAAAGGCGTTGCCACTGCAATTTGTGATAAGCTGGAACAAATCATAGTGGGAACGATTACGACGCGCGCCTCTATAACGGCCAAACCTTTTTTTGAGCAGCGTGGGTACAAAGTTGTGCAAGAGCAGCAGGTAGAACGTGAGGGGGTGTCCCTTACAAATTATGTGATGAAAAAATACTGAGCCATAAACGCCGGTTTGAGAATCGGCCACGCTTTTCAGATTTTTTGCGTTTGATTGTATTCCTTTTATTATTAAAATTTATGCCGAATAGAGTTTGAACTTATTTGTATGCCACAGATATAGCTTAAGTCCAATGATACTTACAAGTGATTCAGTTACTGGGAATGCGCACCAAACGCCGATCATGCCACCGATTGATGATAGCAAGAAAGCCATCGGTATGATAATTACAAACCCGCGCAGAATAGAAATAATATGTGCAGGGAGTGCATATTCAGTAGAAGTAAAGTAAACAGACATGATGATATTAAATCCGGCAAACAGGCAAGCAGCAAAATAATACCTTAACCCGGTTACAGCGATACTGTGTAAGATTACGTTGTGTTCACTGTTAAATATATTAGCTATCTGTGATGCCCCGAAAAACACATAGCAGTAGATCATGCCCGATAAAATGAATACGGTGGTTATAGCATAACACAAAATCTTTTGAACATTGGCATGGTTTCCGGAACCGTAATGACTACTAATAATTGGTTGAATCCCCTGTGCTACACCTGTATATATTGCCATTACTACTAACGAGAGATTCGCTATAACGCCATAGGCCGCAACACCGATATTTCCTTGTAGCCTTAATATAATCATGTTAAATATGATGATCACCACACCTGAAGAGACCTCCGTAATAAGTGAAGGTAATCCACTCGAAAAAATAGTCATGGTCAACTTGCTTGAAAATTTACATCTTTTTAGATGAAAACCATTTTTCTTTTTAAAGAAAAATGGCGATAGTGTCAAAATGCCAATAACCGGGGCCAGACCGGTTGCGAGGGCTGCGCCAAACATGCCCATTTTAAACGGAAAAATAAAAATATAATCTAAAGCAATATTGGATAGGCTCCCCACAATCATAGCAGTCATAGCAAGATGTGGCGCGCCATCATTTCTTACAAAGCATAAGAGAATATTGTCCAATATAAACATAGGGGAAAACAGTAAGGTCACTTGCAAATAGGTTTTACTCATATGAAAAACCATTTCATCAGCTCCAAGCATTTCTACAATTGCTTCAGACAAAAAAATTCCGATTATAAAAAAAACAGCTGCAAACCCAAGTGCTAATATCACAGCATTTGTAAATGTACGATTTGCCGCCCCTTTATCATTTTGACTCTTTAAAATCGAATATTTAGTCCCACCGCCTATGCCAATCATTAGTCCGATACCATGAATAAAACTATATATTGGTATTGCAAGATTTAATGCCGTTAAGCCATTTGCGCCAAGTCCTTTTGAAACAAAGAAAGTATCTGCTAAAATATAGCAGGATATCCCCACCATACCGAGCACGTTTAACGATGAATATTTTATAAAATCTTTAAAGCAATTTGTATTATTCATACAAAACCTCCATACAAGAATAAAAATAAGCCTGGGGGCAATTTTGTTGCTTTAAAAGTAATAATATTGAGTCTATCCCGATGTCAACTTGACAGTTCTTATCCATGTGCTCAATTCTTTTGGACAACACTTTGAAGCATATTTGTAATCTCTGTAAAGCGCGCATCGGTTATCCCCAGTTTTTTTTGAAACTTTTCTTCCTCAAGCCTTACGACTATCAATTTGTCGGGGGAAATATCCTGAATAATGTCTTTTATCTGTTGAATAGATGCGGCATCATCGTTATATCCTCTTATAATTGTGACTTCAAAAATAAACTTTCCATTGTACTGCTTATGAAAGTTTACCATATTGGCTATATATTCGGACAATGTATAGTTTTGTATTGGCCGCTGAACTTTTTGAAAATCTTCTTCGGTAATCACTTTTAGTTCACCAATAACCTCATCACACATATTTGCAATTGCTATATAGTCTTTTCTATTGAGTAAATAACCATTAGATAACAAGCGGACAGACAGGCCCTTGTTTTTTATGAAGCCGATAATGTTGCAAATTTGATCATGTATAAGCGCTTCTCCTTTTGAGTTAATAAAAATCAGTTCTGCATTTGTTTGATCAATAGTTGTTTCTAACTCAGTTAACGAATCAGTCACATCACCAAATGCAATTGGCGTATCAATCTTGCTTTTTGATCTGCCGATTGGACAGAAAATACAATCAAAGTTGCAGTATTTATCGGGAAGAATATTTATTTCTAATACTCTTTTACCGTCCTCAATATAAATATCCTTGTAATCAAAGTGTTGCATAGTTTAGTCTCCTCAAACATTCTCTATTTTTACAATTTTTTATGTTTCCAATAAATAAAAAACACCTTGACACCATTCCTTCTAAGGCCTAATGGAATGGTGTCAAGGCGTTTACCCGGCGGCAAAATAATAATATGATAAAGTTTATCACATTTACTTAAAAAAGTCAAAACCATATAAAAAGTTGGGTTTCAGGTGCAGAGATGCCGCTATTGAAAAGTAAGCGAGAATAGCGTATGAGTTACATCCGCGTTGTAAAGAGCAAAATAAATCCTAAACATCAAAGAAATGCTCCATAATACAGATGTATTCTGCAATATGGAGCATTTTTCATTTTCCCTCAATCTCCATAGTAACCGATGATCGAAATTTCACCATAAGCCTTTTTTCATGCAATAATGGGTTGAATCTGCTGACCCTCCAATGCCTTTTCCAACGTTTCCACAATATATTGCGTATGCGCGATCATAGATGTTGGTTTTTTAGCGGCATTGTCCTGTCCGAAAGGAACAAAGTAGATATTTTTAAGATTGATGAGTGCACCAATATTTTTAAAGTTGATGCCTAAGGCATCGTTTGTTGAAATGGAGATAACCAAAGGCTTTCCGTTTCGCATGTGCGCTTTTGCAGCCATAAGCACAGCGGTATCCGTAATGCCATTCACCAGTTTGGCCAGCGTGTTCCCCGTGCAAGGTGCAATCAGAAGAACGTCCAGATAGGCACTGGGCCCAATGGGTTCGGCCTCCTCAATGGTCAAAATCGGCGCATGACCCGTGCGTGAGGAAATCCTTTTAATAAACGCTTGGGTATCGCCAAACCTCGAGTCCATAGACTGTACATTGTGTGAGAAGATCGGGAAAATATTGGCGCCTGCCCCCAAAATATTTTCTACCTCTTCTTCTATTTTATCGAATGTGCAAAAAGATCCTGTGACAGCTATACCAACGTTTTTACCCTGTAGTTGCATATAAACGCCTCCTTATAATACTTGCATCATGGCATCAAACAATATATCGGCACTGGCCTTTGGGGCATATTTTCCGGGAATACCTAGGTATAAACCTGCCTTTATCCCGACATCCTTGCAATAATTCAAGTCAACCCCACCCGGCAAGGAGGCAATATCAAGGACTGAAACATCTTTTTTCATTAAATCAATCAAATCTTTTTCTACGATTCGCTCCGGAACTGTATTAAAGACAAAATCGAACGCGCCAATAAAATTTTTCAATGCCTTTATCTGAATGGTTTCCAACCCAAATGCCATGGCGTAGGCCAGTTTGCGATCATCTCTGCCACCGACGGTTACCTTTGCATCCAATGATTTCAACTTTTGAGCCAGCATTTTTCCGCACCGGCCGTATCCTAATACAAGGCACTTGCTTTGGTGTAAATTAATATCACTTTGTCTAATTCCCTCTGCAATGGCGCCTTCGGCAGTCGCAATGGCGTTTTTTATACAAACCTCTTCCATCTCCATGAAATCAAAAAACTTCACACACTTGGTGTCAAGTTGTATTTTAACGTTTGCGGGGATATTTCCGCCAAAAACCGTATGCTTTGAACCAATAACCCTTAAAAAATCCGATATGCTCAAATTGCTAATGCCCCGATCAGAAAAAATATTTTTTCTGTCTTTGGTAAAAGGGACCGGACATATGATGATATCCGCATTCCCGATAGCTGTTTCCAACGAAAAATCTTGGCTTCCATCACCATAAATAGTTGTTTTTTCTCCGATGGCCTTTATTTTTTCGGCCAAGTGTATTTGACGGTCATCTCCTCCAAGAATCAAATAGTTTTTCAAGATCATTGCACTCCTTTCCCATCCATTTACTATATGAATATTAAAAACATTGGTGTTGCGTACCATATCCTGTTTTTTTTCATAGTATAAATTATTAAGTATT
This sequence comes from Candidatus Fimivivens sp., assembly GCA_047974975.1. Classification (GTDB taxonomy): domain Bacteria; phylum Bacillota; class Clostridia; order Oscillospirales; family Ruminococcaceae; genus Yanshouia. The sequence goes on from JBKECV010000007.1 coordinate 25,543, forward strand.
TTTGATGGGACTGATCTGTTTGAAAAAGAATATTTTTAGAGGCTCGGCAACAGCGATCGTCACCCCTATGGACAAAAAAGGATGCATTGATTTTGACGCATTGAAAAAAATTCTTGATTTCCAACTGGAAAACGAAACGGACGCCATCGTGGTTACCGGCACCACCGGTGAAAACGCAACCTTGAGTGATGATGAGCATCTGTCTGTAATAAAATTTACAATTGACTATATTAATCATAGCGTACCTGTCATCGCGAGCACAGGCAGCAACAACACCGGCCATGCCGTTTCAATGTCTAAGGATGCCCAATCAATGGGTGCAGACGCCCTGCTGTTGGTAACCCCCTACTACAATAAGACATCTCAAAGTGGTCTCATCCGCCATTTCACGACGATAGGCGACCATGTTCAAATCCCCATGATTCTTTATAATGTGCCAAGCAGAACCGGTGTGAGCATTCAACCTGAAACATACTTGGCACTATCCCACCACCCCAATATTTACGCCACCAAAGAAGCAAGTGGCGATATTTCGTTAATCGCCAAAACAGCCGCGCTCTGCGGCGATGACCTTGCCATCTATTCCGGCAATGACGACCAAACGCTACCGATTCTTTCTTTGGGCGGCAAAGGTGTTATTTCAGTTTTGGGCAATATCATGCCAAAAGAAATGCATGATCTATGCATGTATTATTTTTTGGGATCAATCGAAGAAAGTATGCATTTGCAGCTGCAACTCATGGATCTCATGGATCTCATGTTTTGTGATGTGAACCCCATTCCCGTTAAAACTGCTATGTCACTCATGGGAATCTGCCAAAAAAATTGCAGATTGCCCCTTGTAGATTTAAATAGAAAAAACAAAAACCAATTAAAAGCGGTCATGTTAAAACACGGACTGATACAATAAATAAAATTTGGAGGCAAAAATATGTGTGGGATTGCGGGCTTTTTTAATGCGCATGCAGATTATGGCGCACGCTACGAGCAAACAAAAAATGTGCTGGAAGCTATGAACAAAGAGTTGGCGCACAGGGGCCCTGACGATAACGGCGTGTATATTTCAAAAACTGCAGCACTTGGGCACAACAGGCTATCTATTGTCGATCTTTCGTTGGGACATCAACCCATGGTAAAAACCGTAAATGGAAAATCATTCGGCATCATATACAATGGTGAAGTATATAATATGGACGCGTTGAGGGCACAACTAGAATGCAAAGGGTGGAAATTTAGCACCACCTCCGATACGGAGGTCATTCTGGTTTCCTATCTAGAATACGGGTATGATTTCGTTGAACAGCTAAATGGTATTTTTGCATTCGCGATTGCGGATGGCTATAAAAATGAGTTGATCTTATACCGCGACCGATGCGGCATAAAACCATTGTTTTATACCGTGCAGAACGAATCCGTCGTTTTTGCATCCGAAATCAAGGCCATCTTTAAATATCCAAAAGTCAAGCCAACGTTGGATATTCACGGCCTCAACGAGGTGTTTTCCATTGGCCCCTCTAAAACATATGGCTGCGGTATTTTCAAAGATATTCATGAGGTTTTGCCCGGCCATTATATTATCTGTAGCGCCGACCAACGAAAAGAAATTGAATATTGGAAAGTTAAAAGCAAACCGCATGAAGACAGTTTTGAACAAACAGTGACCAATACAAGAGCGCTGTTAAAAGATGCCGTAACCCTGCAAATGAAATCGGATGTGCCCATCTGCACATTTTTATCCGGGGGCATCGACAGCAGCTTGGTTTCCGCTATTTGCGCAGCCGAGCTTTCCAAAAAAGGTGCGCAGCTCAATACATTTTCTTTCGATTTTGCAAATAACAATAAGTATTTTAAATCCAATAATTTTCAGCCTTCTCAGGATCGTCCCTACGCCGAAAAAATGGTTGACTATATTGATTCAAATCACCATTTTTTAGAGTGCAGCAATGTTGATCTGGTGGATTATCTGTATCAATCCATTGACGCAAGAGATTTACCCGCCATGGCTGATATCGATGCCTCTCTGCTGTATTTCTGCGGCATTGTCAAACAGCACAACAAAGTTGTGCTCACCGGAGAATGTGCCGATGAAATTTTTGGCGGTTATCCGTGGTTCCATAAGCGGGAATTTTTCGAAAAAGACACATTCCCATGGATGCCCGATTTGGCGCCGCGAAAAATCATGCTTTCCGATGATTTTTTAGCTGAATTGCAAATGGACGCATACGTAAAAAGAACCTATGAAAAATCCATTGCAGAAACACCGCATCTTGTCGGTGAAACCACGGAGGAAAAAAGAAGGCGAGAGATTGCCTACTTGAATTTAAAATGGTTCATGCAAACGCTTCTTGACAGAATGGACAGAACAAGTATGTTTTCAGGCCTTGAGGCGAGGGTTCCCTTTGCGGATCACCGAATCATCGAATATATTTGGAACGTACCTTGGGCCTTCAAAAATTATAACGGCACCGTCAAAGGCCTTTTGAGAGAAGCTTCCAGAGGGCTCGTGCCGGATGAAATTCTCTTCAGGAAAAAAAGTCCTTATCCAAAGGTATATGATCCTGCGTTTGAGCGTTTATTAAAGCAACGATTGATCGACGTGATTGAGGATCATTCTTCGCCGATTTTGCAGTTTTTGGATAAAAAGAAAGTGTATAGCTTTATGGCAAGTCCCTCAAACTACGGAAAACCTTGGTTTGGTCAGCTCATGGCCGGCCCTCAAATGATGGGGTATTTGATTCAAATCAATTATTGGATGAAAAAATTTCATATCCAAATCGTTTAGCTGCCCAAATAAAACCCAAAAGAAGTTCGGCAATTTATTTGCTCGAACTTCTTTTTTCATTCCCCCATCCTCCGCTTTTAGGCTATTGAATATTTTTTGCAGGGGGCTAAGAGCGCCGTCCATCGTTGTAATATTTTGACGATTAATTAAACTTTGTCGTAATCAGATTTACATAAGGTGAATATTGAAATATAAAATTCAAAAACACCAAGAAAAATGTTATAATAATACATTATCAAATACAGTGGCGCATAGGCGGGCGTACCAATGGTGACAAAATTCATTCTGCCGGTCAAAAAACCGTTCGAAATTTTGCAAATGGCAATAAAAACGACAGGACATACCATGAAACATCAAAAAAATGATACCCACTCCCCAAACAGGGAGGATGCGATCCTTGAGTGCCCAAAGGAAGCGGTAAGATGAAGGAGAATCATAGCATGGAGAATTTTTATGAGACCGTTCTAACGGTGCTAAAAGCAGATGACAGATTTTTTGCACAGGACGGCACTTTTCTGCGCAATGCCGTGTATGAAGCGGCCATGCAAATGGACACAAAGCTTATTCGCTTGCTGCTCAAAAATGACGAAACTAAAAACCGTTTTTTCACGGACGTAGATGGTGTGCTGGTGTTTGATAAAGTGGAATTTGGCTGGGTTGTCAACAACCGCCAATTCTTGCCGGACAGTTACACGCGTTTCAAAAATAAAATCGGCCTTGCCGATGAAAACGGTGCGTTAATTTCCGATTCCGGTAAGGTGGCGTTGGTTTTTCCTTACAAGGATTGTATTCTTGAGGGCGGTCAGACAAAAGAGGATCAAAAACGTTCTGAGGTTTTCTATAATGAAAGTCTCGCGCCGGATGAAGTGGACAGGCTTCTTTACCCAAAAGTGTTGACCGGTGCTAAACGATACACAGCGGACGGCATTGCAGAAAATGTGACTTTTGATGACAACGAAAATCTTATCATCAAGGGGAACAATCTGCTGGCAATTTCGTCTGTATTAAAGCGTTATGAAGGAAGAGTTAAATGCATTTATATTGATCCGCCGTATAATACCGGCGCAGACGGATTTAATTACAATGATAGCTTTAACCATTCATCATGGCTTGAGCGGGTAGTTTTAATAGCACTTTTATCGACTAACCCCTTATTTCTTGTGGTAATAAGTCCAAGAAATTCACTGAATTTGCGTGAACAAGTCAATGGCAAAACCCCAGAAAATCGCTGTATTTCAGTAAATAAGTCAACGGTGATTTTGAGCAAATTCTCGTTCTTTTTTGTTTGGCTTTTGGTAATAGGTCAAGGATAACGGAGGGCACGGTTGATCAGTCGTTCAAATTATCGTCTTGCATTTCAATTTTAGTATTTCCGCCTAGCGTTGACGACAACGCTCCTGCCACAATGCCCACAGCGGCCACGCCAAACAATGCCATGGCCGCAATAAACTTTTTATTCTCTGAATCCTTATCTCCTTTAATCTTGTTCACTTCCATCATCTTATCAATGATATACTTTCTTTCTTCGAAAGTCTGTTCATCTCTTTTTAATTCCTCTTGT
>JBKECV010000001.1:0-70868 GCA_047974975.1 Candidatus Fimivivens sp.
CGTCTGATAGGCCGGCAAGGTATACAACAGCTCAGGATTCATCAGCGTAAAAACAGGGCGCAGCATCTCGTTGCCAAAGCCGCGCTTCATCCAACCATCCTCGTTGGTGATAACCGTGTTGGCGCTGGTTTCGCTGCCGGCAGCGGCAAGCGTCAGAATGTTGCAGGTGGGCAGTGCTGCCGTTGGCTTGGCCTTGCCGGCATAAAAATCCCACACGTCGCCGTCATATGGCACCCCCATGGCAATGGCCTTGGCCGAATCAATCGTCGACCCACCGCCGATAGCCAATATCATATCCACTTTTTCCTTTCGGCAAAGGGCGATGCCCTCGTGGACGAGGCCCAACCGAGGATTGGGTTGCGCACCGCCGAGCAGGATGTAATCCACGCCAGCTGCTTTTAGCGAGGCTTCTACACGATCCAACAGGCCGGTCTTTTTGACACTGCCACCGCCGTAGTGCACCAGCAATTTTGACACGCCACAACCCTTGACTTCTGCACCGACGCGACTTTCAACATCCTTGCCAAAAATGACTTTCGTCGGACTATAAAATTTGAAATTGTTCATGTACCATCATCCTTTCCGCTTATAGTTTATAGCATATACTATAAACAGCCTTTAATCAACAGCCGCCGGTCTTTGGCGCACGCAATACCGCCATGCGCGTGCCAAACCAGTCTATATACCATAGGCTACCAGTGTTGCGCCCACAAAAAAGCGTTCTCAAGACAAATAGTTGAAATCTGCATTCATTCATACTATAATGAGCACAGGCATGATCGTTAAATTTAAGACTAACAAGGGGGACTATCCAAAATGGGTTTTCAAGAGCTGTATCAAAGCAAGCTGACCACTGCCCAAAAAGCAGTCAGTGTTATTAAATCCGGTGACTGGCTAGATTACGGCTGGACAACCGGGCACCCAATTGTACTGGATCAGGCGTTGGCCGCGCGCATGAATGATCTGACAGACATAAAAATTCGCGGCGGTATCTGCATGTGGATACCTGAGATTTTTAAAATTGATGACCCACAGGCACATTTTTGCTGGAACTCTTGGCATATGGGTGGGATTGAGCGAAAAGCCATTGACAAGGGGTTTGCGTTCTACGTGCCGATTCGCTACGCCGAACTGCCCCGCTATTACCGTGAACACATTGTCCCCGGCGATGTCGCGATGTTCCAAGTTGCCCCGATGGACAAACACGGTTACTTTAATTTTGGCCCCAATGCCTCTCATTTGAAGGCGGTTTGCGAAACTTCTAAAATCGTCATACTGGAAATCAATGAAAATATGCCGCGTTGTTTGGGCGGCGCCGAAACGGAGATACATATTTCACAGGTGGATATGGTGGTTGAGGGTACAAATCCACCTATCGCCGAAATGGGTGTTGCCGCTGCTACCGAGGTTGATGAAGCCGTTGCAAAACTCATTGTTGAAGAGATCCCCAACGGTGCCTGCCTGCAGTTGGGGATCGGCGGTATGCCCAACGCCGTCGGATCGATGATCGCACAGTCCGACCTTAAAGACCTCGGCGTTCACACCGAAATGTATGTCGATGCTTTTGTGGACATCGCGAAAGCCGGCAAAATAAATGGCGCCAAAAAAGCCATTGACCGCGGCCGCCAGGTGTTTGCTTTTGCAGCAGGCTCTAAAAAGCTGTACGAATACATCGACCAGAACCCTACCGTGATGGCAACCGGCGTCGACTACACCAACGATTCCCGACAAATTGCACAGCTTGACAACTTTATGTCCATCAATAACGCCGTGGATGTTGATCTGTTTGGCCAGGTAAATGCTGAATCCTCCGGCACACGTCACATCAGCGGTTCAGGCGGACAGTTGGATTTTGTGTTGGGCGCCTACCTCTCTAAAGGCGGCAAAAGTTTCATCTGCTGCTCGTCTTCTTTCACCGATAAAAATGGCGTATTGCGCTCGCGCATTCTGCCGACCCTCAACCCCGGTTCCATCGTCACCGATACCCGCACTTGTATCCAGTACCTTGTCACCGAATATGGGAAAGTTTGCCTAAAGGGGTTGAGCACTTGGGAGCGGGCTGAAGCCATCGTCTCAGTCGCGCACCCACAGTTTCGCGAAGAGCTGATTAAAGAAGCTGAAAAGTTGAAAATTTGGCGCAAATCCAACCGATAAATACTATTTGATGCGCGCGCATCCGGTAAAAATCACCCAAGGCGGTGCAATATTTTCAATCCGATTGCACCCCTCAAAACGCTTTGATATTTTTATCAAATTCATTAAAATCGGTTGCCTTTTCATCAAACATCTTCACCTAAATGCGGTGTCATACGATTGCATTTTTGTGCAGTTTGACAAAAAACCATGGTCGTGTTAGAAAATTAACAAATACACTTGCATTCCTTATATCTGCGTGTTAATGTTATAACGTTGTAGTTGTGTCAAAGTACGTATTTGACTTTGTGTAATTACGTTCAAGTATCCCTTTGAAAACCGCCGGGTAAAATCACCATACCCGCCGCGTTTTACTCTATTATAGGAGGAGAAAACAATATGGACTTTGTATTGAGCAAAGAACATCAAATGCTACGCAAAATGTACAGCACTTTTGCGGAAAATGAAGTTAAGCCTTTAGCCGAAGAGGTCGACGAGAAGGAAATGTTCCCGATGGAGACCGTCAAAAAAATGGGCAAGCTGGGCATGATGGGTGTTTATTTCCCCAAGCAGTACGGCGGCGCAGGCGCCGATGTTTTGTCCTATGCCATGTGTGTTGAAGAACTTTCGAAAGTTTGTGGAACGACCGGCGTCGTCGTGTCTGCCCACACATCGCTGTGTTGCGCACCCATCTTTGAAAATGGCACCGAAGAGCAGAAGATGAAGTATCTTCCCAAGCTTTGCCGCGGCGAGTGGATCGGCGCATTCGGCTTGACCGAACCGGGTGCCGGCACCGACGCTTCCGGCCAGCAGACAACCGCTGTTCTGGACGGGGATCACTACGTACTCAACGGCTCCAAGGTTTTTATCACCAATGCCAGCTATGCTGATGTTTTTGTCGTCATGGCGATGACCGACCGCAGCAAGGGCAACCACGGCATTTCTGCTTTTATTGTTGAGAAGAACTTCCCCGGATTTTCTATCGGCAAGCATGAAAGAAAAATGGGCATCCGTGGCTCATCAACTTCTGATCTAATTTTTGAAGACTGCATCGTCCCCAAGGAAAACCTCCTGGGTAAAGAGGGCCAAGGCTTTAAGATTGCTATGAAAACCCTCGATGGCGGCCGTATCGGCATCGCTTCCCAGGCACTGGGACTCGGTGAAGGCGCTATTGACGAAGTCATTAAGTACACCAAAGAGCGCGTCCAGTTTGGCAAGCGCATTTCCCAGTTCCAAAATACCCAGTTCCAGATCGCCGACATGCACACTCGCATGAAAGCGGCACAGTATCTGGTTTACTCCGCCGCCATTAAAAAGCAGGCACATGAACCCTACAGCATGGATTCCGCAATGGCAAAATTGTTTGCCGCCGAGGCTGCAAATGACGTTACCCGCCGCGCCGTCCAACTCTTTGGCGGTTACGGATACACGCGTGATTACCCGGTAGAGCGCATGATGCGTGACGCAAAGATCACCGAAATCTACGAAGGCACCAGCGAAGTCCAGCGCATGGTCATCGCAAATGGTCTTCAGGTTAAGTAAGAGGAGGCGCACCATTTTATGAAAGCAATAGTTTGTGTAAAGCAAGTTCCGGATACTTCCGGTAAGGTTGCCGTCAATCCCGATGGTACCCTCAACCGCGCATCGATGGCCGCTATTATCAACCCCGATGACCAGAGCGCCATCGAAGCAGCTTTGCGTCTCAAGGACGCCAATGGCTGCAAGGTTGTCGTCATCACCATGGGACCGCCCCCCGCTGAGGGCATGCTCCGTGAATTGATGGCCATGGGCGCCGATGAAGGCGTACTCGTTTCCGCTCGTGAATTCGGCGGTTCCGATACCTATGCAACTTCCCAGATTCTCGCCGCTGCTATCAAGAAGCTTGGCCTTGAATCGGACGATATCGTCTTCTGCGGCCGTCAGGCTATCGACGGCGATACCGCGCAGGTCGGCCCCCAGATCGCTGAAAAGTTGGATCTGCCGCAGATTTCTTATGTGTCTGATCTAAAGGTTGATGGCACGCAGGTCACCTGCCGCCGTATGCTTGAAGACGGCTACATGACCATCAAAACAAAAACACCCTGCCTGCTCACCTGCATCAAGGAATTGAATGATGCGCGTTACATGAGCGTCGGCGGTGTCATGGATTGCTATTCCAAGCCGCTGCAGGTCTTTAACTTTGAGACATTAAAGGACGATCCGCTGATTGATCTGGATACCATCGGTCTGAAGGGCTCCCCCACGAACATCTTCAAGTCCTTCACACCTCCTCAGAAAGGTGTTGGCACTATGCTCGAGGGCGCCGACAAAGCAACCTGCGCCACTCTGACCAGCATGCTGCTTGAAAAGCACATCATCTGATTGAAAGGAGATAGTACGAATGGCTACTTTTAATAATACCGATCTCGCTGCTTTTAAAGGCGTATGGGTCTTCTGCGAGCAGCGTCAGGGCAAATTGATGCCCACAGACTATGAATTGATCTCCGAAGGCCGCAAGCTGGCGGACGAGTTGGGCGTTGAGCTCTGCGGTCTGCTGCTGGGCGACAAGGTTGAGGGTCTCGCCAAGGAACTCGGCGGCTATGGTGCCGACAAGGTTCTCGTTTGCGAATCCCCCCTGCTCAAAGAGTATACCACCGACGCTTACGCTAAGGTCATCTCCGAAGTTATCACCGAAATGAAGCCGGAGATTTTCCTCATCGGTGCGACCAATATCGGCCGTGACCTTGGCCCTCGTTGCGCAGCGCGTCTGCACACCGGACTTTGCGCCGACTGCACCCACTTGGATGTTGACGTTGCCAAGTATGTTGAGTTCCTGCGAGAAAGCTCCACATTGGATCTGGCCTCCCAGAAATTCAACTATGAAGATGCCAACCTCAAGATGACACGTCCAGCTTTTGGAGGTCACTTGATGGCCACCATCATCTGCCCCCGCTTCCGTCCCGCCATGGCAACTGTCCGCCCCGGCGTTATGAAAAAGGCGGCGTTCAATCAGGCCAAGGCTGATGCCTGCCAGATTGTGAAACCCACCTTCTCGCTGAGCGAAGCTGATATGCGCACTCAGGTTATCGATGTTGTCAAAGCTGCCAAGCAGTTGGTTGATCTCACCGGTGCTGACGTCGTTGTTTCGGTTGGCCGTGGCATCAGCAAAGACGTCGAAAAAGGCATTGCACTGGCGCATGAGCTGGCGGATGTTCTCGGCGGTGTTGTCGGCGGCTCCCGTGCCACCATCGACTCCGGTTGGCTCTCCGCTGACCATCAGGTTGGTCAAACGGGCAAAACCGTTCACCCCAGAATTTATATCGCACTGGGCATCTCCGGTGCTATTCAGCATAAGGCCGGCATGCAGGATTCCGAGTGCATCATTGCTGTCAACAAAAACGATACGGCTCCCATCTTTGAAGTAGCCGACTACGGCATCTCCGGTGACCTGTTCACAGTTGTGCCGCTGCTGATCGAGCAGTTCAAAGCAGCGCTTGCTGATAAGTAGTCTTTATCCATTTAAAAGCGCTTCCCACCATCGGTGGGAAGCGCTTTTTGTCAGCTCTATTTATGCCGTGTATTCGTTGATATGTGAAAACGTGTAACATAATACTCGGGACCTTGCTGCTCCATCCTAACACGCATATAACCGGCGAAAAAGGGACCAAAATTTGATGGACAACTATATCGTTTATTACCATTTTATTCAACAAATAAACGATAAAAAAGGATAGCTGCAATTCTCACCACAGGGTCGCAGCTATCCTCATTAAGATATCAATATTGCGCTTAAATCGCGTGTACTTTTGCCCCGTCGCGCTTTTTATAGGTGCATCACGAGGAATACGTCCTTACAAAATGATACAGATTAAGCCGGAGCAGCCGTCGTTGATGATGCGCTCAATCGTTTCGGTAAGCTTACCACGGGCATCACTAGGCATGCGATAAAGCTTGTTGTGCAGTCCCTCGTTGACAAGCTCATGTAAACTTTTGCCGAAAATATTTGAGCTCCAAATCTTAGTCGGATCGCTCTCAAACTCTGAAAGCAGATATTCAACCAATTCCTGCGACTGCTTTTCGCTGCCGACGATCGGTGAAACCTCCGTGGAAATATCGGCACGCATCAAATGTATAGACGGTGCTGAAGCGCGGAGTTTAACGCCATACCGTCCACCCTGCTTGATAATTTCAGGCTCCTCAAGCGTGAGCTCCTCCATGGCCGGCATCACAATACCATAGCCGGTGGCCGCAACCTCTTCGAGTGCGTGGCGATACTTTTCATGTTCGCGTTTAATGGCGGCCAACTGAATCATCATCGGCATAAGATCGGTGTCATCCTTTACATCGATACCCGTTGACTCACCTATAACGCGATAGAACAATTTTGGATCCACCGTTGCGCATGCGCGGGCACTCCCTTGACCGAAATCAATAAAATCGAGTGAGAATTCATTGAGATATTCGCACTGCTTTGCATCCGACAATTTTTCGGATAACTCGCGTATACGTTTGATGTTGAAAGTCGATTGCTTCACGGCGTCATACAGCGCTTTTTTTAACCAATGGTCCTTCTCCAACGCCACGATCCACCGCGGTATTTCAATCGCAATCTGTTTTAACGGGAACTGGTAAAGGACACTCTGCAAAATTTTCTCTATTCCCTGAGAATCCAGTGCCAAACAATTGAGTGGGGTAACGGGCACTTGATATCTTTCTTCCATTCGGGTTGCCAATTCCTGCGACTGCTCCGATTCGGGGTGGACGCAATTGAGTACCACGGCAAATGGCTTGCCAATTTCGGAGAGCGCGTTGATAACGCGCTGCTCGGCTTCTTCATATTCATCGCGTGGAATGTCGGAGATGGAACCGTCGGTCGTCACAACCAGACCGATGGTTGAATGCTCGTTGATGACCTTATCCGTCCCAATTTCGGCGGCCATGTTAAAAGGAATCTCGCGGTCAAACCACGGGGTCATCACCATACGGGGCTGGTCGTCCTCGATATACCCCAGCGAACTTGGGACAATATAACCGACGCAGTCAATAAGCCGCACATTGCATTGCGCGTTATTGTCCACCGAGATGCGCACGGCCTCCTCCGGTATGAATTTCGGTTCGGTGGTCATGATGGTTCTGCCCGCCGACGACTGCGGCATTTCATCAGTGGCGCGATCGCGCCACGCCGAATCCTCAATATTTGGCAGCACCATCTGCTCCATAAATTTTTTGATTAATGTGGACTTTCCGGTGCGCACCGGGCCGACAACGCCGATATAAATGTCCCCGTCGGTGCGCCGAGCCATGTCTTTGTAGATGCGGTGGTTCGTTGCGTTTTCCATACTCTTTCTCCCCTTTGCACACTAAACGGTGGGTATCATCAGCGGCATATCAGTTTCTAATACCTCTTGCGTCAGCTCATTGTCCGCCATAATCTGTGTCGGCAGTGAGCCGAACTTTTTAGAAATGTCCCAGATATGCTCACCGGCGTTCGCATAATAGATCATCAGCCCCAGCAATGGGTCCCTCTTGCGGGGATTGCTTTCATCGACTACGAGGTCGGTAAGCAGTGACTTCACTTCAAATTCGACAAGCATGCCCGACACCAATACTTCACAGCCTAACATCAACTTGCCTTGGCTGATACTTCCTGAAACAGTCAACACCGTGATGTCGCTCATCAGTTCCGCCATTTCGTTTTTGCAGGGTACTTTGATGGACATCTCGCAAGTGTGGGTCACACAATCTGCGCCAAGCTCTTCGGTGGAAACCAACGCCATAAATTTCAGTTGACCACTCACCGTAATCATGCCATTTTCCATATGGGTGTTCTGCCCAAATGGACTGGCCCAAACATCCAACAATGCCGTGACATCCTCGGGAGCTTCTGCCTCGGTACGCACACTGCCGCGCTCTGAAACTGTCGTGCAACCTTTTGGTACGCGCAACCGAGAAAGGGTGTTTTGTGTGGGATAGAGCGTAGAGTAGCTATCGGTAGCGCCGGTGAGCATAATCGGTCTAAAGAAACGGACCGCTGCAACCAGCTGAAGTTCTAAGCGCAGGTCGCCGTCCTGCCCCGTTTCCTCGGGTGCGCAATCAAGCGATACACACTTCAACTGCGCTTCACATTGCATCTCCTCATCGAGGTTATCAGCCTCAATGACCTGACTGAGCGGCAAGGAATAGTCGGCCGTTTCCAGCGCGCCGGACTCGGGATCGGTCTTATACAACAGGTGTATCATCAATTCGCCCTTGAGCAAAACACGGGAAGCCATAACCCGACTTTCCTGCACAGTGGGGCGGCACTCCGCCCGCACAATTTCTATTGCCGGGTTTTTGCCGACCCCCGGGGTTAAAATTTCGGCCACCGAAAACTGGTGTTGCAGCTGACCCGTTAAATCTGACACACTTTCTTCACAAGAACGAAGCTGTACCCCCATCCCTTCAGCCGCATCAACCGCCTGCTGTTGCGAGGCATCCAGAAGCTTGACGCGCAGCATGATGGCACCTCGCACATCAATACGTCTGCGTGAAGCGGCGCGGCAGTTGGTATGCCCTTGTTCACAGGTGACCGACCAGATGGGCCGCATCGGCTCATTTTTTAGCTCAAAGCTTTTTGAGAACGGAATTTTATACTCCGTTTTGCGAACACCGCCCACCTCACCGACATAACATAATTTTACAACAGCCATACCCTCAACCGTAAAGGTTGTTTTGCGCACAGCACAGTCGGTAACGGCGCTTTGCACTTGGCAGCAAAGCACCCGCACAATATCAGGACAATAATCCGGCAGCAGCACGTCGCACTCTATGGGATGTTCTGCGGCTGTATCAAGCACAAGCTCACAGGCCGCAACCGATCGTCTATGAAGATTTAGTTCCATTCGGCTCTCTCCTTGCTATTCATTTCTACCCGATTTATATTCGCAGAAATTTTAAATTATTCGGACAACACTCAAATTCCATGCCACAATCACAACTGATTTCATTTTGGAATATATTAAAGTGAGAACATAATCCAAAGGGGGGTTGCAAATGCGCCGGTTCCGGTTCTGCAGACTTGCCACAATCGCGGGCGCCTTTGGGCTGGGGGCGCTTTTGGTGCTGCTGTGCTCCTATAGACTGGCTTTAATTTTTGCCACCATACTATTGGTCCTCTTAGGTTGGCAACTGCTACGCTGGTGGTAATGGCAGCGCTATAAACACTCGCCTATATTATTTGGAAGGGATGGGTTTATGAAAGTAATTGTTTGGAAGAGTCCACGTATTATCAGTAGTTTTTTGAAAATAATATTCAAGATGGGCAAAGCATAGAAGCACGTGGTGAAACTTATTGATATGTTGTGAGCCGTGCTTTAAAAGAATGAAGGGGAGGCTCTCGTCTCCCCAAAAAGGCTACGTAAAAATCGCTGTGATTTTTCGTATATTTAATAAATTAATATTTTAACAATGCCGTCTTAATATTTGCCTTTTTAAAGATATTAAAAAAAGAAATGAATATTGATTTTGGTAGTTGTTATTTCAATATAATAAATTCACTTCCACTAAAATCGTCGTAGATTTTTATTTTTTTTTAGCAAAGTGTACAAATTTTTTGTCAATTAGGTAAGACGGGAATGCATTCTATTGCAACATTAGTCCAATAATGGTATATTTATGGAAGTATAACCCGTAAGGTTAAAACTGCACACAGAAAAACGGAGGAATAAGACATGAGCAAAGAAATCGTACTCGTAGGCGCTTGCCGTACGGCTATCGGCAAAATGGGCGGTGCCCTCTCAAATATCCCTGCAGAGCAGCTCGGCGCTATCGTCATGAAAGAAGCGATTGAGCGTGCCGGCATTAAGCCCACCGACATCGATGAGGTTCTCTTCGGCAATGTTCTGACCACCGGAATGGGTCAGAGTCCTGCTCGCCAGGCTGCTATCCACGCAGGTATTCCGATTGAAGCCCCTGCTCTTACTCTAAATAATGTTTGCGGCTCCGGTCTGAAAACCGTTAACATGGCTGCTGCGCTCATCATGGCCGGCGAGGCTGATGTTATCATGGCCGGCGGTATGGAAAACATGTCCTTGGCGCCCTATGCGTTGGACAAGGCGCGTTATGGCTACCGCATGGGCAACGGCAAAATTATCGACACCATGGTAAATGACGCACTGTGGGATGCCTTCAACGATTACCACATGGGCATCACCGCTGAGAATGTCGCTGAGAAGTATGGCATCACCCGCGAGATGCAGGACGCATTTGCTGCTGAGTCCCAGCAGAAAGCTTGCGCCGCACAGGACGCCGGCAAGTTCGACGCTGAGATCGTTGGTGTGCCGGTTAAGGTCAAGAAAGAAACCGTTATTTTCGATAAGGACGAGGGTCCCCGCGCCGGCACTACCGCCGAGGGTCTTGCTAAGATGAAGCCCGCATTCAAGCGCGATGGCGGCTCTGTCACCGCTGCAAACGCTTCTTCGATTAATGACGGTGCTGCCGCTATTATCGTTATGAGCGCTGAAAAGGCTAAAGAGCTCGGCGTTAAGCCGATGGCCAAGTGGGTTGGCGGTTCTTCCGCCGGTGTAGAGCCCTCCATCATGGGTATTGGCCCTGCCTACTCCTCTGAGAAGCTGTTCAAGAAAGTTGGCCTCTCGCTCGACAAAATTGACATTATCGAAGCTAACGAAGCATTTGCTGCTCAGTCTTTGGCTGTTGGCAAACTGCTCAATTGGGATGCTTCCAAGGTCAACATCAACGGCGGCGCTATTGCACTCGGTCACCCCGTCGGCGCGTCGGGTTGCCGTATCCTTGTCACCCTGCTGCACGAGCTTGAAGCTGGGCAGAACGGTCTTGCGACCCTCTGTGTAGGCGGCGGCATGGGCGTTTCGACCATTGTTGAGAAACTCTAAGACGTTTTTTCGCAAGGGGTGTGACACGTTGCTGCCGCATCCCTTTTGCGAGTATCGCGATTCTGAGAGGAGCTAAACCTATGTCCTTTGTTAAATTCGAACAAAAGGAACAATACGCAATTGCAACCATCGACCGTGAAAAAGCGCTCAACGCACTCAATACACAGGTGCTTGAAGATCTTGATGCCATGCTCGATGCCATCGACCTTGAAAGCGTACGCGCGCTGATCATCACCGGTGCAGGCGAAAAGAGCTTTGTCGCTGGCGCCGATATCGGCGAGATGAGTGGCTTGAGCAAGGTTGAGGGTGAATCTTTCGGCTTGAAAGGCAATGCCGTGTTCCGCAAAATTGAAACTTTTGCGATTCCTATTATCGCAGCCATCAACGGCTTTGCACTCGGCGGCGGTTGTGAACTTTCTATGTGCTGTGACATTCGTCTCGCAGCGCAGAATGCAAAGTTTGCACAGCCGGAGGTTGGTTTGGGCGTCACTCCCGGTTTTGGCGGAACTCAGCGTCTCTGCCGATTGATCGGCATTGGCAAGGCCAAGGAGATGCTCTATACCTGTGGACAGGTAGACGCTCAGGAGGCGCTGCAACTCGGGTTGGTCAATGCAGTTTACCCACTTGAGGAACTGATGCCCGCCGCAGAAAAAATGGCTAAACGTATTGCACGCAACGCGCCCATTGCCGTGCGTGCCACTAAAAAAGCTGCAAACGACGGTTTGCAGACTGATATGGATGCTGCTGTCGTTATCGAAGCAAAACTGTTTGGCAGCTGCTTTGAAACTGCCGACCAGAAAAACGGTATGGCCGCCTTTTTAGAAAAGCGCCGCCCGGATCCTTATCAGAATAAATAATAACAACTGCCGACAGGCAAATATAAAAAAACGGAGGAAATAATTATGAAAATTGGTGTACTCGGCGCCGGTACCATGGGATCCGGCATTGCATACGCATTTGCACAGGCTGGTCACGAGGTTGTTCTCAGAACCCGTAAGCAGACAACGCTTGACAACGCGATGAAGTACATGCACGGCACCCTAGCTAAGGCTGTTACAAAGGGCAAAATGACTCAGGAAGAGATGGACGCCATCTATGGTCGCGTCACGCCCGCCACTGAGCTCGAGGCCGTTGCAGATGTCGACTTTATCCTGGAAACCATTGCGGAGAACATGTCCGTTAAGAAAGATATCTTTGCTGAACTGGACAAACTTTGCAAACCCGGCGTTATTTTCGGCACCAATACCTCGTCGCTCTCGATCACCGAGATCTCCACCGGTGTTGAGCATCCTGTCGTCGGCATGCACTTCTTCAATCCGCCTCCTGTTATGAAGCTGATCGAAGTTATCGCCGGTGAGAACACCCCTCAGGAAGCTGTTGATCAGGTTCTTGAACTGACCAAGAGCATGGGCAAGGAGCCTGTAGCGGTTAAGGAAGCGCCCGGCTTTGTCGTTAACCGTATCCTCATCCCCATGATTAACGAAGCAATCGGCATCTATGCCGAGGGCGTTGCCACCGTTGAGGGCATTGACACCGCTATGAAGCTTGGTGCAAACCATCCTATCGGCCCGTTGGCCCTTGGCGACATGGTCGGCCTTGACGTTTGCCTGGCCATCATGAATGTTATGTATGCCGAAACCGGCGATTCCAAGTATCGTCCGCATGGCCTGCTCAAGAAGATGGTGCGTGCCGGTAAGCTTGGCAAGAAGTCCGGCATCGGCTTCTACAATTACGCGAAGTAAGTATTATTTTTTAAGCGCCACCCCAATGGGGTGGCGCTTTTTTATCTCGTAAAACGATGGATATCCAACAGCAAAATGTAATAAAATCTATTATTATACTGAAAGTTTTTAATAATATGGTGTGTTATGTTCGAATTATGCTTATATCACATTATGACTATGCCATTTTGTTCCCATAAAACGCGTCATATAAAATGCACCGCGCACGACCCAATCAATAATCATGGCCAGCCATACGCCGATAAGTCCCATGCCATAGTACAGGGCAAAAACATAACTTAGTCCAATACGGCAAGCCCACATCACCGATACCGATACAATCATTGTGAACTTTACGTCCCCCGCGGCGCGCAAGCCATTTGAAATCGCAAAGGCGGGCGGCCAAAATACCAACCATGCCGCTGCGTGCATTGAGCAGACAATGATCGCAAGCTGTGCTGTCTGGGGTGAAAGGAAAAATGCTCCGACGAGCTGCTTCATAAACAACAGCGCTAAAATGTTGGTGGCCCCACCGATTATATATGCTAATTTTAATAACTTTTTTATGTAATGACGCGCCTGGTCATACGCTCCTGCACCAATGCACTGCCCCACAATAGTAATCATGCCAAGCCCCACTGCTGAACCGGGAATACAAGTGACCGAGGTAAGGCTGTTAGCGACAGCATTGGCTGTAATGGCCACTGTGCCAAACGACGCAATAAGGCCGGACACCATCAACTTACCAAAGTGGAACATCCCATTTTCAAGGCCCGTCGGTACACCAATTCGCAAAATGGTGGAAACCATTTTGGGCCGAATATTGAGCGGAAATATCCGCTCAACGTACACTTTGTTGCGGCTGTCGCGGACGAGATAAAGCATCACAATGGCACCCACAATACGGGAAATCAGCGTCGACAATCCAACACCGCGCGCACCCATTTGATAGCCAAACAAAAAAACAGCATTGCCGCCAATGTTGAGCACATTCATCATCAGCGCAGTCATCATCGATATGCGAGCGTTTCCCTGTGATCGAAAAAGCGCGGCCCCGGCGTTATAGACGGCAAAGAAAGGCACCGACAGCGCAGTCAAGTAAAAGTATTCCTGCGCCGCTTCCAAAACCGCAGGTTCAACTGTCTGATAAACCAATCTTAAGATATCGTATCGCCAAATGACGCAGATAGTCGCAACCGTTGCGCCGATGGCGCTCATTACCAAAAATAGCTGTTTTGCTGCTTCACAAGCAGCAGATTTATCCTGACGTCCAAGATATTGTGCCACCACAATGGCACCGCCTGTTGCCAGTGCTGCAAAAACCTGCACCAGCAGCATATTAATTGCATCGACAATCGAAACACCAGAAACCACCGTTTCACCGACATAAGCCACCATGACCGTATCGGCCACACCTATGGTGACAGCCAACGCCTGCTCAATAATAAGCGGTATCATCAAACGTGTAATGTCTTTATTGGAAAACACTCTGTTATCTCCTTTGTCGACATCGGCACCAAATCGCGCCTAATTGATTTTAGATTGGACTACCAACAGCGTTCCATCTGAAACGCTGACTCTGCCCATCGGCTCGATAATATGGTTACCCAACCCGATGGGAAATGTTTCAGTAACAACCGCATTGTTAAGCGGATATTGCATGCCTTCCAGCGTCACACCCACAGCCTTACCACCATATGCAAATATGGAAAATGTATATGCGCTGCGGTGGGGAATATGCAGTGTGCCATTTTTTAAAAGCTGAACATGATCCCCCGGGCCGATAATCTGACCGTCGGCACCAGCTTCCGATAAAAAGGCCAATGCCTGCAAATTTGCAAGCGTGTGATCGAGCCGACCACCCAGCGCAAACAGCAACACAAATTGCAAGTAACCGCGCCGCAGTCCCTCACGCAATGCCAGAATGCTGTCGGTATCGTCTTTTTCCACAGGGAAACGCAGCGTCTCCACCGATTCCGGCAACGGATCGCGATAGGAATCAAAATCCCCAATCAGCAGATCAGGTGTAATTCCGCGCCGCTTTGCAGCTAAATAACCGGCATCACAGCAGATCACAAAATCTTCGGGTGAGACGGTAAAGTCTATCTCGCCCTCTTCTCCGGCACAAAACACCACACATCTGCGCACTATGTTCAAACCTCCCACTCCTTAATCTGCCGCGCCTCTTGATACATGACAAGATAACTCTCATGCCGTGAAAGCGAAATCTCGCCCGATGCCACCGCTGAAAGTATCGCGCACCCTTTCTCCTTGGTATGGGAACAGCCGGTAAAACGGCACCGACCTAAGTATGGCTCAAATTCACGAAAGCATAATTCAAGCTTATCTTTTTTAATAAGTTCAAGTTGGGCTGTTTCAAGAGATGAAAACCCGGGTGTATCGGCAATCAGTCCGCCGCACAGTTCAAACAGCTCTGTGACGCGGGTCGTATGCCGCCCACGCCCCAACTTTTGGCTGGTTTCACCGGTTTTAAGCGCCAGTTCCGGATCGATCGCATTTAAGAGCGTCGACTTCCCCACCCCTGTGTTGCCGGCCAGTACACAAAGCTTTCCCTTTATCAACGCAGCAATTTCTTCGGAAGACCCAGCCAGGCTATTGATGCTTACGACCTTATAACCGACTGCGCGATACTGGCTGCACAGCATATCCGTATCCGATAAATCGGCCTTGGTCACCACAATGACCGCATCGATATCTTTGTATTGGGCAATAGCCAGCATTTTATCCACCACCAAGATATTCGGTGGTGGATCGTCAATCGAAAGGATCAACAACAAGCGGTCGATATTGGCCATCGGCGGGCGAACTAAGCTGTTTTTTCGCTCTTTTAAACCGATGACAAAACCCTTTCCGTCGTCGGTTTTCTCCACCTGGGCAATATCCCCCACAAGAGGCGTAATCCCCTGCTTGCGGAATAAACCGCGCGCACGGCATTCCATGACGCCGTTGTCGGTATCAACATAGTAAAACCCGCCTGTCTGCCGTATAATGCGTCCTTGTGGCATAGTGTCTCCTCTTAGCTGTGCATGTTGGAATTATCCTCCACCAGCGTGCATCCACCGGTGTTGAAGTCGACCTCATAGGTTTGGTAAAGGAAGTCGTTGTACAAAATAAATATCTTTGCAACGCCCGACCCCTCGAACATCGGTTTCCAGAAAAGTGCGGTATCAGGCTGCAGTCGCTCTTCGCGCAAGATGCGTCCGTCAAACATCGCTTGCATCTTGACAATGTCGCTTACATCGCTGGGCAAGGGAATGTGTAGCGTTATTTGGTTGTTGCTATCCTCGCCACCCGATACGTTCAAATTGACAAATGCGCCGCTGGCAATTTGCGAGGTCGGTGCCGGATCCTGAGAAATAATAACATTTTTTGCCTTATCACTGGTGATATAGCTAATGCCGCCTACCTCCAAGCCAAGCTGCTGTAACAAAGTTCTGGCCGCTTCCATGTCCATACCGGTCAAATCCGGCACCTCAACTACCTTGTTTTCAGGCCCCATACTGATCTGCACCTTTACAATGGTAGAGGCGGGGATTTCACTGCCAAATCCGGGGTCGGTCGCAACGACCGTACCGGCCGGCTGCTGAGAAAATATTTCTACTTTCTGGTATTGAAGGTCAAGGTCCGCCAACTCCTGATAGGCCAATGTCTCTTCCAAACCGATAAGATTGGGCATCAACACCACCTTGGTGCCATTTGAAATAATCAAGCGCACCACAGAGTTTTCCTTGACTTTGGTACCCGCCTTGGGCTTTTGGCTGACCACTTCGCCGCGTTCATGAAGATCATTATATTGGTTGTCTTCAACTTCCAACACGAATTGGGAATATTCCTGCGCGTTTTTTATAGCATCGTACTTCAGTCCGGTGAGATCCGGCATCACGATATCCGGCACCTTTTCAAGCGGATTGTTCAGATAAAACATCGCGCAAATAAATGCGGCCGAAATAACAATAAACGCTGCAGTGATGCCTGCCAGCGCCATTAATATTGAGCCTCTGCGCGGATCATCTTCCTCATCATAATTTTGATTACCCCGGGGATTCGGCGCCTCTTTTTCCTTGGGTTTTCTGGATCGTTGTTTTGCCATACGTTCTCCCTTGCCATCCCGCAATTGTTTTGCATGGCGCAAATTTCGCCTGAAACGGTCGCTTTGCGCCTTTTGATCCGTCATATATTGATATTCAAAATGCACGGAGGGGTTTTGCTTAAAGGCTTCAATATCCTTTAGCATTTCGTCAGCCGACTGATAACGTCGTTCGGGATCCTTTTCCATCGCACGCATTGTAATTTCCTCAAGTCCCTCAGGAATTTCGGGGTTGATACTGCGCGGCGACGGCGCTTCAAGCTCAATTTGCTTTAAGGCAACCGAGACAGGGCTGTCGGCATCAAATGGCAGCTGCCCTGTGAGCATCTCATAAAGCATAACACCGATAGAGTAAATATCCGCACGCTGATCGGTGTGGTCACCTTTCGCCTGTTCAGGGCTGATATAATGCACCGATCCGATAGCACGATCGGTGAGGGTATGCGATTCACTTCTAGCAAAGCGTGCTATGCCAAAGTCTGTAATTTTTATCCGTGCATCGGAGAGCAGCATCATATTTTGTGGCTTGATATCCCGATGTACAATGCCTTTTGAATGTGCGTGGGATAGTGCCTTTAATATCTGGAGGACAAAGTGTACCGTTTCTTTCCAAGCAAGTGGCCGCTGCTCCTCCATATATTCTTTCAACGTAATGCCGTCGATATATTCCATAACGATGCACCGCATATTGTGTGCAAAACAAACGTCATAAACCTTAATAATATTGGGATGCGATAACATGGCAATAGCCTTGCTCTCATTTTTAAAGCGACGCAGCAGCTCCTCGTTCTCATAAAACTCTTTGCGCAGCACTTTAACAGCCACCATCTTGCCGTCCGACAGATCGGTGGCCTTATAGACATTTGCCATACCACCGACGCCGACCAGCTCGCCTATTTGGTAACGCCCCTCAATTTTTTTTCCGATAAAATTATCCATGCGCGCGCACCTCCTCGGCCACGCAGCAAATCACCGCAGTAATATTGTCACCGCCGCCATTCTCGTTGGCGCGGTCGATGAGTGGCGCAACACTTTTACGCTTGACTGCTATGGCGGTCAATGCGCAAATATCTTCATGGCTGATATAGTTGTAAAGTCCATCGCTACATAGCAATATCGTATCATTCGGCCGCAAATCAATTGAAAAAATATCATAGTTAATCTGTGGTGCAACACCCACTGCACGTGTGATATAATGCCGCTGAGGATGCTCTTTTGCATCATCCTGTGAAATTTCTCCCCGGTCGATGAGCATCTGCACAACAGTGTGGTCCACAGTGAGCTGTGTCAACATATCGTCGCGCAGCAAGTAGGCCCGCGAATCACCCGCATGGATAAAATGCACACAGTTGGGCAACACCGCGGCCCCCACTAACGTGGTACCCATTCCGGCCAGTGTGCTGTCCGCTTGGGCAGCATCAAAAACCACGCTATTGGCAGCGGCGCCTGCACATTCCAATACTCGGCGGATGGTGCGCTCATCGGTGACGCCTTTTAGATCCCGGCGCAGCATTGCTACAGCAGCCTCAATGGCCAGTTCACTGGCTTGTTCGCCACCCTGTTCGCCACCCATGCCGTCGCAAACCATCAACAGCTGTTTGTTATCCAGCTGCTCAGCTAAGAATACATCCTGATTGATTCGCCGTTTTTGCCCTACATGGGTATCGCCTGCTATCCACATTGCGCATCGCCCCCTTTTGCATCTTTTCTTCTAAGCTGGCCGCAGGCTGCGTCTATTTCGCTGCCAAGTTCTCGTCTTATAGTGGCGGAAAGTCCGCCTGATGTCAAAATGTCTCTAAAAGCTTCCGCTTGTTTACGGCTGCCGCGGGTAAACCCTGTTTCGGCGACGGGGTTCACCGGTATGAGATTAACATGGCAGTTCTGGTCACGCAGCAACGCCAACAGCTGCTTGGCCTGCTGTGGGTGGTCGTTGACCCCTGCTATTAACGCATATTCATACGAAATGCGTCGCCCCGTCTTGGCAAAATACCGACGACATGATGCCAACAGCTTTTCGATGGGATAACGCTTATTAATCGGCATGATCTTATCCCTTGTTTCATTATCGCACGCGTGAAGTGAAACCGAAAGCGTCAACTGATAAGATAGCGTCGCTAAATTGTCAATTTTATCCACTAAACCACAGGTCGATAAAGAAATATGCCGATGCGAAAGGTTGAGGCCGTTGGGATCACGCACCAGCTCTAAAAATTTTACAACATGATCAAAATTATCAAGCGGTTCGCCGATGCCCATCATCACAACCGAATCGACTCGCTCACCCGAAAGTTTGGTCACGGTGTAAATCTGCGAGAGCATTTCGGAGGCTGTCAAATTGCGCACTTTGCCGCCGATGGTAGATGCACAGAAGCGACACCCCATATAGCAACCCACCTGCGAAGAAATGCAAAGCGAATTACCGTAATCGTGCCGCATAAGCACCGATTCAATGGTGTTGCCATCCGGTAGTTCAAACAGATATTTGGCTGTGCCGTCCGACGCGTTCTGGCATTGGCGTGCATCAAGCTGCGTTATGTAGCAGCGATCTGACAGCGCCGCCCGAAACGCAACCGGCAAATTCATCATTTCGTCAAAACAAATCACAAGCTGATGATGCAGCCAGCCAAAGAGTTGCCCCGCCCGAAACTTAGGTTGTCCCATATCGCACACCAGCGCTTCCAGTTCGGACGGCAGCATCGACAGTATATCAAGTTTTGTAGCAGCGGTTTTCTGCACGTTCATCTGTCTCTCCTGATGCGTGAAATGAAGAACCCGTCGCCGCCCTGCGGCTGGGGCAGAAAAGTTTTGTGCCATGCCGTCCCGTCAAACGGCGCGGGAGAAAAATGCGGATGTTCCCTTAAAAATGATTCAACCACCCGCTCATTTTCGTCGGGGTTCAGTGTGCAAGTGGAATAAACCAATATGCCACCCGCTTTTAAATAGTTTGAGGAAGTTTTAAGAATTTTATACTGCAATTCAGGCAAGCCTTCGAACGACTCGACATTGCGATATTTTATCTCGGGTTTGCGACGCAATACACCCAGTCCCGAACAGGGCACATCACAGAGAATGCGGTCAAATTGTCCAAGCCGTTCATTATGTTTCGCCCCATCGTTGGCCTGTGCGGTGATGATTTGAATGCCTAGCCGCTTTGCGCCCTGTTTGATCAGCTCGAGCCGCGCGGGCGCTATGTCGCAGGATACAATCTCCCCACGGTTTTCCATCTGCTGCGCCAGTACAAAACTTTTGGAACCGGGCGCTGCGCAAATATCCAGAATACGCTCGCCCGGCTGCACTTGTAACGTCAATGCCGCTTGCTGAGAACAGATATCCTGAACATGGAAAAACCCCAGCTTATGCGACACAGTGTGCATCGCGTCGCCCTCTATCTCGATGCAGTTGCCGTCCAAAGGGCGTGCAACCGCCTTGCAATCGTGTTTTGAAAGATGTGCTAACAACGTTTGCGCATCTGTTTTAAGTGTGTTAACGCGGATATAAATGGGTGGGCGACCTATCGAGGCCGCAAGTAACAGACGCGTCTTTTCTTCACCGTACCACTTTAAAAATAGTGTGATTAAGCCTTCGTCACAGGCATATTGAACCGCTAATTTAGCGGCTAACCCACCTGAAACCGGCGCAATTTCACAGCCATCACGCAAAAAGCTGCGCAGTATCCCGTTGACCATGCCTGAAGCGGCACGCTGTCCCATCGACTTGGCCATATTGACCGCTTCGTCCACCGCGGCATGGTTTGGCACCGAATCCATAAAAATAAGTTGATAAAACGCCAATCGTAAAATGACCGATACCGTGTCCGAAAGCGAATGCCGCGCGT
This sequence comes from Candidatus Fimivivens sp., assembly GCA_047974975.1. Classification (GTDB taxonomy): domain Bacteria; phylum Bacillota; class Clostridia; order Oscillospirales; family Ruminococcaceae; genus Yanshouia. Next base: position 20,665 of record JBKECV010000001.1, read on the forward strand.
ATTTGGCAATACAATGATCCAGCGTTAATTGACGCTCCAAAGTACCATAAAAAAGTGCCGAAGCAAAGGCCGTATCACGCACAGACAGCCGCGCTTTGTTGAGCGCGGCATCGAGTGTCAGCTGTGAATAGCCGCCGCGGTCAACGCGCAACAAGGCCTTGGTCGCAACCTGTCGGGCAGTCTCCATCGATGTTCCTTTCCGTGCTGTCAAAACAACACCGTTGCTATTACAATTAGTCGCGTCTGCGATTAAACAGCAACACAAGACGCAACAGCTGAGCCGCTGAAACGATTAATGCAGCGACATAGGTCAATGCAGCGGCAGTCAGCACCTTTCGCGTTTGCGGTACCTCGTCCCCTCGCAAAATACTCTCGTCGGAGAGTGTGCGCATAGCACGGGCACTCGCGTCAAACTCCACCGGAAGTGTGATAAGCTGAAACAGCGTCACCATAGCAAAGCAAATGATGCCGATACCGGCCAGCGCGCTATTGTTAAACAAAAAACCAAATAAAATTAACGGCATCGCCAACTGCGAGCCAAAATTGGTCACCGGAATAATCATATTGCGAATGCTCAACGGCCCATAACCCGTTGCGTGTTGCACGGCGTGGCCTGTCTCATGAGCTGCAACGCCCAACGCCGCAATCGAATTGCTGCCGTACACGCTATCCGACAGGCGAATAACCTGATCTCTTGGGTCGTAATGGTCGGTCAGTGCCCCGTTGATATGCTCAATACGCACATGATGAAGTCCATTATCATCCAAAATACGCCGCGCCACATCGGCACCGGTATAGCCTGAATCGCTGCGCACTTTTTGGTAGCGCGCAAAAGTGCCCTTTACCTGACTTTGTGCCCAAAGTGAAAAGAGAATGGCCGGTATCACCAAAATGAAATAATAGCTGTCAAATCCGTAATATCCAAACAAGTAAATCGCCCCCTTTTTTAAGTCTTTTAAAATAGTTTCCCCACAATCAGCCGCTGCCCTCGGATAAAGTCTGCCGCCGAAATGCGTTTTGCGCCCTCAAGCTGAACTTCCAGCAACTCGATGGCACCGCAGCCACAAGCGATACGCAGCCGTTTGCTGTCCAGCAGTTCGCCGGGCGCACCAAGCATTTTATTCAAATCGTCAATCACAGCGCGATGAATTTTAAGCCGCTTGCCATTGAGCATGGTGTAGGCCCCCGGCCACGGCGTTACGCCGCGCAGACGGGCATATACCATTTTAGCGTCCTGCGCCCAATCGATCGCGCCGTCCGATTTTTTTAAGGGCGGCGACCAACAGGCCTGCGCCTCATCCTGCGCCATAGGCACCAGTGTATCGAGCAACGCAATCGCCTCGGAGAGTGCCTGTGCACCCAATTGTGCGATACGCGCAAACAGCGCGCCCGCCGTTTCGTTTTCCCCGATTGGTGTCTCCTTTTTTAAAAGCATATCGCCGGTATCCAATCCCTGTGCCATTTGCATGATGGTCACACCTGCAATCGGTTCATTATTGATAACTGCCCATTGAATCGGTGCAGCGCCACGATATTTGGGAAGCAGCGAGCCGTGTACATTGATGCACCCTTTGGCAGGAATATCCAGAACCGCTTGTGGCAAAATTTTTCCGTAAGCTGCCACCACGACCAGTTCGGGATTAAGCGTTGCAAGTTGCGCCTGCACCTGATCATCTTTGAACGTTTGTGGTTGATACACAGGAATTCCGTGCTGCTGTGCCAAAACTTTTACTGCCGGTGGTGTCATCACAAAGTGGCGGCCCTGCGGTTTATCCGGCTGGCAATAGACCCCCAGAATTTGATGACCATCATCCAGTAGCCGCTCAAGCGAGGGCACAGCAAAATCCGGTGTGCCCATAAACACAATTTTCATCTGTAACTCTTCCCTCCTACTGCGCTTCCAAGCACAAAATGCCAGCTGTTTCCTGTGCAGGCGTTGCATTTAGGTGCCATACGCGCTGAGAATGGCGCTTAAAGCCTTACAAACTTAATACTCATCAGGCTCAAGCATTCTGGAAACCAAATCCTTAAATAGTCGGCCGTTGAGATGGTCGATTTCATGGCAGATAGCGCGAGCCAAAAGAGCCTCCCCCTCAATCTCACAGACTTTTCCATGGCGGTCGTAATATTTGGCACGCACTTTTTTAGGGCGCTTGACCAGCCCATACTCCCCGGGGGAAGATAAGCACCCCTCGGCGTCGTCGATTTGTTCGGCGCTTTCATAGATGATCTCGGGATTCACTAACTCGATGACCCCTTGGCCAACATCGAGAATAATAACACGACGCAAAACACCCACCTGCGGTGCCGCTAGTCCGACACCACTGGCCTGTGCCATCGTTTCGGCCATATCATCGATCAGCATGTGTAGCCGGTTGTCAAATTGCTCTACTGTGCGGGAATGCTTGCGCAGCAGCTCGTCGGACTCATTTAAAATTTTGCGTATCGCCACTTTTCTACATCCTTTCGTCTCGTCCCCGTACTAGAGGTTGGAATCGTAATAAAAATCCAGCGTCACTGCCGCCTTATTCTTCTGCTGATGATACCACTCAAGCATCTGGGCAAAGAGTGCACGCATTCTTTTGTCGCTGCGGCACTTAACCAGTAGCCGGCAGCGGTAACGCCCCGCCACACGATAGGGTCTGCACTCGGCAGGACCGAGCAGCCTTATCGGCAGGTCGGAATAACTTTGTTTGGCTACTTCTATAAACCTATTACTATATGATTTGGCACTTTGGACGGCAATTTGTTCATTTTCCGACCAGAATACCACACACACTATATCACAAAAGGGTGGATACAACCCCACCCTGCGGTAACCAATTTCTTCGGCATAAAACGTCTTATAGTCCTGCGCCGCAGCTAGTGCCAGAATACGGTTTTCAGGTGTAAATGTCTGGATAACCGCACGACCGGGCTTTTGCGCCCGCCCACAGCGCCCCACAACCTGTGTGATAAGGGAAAAAGTGCGTTCAAAGCTGCGAAAATCCTCGCCATAAAGCGATTGATCGGCGGCCAGCACACCCACGAGCGTTACATTGGGAAAATCGAGTCCTTTGGCGACCATCTGAGTACCAATCATGATATCATAGTCGCCTTTGGCAAACGCCTCAAACGCGCGTTGATGCGCAAAACGCGACATGGTTGTATCCATATCCATACGCAGGATTCTCGCCGAGGGAAAAAGAGACTGCAATTCTTCTTGAATACGCTGCGTACCAACGCCGGTATAGCGCAACATGGCGCTCTTGCAGTTGTCACACGGAACAGCCTCGGATCTAGAATGCCCACAATAGTGACAGAGCATCCGGCGATTGGCGAAATGAAAGGTCAGCGGGATCGAGCAGTGCGGACAACGCGCAACCTCCCCACAGGAGGAGCACTTAACCATTGTGTTGTAACCGCGACGGTTTAAAAGTAGAATCGATTGTTCGCCCCGCTCCAGCGTTTCCCTGATCTGCTCGCACAGTTCTTCGGAGAGCGTAGCAGAAACGGCGCTCAATGGCGCTGTAGACATGTCCACCGTGAGCACATCCGGCAGGAGATTGCCCGAATAGCGCTCATTGAGTTCGGCCAGATAATAGCGACCGCTCACAGCGCTATCATAACTTTCGACGGATGGGGTCGCTGAGCAGAGCAATACCTGCGCATGATGCGTTTTGCCGCGCAATCTGGCGATATCCCTGGCATGGTAGCGCGGTGCGCTTTCAGAGTGGTAGGTGTGCTCCTGCTCCTCATCGATAACAATGAGCCCGATATTTTTAAGCGGCGCAAAAACCGCAGATCGGGTACCGACTACAATATCAGCTTTTCCCTCGCGGATGCGCTGCCACTCGTCTAAGCGCTCAGTCATCGAAAGTGATGAATGCAACACCGCTACCCGCGCCCCAAATCGGGCGCTAAATTTTGAGACGGTCTGTGGGGTGAGCGATATTTCAGGTACGAGCACCATCGCTTGACGTCCACGAGCCAGAACATCTTCAATAATGCGTAAAAAAACCTGTGTTTTTCCGCTGCCGGTTACGCCATGCAACAGCGAGGTGACAAATTTGTTTTTATGTCCGAGTGCACATAATTTATCAAATGCCCGCTGTTGCTGCTCGGACAGAACAATCGGTACCGTGTCAGTAATCGGTTGTGTTCTGTCGGCGGTCCGACGGGGCGTAATCTCCTCAAACAGTTCGAGTAGGCCTTTCTTTTGCATGCGATCAACCACTGCACGCGTAACCCCGGCAAAATAACACAGCTCACGCACCGAGGCACAGCCAACCTGTTCCAAAAGATTGATGGCCGCCTGCTGCTTGGCGGTGTATTGATGCGTTTTGGCCTGTGTGCTTTGTTCAACGGCCAGCCGCGCCATCACAGCGCGCTCATCCGCGATGCGTTTCTTTACCAGACGGCTGCGTGTCACAAGTCCTGCGGCCACCAACTCTTCGATGCAAGTCGACCGTGATGAAAGTCCAAGCGCAGCCAGCGCCTTTTCCTCCGGCGTAATACTGCGGCGATTAGTTAAAAACGCATACAACCGCTGTGCCTCGAGTGAAACGTCCTCGGCTTGGAGCTGTTTGCCTCGCACCGACGCAAGACCCATTTGCACCTTGACACCCATACCTGGCGGTACCAGTACGCGCAGCGCCTCAAACCAAGTGCAAAATGTCGCGGTGCGCACAGCTGCTAACAGAAAAAGCCCCTCCTCGTCCAAAAGCGGTTGTGCATCTAAAAGCGAATGCACCGCCTTTAGTCGGTCGAGCTGTGGACTTTGCGCTTCTTTAACCGAAAGCACCAACCCGACTCGGGTGCGGTTGCTTGCGCCAAATGGCACCAGCACGCGGCAACCTGCCTTGGCACAAATTGTTTCCGGCAACATGTAGTCATATTCCTTGTCATAAGCATAAGTTGCTTTTTCAATGACAATGTGCGCAATGTTCATAAACTATATTTGGATTTCGCTGTGTGTCACAAATTTACTCTTACCACAGGCAAACTCATCAACCGAAAGCTTGACGGGTTTGCACTCCAAAATTTCATGCTGCTCCTCGGCGGAATCTGCAATATAGCGGGCCCGCTTGGCAACGGCTACCACAAACGCGTAGCAGTCCTGGTTTTTATCAAGAATTTCGCTCATCGCTGGTCTCAGCATTTTTTAGCACCTCTTCAATTCTTTTTTTGTTCAATCGGGAAATAAGTCCACCTGCGCTGACAGCGCATAGCAACTGTTCCCTAGCCGATTCTAGATCGTCGTTAATCACGATAAAGTCATATTGATTCGCCAGACGCATTTCCTCTACTGCGGCAGCAAGACGCCCCGCGCGCTCAGCGTCTGTTTCGGTCCCTCGCCCTTTCAGGCGATGGGCCAGAACCTCGAGCGAAGGCGGCATAACAAATATCATCAGTGCATCCGGACACAGCGCCTGCACCTGAGAAGCCCCCTTGGTTTCAATCTCCAAAATCACGTTTTGCCCAGTCTCTAATTGCCGCTCTACAAAACTGTTGGGTGTGCCGTAGTAGTGGCTGTTGTATTGAGCATATTCCAACATCTCACCCTTTTCAACCATCGTTAAAAACTGTTGATTGTTGACAAAATGATAATGTACACCATCAATTTCACCCGGTCGCGGTTGGCGCGTCGTTGCCGATACTGAAAGCATCAACGGTCCTTTAGGTGTGAGAAGCGGGGAGAGCAGTGTTCCCTTTCCCACTCCCGATGGCCCTGAATAAACGATAAGTTGTCCGCGTTTATGTTTCATCCTGCTTTTCATCCTCGTCATCATCCAGACGGTTAGCCACCGTTTCGGGTTGCACCGCCGATAAAATTACATGGTTAGAATCGGTCATAATAACCGCTCGGGTGCGCCGTCCATAGGTCGCATCAATCAGCGAGCCACGGTCTCTGGCATCTTGTATAATGCGCTTGATGGGTGCCGATTCCGGACTAACAATCGCAACCAATTTCCGCGCCGAAACCATATTCCCAAATCCAATATTGATCAATTTCAAGCCGCATACCTCCTATTCAATGTTCTGTATCTGCTCGCGTATTTTCTCCAACTCACTTTTGAGCGAGATAACCACTGCTGCAATTTGTGCATCCTGTGCCTTTGACCCGATGGTGTTTGCTTCACGGTTTAATTCCTGCGTCAAAAAATCGAGTTTTCTCCCGATCGAATCGGGTTGCGCCAGAATGCTGCGAAACTGTGCCAAATGGCTTTTTAAACGGACTGTTTCCTCATCCACTGCTACACGGTCAGCAAAAATGGCTGCCTCGGTAAGCACACGTGCATCATCGATATTTCGGTCCGCCAGCAGCGCCGTGAGCTTTTGATAAAGCCGCGCCCGATAAACCTCCACCGTCTGCAGACTCTGCGCCTCGACCGTTTCGGTCAGCTGTTCAACCGTATCCAGCCGCTGCAAAATGTCCTCACGCAGGCGGGTTCCCTCCGTCTCTCGCATCTGTACAAAGCGGTTGAGCGCCTCTTCGGCCACTTGCGCAACTGCCTGCCACAACGCATCCTCATCAACCGCCATTCGTTCGGAGGTCAATACATCCGGATATCGTGACAGCACCGCAAGATCAATATCATTGGGCAGGCCGGTCGCACCGGACAGCGCCTGCAGCGCCGAAGCATACGACTTTGCCAGCTCAAGGTTGGCCTTGACCACCAGGTCACAAAGCGTACCCGAATTGGTCAGTTGGAGATAAAGGTCGACCTTTCCCCGGGAAATGCGGCTTTGCACAAGACTTTTAAGTTTATCTTCCATATAGCTGCAGCTACGAGGTGCCCGGCAGGAAAATTCAAAATAGCGATGGTTGACCGATTTGATTTCTACCGTGATATCCCATCCATCAAGCTGCTGCTGGCTTCGTCCATAGCCAGTCATACTTCTGGTCATTTATGACACCCCTTTGTGCGCATTCACTGTAACATTCGTGCCAAAGGCCAACGGTGACGCCTTGGGCATCCATCAGTTTTGAGTCACAGAAATATGCGCGAAAGTTATTTTCTTAAAATCTCGTATAATCTTTCATTTTCTCTTGATTGCTCTTGTTATCATACCCCTACACACAGGGTTTGTCAACCGCGCCGCAAGGGCTTTGGCCCGTTTTTGCGCGCCGCCGAGCGCGGCTTTGCCACCGCCTTACTTATGCGTCTGTCCTTTTTCGGTTCCTCTGATGAGCGGGGGTTTAAAATGGTCACCGCACCGCGCAATGCCCCTACCTCGACGGGCGTCAATTCGCGCCATTTCCCGGGTTGCAACATACCCAGCTTGACCGGTCCGACCGCGATCCGGCGCAGGCGAGCCACTTGCAGACCCAGCGCTTCACACATGCGGCGAATCTGACGGTTTTTACCCTCATATATTGACATGCGCAACACGACACGACCAACTTCTTTGGCTTCAACCTGCACCTGTGCGGGCAAAGTGGTGACGCCATCGTCGAGTGTCACACCGGTGGAAAGTGCCACCAATTGCTCCTCGGAGATATCGGGGCGCACCGTCACACGATAGGTTTTAGCGATATGATGGCTCGGATGCATAATTAAATTTGCAAAATCACCGTCGTTTGTTAGCAACAGCACCCCCTCGCTGTCCTTATCCAACCGGCCGATGGGGTATACTCTGGTGGAAATCTCTGAAATGAGCTCTGCTACACAGCGCCTTCCCAGTTCATCCGAAAGTGTGGTGACATAGCCGCGAGGCTTATTGAGCATGATATAAAATTTCTTGACCCGCTTTTCAAAAACCACCCGCTCATCATCGATGTGAATGATATCACGCGCAGGATTGACGCTTTGCCCCAACTCAGCCTTGCGGCCATTGACAGTAATTCTTCCCTCCTGAATCAGTTGCTCCGCCTTGCGGCGAGAAACAACACCATTATCTGATAACACTTTGTGTATTCTCATATTTTGACCATTCCTTTCGCTGCGGCGCAAAGTTTATTGAACCGCTTCGTCCTGCGCTTTCTGACTTGAGCTTTGATCCCGCTCGTTGAGAGGTAATCGGTAATTTTGAGGAAACGCGAAAAAATCTTTGACGCGTTGCACAATGCTGCGCGTTTCAGGGAATCGGGCCAATCGGTCCTGTGCTGTAACCAGCGGAGTAACCGAGAGCGGCTGATCGCCCAGCATCACAGTCGCATGCCCGACAACCTGCCCCTGCTGTGCCGGCGCATAGATAAAACTTTCAAGCGCGATATTTAGTCGCACATGGGTGCGCTCCTGCGCAGTGAGATAGGCCCCCGGTGCCCAAAGTGCTTTAACACCAACCCGCTGCTCAGTTGAACCGGTCACCGGTACCGAGAGCTGGCCCAGCATATCCTCAAATTCAACGAACTCAAGCTGATCAAAACTTTGATCGTAAATCGATTTGTGTATGCTAAAATCGTTGGGACAGTTGAGCGTCACCGCAATCAACGTTAATCCATTGCGCTCCGCCGCCGAAACCAGACAACGGCCTGCAGCCTTGGTAAAGCCTGTTTTGATGCCTATACAGTCCTCGCTTTGCCACAGCAAGCGATTGTGATTAGTCAGCCAACGATGATACGGTGGATTGCCGTAATAGAGCTTTGCCGATTTTGACCGCACCATCTCGCTAAAATCGTCATTTTTCAGTGCGTAACGCGACAACATCGCCAAGTCGTAAGCTGTGGTGTAATGCTCCCCCACTTCCAATCCGGATGGACTGGAAAAACACGTATCTTTCATGCCAATTTCTTTGGCTTTGCGGTTCATCCGCTCGACAAAGGAATCAAGATTCTTATCGACGCGAACTGCCGCCGCGTTGGCAGCGTCGTTACCGGAAGCCAGCAGCATGCCCCACGCCAGCGTACGCAACGTGACCTGGTCGCCCTCTTGCAATCCCATTGAACTGCCCTCAACCTTAATGGCGTTGGGGTTGACCATAAACGTATCGTCAAGTCCTTCTTGCTCAAGCGTCAGAATAGCTGTCATAATTTTGGTGGTGCTGGCGTTGAGTAGTTTTTCATGACTGTCCTTTTCAAAAAGCACGCGCCCACTGGAAGCTTCAATAAGCACAGCACCTTTAGCCCCGGCAAAGCCGGTTGCATCCGCCGCCAGCGAAAAGTTGCTGCAACACATAAACGCCAATGCCAAAATGATAGAAATGATCCTTTTTTTCATCAAATTCACCCGCCTCATTAAAAAAACATATTCTGTGCGAGTAAAAAAAATGATTCACTTTTAATTGGGCGCAGATCCTTATACCTCCTGCGCTTGTTCAGCCTTTTCAGCTTTTTTTGCCATCTGATCCTGAATAATGCCCGAAACCTTGTCGATGACGCCCGGCACCATATTCACCACGCGGTCGGCGGTATTGTCCGCTGTCTGCATCTGCAATAGCTTGACATCTCCCTTGGAAACAACTAAAAACGCCAACGGTTGAATAGTTACGCCACCGCCCGAACCACCGCCAAATGGACTGGTCGGCTTAGAGGTAGGCAGCTCCGACCCACCGGTGGCAAAGCCAAAACTAACCTTGGAGATTGGAATAATCGTAACGTCATCGGACATGGTAAGCGGTTCACCAATGATGGTGTTGACATCCACAAGCTTTTTTAGTTTTTCAAGGGAGGATTCAAGCACCTCGCTCAATGGGTGTTTCTTTTCCATTTTTATCTTCCTTTCGTAAAGCGGCGGCATCTCCGCCAACATTTTTTGACGTCTTCTTTTTTGAGGATTTTAACAACAGCGGCAGCGCAGAAATCATCCCCCAAAAGACAATTTGCACGCCGGCTACCAGCAGCGCAAGTGGCGCAAGCCGAACAATACCCGAATAGCTGCGTTCACTTCGGCTGACACCAAATCCCGGCAAAATTTCAATTTGGTCGGCTTTGAGCCGGATAATTTCTTTCACCCACGCAACAGCATTATAAACCTGTGCATTTGTCTTGCCAAACTTGATCGCAGTCTGTGCGGCATCCTCCCCCACCACAATCATGCGCAGACGGAATTTCGCCAACGAGGTGCGGCGCAAAAGACGGCGCACTGCGGGACTGGTACGGCGCTGTAACGTTTGCAACAAGCTTAACAGTTCTTGCAGCGTGTAGGATAATGCACGCTTTTTTCGTTCTTTTTTCTTTTTTTTAGCGCGAGGGCGCGCTTTCTTCTTCCCTGTGGCTTTGTCACTCTTGGGAAGAATGCCCTTTTTAAAACATAAATATTGAACTGTGATCGTTAATTTTGGCGCTGAATCAATGTGTACAATAACCGGCACCATTAAAAATAGAACAATCAGCAGTAAAATGCAGCCAAACACCGTCATGCCGCCCACCTATTCTTCCGAGGCTCGAACTTGTTCACCGAACACGATCTGGCCTTCTATCACATCATCCGGTAACACTTCTTCCAATAAATCGGCAGCGGCTGTCAGTGGCAATTCCTCAATGGATGAGAGCCCAAAGGTGCGCAAAAAATGCACCGTTGTACGGTAAGCGATGGGCCTGCCGGGCAGCTCCAATCTTCCTTCTTCCTCCAGCAAGCCTTTTTCGGTCAGGCTGGCAATGATTCCACTGGAGTCGACGCCACGCACCTGCTCCACATAGGCTCTGGTCACCGGCTGGTTGTAAGCAACAGCCGCCAGCACCTCAAGCGCCGCCGGTGAAAGCGGCACATTGCGCCGTTCCTGCATAACCTTTCGGATATCCTCGGTATATTCATTGCGGGTGGCCAGCTGATACTGGCCGCCTAGGTTTAAAATTTGCAAGGCCCCGTTCTGCATGTCCAACGTGTCACGCAAGTGCTCAATCAAGCCGCGCACACCATCCTCGCCAATATCGAGCGCCTGCGCAATTCGGTCGGGGGCAATCGGCTCGCCGACGGCAAACAACACCGCCAACAATGTTTGCTCCAATTTTTTGCTCATATCGACACCTCTTGCTTCGCTGTTTTTACCGAACGATGAAAATGAACGGTCTCGCCGTCAGGTGCAACGGTAATGCGCCCGCCTTTGATCAGCTCCAGCACCGCCAAAAAAGTGGCCACCAGTTCGCTGCGGTCCTTCTGGTCCTCAAACAGCGCACCGAATCGACTGTTTGGGGTGCGATAGAGCTTGCGCATCAGATGGATGATCCTAGAAGACACCGACACCATCCGACGCTTGACAATACCGGAAAAAGCAGTCGGCTGCAATGATTGGCGGCGCACCGTTCTACCGGTGGCAACGGCTGCAGCTGCAAGAAGTACGGAAGCCGGATGGGTCAAATGATAGGTTAAGTCAGTTTCAAGCGCCATAGGTGCCCGCACATAGAGTCGATTTTCACCTGCGCGCTCGCCGAGTTGTTTGGCTGCCAGCTTACAAATCTGATATTCCATCAACTCACCGGTCAGGCGGTTTTTTAGGTCATCGGCTTCCTCCTCGTGGCGCGGCAGCAACATAACTGTTTTAATATGCACAAGACGTGCAGCCATTTCGAGAAATTCGCTTGCCACTTCTAAATCGTGGTCGCCGCGGCTTTCTATAAACGCCAGATACTGCCGCAGCAGTTCAGAAATTTCAATATTTAATATATCCAATTTATGCTTTGCAATCAAATGCAACAGCAGATCAAGCGGCCCTTCAAAATCCGAAAGACGAAAGGAAAGCTGTGTCATGATTTTAGTTCCTCTCCACGCTTTATTAGATATGGATAAAGAATGTCATCATATCCAACATCGTATACAACACGCTGCTCAATGTCATGAGAATGCGGTTGAATGCCCCGAACCAGATAAGCACCAGCACAACCCAGAGCATCTGATGCTCATAATCTCTTACCTTCCAGTAAATCTCACGGGGGAGCAATGGGCAGATAGCATGCCAACCGTCGAGCGGTGGAATCGGCAACAGGTTAAACACCGCCAACACAAGATTAATGTGAACCATTAAGTCGAACACATGCCAAATACCCACCAAAAAACCTAGTTGGGTCATGATAAAAGTCAGTTGCAAAAGTTTGGAAATAATCATACAGCCCAATGCCAGAAGAATATTGGAGAACGGTCCGGCCAGACTTGTAACGATGGTTCCCATTTTGGGGTCGCGAAAATTTCGCGAGTCGATTGGCACGGGACGGGCAAAACCGATGCCGATCAGCAGAATCATCAGCGCGCCGATAGGATCAATATGGTCCAAGGGGTTTAGGGACAACCTGCGTGAATAACGCGCAGTGGAATCCCCCATTTTTTCAGCCGCCCAAGCATGTGCAAATTCATGCACCGGTATCGCTGTCATTAGAACAATCAGTCTCGCTAAAATAATTTGAGGATTCAGTTCACCAAAGAGTCCGTAAAGCATCTATTGTTTCCTCCTGTATCAAGATATTATATCGAAAACAGCCAAAAAAATCAAGAAAGCCCAATGATAACAAAAGCCGACGCAGAAAGCGTTATTTCGCATCATTTTTGCGACATAAACGCGGCCCGCATCGGCCTTTAATTGAAATGCGTCCATTTAAGCTTTAATTTCTGCTTTTAAGGTTTTTTGCAATTTAATCTTGACTTTGGCGATAAAATACCGCAAATCAAAATATGGCTGTTATGAAAGGTGGCGGATCACAGCCACCACCCGACCCAAAATGCGGCAGTCCTGCACAATGATCGGATCCATACTGCTGTTTTCAGGTTGTAGTCGATAGTGCCCTTTCTCTTTATAAAAGCGCTTGACCGTCGCCTCATCCTCCACCATCGCCACGGCGATCGCGCCATTTTCAACCGATGGCGTTTGCCGCACTATGACGACATCGCCATCGAGAATGGCAGCTTCAATCATGCTGTCGCCCCGTACATTGAGTGCAAAAAGCTTGGTGGGATCTTCACCGTCGGCACAAAACGGAACATAGTCGGTAACATCTTCAAAAGCCAAAATAGGCTGTCCGGCCGTCACAGTTCCTAAAAGCGGAATCTGCGCAGTGCGAACTGCACCTGCGCCGACTAGCCGTATGACACGGTTCTCATTGTCCCCCATGCTGATATAGCCTTTCGCCTCAAGACTTTTGAGATAACGGTGCGCCGAAGAGGTCGATTTGATATTGAGATCCCGGCAAATTTCGCGCACTGTCGGCGGCACTTGGTCAATCAGACGTTCCTTGATGTAGGCGAGCAGGCGACGCTCCTTGTCGTTTAAATTCTCCATCCTTTTCCCTCCACACTCCGAATTTTTATATGGTCAAATTATAGCACAGTTTTTTCGAGAATGCAAACATATGTTTCCGGCGATTCACCTCGCTGTTATGCGATTTTCCGGATATGTAAATTTTTTGTATTAAATTTGATTTTCCCACTTGTCAATCCAATAGAAAACCGCTATTATGTTCACGTACCAAGCAAAGGGCGCCTCAACACATCAAGCAAGCGTCTATCATCATAAGGAGGAACCAAAATGATCTTTAGTAAAGTAAAGGCTATCCTTTCTGAGCAGTTGGATGTCGATGTGGATCTTATCACGCTAGAGTCCTCAATCGTTGATGACCTCGGCGCAGATTCGCTGGATATCGTCGATCTTGTCATGAGCCTTGAGGACACATTCGATACCGAAATTCCTGATGAAGCAATCGAGACTATCAAAACGGTTGGCGACGTTGTGCATTTTATCGAAGAGACTCTAGCGTAGGCAAAGCGTAGCACCTTTTTAAACCCGTCTTTCACAGGAAGACGGGTTTTCTGTGATGAGCGGCTTGCATTTTACCGTAGCAAAACGTATAATAGCTTGGTATATGGCGCTTTTAAGGAGGAATGTCTGAAGTGGCGGATAAGAAAAAAAAATTGGTGGAAGACATCACCCCAATGGATGTTGACTTTGCCAAGTGGTATACCGATATTGTCAGGAAAGCCGATCTCGCCGATTATTCCAGTGTGCGCGGCTGTATGATCGTGCGCCCTTACGGGACGGCTATTTGGGAAAACATTAAAAACATACTCGACGGCATGTTTAAGGAAACCGGACATGAAAATGTTATGATGCCCATGTTCATTCCGGAAAGTCTGCTGCAACGCGAGAAGGATCACGTCGACGGCTTTGCGCCGGAGGTTGCATGGGTGACACACGGCGGCGCAGAAGCGCTCACCGAGCGCCTTTGTATACGCCCCACCTCTGAGACGCTGTTCTGTGAACATTTTGCAAAGGTCTGCAACTCCTATCGCGATTTGCCCATGCTCTACAACCAGTGGTGTTCAGTCTGCCGATGGGAAAAGACGACTCGCCCATTTTTGCGCACCGCCGAATTCTGGTGGCAAGAGGGTCACACCATCCACGAAACTGCCGAGGAAGCCATGCAGGAAACGGAGCAACAGCTCGACTGCTATGCGCGACTTTGTGAATCTTTTTTGGCAATTCCGGTCATCAAAGGCCGCAAAACCGAAAAGGAAAAGTTTGCGGGCGCCGAGCGCACCTACACGATAGAGGCGATGATGCACGATGGCAAAGCATTGCAATCCGGCACATCGCATTACTTTGGCGATGGCTTTGCCAAGGCATTCGACATTACCTTTCAAGGGCGCGATAATAAGCTTTGGCATCCCCACGAGACTTCCTGGGGCATGTCCACCCGTATTATCGGTGCGATCATCATGACGCATGGCGACGACAACGGTCTGGTATTGCCCCCTGCAATTGCACCATGGCAAGCCGTTATTGTGCCGGTCGCACAGCACAAACCCGGCGTACTTGAAGCCTGCCAAAATTTAAAACAACAGCTTTCCGGCCTCTGCCGCGTCAAGCTGGACACTTCGGACAATTCCCCCGGCTGGAAATTTGCCGAGTATGAGATGAAAGGCGTCCCGTTGCGCATCGAACTGGGCCCCAAGGATATCGAACAGGGACAGTGTGTCATTGTCACGCGCCACAATCGCGAGAAGCATTTTATTGCGCTAAACGAACTCGATACGCAGATTCCGTTGCTGTTGAAAAAGGTGCACGACGGCATCTACCGGATGGCGCTTGAAAACCGTGAAAACAAAACTTTTACTGCCACGACGATGGATGAAATCATGGCATTTTCAGCTGAAAAAAACGGTTTTTTAAAAACTATGTGGTGCGGCACACTTGCATGCGAGATGGCCATGAAGGAGAAAGCAGGACTTTCCTCCCGCTGCATGCCGTTTGAACAGGCACAACTCGCGGAGGTTTGCCCAATCTGTGGCGAAAAGGCCACCGATATGGTCGTTTGGGGTCGGGCCTATTAATTAAATGGTTTTTATCACCAAAGAGGTGCAGTCAAATGATTGCACCTCTTCTTTTTATTTTCTGAATAACCTTTTAAAAGCATGGGTAAAATGAGAATGTATGGTTCTATATCCCACTGATTTTAGGGAGGATTTTTTAATGCTTCGTGCCATGATTCTTGTTCTCACCATGCTGCTCGTTACGCTATCGTCCGCCTATTTGGGGCAAGATGAGCAGTTGACACAGGCTTTAAGGATAGCCAAAACACCTGTGGCCAGCGTGCCCGCTGAGTCCTCAGCACCCCCTGCAAACGCTTCCTCAGCGCCTGAATCCAAACCTGAGCCGCCGACCACTTCATCCCAAATCAGCAGCATCTCACCGCGCTTTGTTATGGATGAACCGCTCACCAATCCCGTGTCATCCGCCCCGTCCGATTCGTCTGACTCGTCCGAAGATACCGGTGACACACCGCCGGATCCCTCAGCCCATGCTCTGCTCTATCCGGTTGACGGCGAAAGCGATGAACCGTATGAACCTATTCCGCCCACAGAAGATGAAAAATTGGATGCGGCACAATCCTATGTTAAAGAGCTTTTTGCACTAAAAGATCGCAATGTTCTCGCCTATGGCGAGCTAGCCGATGAAGCGCTGTCGGAATACTTGGGTCTGCCTCCCGATGAGCGCGCTACCGCACTGCCGTCTTTGATGGAAAAATATCTACCGCGTGTAACCGCGTTGGAAGAAGAAAGCGATGCCCAGTCGGAAGCAATTTTGTTGAAAATGTCCGCAGCGCTAGCCGCCATAGGCGCGGATGACGCGATCGTGCAGGATGCGCGCGCAGCCTATGAGCGTTCGAAGCAGGAGCAGATGGCACATTACACCGAATTGTTTTCTTCCTTGCCATCTTAAATTTAATAAAGCGCACCGGCAATATTGCCGGTGCGCTTTATTAGCTTTCCATGGGATGGAGTGTAAAGATAATGTCGCGATAAAGCTTCAAATTTTCGGTGTCGTCAACCGGCACATCGACCTTGATCGTCATGGCGTAAAATTTTTCGTTCATCTGGTCATTGCACATGTAAAAGCGCAGTGCGTGATTGCCGCTTTCTTCATCGATAAATTCAAAGTAAAATGCATTCCAGCCGCCATCAAACGCAACACCTTTTTCGTCTACAATTAAGTTGTGTCCAAAATCTTCAACAATATTTTTCTTGAGGCCCTCGTAATAGAGGTCCGTCGTAAAAAAGGTCGACTTCATCTGGTTGAGCTGCTCTTGGGGGTCGCTTGTATTATAATAGGCTGCCAAATCAGCCGGTGCCGTCGTAATGACAACCGAGCCATAAACCTTATCCGTTGCGGCTTCATGAATGTTAAAAAACGTATCAAAACCGCTGTCGTTGAGCCAGTCGGTATCAGTTCCACTCGGAAAATTCAAGCCAAAGTGCTGCATTGTTGCCGATCCACTGCGCGGCTCGTAATCCATCGTGAACAGCGGATCATCCAACTGTTTAAACACAAAACGACCATCCTCAATGTGGCTGGTTATTTCCGGCGAGGAGTTCGACGATGCAGGTGCAGATTGGCAGGAGGCCAATAAAACCATTGCGAACACCAACGCAATACCTTTTTTTATCATTAATAACTTCTCCATTTCAAATCCATTTTCACTTATCTTTCCTATTATACGACGATTTACACCATTTGAACAGTGCCATTGTTGAGAAAGAAGTGGCTAAAGAGTAAAACAATTGTTAAAAAAGCACCGGAAAGCCATAAGCCTTTCGATGCTTTTTTATTGGCGCCGTTATGAATTATCGCCGCGCATCGAGTCTTTGATGCGATCAAAAAAACTTTTTCGTTTTTCATAATTGCGATCCGTGAGCGTGCCCTCAAAGTCACGCAGTGCCTGCTTTTGCTTGTTGTTAAGCGATTTTGGCACCTCGACCGCCACGCGCACAAACTGGTCGCCTTTGCCGCGGCCATTGATAAAGGGCACCCCGCGCCCTTTGAGACGAAACACTGTCTGGGGCTGTGTCCCCTCGGGTATGTTGTATTTGACCTTTCCCTCCAGCGTCGGTACTGTGATTTCATCACCCAGCGCTGCTTGCATAAACGTGATCGGAATATCGCACCAGATGTCGTAGCCATCGCGCTCAAACATGGGGTCCTGCCGCACCGAGACGGTGATGTTCGCATCGCCGGCCGGGCCGCCATTCAAACCCGCATCGCCCTGGCCCCGCAGCGTAAAGGTTTGGCCGTGGTTGATCCCCGCCGGCACAGTAATAGTCAGCTTGCGCTGTTTTTTCACGCGCCCTTGGCCACTGCAATCGGTGCAAGGGTCTTTGATAATCTTGCCCTTACCACCGCAATGAGGACAGGTCTTTTGTACCTGCATGGTCCCCAGCATGGTGCGTTCAGTCGCGCGTATGCTGCCCGAACCGCCACAGGTGGCGCAAGCATCCGGCGCGCTCCCCTTTTTTGCACCCGATCCCACACAGGTTTCACAAGTTTCAAGGTGTGGGATCGAAACATCTTTTTGACAGCCCAACGCCGCTTCTTCAAATAACAGCGTCAGTGTGAGTCCAATATCCCGCCCACGAATGGGGCCATTGGGATTGCGGGTGCGCGTTGAACCGCCAAATCCGCCAAAAAAGCTACCGAACAAATCGCCCAAATCTATGTCCTCAAAACCACCGCCAAAGCCACCGGCGCCAGCGCCGTAGCTGGGATCCACCCCCGCATGGCCGAATTGGTCGTAACGCGCACGTTTCTGCGGCTCTGAAAGCACTTCGTAAGCTTCGCCGACCTCTTTGAACTTTGCTTCAGCCTTTTTATCCCCGGGGTTCACATCGGGATGGTATTGCTTAGCCAGCTTGCGGTAAGCCTTTTTAATTTCATCGTCTGAGGCCCCTTTGGACACACCCAGCACGTCATAAAAATCCTTCTTTTCCGCCAAATCGCATCATCTCCCTTCTGATGGACAAACAGGGGGCAAGGCCCCTGGCGCACCTCGGCGTCAAAGGCCTTTTCCCGTATGCATTTTTTGCTTATTCAGCGTCCTTAAAGTCGGCATCAACAAAGTCTGCATTCTGGTTCTCGCCCTGCGCGCCATCGGTGGGCTCCTGCGCAGATTGCTCCGCCTGTGCAGCCTTGTAGATCTTCTCCGACATTTCAGCAAACTTCTTGGAAAGTGATTCGGTGCCGGTTTTGATCAGCTCGTTGTCGGTACCCTTGAGCGCCTCTTTCAACGCGTTGAGCTTCTGCTCAATTTCAGACTTTTCAGCAGCATCAACCTTGTCGCCCAGTTCGGAGAGCGCCTGTTCAGTCTGGTAAACAAGTTGGTCGGCGTTGTTGCGGATATCCGCCTCATCGCGACGCTTTTTATCTTCTTCAGCGAACTGCTCAGCGTCTGCAACAGCCTTTTCAATGTCGTCTTTAGACATATTTGTGGAAGAGGAAATTGTGATATTCTGCTCTTTGCCGGTGCCTTTATCTTTCGCCCCAACGTGCACGATGCCGTTGGCGTCGATATCAAAGGTTACCTCAATCTGGGGCATGCCGCGGCGGGCAGGCAGAATACCGTCGAGCTTAAAGAGCCCCAGTGTTTTGTTGCCGGACGCCATCTCGCGTTCACCCTGCAGCACATGCACCTCGACCGACGTCTGGTTGTCTGCTGCGGTTGAGAACACCTGACTCTTCTTGGTCGGAATCGTGGTGTTGCGATCGATGATCTTGGTGAATACACCGCCCATCGTCTCGATGCCCAGAGAAAGCGGCGTTACATCGAGCAGCAGCAGCCCTTTAACATCGCCGCCAAGCACACCGCCCTGAATGGCCGCACCCACCGCGACACACTCATCCGGGTTGATACCCTTGAACGGCTCTTTGCCAATAAAGCCCTTTACAGCGTCAAGAACCGCAGGGATTCTCGATGAGCCGCCTACCATGAGCACCTTGTCGATCTGACCGGTGCTCAGTCCTGAGTCGGAAAGCGCCTGCTTGACCGGCCCCATCGTTGCTGCCACAAGGTCCGCTGTGAGCTCGTTAAACTTTGCTCGGGTAATACTCATATCCAAGTGCTTCGGGCCGGAGGCATCGGCGGTAATAAACGGCAGGTTGACCTGTGCAGTTGTCATGCCGGAAAGTTCAATCTTTGCTTTTTCTGCCGCTTCTTTCAGGCGCTGCATCGCCATTTTATCCTGAGCGAGATCAATGCCATTTTCTTTCTTGAAGGTATCCGCCATATACTTGATCAGGCGATCGTCAAAGTCGTCGCCACCCAAACTGTTGTTGCCCGCGGTTGCCAAAACCTCTTGGACACCATCGCCCATTTCAATAATTGAAACGTCGAAAGTGCCGCCGCCAAGGTCATAAACCATGACTTTTTGATCATTTTCCTTATCAACGCCATAGGCCAGCGCCGCAGCGGTCGGCTCGTTGATGATGCGCTTGACATCCAGACCTGCAATGCGGCCTGCATCCTTGGTCGCCTGACGCTGCGCATCGGTGAAGTATGCCGGAACGGTGATGACCGCCTCGGTGACTGTCTGCCCCAAATAAGCCTCGGCGTCCGTCTTGAGCTTTTGCAGAATCATAGCCGAAATTTCCTGGGGTGTATATTTCTTTCCATCGATGGTTTCAACGTGATCCGAACCCATCTTGCGCTTAATAGAACTGATCGTTTTGTCCGGATTGGTAATCGACTGGCGCTTTGCCACTTGGCCAACCATACGCTCACTCGTTTTAGAAAACGCGACAACCGACGGCGTCGTTCTGCCCCCTTCGGCGTTTGTAATAACAACCGGTTCGCCGCCCTCCATGACGGCTACACAAGAGTTTGTCGTTCCAAGGTCTATACCGATAATTTTACCCATAATCTTTTCCTCCTCAATATATCACAGATGATTCTATATAACATTAATTATCTGAAATGGCTTACCGCCATACCCAAACCACTTTAGTTGGCAACCGTTACCATCGCATGGCGGATGATACGATCACCTATTTGATAACCCTTTTGGAAAATCTCAACCACCGTCTCGCTGCCGACGCTGTCATCCTCGATATGCATCACCGCGTTGTAACGATTGGGATCAAAGGCATCACCTGAGGCACCAAACTTTTCAATTTTCAGCTGAGCAAAGGCATCCATCAGCGATTGATAGGTCAACTCGGTACCCTTTTTGTACTCAGCATCGGCACATTCAGCGGCCAGTGCCCTTTCAAAGTTATCCGCAACCGCAAGAAACGCATTGGCGGCTGATGCTGTTGCCTCCGGATAGATGGCGTCGCGCTCACGCTGACTGCGCTTTCTGAAGTTGTCATATTCAGCTATTAACCGAAGATATTTATCATTTAACGCCGCATAATCGTCCTGCAATTTTTGCAACTCGGTGTTTTCGGGCGCCTTCTCTTGCGCCTTTGTTTCTGCGGC
This sequence comes from Candidatus Fimivivens sp., assembly GCA_047974975.1. Classification (GTDB taxonomy): domain Bacteria; phylum Bacillota; class Clostridia; order Oscillospirales; family Ruminococcaceae; genus Yanshouia. The sequence goes on from JBKECV010000001.1 coordinate 41,258, forward strand.
CGTTTCCTTTTCAACCTTTTCTTTTTCGGCCGGCTCGGTGTTGCATTCAATGTCCTCTGCCTGTTGCGGCGTAACCTGCTCTTTGTCTGCCATTTGGTTCCCCTCCGATTTTTATTGTGATACTGCTGTGTGCTAAACAGCATCAGGCATTGTATGTTTCGCTTAAAAGCTTGCCTAATGTCGCTGCAAAGTATTCCAAATGTGGTATTAATTTCGCGTAGTCCATTCGCGTTGGTCCAACAATACCGATAGCCCCTGCGGCGCTCTGGCCGATATTATAACGCGCGATGATCACTGAACTTTCAGCCAGCTGGCTCGTCGCCGATTCGTGACCGATCAAAATCTGAATGGGCGTATCGTTCGAACCGATTAAATCCAGCATTTCTTTCCGGCGTTCGATAAAGCTCAGCAGTTCATACGCACCGGACGTCAATTCCGCATATTCCAACAGATTGGTAATGCCTTTCGTAAAATACTGCCCTTCGTTAATTTCACGCACCAAGTCGTAAAGCGCCGCAAAAACCGGCATGAACAGGCGTGCGTATTCACCTAAAGAAACGCTAACTCCACTGATATAGGATGACGTAATCTCTTCGAGACTACGTCCAACCAGTCGGGTATCTGCAAAGCTGACAAAAAAATCAACTATGGGCTGCGTCACGTTAAAATCCACCCGACACACCTTGTTTTTAATAACACCGGAGGACGCAATGAGCAAGATCACCACCGTACGCGCTCCTGCTGGGATAATCTCAATGTGGCGTACCGTTACAGTGGCGGGAATCATGGTCGTAGAAATGGTCGCCAGCCTTGTCACTTCGGCCAGAGCAACCGCGGCATCCTCTAATAACTGGTCAGGGTCCGCATTTCTGATGTTAAAAAGTGCGTCAATTTCAGCCTGCTCGACCGCGGTTAACGGCCGTGTTTTCATCATTTCATCGATATAAAGACGATACCCCATGTGTGTGGGCACCCTACCGGAAGATGTGTGAAGCTGCCCCAAATAACCCGCTTCCTCCAGCAAAGCCATATCGTTGCGGATGGTAGCGGACGAAACGGCTTTTTGCATCGCATCTGCCACAAATTTAGAGCCTACCGGTTCACCCGTTTCAACGAACTGCTCAACAACTGCTTCAAGAATAAGCATCTTGCGTTTATCCAATGGTAAGCCCCCTTTTTAATTGGGCAAAATCGTCCTTGATTCGATTTTAGCACTCTTGGCTCTTGAGTGCTAACTGTACTTTATCATTATCGCGCTATATTGTCAAGTCCTTTCATAAATTATTTACATTGTTCGCAAATAATATGAAAAAACTTGCCCTCCTGATATGTGCAACGTTCTTATGTAAGTTTCGAACCATTGAAAAAACGCTGCACCTCCGAATGGAGGCACAGCATTAAAAAATCCGTTACAGCGAAAATCCCATTTTTTTATAAATCTTATCGCGCGTACGCCGTGAAAAATGCATCGCCTTTTGTGCGCCGTCGGTATAGCACGCCTCAAGATAAGCCTTATCGGCCATTAGACGGTCAAATTCCGCTTTGACAGGCGCCAACGCATCGGCCACCGTTTCTCCAACCGCCACCTTGAAGTCACCGTAACCCTTGCCATCGAACGCACGCACAATTTCCTCGTCGCTCTTTTTTGTAAAAGCTGCATAGATGGTCATGAGATTCGCTATCCCCTCTTTGCCCTCGCCGCGATAAATGCCGCTGCCTGAATCGGTAACAGCACTTTTAAACTTTTTGATGATGGTATCGCGGGAATCAAGCACCGCGACATAAGACTTGGGGTTGGGGTCGGACTTGCTCATCTTTTTGGTCGGGTCGGTCAGCGCCATAATCTTCGCTCCCGCTTTCGGGAACATACAGGCCGGCATCGTAAACACATTGCCCATCACCCCATTGACACGCTGGGCAATATCACGCGTGAGTTCGACGTGCTGCCGCTGATCTTCACCCACCGGCACATAGTGCGCCTGATACAAAAGGATATCTGCCGCCATAAGTGTCGGATAAGTAAACAGCCCTGCATTGATGTTGTCAGCGTACCGCGCCGATTTATCCTTAAACTGCGTCATCCGTGTAAGTTCACCGAACTGGGTGTAGCAGTTGAGCGCCCACATCAGTTCGGTGTGGTGGGGGTTGTGGCTCTGGATAAACACGATGCTGCGCTGCGGATCAACGCCGCAAGCCAACAGCATAGCATATGCCTCCAACGTGTTTTTACGCAGTGCGACAGGGTCTTGCCGCACGGTGGTGGCGTGCAGGTTGGCGACCATGAAAAGACAATTGTATTGCGCTTGAATTTCAGCCCAATTTTTTACCGCGCCAAGATAATTGCCGATGGTTATAAACCCCGACGGTTGTATGCCCGAGAGCACAATTTTTTTCTTTTCAGTCGCCTGTCGGGCGCTGATTTCTTCGGCCATGGGTTTCACCCTTTCTGTTTGGTTGCGTCATTTAGCAGCTGTTCATGGCAATAAAATCCGCCGTCATGCGGGTTTCTTATTTGAACCACTCGTGTGTCAGCTTACCCAAAATATCGACACCCTTTACGATCTGCTCGTCGCTGGGCGTAGAATAGTTCATTCTAAATCCATTGTTTGGCTTATCGGCATCCACCATAAAGGCGACGCCCGGCACACAGTAAACACCGCGCTTAATGCCCTCCTGCACAAGCGGGTAGGAATCCACGCCCTCCGGCAGGAAAGCCATAACGAAAAGACCGCCTTCCGGCCGGTTAAAAGACACCGACGGATGGAACTTTTTTCCCATCTCACTGAGCATGATATCACATTTCCTGCGGTAAATTTCCCGCGTGTGGTCGATATGTGCCTGATAATCGTACTTGGTCATGTATTCGTTGACGATGTATTGGAACAAAATGGTGGAATGTACGTCAGTACACTGCTTGGCCACTGCGAGCCGACCGGTAAGTGCTTTATTAAACACAATAAATCCTAAACGGAAAGCCGGTGCCATCACCTTTGAAAAACTGCCGGCATAAACAACCCGACCATCGGTATCACGTGCCTTAATAGGCTGTTGGCTCTCCCCGCTGAAACGCAGTTCACTGTAAGGGTTATCTTCAAATATCATGACATTATATTTTTGGCACAATTCATAGATCTTTTTGCGCTTTTGTGCCGACGTGGTAAATCCGGTCGGATTTTGAAAGCTGGGAATGGTGTACAAAAAGCGTACGTTATGGTTCGTTTTAAGCGCTTCTTCCAGCTTCTCAATATTGATGCCATCGCTTTCGACCGGCACGCCAACCAACTTAGCCCCATAGGAGCGAAAGGTGTTCAAGCAGCCAACAAAGGCAGGCTCTTCTGTTAGAATAACATCGCCGCGGTTAACCAACACCTTGGTGGCAAGATCGGCGGCCTGTTGCCCGCCGGAAACAATCAGCAGCTCGTTTTCTTCAAAATCAATACCTTCAACTTTAGCAAGGTGTTTTTTCATCGTCTCACGCAAAGGGGTGTACCCCTCGGACAAGCCATACTGCAGCACCGAAATGGCGTCGTCGCTAAACGCTTGAGCCGTTATTTGAGCAATGGCATCAATCGGAAACGCTTCGGACGAGGGATTGCCGCCGCCAAATGCAATCATGTTAGGATCCTTAGCCAACTTGAAAAGTTCGCGAATAATGGACCCCTGAACACCGTTCATGTTGTCGGAAATCGTGTACTGCATACAACCACTCCTTTTAGTTATTTGTCATGGTGGGGCGACTCATCTACAACTTTCATAGCGGCGGCTACCTGCTTGGTTATTTCAACTTCACTGATATTGTCAACCTGCGTTACTTTTACAAAGAGTGCACCTGTATCGCTAACAACATATTTCGGCGGCAAATTGTTGAGCGCTAAGGCAATCACATCTTCGCGGCATCGCGCACAGCTACAGCCTGCATGATTTTTCAAAAGTCTGTCGACCTTTTCTTCCACGTAATTTTCCATCACATTGCGATACATAATTATCTCCTAACCGTTTATTTTATTGCCGCTTCAAGTTTTTGGATACCGGAATCAATACGCGAAAGTGTGTCGGATTTGCCTAGCGCAGCTGCAATTTCAATACCGCCGCCGGGTGTGAACTGCTTACCACTGACTGCGACGCGCAGCGGCCAAAGAATAATGCCATTTTTGCAACCTAATTTCTCGATAAGCGCAAACAACGCATCATGAATATTCGTCACATCAAAGTTTTCTATCCCCGCAAGAACCGGACGAACCTGTTTTAAAGAATCCAATGCCACTTCGGGGTTGGTTTTCATCTTTTTGGAGGTGTAAAGCGCGATGTCGTAATCCGGTAGCGCATCAATAAAATCAAGCTGCGCGGGGATATCGCCCAACACCTCACAGCGGGGATGCAGCGCCTCGGCAAAAAGTGCAAAATCAACATCTTCACGCTTGACAGCCTGCTTCATCCACGGTAACGCAACCTCTAAAAATTGCGCAGGGGACATGCGACGCAGGTATTCGGCGTTGACGTAGTTGAGCTTGAGCGGATCAAAAATAGCCGGAGATTTCGAGACGTCGTAGATCGAAAAATCCTTTTTCATCTCGTCGAGCGTCATAATTTCCTGGCCGCTACGCGGACTCCAACCCAGCAACGCAATATAGTTGAGCACCGCTTCTTTTAAATAGCCTCTGGCCATCAGATCCTGATAAGAGGCATCGCCATTGCGCTTTGAAAGCTTCTGTGTCGCATCTTTCATAACCGGCGGACAGTGCAGATATTTGGGTATCTCCCACCCAAACGCCTGATACAACAAATTATATTTAGGTGCCGAGGACAGATATTCAGTGCCGCGAATGACCGTTGTGATGCCCATCAGATGATCGTCCACAACATTGGCAAAATTATAAGTGGGCATACCGTCGGCCTTGATCAGCACCTGATCGTCCAACGTATTACACTCAACAGTGATGCCCTCGCGGATTTCATCATGGAAAGTGACGGTGCCACTGTCCGGAATGCGCTGACGAATAACATGCGGCACACCCGCTTTGATTTTATCTGCAATCTCTTGTTTGGAAAGCGACAAACAGTGGCGATCATACTTAGGCGCAATATTTGAGGCGCGCTGCAGCGTCTTCATTTCATCGAGACGTGCTTTATCGCAAAAACAGTGATACGCATCGCCCTGATCGATGAGCTTTTGGGCATATTGTTCGTATATGTGTTTTCTATCCGACTGGATATAAGGTCCGACCGCACCGCCTACATCGGGGCCCTCATCCCAAAACAACCCGGTTTCTTTGAGGGTTTGGTAGATCACGTCCATGGCACCTTCCACAAAGCGTTCTTGGTCGGTGTCTTCCACTCTGAGTATAAACACGCCGTTTTCGTCAGCTTTTGCAGCAAGATAGGCATAGAGCGCCGTGCGCAGGTTGCCTACATGCATATATCCGGTGGGACTGGGTGCAAAACGTGTGCGCGGATGGCCATGATCGATCATCGTGATTCCTCCATATTTAAAGCTTAATTTCAATTGCCATTTTGTAGCCTTAACGATATTATATTAGGCTAGTCGCGCGGCATTGTCAAGAATCCCAATAAATTCACTAATTTACCGCAAATTCTCTTATGCGAAACGACAGTTTTTTTTACCGGACAAGCTTAAAATTAAATTAACAGTATTTTCCATGATACCTAAAACCTATTAAGGGGGCCATTCCATGTCTATTTCCGCCACCGCTTCTTCACGTCTATTCGGTAGGCTGCGCGAAGTCACCGGGCCGTTGGAGCAGATCGGCGCTGCCGTAGTCGGCTTTGTTATGAGCGGCGCTTCTATCATGCTTACCGCCGCCCCATTTGGGGTAGCCTGGGCCGGCGCCGCGCCACCCGATCAAGCCATCGCTTCCACCGTCGGTGCAATGCTCGGCTACCTGTTTTTACTCAAAGGCGACGGGACGCTACGTTATATGGCTTGCCTGATCCTCTTGTTGGCACTGCGCTGGGCATTTACATTCGTTTCAAAGGCGCGCATGTACATTTTTTCACCGTTGCTCGCTTGTGCAACCATCGCTACCACAGGGTTGGCCATTGCTATTTCGGGGGACGGCAGCCTTTATGGTTTCGTCATGGTTTTTTGTGAAACAGCCATCACCGTCACAGCCAGCCTTTTATTTGCAAAGTCCTACCGCGCCCTGCGCGAGGGTACCGGGCTCACTCGAACAAACGGTGTCTGCACCGGCATTTGGCTGGCCGTTATGTATATGGGGTTGAGCGCGTTTACAGTGGTTGGCGTTTCCCCCGCTCGCATTTGTGCCCTGGCTGTTATCTTATGCTGCGGCTACTTTGCCGGTTCGGGCTTTAGTGCCGCTACCGCTGTCACGGCGGGTTTGGCTGCCGCCCTTGCCGGCGAACCTCATCTTTTGGCCGTATTTTGTGCCGGCGGATTAGCCGCAGGTATTTTTGCACCGCTCGGTCGTCTTGGTGGCGCCGCCGCCATGACGATCGCCGCCATGTTAGCGCTGATTGCACAAAATAACGCCGGTTCGGCCACAGCATTGTTTATCGAATGTATGGTGGCTGCGGCCATTTTGATGGTCGTTCCGTCCTCGCTGTTGCGCCGGCTTGGGCTGGCACGCGCCACCGACTCAGCCGAAGGCGAGATGATACGACAGGTGGTCATATCCCAGCTTTCACGCATTCGTCATGCTTTGTGCGACATCGCGTCGGTCACCGGCCAAGTCTCAGAAAAGCTCGACGCTTTAAATGGTGACCCCATTGAGTCGGTGCTGGCGAAAGCCTGCAGCAAAATCTGTAAAAGCTGCAAGGACTCACCCCGATGCTGGCAAAGCCATTACGAGGAAACTGCCGATGCACTAAACCATGTCTTTGCGGCGGCCCATAGTGGCCATCAGGCCATTTTAGCAGACTTCCCCACACACTTTAAGTGTTTACACACCGAAAAGCTGCTGGCTGCCATCAACGATCAAACCGGCGGTTATTTAAACCGTCGCGCAGAAAAACGGCACGCTGCACAGATGCGTAGCGTCTCTAGCGACCAGTTCAGCGGCATGGGATTGCTACTGGCTTCCATGCAGGAACAGCTCAGCGAATACACCAGTGCCCCCACAACCACCATCGATGCCATCTACAAATATTTGGCTGCCAAAAATTGTGAAGTTAACTCGGTCTGCTGCTACCTTGATGCACAGCAGCATGTCAGCCTGAGCATTGAACTGCCGTTACACAAGGTTTCGCGCTTGCTGCCGCCCGAGACAACCGCCGACCTATCCGAGATTGTGTCACAGGATCTTTCAGCGCCTCAAACGCTGTGCGAGGGCGCTATTGCGCGCCTGTTTTGGACAGCAAAAGCGCAATATGCGCTCGAATCAGCCTTTGTCCAGCGTGCCGCTAACCAAAATCGGTTTTGTGGAGATAGCTGCAGCGTTATTGCACGCGCGCAAAGCCACGCTGTACTGTTGTTGTGTGATGGCATGGGGGTTGGCAGTCCCGCAGCAGTTGACGCCACCATGACCACCTCACTTTTAGAGCGACTCTTAAAGGCCGGCACGGATTTTACCGCAGCACTACGCCTGGTCAATGCCGCTCTGCTTTCCGGCGGTGGAGAGGAGCGGCTATGCACCGTGGATGCCACACTGTTGGATCTTTACACCTGTCGGCTGAATATTTTTAAGGCAGGTGCCGCCCCGACCTATATTCTGCGCCAGAGCCGCTGTACCACAGTGGAATCCCCCTCATTGCCCGCGGGCATCCTCAGCGGCGCCAAAGCAAAACACACAACACTTTCACTGTCCGAGGGGGATCTTATCATCATGGTTTCTGACGGCCTGCTCGAATCTGGCGGGGACTGGATATCTTCTCAGATCGTTGCACTGGCAGATCGCTCATTGGAGCAAATCTGTGAAGCGTTGATCGAAACTGCGACGGCAAGACGGATCACCAATCACGAGGATGACATGACAGTCATGGCCGCCCGAGTGGTTGCCGCGTAACATAGAAAACAGCTGCCCAAAAATTTTAGGGCAGCTGTTTTCTGTTTTGAGCACATGCGCACAATACGCGTTGCATCCATATTGGAACAGCAATACCGATACCACAGTTACATATAACCGCACAGCCTATTTAAAGTACAGGTCCTTGGTGGGGAATTGCGGTTCGCAGGTATAGTTGATGCCGAGCTTTAAAAACGTTGAACTATCGGCCTGCGTGATGATATCCGAACAGTGTGCGTCACAGCCGCGCAGTTGGGGCAGTTGTCTCATCGCCAGTTCAGCCGTGGGGTTGGTCGCAGCTGAAATGGAGAGCGCCTGCAACACTTCCTCTAGCTTTAATACCGGATAGCGCGAACCTAGCACCTCTTTTTTTAGCCGCACAATCGGCTCGAGCACAATCGGCGATATCAATAAAATTTCATCGGACAACCCCGCCAGAAGCTTGATGGAATTGAGCACCACGCTAGCGGTGTCATTCATCAACTCGGATGATTTTCCGGTGATAATCTGCCCATCGGGCAACTCAAGTGCCACCGCACTTCTACCGCTTTGCTGTGCTTTTTCCACGGCTGGGGCAACGGTGCGCCTGTCGGTACTGCGCAGATCTAAAGAACCCATCAAGAACTCTATGCGCTGACAGGCTTCAATATCGCCCTCTCCCTTTTTGTAGGCACAACGCGCCTTAAAATAACGACGAATAATCTCCTGAGAAGCCGCCTGCCGCACCGCTTCATCATCGGTGATGCAGCTGCCGATCAAATTGACCCCCATATCGGTAGGCGACGCATAAATGTCCTCACCGATGATGCGGTTAAGGATGGTGCGCACCACCGGAAAAGCCTCGATATCACGGTTGTAATTGACAGTTGTCACGCCGTAAGCCGACAGGTGGAACGGGTCGATCATGTTGACGTCCTTCAGATCGGCCGTCGCCGCCTCATAGGCCACATTGACAGGGTGTTGCAATGGCAGATTCCACACAGGAAACGTCTCGTATTTGGCATACCCCGCCTTGATACCACGCTTTTGATCGTGATAAAGCTGCGACAGGCAGGTTGCAAGCTTGCCGCTGCCGGGTCCGGGTGCGGTGACCACCACCAGCGGACGGGAAGTTTCCACATAAGGGTTTGCGCCATAGCCCTCGTCCGAGACAATGGTGTCCACATCAGAAGGGTATCCTTTGGTTAATGTATGCACATACACCCGCTCGCCGCGCATCTCCAGCTTTTTGCGAAAGACATCGGCAGCACTTTGTCCGGAATACTGGGTGATGAGTACCGACCCGATATATAAATCCATACGGCGCAGGTTGTCGATCAGGCGCAGCACATCTAAATCATAGGTAATCCCCACATCCGAGCGCACTTTGTTCTTTTCAATGGCTGTCGCACTGATGCAAAAAATAATTTCAGCCTGTTCTCTCAACTCCCATAAAAGCTTCACCTTGCCATTTAAATCAAAACCGGGTAACACCCGAGCCGCATGAAAATCGTCAAACAGCTTACCCCCAAACTCCAGATACAATTTGCCGCCAAACCGTTCGACGCGCTCGCGTATCTTGGCGCTCTGCTGCCTGATATAGGTTTCATTATTGAATCCCTGTCCCATCATCCTGTCAACTTCCTTTTTATTTGTAATCAAAATTATTCTAACACAGAAAATGTCACCTTTCAATGTACATTCATTTTATGGCAAAATTCTCAACGCAACACTGGACTTTGCTGCTTTGCAAGGGTATAATAATATAGCTTGTTTTTGATAATGATAATAAAATAGCGGACGATTTTAAGGAGGAAACAAAATATGACCATTAAAAAACTGGCCGCACTGGGCATGGTGCTGGGTTTGACGGCCATTTCGTTAGCCGGATGCGGCAGTAAGCAGGCTCAGATCGCTGCTACGTATAAAGACGGCTCTATTCCCGCAGGTGTTTATATTTTCAACCAGATAAACGCCATGAATGAGGGCTATCAAAAGGTCGCCAATCCTTACGACGATATTCTGTCGCAGGAAATTGACGGCGTAAAGGCGGAACAGTGGATCAACAACCGCACCGAAGAGTTGGTGAAGACCTATGCAGCCGTCACCTCTGAAGCGGCGCGTCTTGACATCACGCTCGATGAAGCAACTGCCGCCTCTATTAAACAGTCCATCAATAAGACATGGGGTGCTCAGGGCGACAGCTTTGAGAATCTGGGCATTTCGTTGGCTTCCGCAGAAGCGGTCGCCGTTAATGCACAACTGGCAAATCAAGTGTTTGAAGCCTATTACGGTGAAGAGGGAGAAAAGGCGGTGCCGGAGTCTGAACTCAAGACTTACTTTACCGACAACTATCGCCGCGCCTTGATGTTGGTACTCTCTAAGCGCGATGCTGCGACTGGTCAAACGCTGGACAGCGGGGAGTTCGATGCGCAAAAAGTGCGCTATGAGGCCTATAAAGCACGTATACAGGCCGGCGATCCCCTGTTCGATATTATCGTTGCAGAAAATGATCGCATTCAGGCATTGGCTGAAAATACAGAAGAGATGCCCCCTCTGGTTGAATCGGAGCAAGAGATGCTGATAAATAAGGGCAACACCTCTTATCCGCAGGCACTGCTTGACCAAATCTTCGCCTCTACAAAGCAAGACGCCCCTGAATTTTATGAGGACGACAATTATTATGTTATCTACGAGCTTCGCGACACGCTTGGCGATGGCACGGCATTTACCAACACTAAAGCATCCCTACTCAGCGCTTATAAAGGCGACGCTTTCCGCAGTGAGATGCTCGCGTTGGCCGACGCCCTTGACTTTAAACTCAACACCGCAGCAACCGACAAGTACGAAGTTGCCAAGATTTTAGAGCTCAACCAATAACGCCACACCGATATATGCCGTCAAAAACAATGGCACCTGTTCTTTGGCCAAACAGATGGTTTTAATCAAAATTCAAATGTGATATAGCCACAGAAGCGTATCGCCCACACCCCATTGAAGGCCTATTAAAAGTCTGTTTAGATGCATGTATTGCATCTAAACAGACTTGATTATTTATTTGCTATAGTAGAATTTACTATAGAAAAATGAGATGTTGTATTATTTTCAAGTGGACAGTCGTCTGTCAATTTGTTATACTGAACCGCGAAAAGTTTTGAAGGAGAAAATAAAATGGAAAAATTCGTACCATTCGATAAGCTATCCAAGAAACGCCAGCGCATATTGAATGCCATGCGGCGTAAAAGTTGGGGCGCCATCAGTCCTGTGACACGCAAACCCGAGCATCCCAAGGCCTATAACAGAAAAAAGACACGAGAGTGGGGCGATGAGCCATCCATGACCGTGTCTTTTTAATTGCTGTTAAATGCAGTCGGATAGCAGCCGCTGTCATCCCCTGTTCTGTTCGGTGCCGCATATAGATTTTCTTACAGTCGTTTACGCGCAGGTGCCATTGAGAAAATAATGTGGGATCTGTTGCAAAATGGGGCATGGACAATAGGTCCACACCCCAAACAAGCTTTATTGATGATGGCATGCGCCACCGGAACTTGGGCAATTTGCGCAACTACAACCACAGCTGCTTTTATGATTGATCTTATCCTTGATCAACTTGACAAAAACCAATGTAATCACTGTAAAGACGATGGCTCCGACGATGATCGTAGCAAGATTAGAAGCAATAAACTCAAACATTTACCTTCGCCTCCTGTTTAATGTGACGCCCCTCCCTGTGGTGATCATAAGGATTTTTGCGCAACAACAGCCACAGCAAAGCAGCCAATAAAACAATGGCGACTGCCGTTAGAACGGTGAACCCATTGCCGGAAAAAAACAGCCCCAGCTGATAAAAAATCAGTGAAATGACATAAGCAAATACAGTGAGATAACCGATTGCGGCCCAAGTCCATTTTGCGCTATTCATTTCGCGTTTAATGGCGCCTATCGCGGCAAAGCAGGGCGCGCAAAGCAGATTAAACATCAGGAATGAGTAGGCCGATAGGGCGGTAAAATGCGATGCGATGGGAGAAAGACCGTCAAAGGCACCCCCTTCAACCATTTCCAACGCATCACCGGCGACGCCGTAAAGAACACCAAAGACGCCGACGACTTCCTCCTTAGCGACAAGACCCATCACAGTGGCCACCGTGGACTGCCAAGTGCCAAAGCCCAAGGGAGCAAATATTGGCGTGATCATCCCGCCAATAGCGGCAAGAAACGAATGATCCATATCCTCAACCATTGTGAAGCCGCCCTCGATAAAGCCAAAGCTTGAGGTGAACCAGATCACCACGCTGGCTGCGAGAATAACAGTACCGGCTCGTTTAACAAAGGACCAACCGCGCTCCCCGGTGCTGCGCAACACGTTGCGTGCTGAGGGAATGTGATAAGCGGGAAGCTCCATCACAAACGGCGCGGGATCGCCTGCAAAAGCCTTTGTCTTTTTAAGAATGATACCGGAAATAATAACAGCGGCGACGCCGATGAAATAGGCAGAAGGGGCAACCCACCATGCACCACCGAATAATGCCCCCGCAATGAGGCCGACGATCGGCATTTTAGCACCACATGGAATGAACGAGGTCGTCATAATGGTCATGCGGCGGTCGCGCTGATTTTCAACGGTTCGGCTGGCCATAATGCCGGGCACCGAGCAACCCGAGCCAATGAGCATAGGAATAAAGGACTTGCCCGAAAGGCCAAATTTGCGAAAAATTCTGTCCATGATAAACGCGACGCGAGCCATATAGCCGACATCTTCAAGAATGGAGAGCAGCAAAAACAACACGAGCATCTGCGGCACGAAACCGATGACTGCACCTACGCCGCCGACGATACCATCGACCACAAGTCCGGTCAGCCAGTCGGCAACGCCTATGCCAGCCATCCACTCGCCAAGGGGCCCCATAATCCATTCACCGACCAGTGTATCGTTTGTAAAGCCGGTTAATATATCGCCAACAGTTGTAATCGAGATGTAATAGACAACAAACATCACCGCAGCAAAGATAGGCAGCGCCAACACGCGATGAGTGATGATCTGGTCGATTCTATCCGAGTTGGAGAACTTGGACTGCTTCTGTTTTTTAACGCTAACCGAAACAACCTTAGAAATATAAGAATAGCGCTGGTTGGTGATGATGCTTTCAGCGTCGTCATCCATTTCGGTTTCACTGGCAGCGATATGCTCTTCGATGTGTGAAAGCAGCGACAAGTCGAGCTTGATCTCCTCCATAATCTTAGGGTCGCGCTCAAACAGCTTAATGGCATACCAGCGCAGGTTGCGTTCCGGCACCTGACCCTCAAGCGACTCTTCAATATGTGCAATCGCATGCTCAACACTGCCATTGAACACAGCCGGCATGTTCACAGCGTTTTTGCTCACAGCCAGCTCTGCTGCCCTTTTGGCAACCTGTTCAGAGCCAATGCCCTTGAGTGCCGATGTTTCAATGACCTCACACCCCAGCGCTTCACTGAGTTTGGCTAGGTCGATAACATCGCCATTTTTACGGACGATATCGATCATATTAACCGCGACAACGGTGGGAATGCCCAGCTCAATAAGCTGTGTGGTCAAATAAAGATTGCGTTCAATGTTAGTGCCGTCCACGATGTTGATAATAGCGTCCGGTTTCTCGTTGACCAGATAACCGCGCGCAACAACCTCTTCAAGCGTATAAGGGGACAGCGAATAAATGCCGGGCAAATCCTGGATGATGATATCCTTAAAGCCCTTGAGCTTGCCTTCTTTCTTTTCAACGGTAACGCCCGGCCAATTGCCAACGTACTGAGCCGAACCGGTCAAGTCATTGAACATGGTGGTTTTACCACAGTTGGGGTTACCGGCCAGCGCTATTTTAATACTCATGTATGATCCTCCTTGCAGTGCAAGTTAGAAGTTGCTAACTTGCTGATAAAATTGCATTATTCAACCTCTATTGTCTCCGCGTCGTCTTTGCGAAGGCTCAGTTCGTAACCGCGCACGGTTATTTCGATAGGATCGCCCAAAGGCGCCACCTTGCGCACATAAATTTGAGCGCCTTTTGTTACGCCCATGTCCATAATGCGGCGCTTCACCGCCCCTACTCCGTGCAGCTTAACCACGGTGACAGTTTGCCCTATAGCGACTTGTTTTAGTGTTTTCATGGACTGCTCAACTCCTATATCATAATTCTATTAATCATGCCTTTATCCAGCGCAATACGGCTGTCTTTAATTGACAATATCATATTTCCACCAATTTCAGAAATGACGATGACCCGTTCTCCCACCACAAAGCCCAGTTCGGCCAAATGCTGGCGGACCTCGTCCTTCCCTGTAATTTTGCAGATATAATTTGTTTCTCCGGGTTTAGCCATTGTAAGAGGCATCATGTTTTATTACTCCATTTCATTGGACCCAACCTTTAAGCCATGCAGACCACCAATTGGTTAGCAGGCTCTAACTTTCGAACAGTGTACCACTTCTTACGCTTTCTTGTCAATATGAAATTTTAAAAATCACATAAAATTTTTGGTATGAACGCTGTACCACACACATATATTGTGTTGAATTGCATTTCGATTTTTTGCATATAGGGGATGTGGAGATTTGACGATATACACGGTGCAACCCAAAGACAGTATCTATACCATCGCGCAAAAATATGGTGTATCGATGCAGCAGTTAATAGATGACAATGGCCTGAAAGATATGCGCTATCTCATTGTTGGCCAATCCCTTGTCATCAGGGCGGATGATGTCCGGCATGTTGTACACAGCGGAGAATCGCTCCACAGCATTGCCAACCAATATGATGTGACGCAACAAAATATTTTGGCGGCCAACCCAGCTATCACCGCCCCTAATTCGATCAGGGTTGGGCAAGTCATAACCATTCCGTTGTCCTTGCCCAAGCAACGCACCATTAGCGTTAACGGCTATGTTTTTCCCAATATTGGGGATGAAACGCTGGCGAAGACGCTGCCCCATCTGACTTTCATCAGCATTTTCAGCTATGAAGTGCACCCCGACGGCAGTCTGGAACCGATTGCAGATGAAAATGTCATTGCGGCGGCATCTGCAAAACAGACCGCGCCGCTCATGGTTATCACCAACATCAAGCAGGGTGGCAGCTTTGACAGTGAATTGGCCCATACGATATTAAACGATGATGCCCTACAAAATAATATCTTGGAAAATGTGATGAAAACATTGCCCAAAGGGTATTTCGGACTGGATATTGATTTTGAATACATTTATCCACAGGACAGGGAGAAGTACAACCGTTTTGTGAAAAAAGCGGTCGATACGTTGCACCCCCAGGGGTATTCGGTTTCGGTTGCACTAGCCCCTAAGGCCAGCGCCGACCAACCGGGGCTTTTGTATGAATCACACGACTATCCATTCCACGGCGCAGCGGTTGATCACGTTATTCTGATGACCTATGAATGGGGATACACCCGCGGTCCTGCACAAGCGGTTGCACCGTTGGATAAAGTTAAACAAGTGTTGGATTATGCGGTGTCGGCCATGCCAAGCCAAAAGATTCTCATGGGCATGCCCAACTATGGGTATGACTGGACATTGCCATTTGTACAGGGCTCAGCAGCACGCTCAATGTCAAACACCGAGGCGCTCAGCCTCGCACAGCGAGTAGGTGCGGTCATTAAGTTTGATGAGCAGGCGCAAGCACCATATTTTAATTATTATGACAAGCAAGGGCGCAAACATGTTGCTTGGTTTGAAGATGCCCGAAGCATTGCAGCCAAACTGGCGCTGGTAGAAGCATATAATTTGGGTGGGGTAAGTTATTGGACAGTGAACAAGTTCTTTCCTCAGAACTGGCTGGTGCTTGAATCGATGTATAATGTGAAAAAAATATTATAATCGGGCAAACGATTGCTGCAACAGTTGAAACGTAGTCCCCTCTGTGACACTAAGCGTTTTTAACGCCACGTATTGCAGAAGGGACTTTTGGGTGTATTTGTGCGCTTGGACGCATATGTGTGGTGTGGGACGAGCTGTTCATAACAACGCCGAATGCGCGTTTACCCTTTCGACAGCACGCGGTATTTCAAATTTGTTTGTTTTGTGTTTTACAACGATTCTAGCTTTTGTTAAAATAATAATGATTGTAAGTTATTTTTAATAGGTATGTCTGTGCAGGGCGCCTTGGTATAATACGCATCGTTTAATGTTATGTACATATACGAAAGGTACTGAGTTGCGTGCTCACCATAGTCGCGCTCCTGCGCATAAAGGAGAAAAAAGATGGGACAACATCAAAATATTGGATTCTTGGGGTGCGGAAAAATTGGCGGCACCATGCTTGAAAGTTTAAAGAAGTTTGACGACGTTTCGGTTTCATTTGTACAAAAGTTAAATGTTTCAGCCAAGGAAAATGCATTTGCAGTGGTGACCGAGCAGGATGCAACACTGCTGGAGAAGACAGATCTCGTCGTCGAAAGTGCTACGGCCGATGTTTTAAAGGCCAACTTTGATGGCATCATTAAGCACTGTGATATCATGATTTTTTCGGTTACAGCTTTTTCCGATGCAAAATTCGAGCGCCACGCTAAGGAAATGGCGGCGAAATATGGGCACAAAATCTATCTGCCCCACGGGGCCATTCTCGGCGTAGACGGCATTGTAGACGGCAGCATGTTATTGTCTGAAGTGTCGATTGTCACAACCAAGAGCCCTAAGAGTTTGGGTCGCGACGATACCGAGCGCACCATTGTCTGTGAATGCAGCACGCGTGAAGCTTGCGCGCGCTATCCCCGCAATGTCAACGTCCATGCGACGGTTGCCTTGGCTGGCATCGGTTTTGACCGCACGCGTTCGCGCGTCATTTCTGATCCGGCGGTCGACACCAATACCCATGTTATTGATGTTAAAGGTGACGGCATCCATTTCTGCCTTGAGATTAGCAGCTTTTCCACAGGGGGCGTCACCGGAAAGTACACCCCGTATTCCGCCTGTGCCAGTTTGGCGCGTGTGTTGCATAAAGAGGGGCCGTTTCGGTTTGTTTAATAAAATTCTCAACATTTTTCAGCATTAAATGATATGCGACGGCTCCGTGTAATTGCAAATAGTATACATGACGCGATATAACTCTATATGTATAATAAGTAGATGCGTCCCACCACGCTAGGGCATGGCAATGAGGGGTAGGTATTCTGATGATTTAAACAAGGTTGAACAGGCCCTGCCGTTTCTGTTCCCTCCCCATTTTCACACGGTTTTACTTGACGGATAGCACTGAAAAAGTTAAACTAAAATGTAATGTCAAAGAACACTTGGAGGAAGCGCAATGAACAACAGCGACAAAAATATGGAAAAGATCGTAGCTCTGGCAAAGGGACGCGGCTTTGTTTATTCCGGCTCTGAGATCTACGGTGGTTTAGCCAACACATGGGACTACGGTCCGTTGGGCGTCGAACTTAAAAATAATGTCAAACGCGCATGGTGGAAAAAATTCGTGCAGCAGTCGCCCTACAACGTCGGGCTTGACTCCGCCATCCTGATGAACCCGCAGGTATGGGTGGCCTCGGGGCATGTGGGTGGATTTTCCGACCCATTGATGGATTGCCGTGACTGTAAAACGCGCCATCGCGCCGATAAGTTGATCGAAGACCAGACCGGTATTTCGCCTGAAGGCTGGGAATTTGACCGCATGAAAGCTTTTGTAGAAGAGAAGGGCGTTAAATGTCCGGCGTGCGACGGCACGAACTTTACCGATATTCGCTCTTTTAATCTGATGTTTAAAACCTTTCAGGGTGTTACCGAGGACGCGAAAAATCAAGTTTATCTCCGTCCTGAGACAGCACAGGGGATTTTTGTCAACTTCTCAAATATTCAACGCACCACCCGCCGCAAGATACCGTTCGGTGTTTGCCAGATCGGCAAAAGTTTTAGAAATGAGATTACCCCCGGTAACTTCATTTTCCGAACTCGCGAATTTGAGCAAATGGAACTGGAATTTTTCTGCAAGCCCGGCACCGATCTCGAATGGTTTGCCTACTGGCGTAAATTTTGCCATGATTGGCTGTTGAATCTAGGCCTAACCGATGAGAATTTGCGCCTGCGTGACCACGGTGCTGAAGAGTTGTCGTTCTATTCTAAAGCGACCACCGACTTTGAATTTTTATTCCCATTTGGTTGGGGCGAACTGTGGGGAATTGCGGATCGCACTGACTACGATTTGAAGCAGCACCAGAACACTTCCGGCAAGGCGTTAGATTATTTTGACCAGGAAACTAACGAGCATTACCTGCCCTATGTCATCGAACCATCGCTGGGCGCCGACCGCGTGACGCTGGCCTTCTTGTGCGACGCTTATGATGAAGAAGTAATCGATGCACAGAAGAACGACACGCGCGTTGTGCTGCGGCTGCATCCGGCGCTGGCGCCATACAAGGCTTGTGTTCTGCCGTTATCTAAAAAACTTTCGGAAAAAGCAATGGCGCTTTACAACAGTCTTTCGGAAGATTGTATGATCGATTTTGATGAAGCAGGCTCTATCGGAAAGCGTTATCGCCGCCAGGATGAAATCGGAACACCACTTTGCATCACCTACGACTTTGAGTCGGAAAGCGACGGTGCGGTGACTATCCGCGATCGCGACACGATGGAACAGGTTCGTTTGCCTATTGCCGAGGTTGCCAATTATATTAAGGGCAAGTTGATCTTTTAATTTTAGCTATTTGCAGGCCGCCTGAAGCTATTGAAAGGGGAAACGCGAGCGCGATGCAACAATCTATGATAACCCACCGGGCCTGGCTGGAAATTGACCTTGACCGCCTGGGGTATAATTTAATGCAACTGCGCGCACATCTTGCGCCCGGCTGTGAGATTTCGGCGGTTATCAAAGCCGATGCCTATGGTCAAGGTGCTGTGCCGATCGCCCGGTATCTGCAACAGAATCGGGGAATCAACCGGTTTTGTGTGGCCTGTTTTTCGGAGGCAGTTGAATTGCGTGAGTCCGGCATCAGCGGCGAAATACTGATACTGGCTTACACAACACCGACATTGGCCGGCGAAATATTAAAATATGATCTGACTCAGTCGGTAGCTGCACTGGAATATGCCTGTGCGCTCAACGAACAAGCACAGCTGGCGGGAGGACGTATCAAAATGCACGTCAAGCTGGACACCGGCATGACGCGTACCGGGTTTGATTGCCAAACACCACAGGACATTGCACAGATTGCCAAGGCCTATCGCATGCCCAACCTTTTGGCCACCGGCACGTTTAGCCACTTTTCGTCTGCGGATGACGACAGCGCCGGTGCAGATGAATACTCTCACATACAGATTGCGCGTTTTAACGATGCGACTGTTGCGCTGCAGCAGCAAGGCTGCCATCTTGGTACGCGACACATGTGCAATACCGGTGGTATACAAAAATATCCACAGGCACATTTTGACATGGTGCGCTGCGGTGCCGCAATGGCCGGCTATAACACGGCCGCGCATATCCCCAAATGGGACTTAAACATAGTAAGCGCACTTAAAGTTGCGGTTATTTCACTGCGCGATGTTCAGCCCGGAACGCCGATCAGCTACAGCCGAACCTTTAAGGCGGAAAAGCTGCTGCGTGTTGCGGTGCTGTCCATCGGTTACGCCGACGGTTACCCGCGCAACCTTTCACGCGTGGGTCGGGTCATATTGCACGGTAAGTGGGCACGTCAGCTGGGCAACGTCTGCATGGATCAGGTGATGGTGGATGTGACCGACATCCCGCAGGTTGAAATAGGCGATGCGGCGACCATTATCGGCGAGGACGGCGACCTGATTCAGACGGCGGACGATCTCGGTGCGCAGTATGGATCCTGTATGCACGAGGTGCTTTCGCGCCTCGGGTCAAGGCTGCAAAGAATTTATTATCGCGGCGGTAAAATAGAGACGATTTTGTAATAAAGGTTCACGTACATTAAAAGGCAACCGCATTGAAAAGCGGTTGCCTTTTAAGCGCATATTAGACGCTATTTTTCCAAAATTTATGCCAAGCGACCTTTGAAGTCCATATAGTTAAATCGGTTTAACACACGGCAGTCACCCTTATCATCACGCAATACAATGGCTGGCAGTGGCATGCCATTAAAGGTATTTGTCTTAACCATTGAGTAGATTGCCATGTCACCAAACACCAGACGATCTCCAACTTTAAGCGGTTGATCAAAGCTGTAATCGCCAATAATATCCCCTGCTAAGCAGGTCGGTCCGCCCAATCGATAGGTGTATGCCTTTTCTTGCGCCAGACCGGCATCCTGTAACGGCGGGCGATATGGCATTTCCAGTACATCCGGCATATGACAGGCCGCAGAAGCATCCAAGATTGCGATATCCATGCCATTTTTAATCGTATCAATCACCGTGGTGACCAAAAAACCTGCATGAAGCGCCACCGCTTCCCCTGGCTCGAGATAAATCTGCAAATCATATTGATTTTGCAATCGGTCGATACACCGCTCCAATGCACAGATATCATAATCCGGGCGAGTAATATGATGGCCGCCGCCCAAATTTAGCCACTTCATTTGCGGCAGCCATTCGCCAAACTGTTCTTCGATAGCCGCAACGGTGGTCAGCAGTGCATCAGAATTTTGCTCGCACAACGTATGAAAGTGAAAACCCGAGACGCCACCGAGCAGTTGAGGACAAAAATTCGCCTTTGTGATACCCAGCCGCGAATGGGGCGCGCAAGGGTCATAAACCGCTTGGCCCTGCTGCGTTGAACACTCTGGGTTCAAGCGCAACCCTATTTCACAGCCTGCCGCTTTAGCCAATACCCCAAATCGCTCAAGCTGCGAGAAAGAATTAAACACAATATGACTGCAGATCCCAGTCAACTCTTCAAACTCGGCTTCACGGTAGGCCGGTGAAAACACGTGGTTTTCCTTGCCCATCTCTTCGCATCCCAGCCGCGCCTCATACAGGCCGCTGGCCGCTGTTCCATTGAGATATTGCCCAATCAGCGGATAAAGCTTATAGAGGGAAAACGCCTTTTGCGCCAGTAGAATTTTACAATCGGTGCGCTTCATAACGCCCTGCAATATTTTCAGGTTTTGTACCATCAGTGCCTCATCTACCACAAAGCAGGGGGTTGGTAAATCAGAAAATTTCATCTCAGTCCACCGGTGTGGGATCAAAGCTTTCCTGCCAAGGCAAGCCGCATTTATTCAGAGCCTCCATGAAAGGATCGGGGTCAAACTCCTCGATGTTATACACACCGGATTTATTCCACGTGCCGTTCATCACCAGCATGGCGCCGATGGCCGCCGGCACACCGGTGGTATAGGCAACCGCCTGAGAACCAACTTCTTTGTAGCACGCCTCGTGGTCGCAAATATTGTAAAGGTAATAGCTTTTTTGCACACCGTCTTTTTTTCCGTAAAAAATACAGCCGATATTGGTTTTACCCTTTGTGCGCGGCCCCAGTGAAGAGGGATCGGGCAGCACCGCCTTTAAGAACTGAAGCGGTACAATCATTTTGCCGTCAAACTCGATCGGCTCAATTGAAGTCATACCGACATTCTCCAGGCAGCGCAGATGGGTCAGGTAGCTTTGACCAAAGGTCATAAAGAAACGGATGCGCTTAATACCCGGCATGTTGAGCGCCAAAGATTCCAGCTCCTCATGGTGCAGGAGGTACATGTCCTTTTCCCCAATTTCCGGGAAATTATAGACGCGTTTAATCGCCATCGGCTCGGTCTCAATCCATTCGCCATTTTCCCAATAGCTGCCCTTGGCCGACACCTCACGGATGTTGATTTCGGGGTTAAAGTTGGTCGCAAAGGGGTACCCATGGTCACCCGCATTGCAATCGAGAATGTCTATATAATTGATCTCGTCAAAGTGATGCTTGAGGGCATAGGCCGAAAAAACGCCGGTAACCCCCGGATCAAAGCCACTGCCAAGCAGTGCTGTAATACCCGCTTTTTCAAATTTTTCGCGGTAAGCCCACTGCCAAGAATACTCGAACTTTGCAGTGTCCTCCGGCTCGTAGTTCGCGGTATCCACATAGTGGGTCTTAGTGGCAAGGCAAGCGTCCATAATGGCTAAATCCTGATAAGGCAGTGCCAAATTTAACACCACATCAGGCTTAACCGTTTCGATCAGAGAGACGAGCGCATTCACATCATTGGCGTCAATCTGCGCTGTGGTAATTTTAGTTTTGGTGACCGGCATCAACTTTTCTTTGAGCGCATCACACTTGGATTTTGTACGACTGGCGATACAAACTTCCTCAAAAACAGCGCTGTTTTGGCAACATTTGTGAACAGCAACACTCGCAACGCCGCCACAGCCGATAACAAGAATTTTCCCCATTCCCATATCCTCCGTTTATTTTTTGTTTTATTATATTATTTGCTAATTCCCAACAGCAGTTCACGCACCACCTTGCATGCCAATGCGGTGGAGGCCCCCGACTGATCCAGCATCGGCGCCAGTTCCATGACATCGCAACCGACAATATTGGCGGTACAGACGGTTTTAATCGCTTCCAACAATGCCAAAAATGACACACCGCCTGCCTCCGGCGTACCGGTACCGCAAAAACAAGCCGGGTCAAGCACATCTAAATCGAGCGTAAAATAAACCGGTCTACCTTTGATCTCTTTTATCGCCTGCGCCAATCCTTCAAAGTCGAAAAGTCGCAAAGAGACATGTTTTTTTGCCCACTCGAATTCTGCCCGCTCGCCTGATCGGATGCCAAACTGCCAAATGCGCCCATCGCCCACCAATTCCCAACAGCGGCGAATGATGGAAGCGTGAGAGAGCGACGCGCCGAGATAATCTATGCGCAGGTCGGTGTGCGCATCAAAATGGATAATACAAAGGTCGGGATATTTTTTGAGCAACGCCCGCACAACGCCAAGTGTCAGCAAATGCTCGCCGCCCAGCATGACGGATCGCTTGCCATCCTCCAGAATGGTTTGCGTCCTCTGTTGCACATCACCCAACGCCGATTCTGCGCTGCCAAAGCATAATTCCAAATCGCCGCTGTCAAACACGGCATAGTCGCTCAAATCCTTGTCCTGATAAGGACTGTACGTCTCCAACCCATAAGATTCTGCACGAATTGCACGACTGCCAAACCGCGCACCCGGTCGGTAAGAGGTGGTAGAATCAAACGGTGCGCCAAACAAAACGATGGCGGCGTCCCGGTAGTTGCAGTCGCAGCCCAAAAAGGTCTCAACATTTTTATTCAACATTTCTAAGCATCTCCTCCACATAATTAGGCAGCGCAAATGCACCGATGTGCAGCCTGGTATTGTAATAACGCGTACGCAATCCACGGGCATTCCACCTGACCGCATCCATATCTTTAATCGGATGATATGCTTTTGAAGCAAAGCCAAACAACCAGTGCCCCGATGGATAGGTTGGAATATGCGCTTGGTACACCCGACTGATCGGAAAGCTTTCAGCAATACGCTTATGCGCGCGCTGCATAGCAGAGGCGTCGTCATCGTAAAACGGACTCTCGTGTTGGTTGACCAGAATCCCGTCTGCGCGCAGCGCTTTGTAGCAGTTGCCATAAAATTCGCGGGTGAAAAGGCCTTCGCCCGGGCCAAATGGGTCGGTGGAATCGACAATAATCAAATCATATTCCTCGACACAGGAGCGGATAAACTTTAAGCCATCCTCAAAATAAGTGCGCACGCGCGCGTCATCAAAACAACATGCTGTCGTGGGCAGATGCTTTTTGCAGGCTGCGACCACCAATTCGTCGATCTCGACCAAATCGATGCTTTCCACCTCAGGATAGCGCACCAACTCCCGAACCGCGCCACCATCTCCGCCGCCGATAATCAAAACATTTTTGACGTTCGGATGCACAGCCATCGGCACATGTATAATCATGTCATGGTAAATAAACTCATCTTTTTCGGTGAGCATCATATAACCATCAAGGGTAAGAAACCGGCCGAATTCATCGGATTCAAAGATATCGATACGCTGAAAATCGCTTTGACCACTGTATATTTGCCGATTGGTTTTAATAGATAAACGCACATTGGCGGTGTGCTGTTCGGTAAACCAAAGTTCCATGCCTGCCTCCTTCATTATGCATTGCTAATTGTATGCCTGTCGTAGCACATTGAGATGATTGATCTCAACGTCCTGCGGTCCGGTCATCGAACATCCCTTTTCCTTGGCGTAAGCAATATAGTCCAAAATATCGCGGGTGATGCGTTCGCCCGGTGCTAGAATCGGAATCCCCGGCGGATAGCACATGACGAACTCACTACAAATATGGCCTACGGCTTTATCCAGTGGCAACGCCGTTTTTTCGGCATAAAATGCATCCTGCGGCGTCACGACAACCTGTGGTGGCAGATATTCTTGTGCCATCAGTCCGGTTCTGTCACGCTGATAGCGACGGCGTATTTCAGCCAACGCACTGACCAGCCGCTCGATGTCCTGTATACGGTCACCAACCGAGACATAGGCCAAAATATTCCCCAAATCTCCAAATTCGACCTGAATGTCGTATTCATCCCGCAAAAGGTCATAAATCTCAATGCCAGCCAACCCGATGTCCAACGTATAAACTGACAGCTTTGTACTGTCGAAATCAAAAATACTGTCGTTATTAATCAGGTCCTGTGCATAGGCGTAATAGCCGCCAATACGGTTGATCTCCTCACGGGCATACTGCGTCAAATCCTGCACATGGCGAAAAATTTCTTTGCCACGCAGTGCAAGATTTTTTCGGGAGATATCGAGGCTTGACAGCAACAAATAGGACCCGCTCGTCGTCTGAGTAAGATTGATAATTTGGCTGACATACCCCGGATTCATATTCGCCCCTGTTAGCAACAACGCGCTTTGAGTCAGGCTTCCTCCCGATTTATGCATGCTCACTGCCGCCATATCCGCCCCTGCTGATATGGCACTGACCGGCAACCTGCGCCCGAAATAAAAATGCGTGCCATGCGCCTCGTCGGCCAGCACTTTCATGCCGTGCGCATGTGCCAGTTGCGTAATGTGCCGAATATCTGAGCAAATGCCATAATAGGTGGGGTTATTGATAAAAATAGCCACTGCATCGGGGTGTGCTTTGATAGCCTGTTCCACTTGCGCAACCGACATGCCCAACGAGATACCCAAGCGCTTGTCCACTTCGGGATTGACATAGACAGGATGTGCGCCACAAAGTACCAACGCATTGATAACACTGCGATGTACATTGCGCGGCAGGATGATTTTATCCCCCCGCTTGCAACAGGTGAGTACCATTGCCTGTACAGACGATGTGGTGCCGTTGACCATGAAAAATGCGTTGGCCGCACCAAAAGCGTCGGCCGCCAGCGCCTGTGCATCTTTTATTACTGAAATTGGGTGGCAGAGGTTATCCAACGGTTTCATCGAGTTGATGTCGACCCCAACACATTTTTCACCCAGAAAATCTTTCAGTTCGGGATTACCCCGGCCACGCTTATGCCCCGGAACATCAAATGGAACGACCCGCATTTTTTTGAATTTCTCAAGCGCCTCATAAATCGGTGCACGTGTTTGATCAAGTTGCGGCATATCGCGCCTCCCTTCCCTTTTCTTTAAGCGTCAATAGATATTCCTGCCGCTGAATATTTCAATCATCTCACGCCGCAGGTTGTTGGTAATGGCCAGCCGCTCTTTGGGCGGCAATTCATATACGTCGGTTTTAAAGAGATAATTTTTCAAATCCAACTCTTTAATCAACATTTTGGTGTGAAATAAATTCGACTCATAAACATTGATGTCGATCGCGTCGTAGTGTTCCAAAGTCTCCTGTGCGATATACCGCTGAATCGAAACCATATCATGATCGATAAAAAGTTTTTTACCCGTCACATCGCGCGTGAAGCCGCGTACACGATAATCCATTGTAATAATATCGGATTCAAAGCTGGCGATGAGGTAATCAAGCGTTGAAAGGGGCGTGATCTTTCCACAGGTGGCCACATCAATGTCGACGCGAAAGGTGGCAATGCTCGTTTCCGGGTGATACTCCGGGTAGGTGTGCACCGTGACATGGCTTTTATCAAGGTGCCCGACAATCGTATCGCCACTGGGAATCATCGATTCCTCAGCAATAAGAATTGTCACACTCGCCCCTTGCGGCTCGTAGTCTTGACGTGAGATATGAAGCACCGTCGCACCGATCATCTCGGTTAGGTTCGTCAATATAGTGGTTAGGCGCTCAGAATTGTAGTGCTCATCGATATAGGCGATATAGTCCCGTTGTTCCCGCGCAGTTTTTGCATAGCAGACATCATAAATATTAAAGCTCAAGGATTTTGTCAGGTTATTAAACCCATAGAGCGTCATTTTTTCATCCATTTTCGCACTTTCCTCCATAAAAAAATAAGCACAAGTGTAGCGAAATTCGCCAACACACTTGTGCTTTGATCCAAATCTGTTGTTTTCAAAGGTGTTATCTGCGCGCCCTAAAAGGCACGGAACCCCTCATCATTAAAACAAAAACAGTCAGAGTCTATATAGCAAATAGTTACTTTTACTACTCTTATTGATCGTTTCACAAGTTTTATGTGTTCGTTTACACACCGGTTTTAAGTAACCAACTTATAAAATTTGCGCTTCTAACGCAATCAATAAGGCAACGAAGTTGCCGCTCGGCATTTGACCCGGCTGTCCGTATGGCCATTCCTTCCCGCCGGAAGTGGTCAAAAACATTTGCAAATGGAAAGACTCTATCCAACCATTTGTTTAGTAATTATCGTTATTATATTGGATAGATATAAAAATGTCAAGCGCCATCCAGTGGTGTTTCTCGATTTTTAATATCCTAATGATTCAATGCAATAATCTTCCAGATTTTCTGTACCTTATTAGCAGAAGTAAAATTTAAAAGGAGGTATTTCAATGCAACATAAAAAATCTTTTTTATCTGTATTGGCTTTTATAGTTGCCATTATGGCAATCTGCACCGCATGCAGCGGTGTCATTGAACCCTATCCTGCAGCGCATGACGAAGTCGCTGTGGCAAATTATTCTAACATGTCGCTAGCCATTGCTGCACGCGCTGGGGCAATGGCAAATGAAACTGCCCGCGCCAACCAGCCTGAGTCTGATGTGACAGTTATAACGCCCGATCGCAAAATTGTTAAACGCAGCACCCTCTCACTTGAATCAAAGGAGTTTGATTCCGCCATCGAACAAATTTTGTCCGTTATTGCCCAACAAGGTGGCTATATCCAAAACCAAAGTATCAGTGGGCAAAGTTTAACCCATAGCGGCGCCTATTATGAGCGTTCCGCTTCTATAGAAGCGCGAATCCCTGCCGACAAACTCAACAGTGTGATAACTACTGTTGGCGGACTGTGCAATGTCACCTCAAAAAGTGAGAATATCGACGACATAACCGATAGCTATTTTGACACACAAGCACATCTCGATTCGCTCACACTGCAGGAAGAACGACTTTTAGACATCTTATCCAAGGCGGATAAACTCGAGGATATTATTGCTCTTGAGCAGGCGCTTTCAGAGGTGCGCTACCAGATAGAATCGTTGACTGCTTCGATGCGTCGTATGGACAGTCAAGTCGCCTATTCTTACCTGAATTTGGAATTACAAGAAGTGATTGAGTATCGATTGGTAGAATCGGCACCTAAAACTTTAGACGATAAAATTTCCGCCTCTTTTAAGCGTTCAGGTGAAAATTTGGCTCGGTTTTTTGAATCGTTATTATTCTTTGTGATTGAAGACCTATTGTTAATTGTCATTTGTCTTGCAATGCTATCCGCACTTATTTGCTTTATCATCAGAGTAGTGCGCCGCTTTAAATTTAAAAGAAATCATAAAAACAGCTGAGTATTCACCATCGGCGCTTTTATTGTTAAACCTCAAAACAGATTGAACCATTGCGATCCGAATAACTGTTATAAAAATATCTAACTGCAACCGCACAAAGCGGCGCCCTCTTTGGGCGCCGCTTTTAGTATACATATAGAAAGTTAACCTAAAGGACGATTAAATTTATTAAAGCTGATCACTTCATCAAATTTTCTACGCTGCTTTGTACGCAATTTATCATCTGGCATTGAATAGCCCAACGCGATCACCAGACGAATGCGGCGGGTTTTAGGTATGCCAAGCAGCATTTTTAGCTTGCGTTCATTAAACCACCCCAGTATGCAGCTCGACACCCCCACTGCCTGTGCAGCCAACACCAGATGTGCGACCGAAAGGCCGAGATCAATGCCCGAAAACTTTTGATTTTTAAGCGATTCGTTAACTTTAGCTGTCAAGTTCTGTCTGCCTTCAATTGCGACCACAAAAGCGGTGGCTTTACCGGAGAATTTGTTCATCCCTGCATCTTGCAGACATTGTGCCACCTGTTCCACGCGTTGTGGCTCATCCACCGCTACATAGCGCCACGGCTGACTATTACAGGCAGACGGTGACAGAGCAGCCATTTGAAGTATCTCTATCAGCTTTTCCTTTTCAACAAATCGTGACGGATCAAAATTCCGACAACTTTGCCGCTGTCTAATCAAAGACAATACGTCATCCATGTTACACCTCCTATAAATCGTTTGAACTTAAATATTCACGCACTAGCGGTTGGTTCCCATAAAAAAACTCAGAAACTAGCCCCGGACCGGTATAGCTCCCAATGATCGGCTCAACACCTGCAATCTGTATCTCTTTTGGCGTAAAACGTTTATGGATCATATCCGCAAGCATTTGCGCTGTATCAGCATCCTGTGCATGCCCAATGTGAAAATCATTTGAGTCGAGACTTCAACACCAAACGCACCAATGTTGTTGGCAAGTACTTCAATAGACTGCTTGCGCCTGCGCACCTTTATCGACGACATTAGACGACCGCCATTAGCCACATGTAAAATAGGCTTAATCCCTAAGGCTGCCCCAACATGTGCGGTAAATGCATGCACCCGACCACCACGATAAAGATACATCAAATCATCCACAGTAAACCAGTCGCAAAACCCTAGAACATTTGCCCGAACCTCAATCAACGACTTCATTCAGGCTGGCTCCATCCTGTTTTTTCATCGCTACAAGGCAACCTAACAATCCCTCGCCTATCGAAGCTGCCCATATATCTATCACAACAATCCGCCGCCGGGGGTAGCATTTCTAAAGCTGTTTCGAAGCTATGACGGCCGTCCCAAATGGGCTGCTCAAACCGGAGGAAAAAACTAAATATAAAACGTCCTCTCCACATTCTAGAATTGGCACAAATGTCTCTTCAAACTGGCTCATATTGATTGCCGTTGTCGTAGAAACATGCCCCTCCCTGGGCAAGAGATAAAAAGCTTCAGAAGAAAGTTTACGATCATCAGGATAGTTATCGTATTCCTTATTCCCCAACGAAAATCACATGGTATTACAGTAACATTGAATCTGTCAATGGGCATCGGAGGCAAATCAGCCGCTGGCTCGGTAACAATACAAAACTTATCGATCAGTAAAGACCCTTTCCCAACATGTTTTCTATTCTCATCAAGTATAATTTCTATTATTATAACATGATTAACCTGCTGAAAAAAGGCCAAAATACAACCAAAAAAGAAACAGACATCCCCGCTATTGCAGGAATGTCTGTAAAGGTGCCGGCATCGACCTATTTTCCCGGGACGTCTCCATCCAAGTATTTTCGGCACTGATGAGCTTAACGACCGTGTTCG
>JBKECV010000012.1:0-342234 GCA_047974975.1 Candidatus Fimivivens sp.
TATCGCTTCGGCGTTGGTTACATCGGCACTTATCGCACAGAGTAGGCAACCGGGTTCGCCTCTTGAACTGCAGCAGAAAACGTCCGCCTCTAACCGGCAGCCGGCGGATTCGCAACAGGATGCAGGTGATGCCGCGCAGTTGCCCGTGCAGTTAAAAAACAACGCGCGTTACACGTTGTTGCTTTGTGGTATAGATCACACCCGAACGCTGGCGGATGTGGTTATTTATGTGCAGCTTGACCTGACAAGCCGACGTGTTCAGATGCTGCAAATTCCGCGCGACCTGTTTGTCGGCACACAATATACGACAGGCAAGATCAATTCGGCCTGTCTGGACTTCAGCACCGATGATCCAGCGCAAAATATCCGGCAGATCGTATCATCACAGCTTGGTTTGCAAGTTGACGATACAGCGGTCATCACGTTGGCGGGGGTGCGAGCTCTGGTCGATGCGGTGGGTGGTGTCACTGTTAATTTAGAACGCGCCATTACGTTTTTACCCGGCAAAACGATTCCCCCCGGCCCTCAAACGCTCACGGGCGAACAGGCCGAATGGCTACTGCGTTACCGTAAGGGTTACGAAATGGGGGACTTGGATCGACTCAAGGTGCAAAAGCAGTTTATGCTATCCGCCATGCAGTCGGTCAAAAGTCTTGGCAAATTTCAGGTGCTTAAAATTGCGGCTAAGAATTTTGGTCACGTTAAGACGACGATACCATTTTCTGAAATACGTTCGCTCATCAGTGTGGGCATGGGTGTGTCAACCGACAATATCACCATACAAACGTTGCCGGCTTACGGTGCGACCTATCACGGTTATTCCGTGCTTTGCATCAACCGATTTAAACTTGCAGAGGTGCTCAATGCGGGTGTGCGTGCAGAAAATCCGATCGATCCGTGGGAACTGCAGCTGGCTTATCCGCCTGAGGGCAGTGCGTTGCCGCCGACTGATGCGCCGTCGCAGGAAGAAAATGACCCGCTGTTCGATTTTAGCTGGGATTATAAAGACCCATACAGCGAATATAATGATAATGACGCCGAAGGCGTTGTGATACGCAATAATGATTGAGGAGGTTTGTTCATGACAGCATTAGATAGGGCGAAAGAGGTTGCACAGTTGCTTGACACCAAAAAAGGAGACGATGTGCGAGTATTGCACATTGGCACGCTAACCAGTATCGGGGATTATTTTGTCGTGGCGACCGGCAATTCGGGCATACAGGTCAAGGCGCTTTCAGATGCGGTGGACGAAAAGCTTTCAGCACAGGGCCTGGAGCCCAGACGCATTGAAGGCTATAATTCTGCATCGTGGATTTTAATGGATTACAGCGATGTCATCATTCACATTTTTTTAAAAGAGGCGAGAGAATTTTACGCGTTGGAGCGGCTTTGGGGCGATGCGCCCGAGGTCGAATGGCAAGAATAATCAGCAACTAAAACGCAAAAATCGTTGCTGTGCCATGGTGAGGTGGGCAGCTGCAACATTTCGGCATATGAGCCGAGCAAAGAAAAGAAGTTTAAATAAAACGGCAGAGATGTTGATTGGAGAGTGAGTCACCTTGAAGTACGATTTTAAGTCGATCGAAAGTAAGTGGCAGCGCATCTGGGATGAAAAAAAAGCGTTTGCGGCTCTTGAAGATTATTCCAAGCCTAAATTTTACGCACTGGTGGAATTTCCATACCCTTCCGCACAGGGACTACATGTTGGGCATCCGCGCTCCTACACCGCGCTCGATATCATATCCAGAAAGCGCAGAATGCAGGGGTACAACGTGCTTTATCCAATGGGGTGGGATGCATTCGGACTTCCAACCGAAAACTTTGCAATAAAAAACCACATCCATCCCGAAGTTGTAACCAAGCGCAACGTGGCGAATTTCAAAGCGCAGCTAAAGTCGTTGGGACTTTCGTTTGACTGGGACCGCGAGGTGAACACCACCGACCCCGACTACTACAAGTGGACACAATGGATATTTCTTCAGCTTTTCAAAAAGGGGCTCGCTTATAAAAAGGAGATGGCCGTCAACTGGTGCACCTCCTGCAAGGTGGTGCTGGCCAATGAAGAGGTCGTCAACGGCAGTTGCGAGCGTTGCCACGGCGAGGTCATCCACAAGGTTAAAAGTCAGTGGATGCTCAAGATCACCGAATATGCGCAGCGACTGATCGATGATCTTGACCTTGTCGACTACATAGATAGGGTCAAGGTGTCGCAGAAAAACTGGATCGGTCGTTCCACCGGTGCCGAGGTTGATTTTAAAACAACCGCCGGCGATGTGATGACTGTTTTTACCACCCGACCCGATACGCTCTTTGGCGTAACTTATATGGTCATGAGTCCCGAGCATCCTTTCCTTAAAAAGTGGGGGGATCGCCTCAAGAATGCCGACGCTGTTCGCGCCTACCAAGAGGAAGCGGCGCATAAATCCGACTTTGAGCGCAGCGAATTGGCCAAGGATAAAACCGGTGTACGATTGGAAGGCGTTGCGGCGATAAACCCTGTCAATAATGCCCAAATTCCGATTTTTGTCTCGGACTATGTCCTTATGAGCTATGGCACCGGTGCCATCATGGCGGTGCCGGGACACGACACACGCGACTGGGCGTTTGCAAAGAAGTTTGAGCTGCCCATCATCGAGGTTGTCCAGGGTGGCGACGTTGAAAAAGAGGCGTTTGTCGACTGCGCCAGCGGCCTAATGGTCAATTCCGGCATGCTCGATGGTTTGACCGTCGAGGCGGCCAAAGATAAGATTGTTACCTATCTTTCTGAGAATGGCTTGGCACACGAAAAGGTCAATTACAAGCTGCGCGACTGGGTTTTTGCCCGTCAGCGCTACTGGGGTGAGCCGATTCCCATTGTCTGCTGTCCCCACTGTGGTTATGTGCCGCTAGAGGAGAGTGAATTGCCATTGCGTCTGCCGGAGGTTCAATCCTACGAGCCGACCGAGGACGGCGAATCCCCGTTGGCACATCTCGACGATTGGATTAACGTCGATTGTCCCAAATGTGGTGCACCCGCACGACGTGAAACCGATACCATGCCCCAATGGGCGGGTTCGTCGTGGTATTTTTTGCGCTACATCGCGCCCCATTGCGACACGGCGATCGCGCCTAAGCAGGCGCTGGAATATTGGATGCCGGTCGACTGGTACAACGGCGGCATGGAGCACACGACGCTGCATCTGCTCTACTCGCGCTTCTGGCATAAATTTTTGTATGATATCGGCGTTGTGTCCACATCTGAACCTTATGCCAAGCGCACCAGCCATGGCATGATCTTAGGTGAGGATGGCGTCAAGATGAGCAAATCGCGCGGCAACGTTGTGAACCCCGACGATATTGTCAATGCCTACGGGGCCGACACCATGCGCATGTATGAGATGTTCATGGGCGATTTTGAAAAGGCAGCACCGTGGAAGTCTTCCTCCATCAAGGGGTGCACCCGCTTCTTAGAGCGTGTGTGGGCACTTCAAGATATCTTGATCGACGGTGAGGACTATCCGAAAAATATTGAGAGTGCGATGCACAAAACCGTCCGCAAGGTAACCGAAGACATTGAGTCGCTGGCATTTAATACCGCCATTGCAGCCATGATGACGCTTTTAAATGAAATTTCGGATGCAAAGCAGATTACCCGCGGCGCGTATAAAACGCTGTTGCTGCTTTTAAACCCCTTTGCACCGCATATGACTGAGGAACTGTGGGAAATTTGCAACTTTGGCGGTATGCTCTACGAGCAGAGTTGGCCGACCTATGACGAAGCAAAGTGTATCGACGAAACGGTTGAAATTGCCATTCAAGTTTCGGGGAAGTTACGCGGACGCGTCGAAATTCCCATGAACTGCGACAACGCGCAAGCGCTTGCGGCGGCTAAAGCTGTATCGGAGGTGGCCGCGGCTATCGCAGGCAAAACCATTGTCAAAGAAATTGTTGTTCCCAACAAGCTTGTGAATATTGTTGCAAAATAGAGGGCATAGGTACTTGACACTGTTGTACAGATTATTGTATAATAGCCGTGTTATCTTTAAGTAGGATAAATACTCCTGCCTAGGGCGTTGGGAGGGAATAGTAAATGTCAGAAATTCGTGTTAAGGACAACGAGACGTTGGATAGTGCTCTGAGAAGATTTAAGAGACAGTGCGCAAAATCCGGAGTTCTTCAGGAAGTGCGCAAAAGAGAGCACTACGAGAAGCCCTCTGTAAAACGCAAGAAAAAGTCCGAGGCTGCAAGAAAAAGAAAATTCAAATAATGATTTGAAATTCTATAGAGCAGGAGACTTTTTCCTGCTCTGCGAGTAGAGATCCTCGCCGTTTGTATAAAACGGCGAGGATTTTTATATGTGTACCATTAGAATGTAGCAGGTGCCTATAACATTTTTAGAATATCGTGTGGATCGACCGTTAAAATACGGTGGATGAACTTGCCTGTCATCAAGTGGGCATGATTCGATCATATAATACTGAGGTACCGACTGATAATTAAAAAGATTCCAAGGACTTGCCAGTCGGCATATAAAAGCGGGGGAGGTGCATCTGATGCTTTAACCGACTGTAACAGGTCAGTTCTTGGATATTTTGCAATTTAGGTCAATCGGCGTATAACAGCGCATATTTGGACTGCACTTTAGGTTGCGCTAAATGATACCTTGGCATTTGTCCGAATTTATTATTCGGTTCAGTATACTCGTGGCATCTTTTAATTAATATAGCTCAATGTTTGTGTTTGCAGAAAAAATGCTTTATAATGTTGCTATCTGTAAGGAGGCATCACATGAGCATTTTTTATCCGCACGAGTGGTATCCGACTATTTTGGATATTTCACCCCAAGCGCTGGCTTTGGCCGGTTATCGCGGTGTGATTTTGGATGTTGACAACACGCTGACCACGCACGACAACCCCGTTCCGTCCGACGGCGTCTTAGCGTGGCTGGAGGCGGCGCGCGCTGAGGGATTAAAGCTTATCATCCTTTCAAATAATTCGGCGGCGCGAGTCAGTCTGTTTGCGGACCTGCTCGGACTGGATTTTGAATCGAACGGCAGAAAACCATTGCCTGTCGGCTACCGCCGTGCGCTCTCCCGGATGGGCATTAAGCCCGGTGAAGCAGTTGCCATCGGTGACCAGATTTTTACCGATATACTCGGCGCACGCCTAGCGGGTATTTATGCAATATTCGTCACACCGATAGAAGCCGAATCCAGCCGATTTTTTAGATTCAAACGTTGGCTTGAACACCCGATTCTTTTAAGATTTGAAAGGAGAAAGCAACATTAAGAACATAACAATGGCACGTTTTGGCCCTGCAGGCAGCGCCGACAGCTTTGCCACAATGGGTTATAAAAAAACGGAGCAGATGCCAAAGTATTTGACTCAGATGGGACTCAATGCATTTGAATACCAGTGTGGACGCGGCGTGCGTGTCAATTCAGGTATGGCCGAAAAATTTTCGCAGTTGGCGCGAGAAGCCAACATCGCCGTTTCGTTGCATGCGCCCTATTATATATCGCTTTCGTCGGTTGAGGTCGAAAAACGGCGCAATTCGGTGGCATATATCTTGCAGGCGGCACGCGCAGTGAAGCTTTTAGGCGGCAACCGCATCGTCGTACATTCAGGATCCTGCGCAAAAATGAGTCGCGAGGAGGCCCTTGAGTTGGCGTGCGAGGCGATGGGCTGGGCGCTCGCTGCGCTTGATGCCGAAGGACTCGGCGATATACGAATTTGTCCAGAGGTTATGGGCAAACTAAACCAGCTCGGCACGCTGGAGGAAGTGATGGCGCTGTGTCGTCTGGATGAGCGTATGCTGCCCTGTGTCGATTTCGGACATCTGAATGCCCGCACTTTTGGCGGCCTAAAAAGTTTCGACGATTTTAAAGCGGTGTTTGATACCATCGAAAATGCGTTGGGAAACGCGCGCTTAAAAGAATTTCATGCCCATTTTTCAAAGATAGAATATACTGAAAACGGTGGAGAAAAACGACATCTTACCTTTGAAGACACTGTTTTTGGGCCGAATTTTGAGCCGTTTGTCGAGTTGATTGTGCAAAAAGGCTGCTATCCGACCATAATCTGCGAATCGGCCGGTACTCAGGCGGAGGATGCCCGAGAGATGCGCACCTATTATGAAAAAACATTGGGTCAGGAGGCGAGAAAATGATGATTGAACAGCGGATAGAGCGGCTGCGCAATGCGTTGCCGGCGCAGGTTGATGCGGCGCTGATTGTTTCAGGGGTCAATCGCCGGTATTATACCGGCATGCCTTCCAGCGCGGGGACATTGCTGGTCATGCGTGATCACGCTGAACTGCTTATCGATTTTAGGTATATCGAAAAGGCGAAATCGGTCGCGCAGGGGTGCACAGTGACGCTGCAACAGGGCGCGGCTTTCAATCAGTTGGGCGCCCTTGCGCAGAAGCACAGCATCAAAACTGTTGCAGTGGAAACGCGACACATGACTGTTTCGGAATTTGAAAGCTGGAAAAAGGCGATGCCCGAGGTGACGTTTCTCGCGGGCAGACTGCTTGACGATATCATTGTGTTGCACCGTTCGGTCAA
Source organism: Candidatus Fimivivens sp. (assembly GCA_047974975.1). Taxonomy (GTDB): domain Bacteria; phylum Bacillota; class Clostridia; order Oscillospirales; family Ruminococcaceae; genus Yanshouia. The sequence continues at coordinate 6,546 of JBKECV010000012.1, forward strand.
GACTGCCGAGGAACTTGCAGTTATGCGTCAGGCGCAGGCCATCACCGACCGCAGCTTCACCGAGATATTAAATTTTATCCGTGTAGGTAGAACCGAGCGCGAGGTGGCCGGCGAGTTGGCACATATCATGCGCAAATTGGGGAGCGACGGTCTCGCGTTTGACACGATTGCCGTATCGGGTAAAAATAGCGCGATGCCACATGGTGTTCCAACAGATAAGGCGATTGAATCGGGCGACTTTTTTACGCTTGATTTTGGCGCACTCAAGGATGGGTACTGTTCCGACATGACGCGCACAGTGGCGGTCGGGTCTGTTTGTGACGCGCAGCAAAATGTTTATGATGCCGTGCTAACAGCGCAGAACAAGGCGTTTGAAGTCATAAAAGCCGGGGCAAGCTGTAAAGTGGTAGACTACGCAGCGCGCAGCTTTATTGAGGATGCGGGTTATAAGGGGTGCTTTGGCCATGCGCTTGGGCATTCACTTGGACTGGAAATCCATGAGGAGCCGCGCTTTTCGCCGATGGCCGAAACGTTTGCGGTGGCGGGCAATGTGTTAAGTGTGGAGCCGGGCATCTATCTGGCCGGGAAATTCGGTGTTCGCATTGAAGATGTCGTTGTCGTTACCGAGACCGGCTTTGAGAATCTTACGCACAGCCCCAAACATCTCATCATCTTGTAAATTTTTTTAATAAACCTGTTTCAATTACTTGAAAAAAGTGTCTTTATAGGCTATTATTAGGTACATATGCAAGAGAGTTATCTCAAGGAGGAGAATCTATATGATTTCAGCAGGTGAATTTAGAAACGGCGTAACCTTTGACGTTGACGGCAATGTCTTTCAAATTATTGAATTTCAGCACGTGAAGCCGGGCAAGGGTGCCGCCTTTGTTCGCACCAAGATCCGCAACGTCATTTCCGGTTCGGTCACCGACCGCACCTTCAGTCCCAATGAGAAATTCCCGACCGCCTTTGTTGAGCGCAAGGACATGGAGTATCTCTATAACGATGGTGGACTTTACTACTTTATGGATTCTGAAACCTACGAAAACATTCCGATCAACGAGGACAAGCTTTCGGATAGCTTTAAGTTTGTCAAAGAAAATGTTTCTTGCAAGGTTCTTTCCTACAAGGGGGTTATTTTCGGCGTGGAGCCGCCCACTTTCCTTGAACTGCAAATTACCCAGACTGATCCCGGTTTTAAGGGGGATACGGCTACCAATGCATCAAAGCCGGCCACACTTGAAACCGGTGCAGAAATTCGTGTTCCGCTCTTTATTAACGAGGGTGACATGATCCGCGTCGATACCAGAACTGGCGAATATCTCGAGCGCGCTTAAAGCTTTTACAATATGAATTTTATGGAGGATGAGCGACATGACTGTTACTGAAAGAGTTGCATACCTGAAGGGACTTACCGAGGGTCTTGACCTTGATACTTCCAGCAAGGAAGGCAAGCTGCTCAACGCGATTATCGACGTGCTTGATGACATTGCGTTTGAAGTTAGCGATTTACAGGAGGTTGTCGGCGAACTCGGAGAACAGATTGATATGATCGACGAGGATCTGGATGGACTCGAAGAGATTGTCTATGATGACGAAGAGTATGATGATGACTGCTGCTGTCAGGATGGCGATTTGTACGAAATCGTATGCCCAAGTTGTGGTGACAGCATCTATCTTGACGAGGATATGGTGGAAGAGGGCGAGATGGATTGCCCTAATTGTTCTGAGCATCTTGAGTTTGATTTTGATGAAGAAGAGGATGAGGCCGAGGGCGATGAATAAACACGCTTTTTGTTTTATCTAAACACACAAAAAAGCGGTTTCTCATAAGGACGGAGAAGCCGCTTTTTTCAATTGGTGTGTACGTGTGGAGCATCAATTTTAGAAAGAATGTATTGAGGCAGCCAATGCTGCATTTGAATTGGAACACTTGTTTAGACTTATTCTTTCCGCCGCGTTGTGTTGTTTGTCACGAGGTAACACCTATTGGGACAGCACTTTGTCCCGAGTGTATATTGAATCTGTCGGAGAAAATTTTCGCTTCTGTCTGCTGCTCGGTCTGTGGAAAGCCTGCTGGCAGTTGCGTTTGCAAAGAAGCACCTTTTTATTTTTCGCGCTGTGTTTCAGCCTTTTGCTATGAACCGGTGACACATTACTTAATCCACTGTCTCAAAACGCAACCGGACAGTCCGGCGCTGGAACAGACTGCGCGCTTGATGGCTCAATCTTTTGCGTTTTTCAAATTGGCCGGCACCGGCCAATTTGACGCTGTGACCGAGGTTCCGATGAGCGCCGAAAACATAGAAAAGCGTGGTCATAATCAAGCCAAAACACTGGCGGAAATGTTGGCGATTGAGTTGAACACAGACTATTTACCCTCTCCGTTAATTTGCAATGCACAAAAACAGGCGCAACATACACTGCCAATTTCCCAAAGATTTGAAAATGTGAAAAAGGGTTATCGGCGGCAACTCGGAGCCACTTGTTCGGGACGCATTCTACTTGTAGATGATGTGATGACCACCGGTGCTACACTTGATCGTTGCGCACAGCTTTTGCGTCAATGTGGTGCTGCGGATGTTTGTTGCCTGACGGCGGCTACGACGTTGCGATAGATTAAGACGATAATCAGAGCAGTTCGGAAGCATGGGTAAAAAGGACGCTGGAATACAGTACAGCCGACTAAAAGGAAAGCCGCATGTATTCCATGCAGTTTCTTTTAATGCGGACGTAAGCACAAGGGGTCGGATAGGGGGCACAGACGCAAAGTCCACTTATTAAAAGCTTCAAATGGGTTATTGAATTGCGAGCATTATAGACTATGAGTGGATCAAGAATGTTTTAATAATCAAAAAGCCTTCAAAGCCTGCACCGTCATGCAGAATTTGAAGGTTTTTTTGGTGGACTGGTCATTGTGAAGGTCCGCCTGTTTTATTGAGGATTTGCGCTCACATGGAAGATTATACGCCTTATACCACGAGTATGGGGCATGCAGTGCTATAATGGTAATGGTGGTACGGTGACCGCACCGACGGCGAGCCGTTGCGCATAAAGCTATTATATAAACAGTTGCAGTTTTGTTGTAGAGAATAAATATAGTTGGTGCAGACAATAGCGTGACGATTAAGAGATACAACCAGTTAAAGGTATCCCGAAAAGCATAACAAACATTGCTGACCCTGTATCCTGAATTATCATTGGCAATAAATAAAAAGCAGCGAAATTAACTAGGATATATGGTAACATCTTCAAAAACTTATTCATTTATATTTCCTCCTGCTATAATATAAACGGCCTTGATTCATCGACGCTATCACACAAAAATGATAGCATAACCGATGTTACCAAATCATTAAGCACCGTAAAGATCTCCCGTTTAAGCGATACTAATTACTGGCATTGCTTGCTGCAGAACTTGCGACAACCGCTGCTATGACAGCTGCTTGCTGTGCGATAATTAGTGAAATAGCAGCACTTGTAACAGCTGATGTCAAAACATTAGCATCATCCTTCTTTAAGTGATGCGTTGCTACAATCGTAGCAGAATGCATGAGCCTTTGAGGTTTTGAAAAGCCGAAAAGTCCATATCCTTTTTGTCCTGATAGAAACTTATCTACATAAATTAAATCATTGATAATAACATCTATATTTACAGGCAACATCGCCAAAATGCCTAAACTTGCAAGCTCATAGCGAGTCCCATATTTATATCCTTTGTCTTTTAGTGTGTTATAAAGTTTCATTACTGCATCAGTTTTAATTTCAGCCGAACCGTCACACAGGGCGAGCGCGTGACTTAGAGATAGGACAGCATTACCGGAGAAAAAATGTGGTTTTATTAAATCATAGCACTGTTCTGTTTCCATTGAAATTTCTTTAATGGGCTTATTTGATAAAGCAAGAAGCAAGCAAAAAACGCTATCTTCACTTGATGTTAAGAAAGGATGGTAATTTTTCATAATTTTATATATTTCTTTTGCTTTAGCTGATGTATCAGAAATATTTTGTTCTTTTGCTAAATCAGTAAGCATTATTGCACCCAAAACAAGGTGCTCCGAACTACTAAAATTCTCTCTGAGCATATCATAAACTTCAAGCGCTTTTTTTAGTTTTCCCTCTGGGTTGTTTGACGTCGCCAAGATAGAAACGGTAGCTAGCTTTGAATGCCCCTTGAAATTAGAAAATAAGCCTGTATTCTCTTTTAAAATTTGATTGCACAAACACCCTTATCAGTAAATATTGATGCCCATACAGGGAATATATAGTTGCTTTCCCATTTGAACGTTTCTTTTATAATATCTCTATTTTCAATAAAGGTTTTGCATAACATATCAAGTGATTGTTTCATTTTAAATTACGTTCCCTCTCACAGTGCTTAATTAAATATTTTATACTGTGCCACGTATAAGTGATTTCTTCCATCATATCATCCTTTTAAGTGTAAAAAAGCACATTTTCCCCTAAAGGATAAATGTGCTTTTTGGTGGACGCACCCGGGCTCGAACCGGGGACCTCTTGCGTGTGAAGCAAGCGCTCTGACCAGCTGAGCTATGCCTCCGAATTTTATTAAGTATAGCATATATTGAAAATCATGGCAAGCCTCATAATAAAAAAAGCATGGAATGATTCAGCATTATTTGGCAAGAAATACGGATGCCTGCCATCCTTTGTTGGAGGTCGTCTTATTTCGCGCCATTATAACACGGCCGCGATAGGCATTTGATGTGATTCGTTATCCTAACAGAAACAAAACACGTCTTGAGCAAATTTTGCACCAAGACGCGTTTTGTCTCTAGATTTGTGAAACAGGTCGCTTCAATTAATTTTTTGAAAACGCTGCCAGCTCCAGTCCTTTATTGTGATCAAGTGCCCATTGTACACTCCAGCTGTTGGCAAACAGCAGCAGGTTGTTTTCTTTTAAATCCTGTATACGCTTGGTATCGGAAGAGAGTTGCAGCTTCTTGGGATCCATTTCTTTATTGGTCATCCAACGAATATATTGGTGCGGTAGGTTTTCGCGCCGAATTTCAACGCCATACTCATGAAGCAGACGGTGCTCCAATACTTCAAACTGCAATACACCGACGACGCCCACAATGACACGCTCCATTCCGGTTCCCGGTTCCTGAAAAATCTGGATGGCGCCTTCCTGCGCAATTTGGCTCATGCCCTTGACAAACTGCTTGCGCTTGAGCGTATCTTTTTGGGTGATGACCGCAAAATGCTCGGGTGCAAAGGTTGGGATACCCTCAAAGGTCACCGGACGCGCTGGGGTGCAAACCGTGTCGCCGATGGAGAAGATGCCCGGATCAAAAACGCCGATGATATCCCCTGCAAAAGCTTCTTCAACAATTGCACGATCCTGTGCCATCATCTGCTGAGGCTGTGAAAGCTTAAGTTTGCGCCCTGCCTGAATATGCAACACATCGGCGCCCTTTTCAAACCGTCCGGAGCAGATGCGCATAAATGCAACGCGGTCGCGGTGCGCCTTGTTCATATTGGCCTGAATTTTGAATACAAAGGCTGAAAACTTATCTTCAAAAGGCTCTACAACACCGATATCGGCCGTGCGCGACAGGGGAGAACTGGTCATGTGCAAAAAATCTTCCAAAAAGGGTTCTACGCCGAAGTTGGTCAGCGCCGACCCGAAAAACACCGGCGTCAGTTTGCCACAGTCCACCCGATTTTGGTCAAATTCTACGCCGGCCCCATCGAGCAGCTCAACATCTTCCTGTAAAGTAGCGTGTAATTCTTCACCCAGAATATCGCCTAATCGCGTATCGTCAGGTTCTAATTCAATGGCATCCACCGCACGTGCGCCGCCACTGTTGGCAGTAAACGCCACAATTTCGCGGCGGTGTCGGTCAAACACGCCTTTAAAGTCGCGCCCGGAGCCGATAGGCCAGTTGACCGGGTATGTTTCGATACCCAGCTCCTCCTCAATCTGCTCAAGTAACTCATAAGGACTGCGTGCGTCGCGATCCATTTTATTGATAAAGGTAAAAATCGGAATGTTTCGCATGGTGCAAACCTTAAAAAGTTTTCGCGTCTGATTCTCGACGCCCTTTGAAGCATCAATGACCATCACAGCGGAGTCTGCGGCCATGAGTGTGCGGTAGGTGTCCTCAGAGAAATCCTGATGTCCGGGCGTATCGAGAATATTGATGCAATAACCCTCATATTCAAACTGCATAACCGATGAAGTCACCGAGATGCCGCGCTGTTTCTCTATTTCCATCCAGTCCGAAACAGCGTGCCGCGCTGCTTTTTTGCCTTTAATTGAGCCGGCCAACTGAATAGCGCCACCATAAAGCAGAAATTTTTCTGTGAGGGTGGTTTTACCCGCGTCAGGATGCGAAATAATCGCAAATGTTCTGCGCCGCTTGATTTCATACTCTAAATTTGACAAGGTGTAATCCCCCATGCTTTTACTATGGTTTCTATATCCTACAAACGTTTATGATAACAGAAAATTAGCCGGTGCGCAATGAAAGGCTCAAAAGTACGTATATTTACGGATAAAAGTGGCTTGTATTGCAGTTCTAATGACCGTCATATTGTGCGGCAAGATATGTGTGCAAGCGTAGAGAATACAAAGGTTTATTTGGTATCGCGCAACTGCGCTGAAACGCCCCCCGTAACATGATTGTGCAAAATGACGAAATGTTGTGCTTCTTTCTGTGAATATGACGATTAATGAAGAGGAACGCATCTGCATAAAAAACGATCTCAGCTCAAAAATGAAAGATGATATTAAATAACATGCAAAAAAACAATGAAAATATAGCGGGATTTTAATCTGTTACATAAATATGAAGCTATTTAAGAAAAAATCAGCAAGTGTTTTCATGCATTAAAGTGATGATATAAACTTCCTTATTAGTTAAAATATGGTATTTGCGTTTGTTGGTTACATTATTTTATACATTTTATTGTATAAACAATAAAAACGAAATAATGCTATTAAATCATAAAAAATAGCGAGATATTGATCGAAATAACCGTGGAAAAATGTATTTATATTACAATAAACTGAATTTAATTCAGCTTGTTCATGATTTGTACAGAAAAACTTGCCAACTTTTTTATCCTGTGATATACTAAAACCACCAATTGCGGTTGATATTTTTTATCGAAAGCAAAACCGCACACAATGCAAGTTGAATGGGAGGAAATTTCATGAAAAAGTATTTGGCAATTTCCATGGCACTGGCGCTTGTGCTGGTGCTCGCGGCCTGTGGTGGCACAGCTTCTTCGACGGAATCGACACCGTCATCTGAAGGCGCCGCATCGCCGGGAGCATCTGAAGGAACGACGATTGATGGCGACTTTATCCTAGCGACCGGCGGCACCTCGGGCACCTATTACGCTTTTGGCGGCGTTATCTGCCAGGTGGTAAACGGCGCGACCGGTTCGAACATCACCGCAAACTCCACCGGTGCTTCTGTTGAGAATATCCGCTTGCTCGAGTCCGGCGAAGTGGATTTTGCCATTGTTCAGACCGACATCATGGCCTATGCCGTTGGCGGCGACACACTGGAGAGCTTTGATGGACAGCCTGTTGGCAACGTCAAGGCGGTCGCATCTCTCTATCCAGAGGTTGTGCACTGTGTCACTACCAATATGGAGATCAATACCATTGCGGACCTCAAGGGCAAGGTTGTTTCAATGGGCGCACCCGGTTCGGGCACCCGCGCAAACGCTGAGCAGTTCCTCGAGGCCTATGGTTTGACTGCTGAAGACGTTCAGGTTCGCGACCTTTCCTTTGCAGAGTCCGGCAGTGCGCTTCAGGATGGCACTATCGATGCTGCATTCGTCGTAGCCGGCGCCCCCAACAGTGCTATCACCGAGCTTTCTGTTACTAAGCCGGTTAAAATCGTTGGTATTGGCGATGCCGAGCGCGCCGCGATGATCGAGAAGTATCCTTTCTATGCCGATTACACTGTTGGCAAGGACGTTTACAAGACCGAAGCGGATGCCAATACACTGGCTATCAAGGCTGTACTTATTTGCCGTGCAGAGCTGTCGGATGACGATGTTTACGCTTTCACCAAGGCGTTGTTTGAGAATCAGGCCAGCCTGGCTAGCGCACACGCCAAGGGCGCGGAGCTCTCCAGTGATTCTGCTATGGTCGGTATCGTTCCCGGAAATGTACACCCCGGCGCTGCAAAATACTATACTGAGATTGGTGTTCAGGTTCCGTAAGGGACTCTTACTCCATCTATAATCTTGGCTATTAAAAAGTATGTGTGCGGGCGGGCGAGAGCCATCTCGTCCGCCTGCATTCTTCTTGTCGTCGTTATCTTGTTATTGTTGCTGCCCTTACTCCCGCCCAGTCTTGTGGTTTCTTCTGAAGGAAAAGTCCGTTATGAGAAGATTATTACATCTACCGAGTGTGAAGTAGGATTCAGGCATTCGGCCAACAAAGGGTTGATTCGCGAGGTGTACCGCCTCGATCCTAAAAACAAGCTGATCACGTTGGAAGAAGGTTATTTTCAAAGCTATGGCGCAGGTATGATAGATACCATTTACGAAACTGCCGATATGAATTTTCGGCAGGAGGGTGATTTTTACATTTTGGATTTTGAACCGGAGTGGAAAACGTCTATTGGCTATATAGGGGGGAATATCGCCGGTCATATATTTAAGTACGGCGATGATACGGTTGAGATCGGGAAACTATACCCACAACAGCCATTTTCAATTTCGATTTCACGTCGCAGTATTCTCAAAAGGCTGCTGCGGCTTGCCTAAATATCGATTCCTTGCACAATAATAATGTATACAATCAATCGATCTTCGACCGCACAGGTCGGAAAGGGTGAAAAATTTGCTTTTTAAAAAGAAAGTAAAACCGGAGGATATTGATTTATCAACTCTGGATAAAGAAAGTGCCTATAGAACTTTTACAGGGTGGCAAAGCCACATTATCACCGCCATCCTAGTCTGCTTTACTACATTTCAGCTCTATGCGTCGATTTTTCAACGCGTACCGCAGCAGCAGGTTCGGTACATACATCTGGGTTTTGCCATTGCATTAGCTTTTTGGCTCTATCCGGCCTCTGTCAAATTCAATCGCACGAAGCTTAATGTCGTAGATCTACTTTTAGGTTCAACATTTTTGGGTGTTGTTGCCTATTGCGTTTTAAATTACGCTGAACTTTTAAAGCGCGCCGGCCGCTTTAATGATATGGATGTGTATGTCGGCATTTTAGCTATTGTTTTGATCATTGAAGCTTGTCGGCGTGTTGTTGGTGTGCCGATCATTGTAATAGCGACGTTTTTTATTTTTTACGCTCGATTTGGCGCCTATATGCCGGGATTTTTGCGTCATCGCGGCTATAGTTGGAAGCGCATTGTTACCCATTTGTTTTACACAACTGAAGGTATCATCGGTACCCCGATTGGGGCCTGTTCAACTTTTATTTTCCTGTTTATTATGTTTGGTGCATTTCTTGAGAAGACTGGTATTGGCCAATTTTTTATCGATATTGCCAATGCGTTGGCCGGTTGGGCAGCGGGTGGCCCCGCAAAGGTTGCGGTTTTGTCCTCTGCGTTGCAAGGCACGGTCTCGGGTTCTTCGGTTGCGAATACCGTTTCTACCGGTTCTTTTACCATCCCACTCATGAAGTCGCTGGGTTATAAGCCTGAATTTGCAGCGGCGGTTGAGGCGGCGGCTTCCACCGGTGGTCAGATTATGCCGCCTATCATGGGCGCGGCGGCCTTTCTGATTTCTGAGGCTGTTGGTATCAATTACCTTGAGGTTGCCAAAGCGGCCATTGTTCCGGCTATCCTGTACTTTTCCGGCATCTGGATCATGGTGCACTTTGAAGCTAAGCGCCTGGGATTAAAGGGCATTCCACGAGAACAACTGCCCAAGGCCGGCGCTTTGATGAAAGAGCGCGGACATTTGATTGTCCCGTTGATTTCTATCATCGTGCTGCTGGTTATGGGGTTCACCACCACGCGTGCCGCCTTGTTCGGTACATTGGCGTGTATTATCGTTCCTTTCCTGCGCAAGAATACGTGGGTTCCCATTAAGGATGTTGCGTGGGCTTATCCGAATGCCGCGCGCAATATTATTTCCGTAGCCTGCGCCTGTGGTGTGGCTGGTATCATAGTGGGCACAGTTACGCTGACCGGATTGGGTCTAAAGCTGGGCGAAAGCCTCGTTTCGCTCACGGGCGGCAACCTGTTCTTGACGCTGTTCTTCGCCATGATCACTTCCATTGTATTGGGAATGGGTGTTCCCACTACTGCAAACTACCTGATCACTTCCACAATTGCTGCGCCAATTTTAGTTCAGCTGGGCATTCCGATCTTTACCGCGCATATGTTCTGCTTCTATTTCGGCATTGTGGCGGATATTACGCCGCCTGTTGCGTTGGCAGCCTATGCAGGTTCGGCTATTGCTAAGAGCGATCCGTTCAAGACTGGCGTCACCGCTTCGAAGCTCGCGATCGCCGCTTTCCTCGTACCGTATCTGTTCGTATTTAATCCGAATATGATATTGATTGATGCAACAGCACCCAATATCGTTCAGATTATTGCCACGTCGTTGATCGGTATGTTGGGTATTGGTACCGGCCTTACCGGGTACTTCCTAACGAATGCGCGTTGGTATGAGCGAATTGCGCTTATCGCCGGCGGTTTAGGGATGCTTATTCCGGGTGGTATCACCGACATTGTTGGATTTATTGTGTTGGCTGCTATTGCGTTCTTACAGCATTCACGTGTCAAGAAAACTATTGTTGCCTAAAATCACTTCGGCTTAACATGTAAACGGTGCAGTTTTCAGAGCTGCACCGTTTACACTTAACATGAGGCTGCGTTAGAAAACGCAGCCTCATGTTAGCTAGGAGATAGAATATGAACGCGTGTTTAAGTCCATATCCAATTTATAATGTCAATCCCGACGCATGTTTGTTGTTCGGCAGGGCGTTGGTGCATCAAACGAGATGACTAAAAGGCGGACAAATCTGTTGTGAGATTAGCTCAAGCAGGTGGGTATGGATTTTAGGACATAGGGCGGTGCAGGCGCAGCTTGCGTGCGTAAATCAATCGCATCAACGAGGAAATTGCGACGATACCAATTGTCAGGGCGCCGGTGATGGTCAGCGCACGTAGACCGACCGAGAGAAACAGCTCGTTTTTGCCGTTGAGCACATGAAGCATCGCTTCGTAAATCAATCCGCCCGGTACCAGTGGAATGAGTGCAGGAACCAAATAGATGGTCACAGGTGCGCGCTGGATGCGCGCCACGACCTCGGCATACAGGGTAATGGCCGCACTCGCTATGCAATATTGTGCTAAATCGCCACCCGACTCAGCTAAGAGAAAAAACAACCAACCGATGCCGCCGCCGATAGCGGCCGTTTGTAACTTGACTCCCCGTAGATTAAAAAAGATGCCAAATCCTAACGCGGCCAGAGAAGCGCATAATATACTCATTTTACCACCCCACCATGCCACGCCAAACGGCGAGCGAGCACATAACACCAATGGCGATGCCGGCGGCGATGACGGTAGCTTCGGTGCCTTTCATCACGCCTGTGACCAAATCGCCGGCGATAAGGTCGCGCATCGAATTGGTCATAGACAGTCCGGGTACTAAAAGCATCAACGTGCTGATGGTGACAACTGCGCTGTTTAAGCTGGGCCAAAGTTGTGCTGCAACGGTGGCCGAAAGTGCACACATGGAGCCGCCGATGATGTTGTTAAGCAGCAACCCGCCACCCAGTTTGTCCATCACCGTGCCCACCCAGCGCACCAGAATGCCGGCAGCTGTTGCAATAACTGCCTCCGGCAGGCCGCCGCCAAATAAGATGGCAAAAGCACCGGAACTTAAACCTGCTGCAAACAGCTGCTGTGGCAGGGTGTAGGCCGGACGCTGCGCAATAACCGCTAGTGCCTGAACAATTTCCTGTTCATCGGGCGTTTCGGTACAAATACGCCTGGCTAGCGCATTAAGTGCATCGACACGGTCAAGATTAATATCGCGGTAGTAGACGCGCCGCGTTTTAGTGAAGCTCTTGCCGTCCTGCTCAGTGATGGTCACCACCAGACTGGCGGGTATGGCGAACACATCTGCTTGGGCACCGTAAGCGGTGGTTATACGGCAGATGGTATCTTCCACACGATGTATCTCAGCACCGTGTGTCAACAGCAAAAAGCCTATTTCTGAAACGATGTCGTTTAATTGTCTTATATTCATAAGTCCCCCACAAAAGGATGTTTAATGTAAGCTGAAAAGAAAGAAGAAAGTTTCATCAATATGGCTTTCATTAGCTGCCGTTCTAGATCAGACAGCAGTTTAGTTTTATTATAACGCGAAGCATGTCAAAATGCCAGTGGGAAGTTGTTTGATAAAAATGAATATGTGCAAAAATTTGTGCACAATCATATCATTAAACCTGTTTGACGGACTTTGTGCTGATCTGATAATAAGCAATCTGCCGACTGTTATTCGTGGATCCTCACGATGCAAAACGCCGCGGCAATATTGCAACTTTTCGCGACAGATACTATACAACATTATAAATATACGGTATAATAACCAAAAAAGGGTAAGGGTGCGAAAGATGCAAAGAACAGAAATTAGAACGCTTTTTTTTAACCCGCAGCAATTCGAAGATCAAACAACAATAACGGTTTGCGGATGGGTCAAAACGCTGCGTCACTCAGGTGCTATTGCCTTTGTCGAACTTTCAGATGGCGGCAGTTTCAAGTCGCTGCAGGTGGTTGCAGCCGAGGATGAGCTGATAAATTTTGATGAGCTGATTCATCAAAATGTAGGCGCAGCGCTTGTTATCACCGGCACGCTGTTGCACACACCCGATGCCAAGCAACCCTTTGAGCTGCACGCGAAAACGGTCGTGGTCGAAGGGACATCTGCACCGGAATATCCACTTCAGAAAAAGCGGCATACGCTTGAATATCTGCGCACCGTCGCACATCTGCGCCCGCGTACCAATACGCTTTCTGCAGTGTATCGCGTCCGCAGTGTGGCATCGTTTGCCATCCATCGCTTTTTTCAGGAACATGGCTTTGTTTATTCACATAGTCCGATCATCACCGGCAGCGACTGTGAGGGCGCGGGCGAAATGTTCCGTGTCACCACGCTGGATATACAAAATCCGCCTAAAACTGAGGATGGCACGGTTGATTATTCGCAGGACTTTTTTGGCAAGCCGACAAGCCTGACTGTATCGGGGCAGCTTGAGGCGGAAGCGATGGCCATGGCCTTTGGCAAGGTGTATACGTTCGGCCCAACCTTTAGAGCGGAGCGTTCTTTTACCGCGCGGCATGCGTCGGAATTTTGGATGATCGAACCGGAGATCGCTTTTGCCGACCTTGAGGATAATATGACACTGGCTCGCGATATGATCAAGGCCGTGCTTGCAGAGGTGTTGGGAAAATGTCCTGACGAGATGAAATTTTTCAATGATTTTTACGATAAGAACCTGCTTTCACGGCTCGAGTCTATCATCACCTCGGACTTTGCCAAGGTCACCTATACCGAGGCGATCGGTATTCTTGAGGCGAAAAAGGATAAGTTTGAATATCCGGTATTTTGGGGTTGCGACTTGCAAACCGAGCATGAGCGGTACTTGGCAGAGCAACATTTTGGTTGCCCGACCTTTGTCACCGATTACCCCAAGGAGATCAAGGCCTTTTATATGCGCATGAACGACGACGGCAAAACTGTCGCCGCCATGGATCTATTGGTACCGGGTGTCGGTGAAATTATCGGCGGCAGCCAGCGCGAGGAGCGCTTGGATGTGCTTCTGTCCCGTATGGCGGAATGCGGCCTTCCCACCGAAGATTATGAATGGTACCTCGACCTGCGGCGTTTTGGCTCTAACCGCCATGCGGGGTTTGGCCTTGGATTTGAGCGTCTGATTATGTATATGACGGCCGTTAGCAATATTCGCGATGTGCTGCCTTTCCCGAGAACGCCGGGCAGTGCAGCGTTTTAATTCGGGATCGGCGCAGGTATACAAGAGACCGGTGCGAGCTGCGCTTAAATATGGCAGTTCCCCGCAATTGACACATGGATAATTTGTTTGCTAATAAGGAGGAAATGTTATGAAAGCTTACCGGCAAATGGACCAAAAAGAACGCCTCGCTGAGAAAGCACAAATGGAGGCGGTACTGGCTGACTACAAGGCAAAGGGATTGAAGCTGAATATGGCACGCGGAAAGCCGGGCGCACAACAGCTTGAACTGAGCATGCCTATGCTGGATATTCTCAATTCCAAGAGTGACTGCAAGACCGAGAGCGGCGTCGATTGTCGAAATTACGGGGAGCTTTCAGGGATAGCGGAAGCTAAAAAGCTGTTTGGAGCATTTATGGGTGTTTCGCCTGAAGAAACGATCGTTGTCGGCTCGTCGTCGTTGACTTTCATGTATGATTGCATGGCACGTGCGGTGATTAAAGGCACGGTCGATTCTGACAAGCCATGGGGTCAGCATAATAAAATTAAGTTTCTTTGCCCCGTGCCGGGCTACGATCGCCACTTCACCATCTGCGAGTTTCTCGGTATTGAGATGATCACCATTCCGCTAACCGAGTGGGGACCCGACATGGATCTGGTCGATAAACTTATTGCTGAGGATGACAGCATCAAGGGTATGTGGTGTGTGCCCAAGTATACCAATCCGCTTGGCGGCACCTATTCGGATGAAGCGGTCAAGCGCATCGCTGCGATGAAGCCAAAGGCCAAGGATTTCAGAATTTTCTGGGATAATGCCTATGCGCTACACTATGTTTATGAGGACACGAAGCTGCTCAACATTCTTGAGGAATGCAAAAAAGCGGGTCGACCCAATATGGTTTATGTATTTGGCTCCACATCCAAAATTACCTTTCCGGGTGCGGGTGTCGCATTCATGGGGGCTTCCAAGGAGAATATCGACTTTACGTTAAAGCAGCTGAATGCGCAGGCAATCAGTTGGGATAAGATGAACATGTTGCGTCATGTTCGATTCTTTAAAGATGTCGCTGGTATTCGCGCTACTATGGATCAACATGCGGCCGTTTTGCGCCCAAAGTTTGATGCGGTGCTCAGTGCATTGCAGGAGAAACTCGGGGAGAGAGGTGTTGGCGAATGGGTCAAACCGACAGGCGGCTACTTTGTCACTTACATGGCGCCCCAGGGTTGTGCCAAGCGCATTGTCGCACTCTGTAAGGATACCGGAGTGGTGCTGACTGACGCGGGAGCCACCCATCCTTATGGCAAGGATCCGAACGACAGTTACATCCGAATTGCGCCCAGCTTCCCAACGCCTTCGGAACTGTCGATTGCGATGGAGATTTTCTGTGTGAGCGCACGTTTGGCCATGCTTGAAAAGTTGCTGGGATAAAAGCAATTTCACTACCCCCGCTTTTAAAAGTGGGGGTAGTGTGTTTGCGTAAACTTTTGCAACAGCTGTTGAATATTTAATAGCAATGGCCTAAAATTGCTTCCAAATCCTGTTCGGGTGTCGAAATAGGCTTTATTGCAAACTTATCAATGAGTATCTGCATAATATTTGGTGTAATGAATGCGGGCAGTGTTGGGCCTAGCCGAATATCCTTTATGCCCAAGGACAAGAGCGTTAAAAGGATACCGACCGCCTTTTGCTCGTACCAGGAAAGCACAAGTGAAAGGGGCAGGTCGTTAACGCCGCAATTAAATGCTTCGGCTAGGGCGAGAGCGACCTTAATCGCCGAATAAGAATCGCTGCATTGACCGCAGTCCAACACCCTCGGAAAACCTGCCACCGTTCCTAAATTCAGCTTGTTAAAGCGAAACTTACCACATGCCAAAGTCAAAATGATGGTATCTTTAGGCGTTTTTTCAGCGAAGTCCGTGTAGTAGTTTCTGCCGGGTTTGGCGCCGTCACAGCCGCCGATTAAAAAGAAATGTTTTATTTCGCCGTCTTTAACGGCTTGAACAACTTCACTTGCGTGGCTCAAAATAGCGTTATGCGCAAAGCCAATTGTCATTTTCTTTTCAGGTTCATCCTGCTGCCAGCCACCCAGCTTCAACGCTTTCTCAATGATGGTGGAAAAGTCTTTACTGCCATTTTTTTCTTCAATATGCCGACAATCCGGCATTCCCACGATGCTCGTGGTGAACAACCTATCCTTGTAGCTTTCTCGCGGTTTTTGCACACAGTTGGTGGTTATCAAGATGCAGCCGGGAATAGCGTCGAATTCTTCTTGCTGCTTTTGCCAGGCGCCACCGTAATTACCGATCAAATGCTTATATTTTTTAAGTTGGGGGTAGGCGTTGGCAGGGAGCATTTCGCAGTGGGTATAGATATTAATACCTTTTCCTTGCGTTTGTTCTAGCAAGTCTTTTAAATCTTTAAAATCATGACCCGATACAATAATAAAGGGCCCTTTTTTCTTTGTGATTAAAACCTCGGTGGGCTCGGGGGTGCCGAATGCGTCGGTAACGGCAGCATCTAATAAAGCCATACAGGTTAGGTTTGTTTTTCCAAGTTCCATATTGAGGTTAAATAAATCGTCAACTGTCAGGCTGTCATCAATAGTACTCGCTAAGCCCTTATAAAAAAAGTTGTTTACCCTATCATCAAATTTTCCTAAAATATAAGCATGATGTGCGTAAGCTGCCATTCCCTTAAAAGCGTAGATTAGCAGTTCCCTTAAAGAGCGGATATCCATCGCTAAAGTTTCATCAGCCATGATGCCGATATGCTTAGCACCCACGAGTGCCTCGTCTATGCTTTTAGGCGCCTTATAATTTGCCGCTGGGGGTACATTCTCCAGTTGGCCGACCGCGGCTTTTAACTCTTCCTTGATTTTTTCAGCTTTTTGAATGTATTCGAAGAATCTGGGTGGATCAAAATTGGCATTCGTCAGTGTGGAAAACATCGCATCCACAACAAATTTATTGATCTCACTTCTGATTTTAAAGCCGTTTTCTAAATTTTTTTGACCGTAAAACCCAACGCCTTTTAACTCGTGTATGAGGATATCCTGTAGGCTGGCAACGGTGGGATTTTTACCGCATACACCCGATTTTACACAGCCTTTGCCATCTAAAGTTTGCTCACATTGATAACAAAACATTGCACTATCCATTTTTGCCTCCCTTGTATTGTACTTGCAATAGTTTTTGTAGCGAGCTACCTTTTATTCAATTCGTAGTTTTTAAAATTACTTGTCAAAAACCTTGATTTTTTGTGGCAAGTATGATATACTCGTCTAGCTGTCAACGATCAGCATATCTGGGTGTGGCGCAGATGGTAGCGCGCTACCTTGGGGTGGTAGAGGCCGCTGGTTCAAATCCAGTCACTCAGACCAAATGATGGTGCATGGAGCGCTCAAGGTGTAAGTCGCTTGGCGTTTTCAATGTACAAAAAAGAAAGACTATGATGTTGTTGTATCATAGTCTTTCTTTTTTGAATGCTTGGCAGTGCATGTTCATACGGGAACATCATTTAATATTTAGTTCATGCTTTGCAAGCTTTTGTCGTGCTTGAAATGTCAAGTCAGCTGGTGTTAAAATAACGGGCTGCCTGTGTGCATAGCAGGTTAAATTTTATTTTAAACTGCGCATGATGTTTAAAAGACGAGTCCAAGGGGGAAACCCTTGGACTCGCAAAAATAAGGAGCAGGAGGGGGCATTGAACAGAACAAAATGGGGCGTCCAATGCGGTGGACGTCAAAAGGCTACTTTCATAAACAGTGCGACGCAGCAGAGGATGATAGCAAAGGGAACATAGAGGTAACGCCCCGTCCAATACCAGCCGTCACCGCGTCGGACAAAACTGCCCTTGTTGATTTCATCCATCAAATCCTCTTTCTTCATAATCCAGAACCAAGAGATTGAGCCTAGGGTTGCGCCGATTGGAATGATATAGATCGACACCAGATCCATCCAGGGTCCCCATTGGAAAATGGCCTCCATGTTGAGACCTATACCCAGGCAGATCAGGCAGAGAATGCCCAGCGTGACTTTGCGCCCCAGCTTTGGAAACCGGTGCAGCAGCGATTCCGCAACGGCTTCAAACATATTTTGCAGAGAGCTGATTCCGGCGAGAATCATTGCAACGTAAAGAATCACAGCAAAATACTGACCGAATGGAACGTCCTGTAAAATCGTGGGCAGCGTGACAAACAACAGGCTGGGGCCTGCCCCTACATCCACGCCGTAAGAAAAACACGCAGGGATAATCACAAGCGTTGCAACAAATGCTGCAATGGTATCAAAAAAAGCGGTGTGGCGGGCGATGGAGACAACGTCCTCACGGTCGTCCAAATAAGCACCATAAACAATCATGCCGCTTCCGGTAATGGAGAGAGAGAAAAATGCCTGCCCCATTGCCCAGATCCACACCATCGGATCTTTCAAAGCTTCCCAGCGGGGCATCAGGATAAAGCGGTATCCTTCCAGAACATTGGGGAGCATCGCCACACGAATTGCCAGGATGACAAAAATAATGAAAAAGGTGGGCATCATGATTTTATTGGTTTTTTCAATGCTATTTGCGCCAAGCAGCAGCGTTAGCAAGGCGCCGACCACAACGATGATATGGAAAGGGATTACAGAATAGGTAGACAAGGAGAACGATTCAAACCAGACGCCTGTGTCCACGGACATTAATGTACCGGTCAGCGAATCAAACAGTGCCTTTAAAATGTAAGAGACGATGACAGCATAGCCGATGGCGATACACATGGAACCGGCCAGCGGGAGCCAGGCCAAAAGGCCGCCGGCCTTACCGGCCCGTTCACCTCTGGTTTTCCATGCGTTTTCGTAAGAACCCAGTGTGCCGGTTTTTGCGCGCCGCCCGATTGCAAATTCTGCGGGCAGCCCGACGTAGCTGAACACAAAAACGAAGAACAGATAGGCGAGCAAAAAAGCGCCGCCGCCGTTGCTGCCCAGCTTGTTGGGGAACCCCCACACATTTGCCATGCCTACCGCTGAACCGACCGAGGCAAGAATGATACCCCATCGGCTTCGAAATCTATTTTTCTTCTGCTCCATTTTAATAACTCCTTTTTCAAATCATTCAAAACCAAAAATCGTCCTCTGTCCCTTACGGGGACAGAGGACGATTTTTAATCGTGGTACCACCTCTGGTTTGAGCACTTCTCGCAAAATGCTCCTCTTTGTGTGCAAACACACACGCAACGCTATATCGGGCGCAACCGGCTTACCCTACTCTTTGTATTCAGGCAGCTGCTCGGGAATGTATTCAAACAGTCCGTCTGCACCCTTACACCGGCCGGATGCTCTCTAAAAGGCGAATTCTGTTCTACTCGTTTCCGTCTACGCATTCTATTTATTGCTTTAAAGCATAACACACCGAAATGAGAAAAGCAAGTTGTATTTGAAGAAATTGGCCTCTGTCTTCTTATATCAGATTGAAAATTCATAAAAAAGCCAGTTTGTCTGGTACATTACTTTGCATTTTAAGGTTAAAAAAGAGTACGGTGTTCACACATCATACTCCTTTGGCGCTGTAGGTAGTGGCGAAAAATGCAACAATCCAATGCGCCTTTTCATTATTCAATAGTCTGCGTTTTGTTCAACGTTTGTGCGCTATCCTTTTGATGCGAGCCTTGTTGCGCTTGTGGCACCCGAAGAGGCCGGTAAGAGGTAATGAATCATTGGGATGCTCAGCATCACTGCCAAAATGCCCGCAGACAGTTTGGCTACAATCATAGGCGCAACCATTTGAGGATTATATTGTGCTGTAAAAGCCAAGTGATCTCCCAATACAAAGGCAGCAGAAACGCTGAAAGCCGCATTCATTGCCAGCCCCCGTGTATCCATTTTTTTCATCATTTCAAAAGTGACAAGACTGTTTGCCAGACATGCTAAAAAACCGGCGATAGATTGTTCATTAATATTGAGAAGGCGAGACATTGTGCGAAAAAAACCGCTTGCGGCACGGCGTAAACAACATAAAAGCGGGAATGCACCGGCTAGTACGACTGCGATGTTGCCAACCACCTTAAAGGCGTCTTCTATTGGTGCGAGTCCCTCGATAATCACAAAGTCTCCAATAGACACACAGGCGCCCAGACACAACCCAACGATTGAAATGCCGATAAAAAACCGTCCTAAGTATATAAAAAAGGGGGTTGTACGTTCCTTGAATATCAGAATCGCAACCAGTACGGTAAGTGAAAACATTAAAATAGGCAGTAGATTGCGCAACATCATCGATAAGTTAAAACCGGCTGTCAATCCGCCGAGAAGAGAGCCGATGGGGATCGTAATAATTCCTGCGATAATGCCATAAATAACGGCAGGTTTTTGATAGGGTTCGACCAAGCCGAGCGAGATCGGAATAGTAAAGGTAAGCGTCGGCGCAAGCATGGAGGAAACGATCAGGCCGCTGAAAAGTCCTACCTCGGGAGAGTTGGCGAGTTCTTTTGCCAAAGCCGCACCACCACAGTCATTTGCCAGAAAACAGCTGGCGAACATCGACGGATCGGCGCCTAACATGGAAAAGAAAGGCGTCAAGATGGGAGAGAGATGCGTCCCGATGAGCGGTGCGAGAACCATCATGCCGGTCATGACCATAAGCATTTTTCCGGCGGTCATCAGGCCCTTTTCAAATTCTTGCCCAATGGAAAAACGGTTCTCTAAAATGCGATCGGCTGCGCCTAAAAATAGGAACACAAGCATGATGCGCATAATAATAGTATTGATCTGCATGAGGATATGCTCCTTCCATCAATTGTAAAAATGGAGATATATTGCTCAAAATCGGCTCAAATGGTGGTTTAACTCGGTCAAGGCATAATAGCAATCCTCGAAGTCAAAAGCAACCCCTGATAACGGAAAACGTTTTCCTCGATAGGATGGAAGAGTGCATCATCATAAACTTGGTTATAGAGAAACCGACATCACCTCGTACACCGGTAAGGCTTGAAAAATTATCTTTTCCCAGCTTATTGATTAAAAATTTCGCCGGTTGTTGTCCACGGATAACAGCCAAATTTTTGCCTTTGCTAATCAAAGGGCATCCATTGTTCATAAACTTTTTGGTTAATGCCGTTTAGAAGTGTGGTGGCGCTGTTTTTATCCCAGATGAGGGCAAAGTTTTCTTCCAGTGTCCATCGGCAGCGATTTTGAATCTGCGTAAAAATACGTGGCTCCAATAAATCCTGCAGTTGCGCTGCGGCTCCACCGATATAGAGGACAGAAGGGTCAAAGAGGTTAATCAGGATACTTATCAATATGCCTAATAAATCTCCCTTTTTATTGATACATTCGCTAAAAAGTTCAGGCGTCTGTCGCAATGCGACCATATAGGCCTCCCAACGCTCTAAGAGAGAGGCGTCAGGAGGTGGGGTCAAAAAATCTTGTAGAAAGGAATGAATCGAAAGCGCTGATTCAATGCATCCTTTTTCACCACAGCTTGGGCAGATTTGTGCAGAATCCCCAAGGGGAATATGAGAAATTTCTGCACCGAATCCGTGTTCTCCTCGCAATAGTTTGCCGTTGGATAACACGCCTAGGCCGAGGCCTTGAAATAGATGCAGGTATACAAGATTGCCGTCCTCGTTGCCTTGTTTGCTCATGGATAGGGCGCAGAGATTTGCTTCATTCTCAATATAGCAGGGAAGTGAGAATGCCTCCTGTGCGAGGGCCAAGAGCGGTGCGTTTTCATACATCGGTACAGCCGAATTTAGAATGCGGCCGCTCCTGGCATGAAAACAACCCGACACTGCGATGCCGACCCCCACAAACTGGCAGTTTTTCGTCCAAGGAAAGGCCAACATCTGATCATAAATGCTTTTTGCGTAGTCGATTACCTTTTTGGGATAATCAAGGTGCGCAATATCGTAGCAATGCCGAAATAGAATCTCGTTTCTGAAATTTAGAATCGCAAATTCCATTTGCGTTTCCATTTGAAGGTTTATGCATAGCGTGCAAAACCGTTGGTAGAGAAAACAAATTCTATTTGGGGTGCGTCCGACATTGATCGTGTCCAGCTTTTCTTCTGATAATACGTTTTTTTCCTTTAGCTCATTGCACATATTGGAAACTGTTGCAAAACTAAGGTTCGTTAAACTTGCAATTTCTTTTTTTGTATGCCCTTCACTGAAGCGCAGAACCGATAAAATGTCTTTTATATTTTTTAAACGAATTTCGGTAATATCCATAGCAACTGCACCTTCTTAATAATGATTGAGGTCAAAAGACCTAAATGTTCCTATTTAGTATAGCGTATTTTATTGTGTTTGTCACTAATTATTTTAAACAATATAATAATTAAAATAAGTTGCATGAATCTTGTTTGAAAAACATATGTATAAGCCTTAAATGATGATAATTTTATCGATGTTGTATAAATGTATTGCTTGAAATTAAGCTATAAATGATATTGACTTATATTATTATAAATATTATTATAAATATAAAAATAAAAGGATTTTTACTTAAAAAAGGAGGATTACCTATGGCGGTGTACCATCTGATGCTCGATTTTTCAATTGCTTCTGCACTCATTTTACTGGGACAGTTTTTGAGGGCAAAAGTGCCGCTCTTCCAAAAATTTTTTATTCCGGCAAGTATGCTGGCGGGCTTTATCGGTTTAGCCTTGGGTGCTCAAGGATTGAAAGTGCTTTACTTTTCCGATTCGGCAGGTGGATATGCCGGCATTCTGATTATTATTATTTTTACAATTGTCGGCATCAACGGCTTTAAATTTGAAGGAGGCAGTGGCGCCAAAAATGAAGCTAAGCGCGTTGTGAGTTTTCAACTTTATCGCTTTCTGATTTTCTTTATTCAGTTCATTATTCCGATTGCACTGACCCTTACCCTTATCAAGGTGCTTGCACCTGAGGTCAACCAAGGCATAGGCATTTTAATGGCAGCAGGATTTACCGGTGGGCATGGAACAGCGGCTGCGGTTGGCAAAACCTTTGCCGATCTTGGATGGGTGGAAGCGACTGATCTTGGTATGACCTTTGCGACCATTGGCATTTTGACCGGTATTTTTGGGGGATTAGCATTTATCAAATGGGCGACTAAAAAAGGCTATACCGGGTACATCAAGGACTTTTCTTACATTTCAGGCGATTTAAAAACCGGATTAATTTCCAAACAAAATCGTTCATCAATTGGGGAAGATACCATCTCACCTGTTTCACTCGATACACTTTGCTTCCATCTTTCGATTGTTACCGCGATTGCCGGTGCCGGTTATGCGCTCAACCAGTTTCTGTTGGCGCCGTATGTCCTAAAAGGCATTCCGGATTTCACGGTTGCATACCTGATTGCACTCATCGTTTTTGTGGTTTTCGGCAAGACGAAAATGTATAATTATATTGACAGTAACATCAATCAGAAAATTTCAGGCACCTGCACTGACTATCTCGTATTCTTTGGAATAGCGACGATTAAGATAACCGTTATCATCGAGTATGCCTTGCCCCTTACTATTCTAACAGCGGCGGGGTTCCTCTGTGTATTTCTTACCATGATACCTTTTGGCTATCGTATCAACAAGGACAGTTGGTTTGAACGTTCTTTGTTCTGCTATGGCTACTGCTGTGGCGTGTTTGCTATAGGGTTTGTGCTGCTGAGAATCGTCGATCCCAACAACAAGTCCAAAACCATTGAAGATACCGCTATGACCCCTTTTCTCAACTTCATTGAAATATTCTTTTGGTCGATCATTCCGGCGCTGTTGATCTCAGGAAAGGGCTGGCTGGTCGTTGGTGTGGTATCGCTGCTCACGGTTGTCGTCATCGGACTTGCAATCGTCGGGAAAATGTGGTATCGAACGCCTCTTTGCGCGCGTCATATTATTGGCGTCGACGAGATAACCGAGTAAGAAAAAGTTGCAGTGCTTTAAATTATAGGGGGTGTTTGGATGCAAAAACTTCTCCCATAAAATGAATTTAATTAAAAAGAAAGAGGCGTTTATTATGAGCAACACGAAAATTGATTTTTTGTATCTTGACGAACCATCGATGATCAAGGCCGGCGTAACAAATATGCATCGTTGCGTCGCGGTGATGGAAGAGGTATACGCGCTCATGGGCAAGGGTGACTATGTGATGGGTGGTAAAA
This sequence comes from Candidatus Fimivivens sp., assembly GCA_047974975.1. Lineage (GTDB taxonomy): Bacteria > Bacillota > Clostridia > Oscillospirales > Ruminococcaceae > Yanshouia. The sequence continues at coordinate 30,605 of JBKECV010000012.1, forward strand.
ATCATAACTCGCACGGTGTGAAAATGTTGTTTCCGGCAAACCCTACACATGCTCGAATGCCCAAGGACGGTCCCGATAGACGTTTTATGGCTATGATTGGATATCTTGGCGGCAGATTTCACGTCGCGGGCGAAAAGTGGTATGGCTCGAATCGGGAAAATACCAAACAAGGCTTGCCGCGCTCGATCTTGATGACAATGCTAAATGATGCCGACACGGGGGCCCCCATCGCCCTTATGTCCGCGAACCTTGTCAGTGCATTTCGCACCGGTGCAATCCCCGGTGTTGGCGCAAAATATCTTGCACGACCGGGGTCGGAGACCTGTGCGCTGATTGGTGCGGGGGTTATCAGCAGAACCTGTTTCATGGCACTTGCTGATGTTTGCAAAAATCTTAATACCGTTCGTATCTACGACCTGTTTCCCACTTCCGCTGAGAGACTGGCGACGTTTATTCGCAATAAATACCCCCAGATCAGCCATGTAGATGTAGTAGATAGCATTGAGGAAGCCGTAACCGGTGCAGACGTGATTAACGCGGCGACCTCCGGCAAGATTGCGCCGAGAATTGAGAATCAATGGATCAAGAAAGGGGCATTTTTGTCCCTGCCTGCCAGCATCGATCTAGATGAAAGCCTTATGCTTCACAAGGCGCGCAGAGTGGTTGATAACTGGAAAATGTATGAGGCATGGGCCGAGGAATGCCAGCCACCCTATGGCGACAGCGTGGGGTTGATCGGCGGTACATATCTTGATCTGATCGATGCGGATAAATTAACAGTGGCCCAAATCGAAAATCTTGGTACGATCGTTGCCGGTTTGTCCGAAGGCAGAAAAAATGACGATGAAATCATTCTCTTTGGGATGGGAGGACTGCCGATATATGATGTCGCTTGGTCCTACGAAATGCTGCTCAGTGCGAGAGAAAAGGGACTGGGTGTCAAGCTCAATCTTTGGGATACGCCCTATCTATACTAAGTGTATGGGCGGATATTGAGCACTTCATATTGTTCCGCGCCTAATAGCCAACATAAGGCAGCCATTCGACCCCGTGAGACTGTATTGGTCTTGCGGGGTCATTAAATTTGCAGTGGCAAGGATGAGCCACTATAAAAATCACCGTTCGCGCCCCTGCCCTCGCCATGGTGCTGAGAGACACACCGCGCCATGATCAATTTGGCGGCCGTATATCGATGTCAAATGCCCAAAAATGAGCGATTTTTGTCAAATTTAAGCATATAAAGACGGTTGAAAATAATCTGATTTAAGTGCAAAGGGGCATCTTAATAAATTTAGGTGAACAAAATGTTTGGTATTTTGGCATAAAGCATGATAATATTAATAAATATACCAAAAAATTTGAGTTGTCACATAATTTGCAAAAAGATTATACTATCAGGTTTTCAAACCCGCTAATATAATCGGTTGAAGGGGAGAATATGGTGAAATTCGGTATTTTAAAAGACATCAAAGAGGGCGAGTACCGCGTCGTTGCAACACCTGCGGAAATCAGTACGTTGGTCGACGATGGGCATGAGGCGTTTGTGCAGAAAGGTGCGGGCTCAAACGCTGGGTTTTCTGACGAGGCATATGGTGCGGCAGGGGCCAGATTGGTTGATACCATGCAAGAAATCTATGCCGAATGTGACTTTGTGGCCAAAGTTAAGGAATTTGAATCGTGTGAATATAGCTTGTTGCGCGAGAACCAGATCGTGTTTACTTGCATCCACCCAGCCGCGCATCCGGCGGAGGTGGAGGCGTTGCTCAAAAGCAAATGCGTTGCTTTTACAGCCGAGGACGCGCATCGCTATGGGTCGCCCAACTGTGAAGCCGCGGGAAAGCTGGGCGCTATGATGGGGTTGACTTCTTTACTGTCTATCAATGGCGGAAAAGGAAAATTTGTAAACGGTTTGGGTGGCGCACCCGGCGTACGTGCGTTGGTCATTGGCGGCGGAACGGTTGGAAGAGCATGCGTCGGTGTGCTTCAGGCCTTGGGTGCCCATGTCACCGTCATGGATATCAACATTGGCCTGTTGCGCGATATTGGGCGGCAATTTGCTGAAACAGTCGATACACAGATTTCTAATCGCTACAACCTTAAAAAAATACTTCCAACGGTTGATGTTGTTTATAACTGCGTGCGTTGGCCCAAAAATTCGACCACATTTATGATAGACCGAGATATGGTTCGCACCATGGAGAAAGGGTCTGTCATTGTCGATATCAGCAACGATGAGGGCGCTATTGAGACATTTCATGAGACGACGCATGAAAATCCATGTTATATTGAAGAAGGCGTCGTCCACTACTGTGTAAGCAATATCCCCGGTGCCATCTCCCAATCGACATCGATTGCCTATGCGGCCTCGCTGCTGCCACATTTTCGCAGCATCATGAACCAGGGCATTGCAGCGGCTTGCGCACAGGATGGTTTTTTGCGCCGTAGTCTAACCACTTATAAAGGTTATTTGACCCATGAAGAAACCAGTGCGATTCAGGGCAAACCTTGGATTCGCCCCGAAACCGTCCTCGGTATAGAAGAGGAAACGTTGGATCCGGCGCCGGTCGCGACATTATCCAGATCACAGAATTTTATTGAGCTTTAACGCTGCTGCGCCACCGCGGCGGCCATTGGCAGCTTACAGGATATCAACAGCATTTGCAGGAGGAAATTTTATATGACGGTAACAGACCTACTGATTGACTTTGCTATTGCATCTTTATTTATACTGATCGGGCAATATATTCGTTCGCATGTCGGTTTTGTCCAAAAGTTTTTTATGCCGGCCAGCATGGTCGCCGGAATTTTGGCACTGGCGCTGCGGTATACGGGTTTATTGCCTTTCTCGGACTCGATCGGTTCCTATGCGGGAACATTGATTATTATTATTTTCTCAGCCGTTGGGATAAACGGCTTTACAATTTCAAGGGATAAGATCAGCTCAGAAATAGGACGCGTCGGCTCCTACTTTTGTTATAAGACACTTGCTCAGACGATTCAGTTCAGTCTGCCTGTTTTGTTTTCAATCTGTGTCATCTCAAAGCTGTTCCCTCAGATCAACTACGGGTTCGGTCTTTTGCTGGCTGCCGGTTTCAGCGGTGGACATGGCACGGCGGCCGCGGTGGGATCGGCGTTTGCTGACTTAGGGTATACCGATGCCATGGATATTGGTATGACCTGCGCCACTGTCGGCCTGCTAGCGGGTATTTTCGGCGGCCTATTTTTTATCAAATGGGCGACGCACAGAGGGTATACCAAGTACATCAAAAGTTTTTCATATATCTCCGGCGATTTAAAGACAGGATTGGTGGCAAAAGAGAATCAACAATCTATCGGGTTGGAGACCATCTCGCCCACTACGCTCGACCCGATGGCTTGGCATCTGGCTATTCTTTTGGTGGCTTCAGGTGCCGGTAAGCTGCTTAATAACTGGATTTATGCCACAACAAAGTTGGATCTTCCGACCTATCTAATCGCTTTTCTCATTGCGATCGCTATGTTTCTTGTTTTTTGTAAAACCGGTGTCAATGACTATATCGACAATAACATTATCAACCGTATTTCCGGAACTGCGACTGACTATTTAGTCTTTTTTGGTATTGCGTCCATCAAGATTGAGGTTGTGGTCAAGTATGCGGTGCCGCTGCTGATGCTGCTGGTATTTGGGATAGCGATTGTATTTTTGACGTTGTTGTATTTTGGCCCAGCTATGAACCGCAAAAGTTGGTTTGAACGTTCTATTTTTGTTTTTGGTTATTCCACCGGCGTCTTTGCCATCGGATTTATTCTGCTGCGCATAGTCGATCCGCTAAATCGCTCTAAGACACTGAACGACACCGCGTTGGTTGCGCCGTTTAATACCCCCATTGAAATGTTTGCTTGGTCCATGGGGCCATTGATGCTTATGCGGGGGGAACACTGGCTATTTATTGGTATCTACCTCGCAGCGACAGCAGCTTGCATTATACTCTGCCACATATTCCGCTGGTGGTGGCGCAAGGAACCGCTAAACCGCCCTGCCGAAGGGGAAAATTAAGCGTTTTGATATTGATTTTTGCTGTTTTGCGATCCGAATGGGCATCACTTGCCTGATCTGTTCTAGCATCATTGACCTGATTGTCGCGCCTTATTTTCCTATGTACCATGGTGCGCGTCTACTCTCCGGCCTGTATGGCGCTGATATTTTTGGCAGGATCCACAACGGGCGGCAGTGATACCGATGTTGTGATTTGCTCCATACGAAAATCGGAATTTAACCATTTGAAAAATATCATTGAGCAGGTTGATGAAAAATCCTTTGTCATGGTGACCCAAACCAATCAGGTGTTTGGTTTGGGATTTCGGGATTTTGCGGAAATCACGCAGTAATTATTGCGGCGTGATAGGCTGCCTTTACGCTTGGCAATAAGCGGCAAAAGACAGGATATCCTGTTGATTAAACTTTAAGTGCGCCATGCGCTTAAACTGTTGGAACCAAATTTGATTACTTGCATAGGATATAGCATTGGTCTTAACACGTAGAGTACATATCTAACGGAAGGAGGTGTACTTTATGGGGTGCCGATATCAGAATCGTAATGACAATTGTAGAAATGATTGGAATGACAACTGCAACAACCGTTGGAACGATAATTGTGACGACAATTGTAACGATAACGTAAACGACAATTGTAATATCCGTCGTTATTCGCGATGCGACTGGGTATGGAACGGTCGTTGCTGGCGCTGTCAGTGTGGACCAATCTGCTAATAGCCTTTGTATGTCAATTATCTCGTGTAGCCGGAGTCCTTGCAAATGCAGGGGCTCCGGCTGCTGCTTAGAGCAGTTATATAAGGCCCATGTGCCATTGATTTCTTAGCATGTCCAGCCTCAATAGCGCCGAGAAGTTGGGAACCGATTCGTATGAGTCAACGTATTGTAATATGGGACCATTATAAGAATTCCCAACATTCGACGAGAGGAAACGAATTTATGAAAATATATAAGTGCCACAGTACACCTGATACAAATAAGCCACTAAGTTACCGGCCATGTGGTAATCAATATAATTGCAAACTCTCGTATCCAACCCCGCGGCCCTGTCCAAAACCACCGTGCCACCTACCTTGTTCTAAAGTATGTCAAGATCAGGAAGGTTGCCAAAGTCAGGGCGATCAAAATCAAGATTTAGGCGACCTGTCCGCCACGCAGGGGGATCAATCTCAGGCGCAGGGTGACCAGACCGAAACGCAGGGCGACCTGTCCGCCACGCAGGGGGATCAATCTCAGGCGCAGGGTGACCAGACCGAAACGCAGGGCGATCTGTCCGCCACGCAGGGGGATCAATCTCAGGCGCAGGGCGACCAGACCGAAACGCAGGGCGATCTGTCCGCCACACAGGGGGATCAATCTCAGGCGCAGGGTGACCAGACCGAAACGCAAGGCGATCTGTCCGCTACGCAGGGGGATCAATCTCAGGCGCAGGGTGACCAGACCGAAACGCAGGGCGACCTGTCCGCCACGCAGGGGGATCTAACCGAAACACTCGGCGATCAGGCTCAAATACAGGGTGGAGAGAAGCAAGGTGACCAAACCCAGGGAAATCAAACACAGGGCGATCAAACACAGACCATGACCGGTCATGGGGGGCAAACATTAGGGGATCAGACATTGGTCAGCAGTCCCACCATTTCCACGCCTGTCAACGTCAGTGGTGTTAATTTAAATGTGACAGTTTCATGCTGTGATGCGCATAAAAAGCATGATGATGACTGTAAGGATTGCAAAGTGATATGTAAAAGAACGATTATGGACTTGTTAAATCTAATAAGGACATTTGCGCTTGCTGTAGCCAACCCCGGTGCATCTCAAATTGGCTTTTACGCCGATGGGCTGCCGAATCTGCCGACTAATGGAAGTCTGGGAAGCGTCACCGATTGCATATTTACCATCGTACCCGAATCAGAGGGTAAAGATATAACCGTTTTGATCGACACCTTGGGGGTTTTATCATTTGAAGCTGTCGATACGACGCCCAGCATCTTCTCGCTATTGTTGACTTATCTGCAATCGGCATCCAACACAGCAGAAGATGGCCATGACTGCTGCTTTGAAGAATTGCAACTTCAATTACAGGTGTATTATACTTTGGGCGTTGAACTTCAGATAAACCTTGCCAGCGCATCTTTCACAGGTTTTATCTACAAAATAAGCGATGGCATTGTTTACTTGGTTGACGATCTAATGATGCCAACCGTGATTCACGCGATTCCGATTTGCAAAATCTTGAGTTATCAGCCGCAATAACATGAACATCAAGCGATAGGAGGAACCCACTATGTCCAATGCACTCGGCAGCGCGAAGCTGTCTGATATTATTCAAACAGCAACACAAAAAATGGTGGAAAACACGGAGTCTTTTCTTGAATCGGTCAAGAATGAGCCTGTTGGTGACGATGCTATTTCTATGATGTTAAACGGAAAAGAAACAGTTTTGAGTAAAGAAAACTATGGTTTGTTGAAAGCGCAGAATGAGGCGACTAAAAAGCAAATGAAAGAGGATATTAAGGCAATGACTGCGCAATATAAAGCGCACCTCAAGTAACATTGGAATAGGCGACTTCAGATGGTAGTCGCAATTTTAGTTGCAATTTGAATCTTTTTGTATCAAAAAACGGCAGGCCAACCGCATGGTTGGCCTGCCGTTTTGCCGATGGTTTCAGACAGACATTGTTTAAGTACGACGCAATAACTAAAGGGTAAAACCAAATATGATAAAGAGCACAGTCGCAATGAATGCACTGACCAAAGCGTAGGGAAGCTGTGTTTTCACGTGGGAGTAGATGTCTGTGCCGGCCGACATGGAAGATAGAATGGTGGTATCGGACATCGGCGAGCAGTGGTCACCGAAAAGGCCGGCCGAGACAACGGCGCCGATGGCCAACACAATATTGGATTCCATAGCAGCGGCCATGGGAATGGCGATTGGCATCATGATGGAAAAAGTACCCCAGCTGGTGCCGGTGCTAAAAGCCATAAATGCGCCCAATACAAAAATGATAGCAGGGCCGAAAGCACCGCTTATCTTGCCGCTAACCAGGCTGGCCAGGTAGACACCGGTGCCCAGTTCTTTAATGATGCGACCGATCGTGAAAGCGAGCACAAGCAAGAGCACCAAAGAAATCATACTGCCAACGCCCTTTAAGACATAACGGCTGTACGTTTCACCCGTCATGATTTTCTGGCGTGTGTAGTAAAAGCACATGATCAACAGCGTGACAATGATGGAATATAAGATGGAAATAGTGCCATCACCCTTGCTGATATTGCCGGAACCGGTATACAGCAATCCAATGAATGTACCGCCAATCAGCGTCATAAGGGGCAGCATCATGTTCCACTTATTTTCGGTACCGACAGCTACCAGCACTTCATCGTCCTCGCCGTCGTCGAGCAGCGGCGTAACACCGTCGTCATAGAGTTTTCCGGTTGTTTGGACACGCAGTTCAGCCTTCTTCATAGGGCCCCAGTCCTTGCCGGTATAAATATAGAACAGAACCGCTAACAGCGAAACAATGCTGTAAAACTGAAAGGGCAAGCTGGAAATCAACAGATTCATCGGATCGCCGGTGATGACGCCGGCTGTGATTTCAGCGCCGATCAAACCCATCAGCATGGCGCCCCATGAATTTAAAGGAATGAGGGCATTAATGGGGGCCGAGGTGGAATCGCAGATAAAGGCAAGCTTTTCGCGGGAAACCTTGAACTTATCGGTGATGGGGCGCGCTACAACACCTGTAAACATGATGCTCAACAAGCCATCAATAAAAACGATGACGCCGATCATATAAGCAATCATCATAGCACCGGTTTTGCTTTTTATCTTTTTGTTTTGTTCCGTGAGATAATGCACAAAACCGGCGACACCACCGGACACCTTGACCAGAAGCACAAAAGCACCCATCAGTGCGGTGAAGATAAAAATTTTGAGATTGTCACTGTCTCCGCAGACACTTAGGATGGTGTTGAGAGTCTCATTGATGGCCGTCAGCGGATTCCATGCGCTGAGAATCAACTGCCCTGAGAAAGCGCCTATTAATAGCGCCAATGCGACTTTGCGATAGACAATGGCGAGAACCATTGCCAGAATCGGGGGGATGATGGTTAAAAAGCCGTATTCCATAACTTTTCCTCCTTGCAATCAATAGCGTGTCTTGTGACACACGAAAATTATCTGCGATCCGCTTAAAAATTATATTGGCTGAACAAAGAACCCAATCCACCGGTGTGCAGATAGCAAGCGGGGGAGTCTACCTTGCCTTTCCGAATAAAATCGCACATACCCACAAGCACCTTGCTGGTGTACACATTCTCCAACAAAATGCCCTCTAATCGGGCAAAATCGGGTATGGCCTGACTGCTTTGAGGGGTGTTCATGCCCCAACCGGCGCCGCGGTAGGTGTCCACAATGCAGGCGCTTTTCGAAACAGAGCCGGAGAATCGCACGCCTGTTATGGCGACAGTTTCGGCAATCGTCTGCTCAATATGTTGGGTTAAGGTGGCGCTATCATCCTCTACACTGATGATCACCAAGGAAAAAGGATTCCCCAAAAGCTGATTTCCGTAGATGAGGCCGGCCGCTACGCCGCCGTTGCCGCCCGGTGCAAAAATGGTGAGGCTTTCTATGCCTTGCTGTGTGCACTGCGTCCTCAACTCCGCAATAGCGGAAGCATAACCCATGGCGCCCAAGCCGGTGGTGGCACCGTTTCGCACTGCGTAAGGTCGGCGCCCCGCTTGTGTCTGTACCTGCAACAGGTCCTCCATCGCCAGTGCGCGCTTGGATGAATCCACGGAGCCAAGAAAGATCGATTCTGCACCCAACAGCTGATTCAACAGCAGATTTCCTTGCAATTGTTCAGGCTGCGCTCCGTTGTGGAGCAGTATGCAATCCATCCCCAGTTTATTGGCGCAGGCGGCGGTAAGTGTGCACAGATTAGACTGTACCGGGCCGGCTGCGACGACAAGATCACAGCGCTGCGCCACAGCCTCGCCAAGCAGAAATTCCAAACTGCGGATTTTATTTCCGCCCGGCCCAAGACCCGTGAGATCATCTCGCTTGATATAGATGTGAGAAACGCCCATATGCTGTTCTAAACGATGCAGCCGCTCTAAGGGCGTCGGCAGGGAACCTAAGCGGACGCTTGGAACAGCGGCTATGGCCTGTGCCAGTTGATCCATGATACTGCACCTCCTTGATAGTCGCAATCAATTTCACTTCACACAGAATCGGTGCGGAGAAAAATATTGCATATAAAATCGGTTGAACGCTTCAAAATCGACCACATCTTTGAAAAGCAGGTTTTCAGGGCAGGGTCGAAGAGGACAGGCGTGGTCCTATGTACGGCACACGGGGCCGTAATCTGTTGGGATGGGGCGCTATTTCTTGAAACAACAGACATCCCTCCTTTAGCGCATTACCTTATATATACCACTTAATTTTTTTTTAGTCAATAGTATTTTTTTTATTTACACTTGCTTTTTTGATCAGGATGACTATAATAAAATCATAAAATGACGTGGGAAAGGTGGAGGGATTTTGGGCAACTCTTATATAACACTCACAGAAGTGGACAGGACAATTCTGTCCTCCTATCAAGTTTGTATAGACGGACTGGCAGAATATCTTGGCGACGGCTATGAAATTATTTTACACAGTCTGGAAAATTTGGATAAATCAGTAATTAAAGCTATCAACGGTCATTACACGGGGCGCTCAGAGGGCGCGCCCATAACCGATTTTGCGTTGGGCATGCTCAAAAAAATTCAGGAATCCAAACAGCCTCAATCGATCAGCTACTTTACCAAAAATAAAAACGGCGAAACATTAAAATCCACCACCATTCCTATTTTAGGTGAGCAGGGTCGCATTATTGGTCTTTTGTGCATCAATTTTCACACAGAAATATCATTGGCTGCCTTTTTGGCATCTTTAACGCCCCCACAAGATGGAACATCTCCTATCATAGAGACATTTTCGGACAATGTGGACGACTTAATTGCCGCAGCGCTGGCGGAAGCAAAGAGTCGCGTTTTGGTTAACCCCTCCATTTCTACTTCCAATAAGAACAAGGTTATCATTGGACAGCTTTATGCCAAAGGTGTGTTTAATCTGAAAGATTCGGTTATAAAGGTGTCGGAAATGTTGGATATTTCAAAAAATACCGTTTATCTCCATCTTAGAAATCTAGACAAGCAACATGACCTTTAGGGTATTTTGCTTTGAATTTTTCGCAAGTAGAGAGCGCCCGGCAATCGGCTGGATGTTGCGTGTTATTGTTTTTTCTTTACCGAACACCTAAAGTCCGGCGTATCATCGCCGGACTTCCAAGAATATAAAAATTGCTATACGGCATATTATACGCCGTATAGCAATTTTTTGGAGCTGCTAACCAGATTCGAACTGGTGACCTCGTCCTTACCAAGGACATGCTCTTACTGTGGTCAAATTATGTTTATATCTAATAAAAATTTGAATTAAAGTATTAGGCTGTGTTCTTTAATTGGTAGAGTTTTGATATGATAAAATTCGACACTAAAATTGAATACAGGAGACATAACATGAACACAAATTCTATTGACTTGCACACATGGTTAGACCACTGGAGAGAGAACTACTATCAACCGTCAATTTCAAAATCATCATACGAACTTAACGGGTACCATGTTAGGAGTATTAAAAAGCACTTTCCCAATAAGCCATTGTCGCAAATTACTCCATTAGATTGTCAGAAATTTTTAAATCTGCTTTACAGGGAAGGGTATGCAAAAGCAACAATAAACAAGTATCTTTCTACACTCCGCATGGCTTTTGTCAGAGCTGAAACAGACAGTCTACTGGAAAAGAACCCTTTAGTAAATCTTATCATGCCGAAAGCTCCAACGAAAAAGGTTTCTGCATTAGCCCAAAAAGAACAAGTCGTTATAGAGACGTATTGTAAAGATACGCTTTATGGCGACTTTATTATTTTTCTGCTGAATACTGGGTTGCGTGTTGGTGAAATGATTGCTTTGCAGTGGAGTGACTTTGATGAAAAGAATAAAACAATTTTTATTCGAAAGAGCAAAACTGAAAGCGGAATTAGAGAGTTACCGCTTGTTACAACTGCATTTGATATTATTATGAGTCAGCCAAGAAATGAACGTGATAACTTCATATTTCATAACATTCACGGCGACCCAATCTCCTATACCTGCCTGAAGAAGTGCTGTGAAAAGATACGAGAAAAATCTGGATTTAATAATTTTACGCTGCATGCGTGTAGGCATACATTTGCAACTCGACTAACGGAAAAAGGAGCTAACCCAAAAGGAATTGCGGGCGCACTAGGGCATAAAAAAGTCGAGTATGCTCTGAATATTTATACTGACTTAGAGATGCAAACGCTTAAACAAGATGTGCTCCTTTTAGATGATAACTCTGTTCCCACAACCCCTTCCCCAATCGAAACCGCTCTAGCAATTTGCATTCAATACATACGGCAGCAATGCGGCGATAACCTGCCGCCTGAAATACAAAATATTTTCCAGCAAGTAAGTTTGAATATTTAGGAGGGCGTAACTTATGAAAATTATTTCTATCGCAAACCAAAAAGGTGGAGTAGGAAAAACCACTACCACAATGTCGCTAGGTGCAGCATTGGCTACAAGAGGAAAGCAGGTACTGCTTATCGACTTAGATCCGCAGGGAAACTTATCAAGCTATCTAGGATATGAGCCGGACGATGGCAACACCATCCATGAGCTTATTGTTGCCGCAGCTAATGGAAAACAGCTTAATGCTGCAAGCTGCATACGTAGAAACGAAAAAGAAAATCTGGATTACATACCAGCAACACTGGCACTTTCTAGTGCAGATGCTGTCATTCAGTCAGCAATCGGACGCGAAAGCGTTCTGCATCGTGTTTTACAAGCACCAGTCTTTGCTTCATATGATTATATTTTTATAGATTGCCTTCCTTCGCTAGGTAACCTTACTTTAAACGCTTTCGGTGCGTCGGATTCCGTTCTTGTACCTGTACAAGCTCAAAAATTCGCAGTAGATGGTTTAGATGCGTTACTGGATATTGTATCTATGGTAAAAAATCTTGTTAATCCCCGCTTATATGTCGAAGGAATATTGAGAACTATGCAAGATCGAACCAATATGAGTAAGGAAGTAGACGCCTCTTTGGTTGAGCAATACGGTGACACAGTTTATAACACCGGAATTGGTAGATCTGTTGAAGCTGCAAACAGTACAGCTTACCAGAAAAGTCTTGTGAGTTATAAAAATAAATTGGGACAAGATTACGAAGCTTTTACATACGAGTTTTTGAAAAGAGAGGAGGCTGTGTCATAAATGGCTAACAAAATAGACCTTTCAAATCGTACTCATAAACAATATACAGTTAACGATTTGCCTGGATTATTCTCTGGTCTTGGTAACGCAACCGCACCGGGTACAATTACACAATTACCTCTTAGCAAACTGAGACCGTGGACGGATCAGCCGTTTAAGCCCTATACCCAAGAAAAGATGCAGCAGCTTGTTGAGGATATTAAAGCTAACGGTGTTTTGAATCCTATCATTGTGCGTCCAAAGGGTGACCAATATCAAATTCTTGCCGGTCATAACCGCTGGAATGCAAGCCGTAAAGCAGGACTTATTACCATTCCTGCCATTATCAAGGATGTTGACGATGATACCGCAACGCTAATTATGGTTAATACAAACCTTAACCAGCGAGACGAGTTGCTTCCCAGTGAAAAAGCGTGGGCATATAGAATGCAGCTAGAGGCTATGAAAAGGCAGGCCGGCCGTCCTCCCAAAGAAAATATGGGACAAATTGTCCCTAATTCTTTAGGAAAGCGCTCAACCGAAATTATAGGCGAACAGTCTGGCGAAAACTACAAACAAGTGCAGCGTTACATTCGCCTCACCTACCTCATTTCCGAACTGCTTGAAATGGTTGATAAAAACATGTTGCCAATGATTTCGGGTGTTTCATTGTCCTACCTAACAGCTGAACAACAGCACATCGTTTGTGACATATCCGCAGAATGTGACAAGAAAATTTCCACAGCGCAAGCCGAACAGATAAAAAAGCTTGGTCAAAGCGATAGCTTTTCAGCTGACACAGTAAGGGATATTCTGTTGCCTAAAAAACGATGGAATGCCGTTAATGAATTTGTTAGCCATACACGCAAGTTAGTTCCTAAGACAGCCACTCAACAGGATATTAACCGTATAGCCGCCTTGATTAAAGAATACTTTGATAAAATCGGCAAGAAAAAAAATCAAGATGCCTGAGATTATTAAATCTGCTAGTCAAATTCGCAATCGTTTGCGAATCTGGAGTTAATGACAGGAGGTTGATATAAATGGACGTATTAGATGGTTATGAAAAACATACAGTTCGGGTTGGCGTTAAAGTTGCCAGGCTATCTTCCAAAGTTATTGCTAAAGGAATTATGTGGCTGCTTAAAGTTTTAAAGAACAAAGTATTTCCTCCAAATCCTATTGGAAAAACAAGCATCAAGCAGCTGATGAAAAAGGGCGATAAGCTGATTAGCCAAGACATTAAAATCCCTGAATTAAAAGTGCTTTCTAAAACATTAAAACGCTACAATATCGGATTTTCTGTGATACAGCATGAAGGAACGGAAAATTACACGCTGTTTTTTAAAGCCAAGGATGAAGCGCAGCTCAGCGTTGGGCTAGACGCCTATATTGCAAAAACGGTTTCCCAGGATAACCTGGAACAGGAGCAACCGGAAATTGACAAATCTGACCCGGATTTGTCAGAGCCAGAAATTTCAGATAACGAATCCTTCTTACTCCCTGAAGACATGATGTTCTTTAAATCGAAGGATGACATGCTATATGATACCCCGGAACAAAATCAACCGGAGATCAGTGAGCCCACCCGGGATAAAGACATCCCGGAGGACGTTTCATTTACAGCAGCAAAGCAAAAAGAAGAGCCGAAGGCTAAGCAGCCGAAGCCACGTTCCATTCCGAAGGAACTAGAAGAAGCCAAAGCTGTTTCAAAAGCCATGCAGCAAACGCGAGATGTCCAAAAGCAGCATACACGGCAGCGGACAAAGGGGCATGAACGATGAACCGCCGCAAGCTAATCGCAGCTTCATTAATCGTTCCTATTTTTCTAATTATCTTTTGGTATGTAAACCGTGTTAGCGAGCAAATACGAATTGCCTTAAAAAGCGGTAGCTTATTACATAACGCCTTTAAAGAGGCATTGTCCCAAATGATTTACAGACCTTTTAAACTCTCTAACAACGGTGTTGATATGGCGGCTGCAACTGCGGTGTTGATCGTGCTTATTGTTGCGATATTCCAAAGACGAAAAGTATTCAGATCCGGGGAAGAATACGGATCGGCGCGTTTTGGAACGAAGCGGGACATCAAGCCCCTTATAGATCCCGACCCGGATAAAAACATCATCCTAACTGAAACGGAAAGACTTTCGATGTCCGGTCGGATGAAACGAACCAAAACCGAAGATTATAACCGTAACAAAAACGTGTTGGTCATCGGTGGCGCTGGCAGCGGCAAAACCCGATATTTTGTCAAACCCAATCTGCTGCAAATGCACAGCAGCTATGTTGTGACAGATCCCAAGGGAACACTGCTGAGAGAGTGCGGTCATGCCTTTGAAGCAAATGGCTACCAAATCAGAGTATTAAACCTCAATGAAACGGATGGCATGCGCCAGTCACAGGGCTACAATCCGTTTAACTATATTCACAGCGAAGCGGATATTTTAAAGCTTGTAGATGTGCTCATGGCCAACACCAACGGAGAAAATCAAAAGGCGTCGTCCAACGATCCCTTTTGGCAATCCTCGGAACGTCTGCTTTACACCGCATTGATTGGCTACATATGGAGTTGCGGCGAACCGGAGGATAAAAACATTGGCACGCTTTTGGACCTGCTCGGTGCTTGTGATGTCAAAGAAGAGGACGAAGACTATCAGAACCCGGTGGATGTTCTTTTTAATGATTTAGAGCAGGACTTTCCAGACCACTTTGCCGTGCGTCAATATCGTAAATACCGTAAGGCAGCGGGAAAAACAGCAAAATCTATTCTGATATCCTGCGGTGCGCGTCTCGCGCCATTCGATATCAAAGAAGTTCGCGATATTATGGCAGATGATGAACTGGAATTGGACAAGCTTGGCGACAGAAAAACCGTCCTGTTTGTTATCACATCGGACACCAGCAAAACGTTTAATTTTATTGCCGCCATTATGTATTCACAGATGTTTAACCAGCTATGTGATCGGGCGCTATATCAATATGGTGGGCGATTGCCGGTACATGTTCGCTGTATTTTGGACGAATTTTCCAACATCGGCCGTATACCAAACTTTGAAGAAATTATATCGGTTATTAGAAGCCGAGAAATATCGGCTTGCCCGATTCTGCAATCAAAGGCACAGCTTGAAAGCGTCTACGAAAAAAAAGCGGATATTATTGTGGATAACTGCGATACCATGCTGTTTCTTGGAAGCAAAAGCTATAAGACGCTTGAAGAAGTTTCTAAAACCATCGGCAAACAAACCATTGACCAGTTTAATAATAGCAAATCCCGCGGCACACATCGTACAGACAGTACCAACTACCAGAAGCTGGGGCGCGAACTGATGACAGTGGATGAGCTAGCGTGCATGAGCCGCAGCGAATGTATCTGTCATATTGGGGGCATTCGACCCTTTAAGTCTAAAAAATATGACCTAACACGACATCCACGATATCATCTGACGTCAGACGCGGACAGAAACAATGAATATATCCCGCCTTGGTTACGTCAACCGGTCAGCATCTCTGCTGAGGAACAGTTTGAGATTTTAAATATATAGCAAGCTATGACATCTTTGTTTAATCGAAAGGGAGTTATTTTTATGGAGATTATTTCTGCTACTGTTGATGTTCTTATCACCATCGTAACCGCTGTTGGCGGCGGCTTTGCCGCATTTGGAGGGATGCAGCTATTTCAAGGTTATTCCAATGACAACGGTGCCAAGCAAGCGACGGGCTGGGCTATGGTAGCCGGTGGCGGCGGGATTATATTGCTGGCGCAAAAGGTATTTCCAATGATTATTACGACGCTAGGGTAAAAGAACATGCTAGATTTTTTGCGAGAAAATCTGGAACCACTGGTACGAGAATGGTTGGTAGGAAGTATCATTAGTAATCTTGATTCTATGTTTTCACGGGTACAAGGGCAGACTGCCGAGCTGCAGGATGCCCTTACCCAAAGTCCATCAAACTATGCTGGCGGCGCTTTGTGGGATACCGCCGTTAACGTTGCCGACACCGTCATGACGCCGATAGCTTCGCTTGTTCTGCTTGCCGTCCTTTGTATAGAAATTATCGGGTGGGTCGAACAGCGCAATAGAATGCAAGATTCTGTAGACATGACCTGGATGTTTTTTGAATTAACGATAAAGATTGTTATCGGGATCTACCTATTGCAAAATGCATCAAAAATTACAAATGGCATTTTTCATCTTGGCGGATTTATTGTTTCACATATATCCGGTGGTTCGGGTGGCAGCTTTGGAACAGCAGCGGATTTGGCTTCTATGCAAGCCCTGTTAGAAACTAAGGATATCGGCTATTTGATAACGATGCTCATCACCTCAATGTTCGGACAAATTGGCATTATGGCTATTACCATTATGATTCAAGTTACGGTTATCGGGCGCATGTTTAAGATTTGTCTGTACGGCTCAATGGGCGCGGTACCTTATGCCACGCTGATGCAAAAAGATCTCTCTGATATCGGCAAGAACTACATCAAGAACCTATTTGCACTGGCGTTTCAAGGCTTTTTTATGTTTACGATTGTTGTCATGTACCAAGCGCTAACCCGTAACATTACGGTTGCGGATGACCCGAATGAAGCGGTATTTACCTTACTGTTGTACTCATTCGTATTTGTGGTTGCCTTGTTTAACACTGCATCATTATCAAAAAGCATTTTCAACGCGCATTGAGGGAGGTATCTATATGCCGTATGTCAATATTCCAAAAGACCTATCCGGCGTAGAGGCCAAATTACTATTTGGCCTGACAAAACGGCGGCTTATCGTTGTCGCCTTGGGTGTCTTTGTATATTTGCCACTTTATTTTGTCCTTAGGGCATTCTTGGGTGGTGGAGCTGTATGGCTGATGATGTTTGTTGCAACACCCTCCTTTGTCTGGGGGCTTTGGTCAGTTAAAGACAACAGGACAATAGAAAAGATTGCCCTTAACTATCTGAAAGTGCGTTTCTTTAGGCCGCAGATAAGGCCATACCAAACTGAAAATCTTTACGCCAGAATGGAACTGGCAGGAAAAATACAGGAGGTGATTGATGATGTCCATGCCCAAGATGACCAAAGAGCCGAAAACCAAAGTAATAAAAAGAATCGATCCTTACGCAAAGCTACCAAGAGACGCCAAAAAAAAGATAGCGCGGATGATTAAGCTTGCTAGATTGCAAAGAAAAATCCCACGCAGTGCCCAGCGCACCATCCCCTATGATGAAATGTATCGCAGCGGTTTGTGTATCGCTAACGGAGACTTTTATACCAGAACTGTTGAGTTTAATGACGCCAACTACCGTTTGGCTAAGCGGGGAAGAAAGACCGCTATTTTTGAAAGTTGGTGTCGTTTTCTCAACTACTTTGACAGTTCTACTTCAATTCAACTGTCCTTTGTAAACCAAGCTATAGATGTCGAACAATTCTATCAAGCTATTGCGATACCTGAGCACAACGACGCTTTTAATGCTCTGCGTGCTGAATATGTTCAGATGCTTCAAGAACAGCTGGCTAAAGGTAATAATGGTCTGCTCAAAAGAAAATTTATTACTTTTGGCATTCATGCCGAATCATCAGAAGCAGCGCAATTGAAGCTTGACCGAATGGAAGCGGAAGTTATCAATGCCTTTAAGCAGATTGGCGTTTATGCAGAACACAGAAACGGCTATGAACGTCTGGAAGTCATGCACGACATCTTCAATATCGGAACTGATCGGAAGCTTAACTTTGCGTGGGATCTCATTTCCAAAACCGGTCTAACCACTAAGGATTTTATAGCACCTACTGTCTTTAATTTTAAAGAAAAAAATACCTTTGAGCTACAAGAACGCGTTGGACGCACTTCATATCTTCGCATTGACGCTAAAGAGCTACCCGATGATATTCTATCAGAGTTTCTTAATCTGGATAGTCCGTTGGTACTGACGATTCATTTAAGAAGCATCGACCAAGTTATGGCAAAAAAATATGCCAATCGTCAAATGGCTTCGCTTAATAGTGATAAGGCAGCCGAACAGAAAAAAGCCTTTGGTCAAGGGTATGACATGGACATGTTGCCACATGAGTTAAAAACCAACCTTGCAGCTGCTGAAGCCCTTCTGGACGATCTGGATGATCAAAATGAACGCTTGTTTTTGATGACTTTTACGTTGACTAATTTTGCATCAGACAAAGAAGAACTGGAAAATGTCTTTTCCTCTGTCAAACAAATTGCTCAGCAGCATGACTGCTTATTGCTTCCCCTGGATTGGCAGCAGGAAGCGGGATTGATGTCTGCCGCACCCGTCGGCATCAACAACGTTGAAAATCAGCGTATGCTAACGACCACGGCAGCGGCGGGATTCATCCCATTTGAAAGCCAAGAGTTATTTCAACAAGGCGGCCTTTATTATGGCGTAAATGCCATATCTCAAAACATGATTATGGTGGACAGGCTCACCGGCCACAATCCCAATGGTTTAATTCTAGGTGTGCCTGGTTGCTTCACAGGCGATACAAAGATTGTTTTGGCTGATGGTACAAAGGCTAGTTTTGAGGAACTGATGAACTATAAGGATGGCTTTAAAGTCAAAAGTTATGATGCTAAGACCGGCAAAGAAGTTATAGGAACTGCCAGAAATGTTAGAATAACGCACCGGGCAAAAGAACTCGTTGATGTTCATTTTGATGATGGTTATTCAGTATCGTGCACACCAACTCATCAATTCCTACTTCCTAACGGCAAATTCTTAGATGCTAAATCTTTGAAGAAAGGCCAGAAGCTCTATTCTGGTCATAGGGTTGAAGCGATTGAGCTAATTCCGCTTGAACATGAAATTCCGGTCTATGACCTGGAGGTTGATGACTATTCTGTATTTATGCTTGAAAACGGTGTATATGTACATAACTCCGGCAAGTCCTTTGCAGCTAAGCGGGAAATGGTAAATGTCGCGCTGGTTCGCACCGACGATATCCTTGTCTTAGATCCAGAAAGGGAGTACACAGCACTTGTAAATGCGCTGGGCGGTCAAGTTATAAAAATATCAGCTGATAGTCCACATCATATCAATCCGCTAGATCTAAATATTTCGGCTAAGAGTGAAGAAGACACCGACTTCGATCCGATCCGCGACAAATGCGATTTCATTCTTTCTTTTTGCGAACAAGCATTGAGTAGCCGAGACGGTTTACAACCAATAGAAATTTCTGTTATAGACCGCTGTGTCATGCGAATTTATGACAAGTATCTTGCAAAGCCTTGCGAAGAAAACATTCCAACTTTGCAGGATTTGTATGAAACGCTGCTAAAACAAGAAGAACCGGAAGCCAAACGCGTGGCCACCGGTCTGGAACGCTTTGTTACAGGTTCACTAAACGTCTTTAATCATCCGACAAACGTTGAAATTAAGAACCGTATCGTTTGCTTTGATATTAAAGATTTGGCCAAAAACTTGAAGAAACTGGGCATGTTGGTAGTTCAGGATCAGATTTGGTCGAGAGTCCGAACCAATCGCTCAATGAAAAAATATACGCGATACTATGTCGATGAGTTCCACCTGCTTTTAAAGGATTCACAAACGGCTTCCGCCAGTGTTGAGATATGGAAGCGTTTCAGAAAATGGGGCGGTGTCCCGACTGGAATTACGCAAAACGTCAAGGATTTTTTAACCTCTCCAGAGATTGAGAACATCTTTGACAACTCTGACTTTATTTACTTACTTAACCAAGCAGCAGGCGACCAAAAGATTCTTGCTTCCGCGCTTAACATATCCGAAAACCAACTGGGGTATGTCACAAACTCACAACCCGGTGAAGGGCTGTTAATTTTCAAAAAGGAAAATGCCATCATCCCATTTGTAGACCATTTCCCGAAGGACACACAGTTATATAGGCTAATGACAACCAAGCTTGATGAAGTTGTTACAGAGTAAGGAAGGAACTGATGAATAGGAGCAAGTATTATGATTGATTATTACTCTTATCAAATTAGAAAATTTATAAACAATGTAATGACCATTTTAATTTGTCTTCTTTTGTTGGGATGGGTATATAACTTTCAGAAAACTAATGAGCAGAAACGCGAAGCGAAAAAGGAATACCTAAATGTTGAGGTAATCAACAAAATATCCGATACAAGAAGTTTTTTATTGATTCAGGATACGGATTATATTCTGGTTGTTAAGGTTAGTGAAGGTTGTTTGGTTTCGGTGTCTGTAGATGCGGCTGCCTACGCCGTCATTGAGAGAGGCGATACCATAAGCATGGCTTTTTACAGAGCAGATAACGCTAATACTTATGAACCCTTTAATGGTACAACCAAGCTCATCGACCTCGATTTAACAGCTGTAGAATAGGGGGCTATCCCCCTCTGCGCCGGTTGAAAATCCGAGATTTGCAACAGCGCATTCACTCCCGCACTCGCAGGGGCAGCTTCGCTTATTTCTACTAGATTGTCTTTATTCTTTTAAGGCAATAAGAAATTCGTCATCTGATAAGACGGAGGAGGTTATTTAAGTGAAACGAGCATACACACAAAATCAACTTTTGGAAATGGGTTTTCCTGTTGGCAAATATAATTTCCCTACAGAAAGCGGCGATTTTGTAGGAACGTTAATCATGAAAAAATGGAGTGATTCTAAAGGGCTTATATGTTACTTTATCACAAAACAAGAAGAAAAACTAAAGCTTTGTGTTTGGTATAAGTATGATAATAAACGTTCCTATCGGCCCACAAAATCAGATATTGATATTTCTTATGTGGAACTGGGAACTAAACTATATGTGAAATATATAGTTACGAAAAAAGGAAAAACAAGATGGGAACAAGCTGAAATTCTTAAAAGTTAATTTCGCATGAATGACTAATATCTTTAGCCAAGCATTTTTGATTATCTGCCAAATTCCCAATCGTTTGGGATTTTGGGCAAGAAAAAGCCGCCCCGGTAAGGGACGGCGGGGATATCTAATATATCATGCTTTTTTCTTTTGTTTTTGCTCGACATACGCATTCCACTTTGCAACCGTTTCCTTTATATCGCGGTGAGTTTTTTCAGCTGCTTTTCTTTCTGCTTCAGTTTCAATATGTTACGGGTGTCGCGCAGCAGCTTCTTCAGCAGCAACTTGTTCTTCTGACCATTTGCGCCACTTGGCATAGTAATGAAGCCATACACAGTAGCCAAAAGCAACTGCAATGATTATCCAGTAAACGATAGTGTTGACATGGAATAATCCCTTGGACAATTCTCCTGCTAAATATGCCCACATTAAAGAAAATACACCCGTGGATATCCACCAACCAATTCGAGTCTTAAATACCAGAAGAAATGCCACGCCAACAACAACACCCACGCCGATTGCGATATTATCTGAAAAGTTGTTATGCCACATGATGAGATAAGAAATAAAGACCAATGCAGCGGCATCAAACCATTCAATATATCCAATAAACTTTAGCCATAACCAAGCCAGAAACAAGATAATCATTTTGAAGATAAAAACAAAGAAGCTTACCATAAAACCACCTTCCTTATATCTAAATTTTACCATAAATTCCGCATTAAATCAAGGTTTTCAGGAGGTAGTCGGCATTGAATGAAGAAAAAAAGCAGACATTAAAAGAGCAGTTATCGTCCAGTATTGCCGATGAAACCGCTGATGCTGATAACACAACACGAAAGCCTTATCGTTATCGTTTTACAAAGGTACATTACCCACACAACCTATCACAATCTGCACCAAATAATCCAAAAATAAAGGTAGATTCACCCAAGTCTAAGTTGAAGCTTCATTCGCCAAAACAACAACTACGGTTTACATCAAATGAAGCGCCAATAGCTTCGAATAGTTCTAAAAATAGCATTTCTGTTAAACGCAAACTGAACTTTGAATGCTCCGCGACTGAATCAACTAATCATCACGAACAACCTTTTGAACAAAAAGCGGTTCGATATCAATACCGACGGTTTCGTTTTAGGACAGCTTCAGAACATTGGCGACTCGATGGGCGGCAAGAACCCGTCAATTCCAGTAAATCTGAAAGGAAACCTTCTAAGCTTAAATTTGAGGAAGACAGAGAATCAAAATTTTCTAGATTGCTATTTGAGAAAGACAACAGTGGCAGTGGAGGAGGTGGTGGAGGCAAAGGAGGAAACTCACCGCTACATTCATCTAGGCCGTTAAATCAACAAACGAAATTTAAGTGGGGCGGTTCTACCTTTTTAAAAGGAGAAACCGAGCGCTCAATGGATGAGCTGGCCGATCAGTCCGAAAACGAGGGCATTCAGTCAGCAAACCTGAACCGTAAAATAAGCACATCCGGAATAGGTAAAGGCTGGCGGACTGGTCGCTATTGGCGCAGTGGCCATGATAGCCGTGTGGAAAAACGAGAGGTTAAGCGTGCCACACGCGAAACTAAAGATAAAGCATATGAATTGCGCCATGGCAAGCCCTCCAAATCTGCACAGCTCCGCAAAAAACTGATGATACGAAAACGCCAGGTTGAAAATTATGCAGAAAAAAAGTTAGGCAAAAAAACGGCTGAACGATCAGGACGTTTTCTCGCCTTTGTGGCTAGAAAAGCGATACAGGTTATCCGACTTGCGGTTGCCTACGTTGCTAGCCCTGCTCTAGGACTTCTCGCGATATATGCCGCTATTGCCGTAATCATTCTCATGATGTTTAACGCGTTCATGAATAATTCCGTAGCCGTTATATCTTCATATACAGCCCCTAACACCGAGATCGAAGCCGCCAGCAGCTATTACTCCAGGCTTGAAGCCGAGCTGGATAAAGAGATAAAGGACATACCGACGGAATGGAAGTGGCAGTACATCGACCAATTCCATTATGATCTTGACCCTATCGGGCATGACCCCTACCAACTCATGGCTTACCTCAGCGTCAAATATCCTGGATTCAAATTCAACGAGGTAAAGACTGAACTAGATTACATATTTGATAAACGCTATACGCTTAAAACACACCAATGGCATGAATGGCGAGGAGAAAGGCCGCACCGGCATAAATACTATCACCTTGATGTGACCCTGCGATCAAAGCCATTAAAATCGCTACTATTGCAAGAGTTAGCCAAGGACACTGAAAACGACTTGGTGAGTTGGTACGACGTACTCATGGAAACCAAGGGTGCGCATCAATCGTATGCAAACCCTTTTGACATAGATTGGTCATCCAATGTCAGCAGCCTTTATGGCTACCGCGTAGATCCCATAGGCAACAGAGAATTGCAACAGCACCGCGGACTTGACATTGCCATGCCGACAGGCACGCCGATAATAGCCGGTTTATCCGGCACTGTACGGTATGTCGGCACGGATGCAGTGATGGGAAACTACATTATCCTAGCCGCAGATGGCAAAGACAACACGATGAAATACGGTCATTGTGATGACATTAATCTTTCTGCGGGGGATGAAGTCATTGCCGGTGAGACTGTCATTGGTACAGTTGGAAACACAGGTCAGTCCACCGGCGCCCACCTGCATGTTGAAATACTGGAAAACGGCGAATATGTTAACCCCATCTATTCGCTCGATTACAAAGTGAAGACAGCAAAGGATGTGACAACTTGAGAAATCGTAGGATATGGACACGTGCAGCACTAGCCTTTATGGCCATTCTGCTTGTGATTCCCCTTCTGCCTATTACATCGCAGGCAGCAGATGTTACAACACTGGCAGATTGCAAGATAGGCACTGTATTTAAAATCAAGGAGGACCGCACTTATCATGAGTGGATACTTGTCAGCCATAATTATTTGGCATCCGGCAATCAGCTACTTATGCGCAAAGACACCATTCTATACAACACACAGCTACCACAAATTAATTATGATAAAGATGGTAGACAAAATCAGTATTGGTACAAAGGAACTACTTTTTACAATTCAGCACTTAGTACTTATTTAAATGGATCTTACTATAACAATCTTGACCCTAATCTTAGTAAATACATTAAGCAAGTATCAATACCAGTAATGGTTGAGCCAAAAGAAATCAACGATCCACTAGTAATTGCTAATGTGAGCTATAAACTTTTTATCTTATCCCATAGGGAACTAACCGGTGATGTAGACGCATACTACATGAAATCAACAGGAAGTTATATCACATATTTTAGTGGAAACACTCAGAAGAAATCTAACACGGCATACACACTCAGAGATGGTCATTCAGGCGCAAGGGGGACAAGCGGACTTAAGCGTTCTGCAAGTTATGTCAACGCTACGGGAGAAGTATTATCTATATTAAATAGGGATGCGCCTAAGTATTTCAGGCCTTGTATGGTTCTACCAGCAAATTGTCCTACTGGAGACAACTATCAGCTAGGTAATATAATTCCAACCTTATCCTCTGTATCCGTTTCCGACAAATGGGCAACCAGTAATAAGGCTACCATATCAGCCACGAACGCCACCCATTACGCGGTCACAACAAGCAATACAGCGCCAACAACAGGCTGGCAGACCAGTAACGTTTTTAATCTGACATCTAACGGTACTTATTACGCTTGGGCACGCAGCTCAACCAATACAGTTTCGACCACCGGCAAAAGATTTACGGTAAGCAAGGTAGATCGGATAAAACCGGTTATCAGCTCAGTTGCCGTTCCTGACAAATGGGGCACGAGCAGCACGGTCACCCTATCAGCATCAGACGTGGGCTGCGGGGTAAGCAGCTACGCAGTAACCACAGGCGGCAGTTCACCACCGGTCGCTGGCTGGCAGACAAGTAATAGCTTCAAATTTACAACTAACGGCACCTATTATGCCTTTGCAAAGGATAGCGCCGGGAACGTTTCGGCAGCCCACGAATTTACGATAGATAAGATCGACGACGCACCCCCAGTCATTACCGAAGTTGTTTCACCATCCGATTGGGTAGCCACAGCAAACATCATGATTAAGGCAACCGACTTAGGTTGCGGCATCACCGGCTATGCGCTGACTAGCAGCAGCACAGCACCCACAGACGGTTGGCAGACATCACCTAACTTTACCCTTACGACTAACGGTGCCTATTTTGCGTGGGTAAAGGACGGCGCGGGAAATACGGCATATCAATACTTATATTTCAACAAAATTGATGATTCTGCCCCAAAGATCAATTACGCTACCGTCCCCACAAGTTGGGCAGCAACAAGCACAGTAACCCTGTCGGCTGCTGATAATGCAAGCGGTGTTACCGCTTATGCTGTTACAGATGCTAATGCAGCACCTTCAACCGGCTGGCAAGCCAGCAAATCCGTTGAGATTACCGCTAACGGCAAGTACTTTGCCTGGGCGCGGGATGCTGTCGGTTACGTATCTGAAGGTTATGAATTTACAGTTTCAAAGATAGACAGCGTAAACCCGGTTGTCAGCTCCATCTCCATCCCTGAAGATTGGGGGACAAGCTGTAAAGCCACATTTGCCGCATCCGATACTGGCGGCAGCGACTTAGCTACCTATGCAATCTCTATGACAAACACCCCGCCCGGATCAGGTTGGCAATCAAGCACAGCCTTTACGATAACCGGCAACGGTACCTATTACGCCTGGGCAAAAGACGGCGCCGGAAATGTATCTGAAGCTTACGAATTTGAGATAGGCAACGTAGATACCACAAGGCCGATTGTCGATTCTGTTACCGTTCCCGATTCCTGGGGAATGACTAGCACTGTAACAATAAATGCGTCGGATGACGGCAGCGGCATTATGGCTTACGCGATCACCACGGGCGGTACGTCTGCACCGGTCGCAGGCTGGCAAACCAGCAGCAGCTTCACCTTTTCAGATAAAGGCACCTATTACGCCTGGGCAAAGGACAAAGCCGGAAATGTATCTTTCTCCGGCATCGAATTTGAGATTGGAAAGATAGACAGCACAAAACCCATTATTGAAGAAGTCACCATACCCACCGATTGGACAGCTTCTGCAAAAATAACGGTCATTGCCACCGACACCGAAACCGGTATTTCAGGTTATGCGTTAACCGGCACCAGCGCAGCACCGGCAGCTGATGCTTGGCAGCAATCCAATATATTTAAGCTTTCTGCAAACGGCACGTTTTATGTCTGGACAAAAGATGGCGCCGGAAATATCGCTTATAAACACCTCTACTTTAACAAGTTGGATACCATGCCACCGGAAATCACCGGCATTCGCTTCAACAATACAAACACCGTCGTTTCCTTATCGGCTACCGACAGCAGCAGCGGCATCAAGTGCATTTACATAGACGGTACCGCTTTTGATGGCGGTTACACACAGTATCAGATACCAGATGGCACACGGTATTTAACCCTATATGCGGAGGATAACGCCGGAAACAAATCTGTTGAACAGACCGAGCGTGTTCCCGGTTGGTTTGATGTGTTTGATACCTTGACGATTGAATCCGTCACCATTGATAGCGAGATTACCACCGCAACCATTACAGCAGCCACCACAAATACCGATATTGCCGGCATCTACGTCAATGAAAAACTGCATTCCGGCAATCCCGTGGTGTTTAAGTTGGGCGCTGAACAGTACTTAAACATGCAAGCGGTGGACATCAACGGCGACCGCAGCGCCTTGTATCGGCAGCGTGTACCGGGGTGGTCAGAGGAAGTTAGCAGCCTAGAAATTACCGACTGCATATTCTCCTTTGACAACACAACAGCGGTTATCACCACCACCGAAACGCCGGCAGAAGAAACCGAACCACGCGGCATTACAGGAATTGAAATCAACGGTGATTTCTTTGAGGGCAACCCTGTTGCCTATGACATTCCAGAGGGAACGCAGCATCTTGAAATGCGCGCCTTTAATACAGACGGTGACTACTCACCGCTTCTCATTCGCCGTGTACCTGGTTGGAGTGAGATTGTCTCAACCATCACCATCAGTAGTATTGAATTTTCAGACTACAATACCCGCGCAACCATTACGGCATTGGCCACCGGGGGTGACAGCGTTAGCGGCATCTTTATAAACGAGGAATATTTTGAAGGAAACCCGGTTGTTTACAAGATCGGCAAGGATGTGGAAACGCTGCATGTGCAGGCGGTCAACCCGGACGGCGACCTGTCAGCTATGGTGAACAAAGCCGTACCACGAAGCACCGCAAAATCCACGCTGAAGCTTTCGATTGAAGAACCGGACTGGACGAACAACAACCGAATCAAGGTCAAAATCAAAGCCAGCGATAGCATTGGGTTAAAAGCCGTTATGGCCAAAACCAGCGAAGATGACGATTGGACGGACATAACAGACAGCCGCTATCTCTGGATTGACGAGGACACCACCGTCTATGCGTCGGTGGAAAACGACGACGGCACGGCAAAGGAAACTTCTTTGGATATTGATTGCTTCGACCGAGCTGCACCGACCGTTACAGCAGCGCAGCAGAACAACACGGTAAACATTCGCGCAGAGGATAGAAAGTCTGGCGTCAAGGCAATTTACGTCAACAATGCCGAATACAACGGCAGCAAAATCTATGGCGGCAATTTCACCTATACCATTCCAGATGGCGTTACCACCGTCACGGTAATGGCAATAGATGAAGCAGGCAATGAATCCGATACCATAGAAGTTCCGGTTAAAACAACTGTAACCGCTGTGCCGGCGATAATATCCCCTTCGGCACCGCCGCCACCCACTGCACCGGAACCCGATCCGGAGCCTGCGGCTATTCCTGACCCGGAGCCAGAGCCGGAGCCGGAACCTGAACCAGTTCCCGAACCCGAACCGGAAAAGGAAGAAGAACCTAAAGCGGCAGGTATGACCAAAGAAAAGGCCATTGCGTTGGGTACCGGCGCCTTCACGCTTTCGTCCGCCGGAACAGTCGGAACCCTCTGGTGGCTACGACGGAAACGTCTGCTTTCAGAAGCCGTGCCGGAACTAGATCCCAAATTTAAAAAGATTTACGACGAATCCGATTACCATGGTTCAAGAGATCCACTGGATAAGAAAAACGTCACCGAGGTTGATTTCAACCGTAAAATATCATGACAACAAAGGAGTGGCAGTTATGTACAGCAAAACAATTTTAATCGGGCGGCTTACCGCCGACCCGGAACGAAAAACCACACCGCAGGGGACAAGCCTTTGCAACTTTCGCATCGCCGTTGACCGTTCTTATAAGGACGGCGACGGCAACCGCAAAACGGACTTTATCAATTGTGTTGCCTGGCGCAATGCTGGAGATTTTATTATATTTTGGTAATTAATTAAATGGGACAAGCCCATTCCTGACAGCAAAGCCGTTTGTCGGCTTGCCGGTGGTCATTGTCAGCAGTGGCTACCGTCAAGGAGATAAGCCTTGTAAATTACATATTAGGTTGTGATACGAATGATACTCGCGCTTGACTGCACGGCCGCTTTTTTGAAAAAGCATAGCCGTGACGGTCTGTTAAAGTGCACCCAAAAATGCCCTTATAACAGAATACGCAGTGAGCCGCGCAGAGCAAATGCGCGTGAACAAACAACCTTGTTGAGCGGAAGTATCAAGTAAAAACAACCGGGCGGCTTAATCACCCGTGTGTCGCAGGTTAGACCTGCTTAGCCCTTTTAAGATGTTGAGCTGCTTTGCAGCTCTTGCCGTCCTGTGTGCGCTTTTTGCGCAGGGGGGGCGCGTGATTGGCGTGTGATACGCCTACGGTGTTTTATAACAGACCTTGACCGTTTGAACGTGCCGCGCAGTAATGCGCGGAGGAATACGGATACCTCGTTGGCTCCGGGGGAGCAAACCTTGTATGCGTTTCTTCCCCTAGCTCATTTAGTTTTTGCTTATTTGAGCTAGGGGGGGAGAAAGCCGTTTCCTGTTTCACCAAAGGAGCAGTGGCTTCGCCTATCCTAATTCTAAGGCGGATAAGCTTCCCTACAAGGCTTTCGAGGGGTGGGATAGCCCCCTGCATCGCCGTAGGGGGCGTTCGGGGGTTCCCTTTCCCCGCCGCTACTACCTATAGCTATACACAGCGTTTAAAGATGTACGCCGTACAAAAACAATAAAAATAGCACACACAGATAGGCGGTCGGTCTTTACCGACCGGAAGTAATGCCCCTGCGGGTGCGGGAGTGAATGGCACTGTTGAAAATCTTGCGGTATTACTTTCTTTGTTAACTCACTAAATGATTTTCAATGGTGACAGAGGGGGATAGTCCCCCTAGACTACGTTACCAGTAGCACGTAACCGATCAGCCGCCATTGTGCGGTTAATATCAATAATCTACATAGAAAGGATATTTACTATGAATACTTATTCTCTTCCCTATGGCTTTCACCGAGAACATACAAAGAAAAAAACCGAACGCAAAAAAACGTCCGGTAATTATGGCAGTTGCGACAAATGCCGCAATCTATCATATGGTTACTATTGCGAATACAAAAAACGACTGGCCGGAAGCAAGATTCAGGCGCGTAGGGTGTGCAAAGGATTTTTAAAAATAATTTAGCAGGTATTATTTTCGTGTTTTTTTAATAGATATTGTAAAAAAATATGTCAATCAATTATACTAATAAGGAAAGCAATTTACAAAATAAAACAAATATAACATCAACTAGGGGCATTGCTAAAGCACTGCCCCTTACCTTTTGAGGTTTCGCCTGCTGTGGCTATCTTACGCGATTTCACTTCTCTAGTCAATGTTGATTTACTTATTTTTGTCTTTTTCTCGACTTCGTTATAACTGTACTTTTTGAGTAATTCTATAGCATGATCTAATTGATCCCTAGTATATTTTTTAGGTCTACCTTCTTTGAAACCTGCCTTAGTTTTAGCAATTGCTTTACCAGCTTGTGTCCTTTCAATAGTCATATCCCTTTCAAACTCTGCAAACCCAGAAAGAATAGTCACCATCAATTTACCCATTGGGGTGTTGTTGGCAATTCCCATATTAATAATATTAACAGTAACCCCACGATCAACAAGGGAGCGGATCAAATGACAAGCATCAGGTGAGTTTCGTGCAAACCTATCAAGTTTAGTTACCATCAATGTATCGTCTGGCTTAAGCTTATTAATCAATTCATCAAATACAGGACGATCCAATTTTGTACCGGTGTAGCTTTCTTTTAATATGATCTCAGCACCATTACATTTTAATAGTTCTTCTTGTTCTTCAAAACTATTTCCTTTTGTTTGCCCATTGGTACTGACTCGCGCATATCCATAAACCAAGATGATTACCTCCAATCGTTTTGACCATAAGTTTTGACGTTATAATATTGGCATTCTAACGTTATAAAAACTTATTGTCAATGACATAACCAAAACTTTTAAGTTTTGAACATGTGTAGGCCCCTGCTAATGCAGGGGCCTTTATTTTTTAGCGCCCGTTGGCGCAGCGTGTTTTAAAAAAGTACCGCCGAACGGCGGCGATCTGAAGAACTGCGTTGCGCGACCTTACCACGGCATATCAAAACTTTTTTCAAAGTGCGAAGCAGACTTTACATTTCTTCCCGTATGGGGTAAAGCCGTCGTGCCGACGAACTCAAAAAGCTACGATTCAAAAATTTGAGATTCCTCATCCCGACTTAGTTTACCCCATCCTCTCAGAAACGAGAAAAAACTTTTTATATTCTGCGCCGTGGCAAGTCCGAAAACACGGCCTCAGAATCTAAAAAGCTACTCAATAAAAAACGAAACCACGAAAGGAGGTGATGCCAGTGCCGAGAAAAAAGAAAAAGCCTACAAAAGCGTTCGATGTTCGCACCATCGTTATAAACGCATTCGTAGACTTTTTAATCGGACTTATGTTGCTTATCATTGATAAGCTTACATAAGTTAAGAACGTATTTTATAGGTGGATTCACTATCCACCTATAGAATACCAGTTATTAAGAAAGGTGTCAATGATGTTTTATAAACTGGGAATGTACTTTATTGCCATTGGTATTGCTAAAGCCATTTTAGCATCCATTTTGTTCTCCACACGGCGATATTAAACTTAAAACCGCCATAATCGCAAACGTTTGAGAATTTAATTTCGTAATTATGAAAGGAATAATATATTATGAACAGCACTGCATTAAAAATCATCAAAAACGAAGCCGTAACCGAAAAAAGAAGCCTTAACACCATAACCGCCGAGATTGTCACTATCACCCATCAGACGCAACTAATGATTTTACATTCTGCTATCGAAGTCGGTCGCCGTCTGTGCGAAGCCAAGGAACAAGTACCGCACGGCACGTGGGGCGATTATCTTAAAAACGAAGTCAATTTTTCGGTTTCTACTGCAAATAACTTTATGCGCGTTTTTAAAGAATACGGAGATGACCAAATTCCCCTTTTCGGGGATTCAAAATCCCAAACGTTTGGGAATTTGACCTATAGCAAAGCGGTTGCCCTGTTTGCAGTACCCGAAAGCGAACGTGAGAATTTCGTGGCTGAAAACGATGTGGAAAACATTAGCGTATCCGAACTAAAAAAACGGATTGCCGAGCGTGACAAGCAATTGGCTGATGCACAGAGCCAAAGCAAGGCGACGGCTGAAAATCTTACCCAGCTGCAAAGCCAACTTGCTGCCCTTAAAGAAAATTCGGGCAAGGTCAGCGAAAAAGAACTTAAAGCCCTACAAGCTAAAGCCGAGCAAGAAGCCAAGACAAAAGCTAACGCGGAACTGGAAAAGGTATTGGCCGCCAGTGCCGAAGAAACCGCAAAGGCAATCGAGCAACAAAAGCAATTAGAACAACAGCTCAAAGCCGCACAGGACACGGCAAAGGTCGAATCCGAAAAGGCTATTGCCGAGGAAAAGAAAAAGATTACCGCGCTTGAAACAAAACTCAAATCGGTAAAAGACAACGCCAAAGCCGAAGCTGAAAAATCTGTCGCGGATGAACTTAAAAAAATCACCGTTCTTGAAGAACAGCTAAAAGCGGCACAAGATAGCAATAAAGCCACGGTAGAAAAAGCGGCGGCTTCTGAAAAGAAAAAGGTTGCTGCACTTGAGGAAAAACTTAAAAATATTAAAGATAACAATACCGCGGCTGCTGCTGAACTCAAAGCCACTCAAACCCGCACCGCCGAACTTGAAAAAAAGCTGAAACTTGCCGACACGGACACAACCGTCTTTGCCGTCCATTTTGAAGATTTACAAAGCTGCATCAACAAGCTGAACGGTCTACTTTCCAAAATAGAACAAGGCGAGGATAAGGAAACCGCTAAGAAGCTAAAGGCTGCGCTAAAAACGGTACTGACCGCCACAATTGAAAAGCTTTAATACATAAAAAAATCTGCTCACTTGACAGTGGGCAGATTTTTTTATACAACAACGTAATGCCAAAATCCCAAACGATTGGGATTTTGAACGAGACTGTTTGAAGTGCCACCAAAGGCGCCGCCTTTGGATTCCGCGAGCTTTTGAAAAAGCTCGACCAAAACTTTTCCTCTGGAAAAGCAATTAGCCTATGATTTCTTGCACGATGTCCAGCTTACTAATACGGCTCAACAAAGTTATAACCTGGTCAGGCGTCATGTCGCGAGTTCCCATGTACTGATCACAGATAGCGCCCACTTGAATTAATCGGTGCGCCCTGGCACGGCGCAGCTCGTCGGGGTTGGGAACGGTGTCGATATTTTCACGTTCATTTGACGTTTTAGGTAAAACCGTAACGCCTGGAACAGCGCCGGTGGACTGCGTCTCAACCGTCGATTGCTGCTCCTGCTGATACTCTTTATATAAACGATTCATTTTGTCTAGGATTCTTTCGCCCATTTTTAACGCCCCCGATCATATCTGTTTGGTTCAGGGATGCTCCTGTTAGCCGCACGTTCGGCGTTGAGCCGATCAGCTTCCACCTTAGCAGCGACAAGTTTCTCTTTTATAGATTTGGGTCTTTCTTTTTCGCGTCCTTGTATCATGCTATCCATAACAATCTTTTTTAAATAAGACAGATCCGACCTGTCCCCTAAATCTTTAAAAATAGCAGATGCCGCTACAAGTGCATTGCGAACATAACCGCTATATTTTTCAAAAAGTGATGGTTCAAGCGGTATGCTTCGACTTTCTGCAAATAGACAGCAAAACGTAACAACCGTTCTAGTGTTTCCCTCACGAAAGCCATGTATTCGCCACAATTGAGCCATGTGCTTTGAAAACTCATTTGCCTTAGCTTCATCATTAAGCTGCTGCCATTCAATCGAATTCAAGCTTTCAATTGCATTTTCCGCGTCTTTTTGTATATTTTTAAAATCAGAATACTCAACTGATAAACCGCCCAAAACATATTCTGACTTTTCAATATTGATAGAGCGCGTTTTTCCTGCCCATTCATATATATCTTGAAAAATCCAGTGGTGTATTTTGCATAGGTGCAAAAAGTCATACTCTCCTGGTAACGGATTAAGCATGAGTGCTTTAATTCTAGCACTCACATAATCTGCTTCCATGGAATCCAAGGCTTCCTGAGAATGATGATTACCTTTATTAATTAAAACTTCTGTACCAGGATATAGATAAGGGTCACACTTCATCAGCCTCACCAACCATCTTATACTTTCTATCCAAAGCTTTTATAATATCGGCATCGGTTATTTTTCCTTGCTTCTCCTGCTCGACTAATTTTAAAAAGTCTTTGGAAGGTGTTAATCCATCTACTTTTATTATGCCAAGTGCATAATCCCAAGCCTGCTCATTTGTCATATTTAGGCCTCCTAAAAACGTTAATATTTAGCTTAATAATGCAGTTTTATATATTTATATTATACCATAAATTAGATTGAATAACAATAAATAATACTCAATTTCTGCCAATTGTCAAGGGGTTTCGCATACCAAAAATAGTGCCGTAATTCCTTGATTTTTTCTACATCCAAACCTCCTGTAATTCCGTCTCAACTTTCCTTATCATGGAGATAAGAATACTTGAAAGGAGGTTGCGCGTATGGCACTGTATAGCTTTAGCGGTCAGATTATCAGCCGCGGCAAAAGCATCAGAATGAATCAAGACGGATCGGTCAAAGAAAATGCAGCGAGCCAACGCTCAACCTCTGTTGCAGCCGCGGCCTACCGCTCTGGCGCATGTCTTGTCGATGAGCGCACCGGAGTAGTCTACGACTACACCCGAAAAGGAGGGGTTGTCTATACCCAAATCATGTTGCCCGCAAACGCGCCTAGCCGCTATCACGACCGGCAGACGCTTTGGAATGCAGTGGAACAGGCAGAGCGTCAATGCAATTCTCAGCTCTCGCGCGAATTACGCATTGCCCTTCCCAGTGAATTTACCCGAGAAGAGAACATTTCCCTGGTAAAAGACTTTGTCCAAAAGAATTTTGTAGCCAGAGGCATGTGTGCTGACATTGCCTACCACGTTAAAGACCGCGCCGGAGAAGACCATAATCCGCATGTCCATATTATGCTCACTATGCGCCCCATGACGAAATCCGGTATCTGGTGGAAAACCAAATCTAAGAAAGAGTACATAATAGACCGCCACGGCAGCCGCATCCAAAACGCCAACGGCGAATGGAAATCCCGCAACATAGATCTCACCGGGTGGAATGATAAAACGCTGTATGTATCCTGGCGTCAAGCCTGGGCAGAGATTTGCAACGAACGTTACGCTGAAAAAGGACTGCCCTATCACCTTGATCACCGCAGCTATAAAGAGCAAGGTATAAACAAACAGCCGACGCTTCACATGGGCAAGGACGCCACCGCACTAGAGCGCAAAGGCATTTCTACCGATAAGGGAAATTACAACCGAACAATGGCAGCCTACAACGAAGTAGCAGAGTTGGGCATTGAACCCACCGGCTTATGGGAGACGTTGCAATCTGTCTTTGAACGCACGAGGGAGCGTCAGCGACTTTCCAAAAAGGCGAGGATTTCCGAGCCATCCTTGGTCGGAGAGAGGTCAGCGTCAGCGCCCGAAAGCCGGCCCCAACGACCGGAGGTCGTCCAGTCCGGCGGTCAATCCAGACGGAGTTCGCGACGTCAGGATGACCAAAGGCGCACTGATGCACCGTTGCACGGTGCTGTGCGACAGGGAGCGCCCTGTACCCCCAAAAAGGACGAAAGCCCCGAGCTTTCGTCGGAGAAGAAGCCGCTGCAGCGGCTTGAAACACCCACAACCGATGCTGTGGGTGAGCGAAGCTGTGCGCCAAATCGGCAAGCACAGCAACCGGACGCTCTTCGTAATGCCCAGCGCATCCGCAGCGCAATCCGACAGACGGTGGGCACACATAACTTCCTGGTTACGCACGATGTAAAAAGTTATGAAGATGTTCTTGCCGGTGTCCGAAAAGCGCAAGCTAACCATGCTGCTTGCCGTGATGAAATCATTCACATACAGATTAAGATTGACCAGCTTCAGAGCAATGGGATGCCAGAAATTCAATCCCTGCGCAAGCTTCAAAAGTACGCACGTTGGTGCAGCCAGTATCGTAATGTGTCTGAACAGTTTGATAAGTTGAAGTTATTCCGCGGTCGGTTCTACCAGAATCACAAGAACGAAATCGACAAGTTTAACTTCGGCAGCAAAAAGCTTCAGGCAGCAGGGTACAATGACCACGTCCTGCCTGATGCCTTCCGACGGGATATCGCCAAACTGGAAGCGCAACAGACGGATATGATTAAAACACTGGCAACTCCTCGTGACAGTCTTGTTCCTCAACTGGACGAATTACACGAAGAACTGCGCTTGTGGTCTGCCGCAGAAATCTACATGCGTGAGCTGCTTGATTTACCAGAACCTGAGCAGAAACTACCCACATTTTCTGTACCATCTAAATCAGAACCGGATAGTATTCAGGCCAAGCTCCAGCGCGTTTCTGACCTGGCACGAGAACGCAAAGAAAAAACACCGGCGAAAACTCACCGGCGCGATGATATATCAAGATAAGGAAAAGGATGATTTTTATGGCATGGAATGAATATCAGCTTATGCTTACTTATTCAGAAGGACCTCACTATTTGGAAATTGCCGTGGACAGGTATATTTTTGCTAACACTCGAGAAAAGGCTCTCCGAGCCGCGGACTACTATGCGAATCAGGCAATCTCATTGCTTGATGTCTATTATGACAAAAGTAAGGGAGCATATCAAACGCTTCAACTCGACGGAATATCTTTATATCCTGTTTGCAATCCGGACTGCGAAACTCAAGTTGATGAAGCTGCATTTATTGAAAATATCAATCAAGAGTATGCTGACTACTTGACTACGCATGACAGACTGACATTTGAGTGCACAGCCTATGGGGTTGAGGAATCATATGCCTATTTGAGAGAATCCCACAAATGAAGAATGGCAGGGCAACCTTTTGGTTGACCTGCCATTCTTATTATTGTTGTTGCTTCCCCATAGCCCTTTAAGAGTTACCGCTCTTAAAAGGCTTGCGCCTGAAAGATGCAAATGACGCATCATCAGACTTATGAGTACAGCTTACAACTTATGTTAGCATGGCCTTAATTGTGATTGCAAGGGGATTTATAATTTTCCTCTTAAATTAATTAGAGACAAATTGTCCCTAATTAATTTTTAATTACCATATTTTCCTTGATTTTTTATTGTTTAAGTGATATGATTTAAATAGTTAAACCACAAATAGCCCTTTAAGAGTTACCGCTCTTAAAAGGCTTGCGCCTGAAAGATGCAAATGACGCATCATCAGACTTATCTGTGCTCAACAACACTGCAAGGTGTTCAAACCAGAAAGGCTATGATGTTAACGGCATCGTGGCCTTTCTTATTTTATGTACTTTGAAAAACGAATAACGATAGCGACTTGCTCTATACTGACGAATCAGTAAGGCTAAGTACAAATATCATTCCTAAGTTCTCTATGAACCAAGGAATGATATAAACTGGAGCTGCTAACCAGATTCGAACTGGTGACCTCGTCCTTACCAAGGACGTGCTCTACCACCTGAGCCATAGCAGCATATTCAATTTTGCAACTGATATCAGTGCAACATTGACCATTATATCTGATCATGCATCGGTTGTCAATATACTTTAATCATTTTATTTTTTATTCCTTTCAATCCCAGTATGGACTTATGTTGCCAAATTGCGACATGCAACCGGCCGGCTATCGCCATCTAGCACGATGACTTTTGC
The DNA here is from genome assembly GCA_047974975.1 of Candidatus Fimivivens sp. GTDB lineage: Bacteria > Bacillota > Clostridia > Oscillospirales > Ruminococcaceae > Yanshouia. The sequence goes on from JBKECV010000012.1 coordinate 67,983, forward strand.
TATAATCGCCTGACAGACTGTGCGATTATAGCAAAAGTCATTTTTAAATATTGTGTCGTAGTTGAATTATGCGACGCTTGGCACACTGGGAATGGTGTGTGGCGAACTGACTATGTAGCGCTGTGCGGTACGCGGATGGCGCTTGGCCACGTTTCGCATCTTGTGGTTTTGGCCGGAAAGGATCGTCGCAACAAGTGCGATCTGGAAGCTGGTCGCCACCAATAGGATAAGCGCTGTTAGCAGGCCACTGCGCAGGATATTTTGTGTGCGCAGCTCATTTTGCAGGCATACGAATACAGCGTCCGAAGTGGGAATGGCCATATCTTCAGCAGGGGTGCTGATAATGGCGGTATCGGCCAGAAAGCGCGATGATGCTACAATCGGTTGTGCGTCGGTATTGCGATAAGTAATTTGGTACGAAACAGGGAACATCCGGGCAATTGTATTGGCCGAGAAGTCCTGAATACGGGGAAATCCAACACCTATTGTCAAAGAAAAAATAGCGGCAACAATGAGGCAAAACACAGAAAACCTTTTGTTTAATCTTTTCATATTTAATCTCCTTCTGGATTGGCGAGATGGAACAAGCGTTCTTTTTCATACTATAACACGAACGCATGTTCTAATGCAAGTCTTTTTATAAAAAAAGAACGAATATTCTTTAACTATATAAATATCGACTCTACGAGGCGAGCTGAATCGGGTGGTGAATACTGCCAACGGTCTATGTAATCGCCATCAAAGAAGTATTGCAGTGGCATCGGGGGATACTGAGCTGTGAAAGCGTCAACAATAATGAGCTTGACTTTCATTTTTTGCGGGATCAGACTCTTAATGTAAACGCTCGCGTGTTGTGAGCAGCTCACCTGTGCGCGTGGCTCGGCCAGTCCGGCCAGATTCGGGGTCAGTTCGACGAATATACCGTAAGGTTCTACCGAGCGAATAATGCCCGCAACCGTTTCGCCGGCTGAAAAGCGATCTGCATTTTCGGACCATGTGCCCAGCAGCTCTTTGTGGGTTAAGCAGATTCGGCCGGAAGGCTCAATATCGCGCACAACAACACGGATATCCTGTCCCAGGCTAAAGCGATCGCGCGGGTGAGAGATGCGCGAAACCGAGATGGCGTCGATCGGAATCATGGACGAAATGCCGCAGCCGATATCTACAAAGCAGCCGAAACCCTCTAAGTGGGTGGTGCGTGCGCGGATGATATCTCCACAGCGCAGACGGGAAAGATATTGCTCGTTGCAGCGCTGTTGTGCGGCGCGGCGCGAGAGCATGGGTGTCACTTGCCCGCCGATTGTTTCAAAGCCGACAACCATAAAGCACACAGGTTTATTGACGCGTGAAATCATCGCGATATCGCGTGTTTCACCACTTTTTATGCCCAGTGCGCCTTCTTCTCTCGAGATGATCCCCTTGAGTCCGTCGCCCAGTTCGACGATGAGGTTGTGGGAAGCGTCGCATATAATAGCGCGCCCTTCTAGAATGTCGCCGTTTTTAGACGCTTCCGACAGCGCGAAGAGATTAGAAATGCGCAGGGTGTTTTGTGCGGTCTCAATCAGATGACCTTCGGGATAAAATTCCATTTGCGGATGCCCCCTCTTTTTTTGACACGACAGGGTGTGGATAACCTGCCGATTCTATGTTTATTCCTGTGGGTGAGGATTTAGAAGCGGCGATTGAATTTTAGGTGAATCCGCACTTGGCCTGATGTTGTTTACGGTGTGAGACTTAAAAATATTTGCCAGCGCCGCCTGATATCTGTTATAATAATAAATTGAAATGATGTAAGGAGGGCGAGCCGATGGATGTGCGTGTAGGAGATACGTTGTTGATGAAAAAGCCGCATCCCTGTGGGGCAAAAGAATTTTTGGTACTGCGTTCGGGTGCCGACTTTCGCATCCGTTGTAAAGGCTGCAGTCGGGAGGTCATGGTGCCTCGCCTAAAGGTTGAGCGCCACATTAAACAGATCATTCATCCCGATCCCCCCATAGAAGGATAGACGGAGGAACATTATGCTCGATAAAATAAAATCCGCAGAGCTGCGGCATGATGAAATCAGCCGCAAGCTTATGGACCCTACCGTTGTCAACGACAATGCGCTATACAAGTCGCTGATGAAAGAATATAAGGCATTGACACCGCTTGTGGAAAAATACCGCGAATATCAGGCGGCCAAAGTCGCCAATGACGAAGCGCGCGAGCTGCTCGACGAATCCGGACTCGATCGTGAGTTTAAAGAGATGGCGCAGGAGCAGCTGGTGGAAAGTCAAAAAATGCTCGAATGCTATGGCGAGGAACTTAAAATATTGTTACTCCCCAAGGACCCCGATGATGACAAGTCTGCCATTGTGGAAATTCGCGGCGGTGCAGGCGGCGAGGAAGCGGCGCTTTTCGCCGCGGCGCTCTATCGTATGTATGGCATGTATGCCGACTCAAAAGGTTGGAAAAGCGAGCTGATTTCTTGCAACGAAACCGAGTTACACGGGTTTAAAGAAGTGTGTTTTATGCTGGAGGGTGAGGCGGCTTTTTCGCGCATGAAGTATGAAAGCGGCGTGCACCGCGTGCAGCGTGTTCCGGATACCGAGGCCTCAGGGCGCATACACACCTCCACGGTCACAGTGGCCGTGTTGCCGCAAGTGGAGGATGTTGAAGTCGATATCAATCCGGGTGATCTTCAGGTCGATACCTATCGCGCAAGCGGAGCGGGTGGCCAACACGTCAACAAGACCGAATCGGCTATTCGCATTACACACCTGCCAACCGGCATGGTTGTGGAGTGCCAGGATGAACGCAGTCAGCACAAAAATCGCGAAAAAGCCATGACGGTGTTACGCGCGCGCCTCTATGAGAAGATGCAGCAGGAGCAGACCGACCAAATTGCGGCCGAGCGTCGCAGTCAAGTGGGGACAGGCGATCGTTCAGAGCGCATTCGCACCTATAATTTTCCGCAGGGACGACTGACCGACCACCGCATCGGTTTAACGCTTTATAAGCTTGAGTCGATCATGAATGGCGATCTGGACGATGTTTTCTCGTCGTTGATCACCTATGATCAAACCGAAAAACTCAAACATGCGGCAGAAGGGCAGGCGTAGTGAAAGTGCCTATGACACAGGTGCTCGACTGTGATCAAACTGGTGTGCAGGCGGCTGCACACCAGCTGCAGATTGGGCAGGTGGTTGCCATCCCAACCGAAACGGTTTATGGACTTGCCGCCAATGCACTGGATGAAGCAGCCGTCAAAAAAATATTTTTGGTCAAAGGTCGTCCACAGGATAACCCTTTGATTGTGCATATCAGCGACATAGCGATGTGGCCATCTCTGGTCACTGATTTACCCAAATCTGCATTGGCGCTGGCAGAAGCCTTTTGGCCGGGGCCGTTGACTATTATTTTACCTAAAAGTGATCGGGTACCCTTCGCCACAACGGCGGGGATGGCATCGGTGGCGGTTCGCATGCCGGCGCACCCGGCGGCCCGCGCTGTGATCGAGGCTGCAGGGGTGCCGTTGGCCGCACCATCGGCCAATCTGTCCGGTGCGCCGTCGCCGACGACAGCACAGCATTGCTTTAAGGATTTGAATGGGAAAATCCCATTGATTTTAGATGGCGGTATCTGTGATGTCGGCATTGAATCGACGGTGGTCTCGTTGGAAAACAAGCCTGTTGTGCTGCGCCCGGGCGCTATTACGGCGGAGATGTTGGCTCAAGTGCTTGGGAAGACCGTCGCTGTTTCCGAGGCAGTCAGCAGACCGCTCAAGGTGGGGGAGCGCCCCACCTCACCGGGGATGAAATACCGGCATTACGCGCCGCGGGCGCGGGTTGTTTTAGTCGAGTCGGATTTGGCGTCCTTTCTAAAACTGCTCAACAACGCCGCCGAGCCGCAAACGTATGGACTGGTGTTTGAGGGGGAGCAGTCACTGGCGTTAAAGCCCTGCATCACCTATGGTCGGGCGCATGATGCGGTCAGCCAAAATAAGGCATTGTTTGCGTCGCTGCGGCAACTCGATGCGTGTGAGGCACAACTTGTTTATGCGCGATGTCCTGATCGGGATGATGCATCCCTCGGCGTTTATAATCGTATGCTGCGCGCTGCGGCTTTTGAGGTGGTTAAGTTATGAAAAAAATTTGCGTGATTGGCCTAACCGGACAGACCGGCGCCGGCAAATCGAGCGTTTCCGAAATTATAGGCGCGCAAGGGATACCGGTTATCGACTGCGACGCAGCTGCGCGCGAGGTGGTCGCGGATGAAAAGGGATGTTTGGCTGATATAGCCTTGGAATTTTCAATCTCTATTTTGAATATGGATGGCACGTTAAACCGCAAAAAGCTTGCCGAAATCGCATTTGGTGATCCGAAAAAGTTGGAGCGACTCAACGCGTTGATCTTTCCCTATATTCGCAGCTATTTAAAAGATAGGATCCGACAGCTTCAGGCGCAGGGTGAATGGGCAGTGGTACTGGATGCCCCAACGCTGTTTGAAAGCGGCTTTGATGCCGACTGCGACGCAGTGGTTGCGGTTATCGCACCCGAGGGGTTGCGTCTAAACCGCATCGTTGTGCGCGATCATTTGACCGATGAAGAAGCGCGTCGCCGCATTGCAGCGCAGCATAACGATGCCTATTACACTGCGCGTGCACAATTTGTTATCGTCAACGACGAGGAGCGCCAGCAACTGCGTGTTAAAACACTTGAATTGGTGAGCGTGCTCCAACGTGCCGTCCGCGCGCAGGGTAATCTCAAGGATGGCATAATCGAAGCGTTTAAGGCGTCTGAATGCAAGGAGAATGTTCAATGATGCGCGGTCGCAGGATAAAACGTCGGGCGATTCGCGCGCTGTTTGGGTTGGCATTGGTGCTGCTGTCCGGTTGGCTGGTGTTGCAATGGCTATATCCGCTCAAATACAGCGATGCGGTTGAACGGTATGCAGCGGAATATGAAGTTTCTCCTGCGCTTGTATATGGCATCATCCATACTGAGAGTCGGTTTCGGCCCAATGCGGTTTCATCTATTGGTGCGCGCGGACTCATGCAAATTACCGAAGAGACGTTCGAATGGGCGCGTTGGCGCGTTGGCGATGAGAAAACCCGCTATGAGCATTTGTTCGACCCCGAAATCAATATCCGCTATGGCACTTATATTTTTTCGCTGCTGTTACAGGAGTTTGGCCAGCCGGAAGAAGCGCTGGCGGCCTATCATGCAGGGTGGGGCAGTGTCAAAAAGTGGCTTTCTACTGAAGAACACAGCAGTGATGGCATCACACTTTTGAATATTCCATTTAAGGATACCGCACAATATGTTCCGAGGGTAAAACACGCGGCGCAGGTTTACGCCAAAGTTTACGGTAAATATTAGTCTATTATTTTTGACGTGGTGCGCATGCACCCGGCTTTATGAGGAGGAGTATCATGACAGACAAGAAGAAGTCCGAGGCACAACTTTTAAAGGAGCAGCTTTGCTATAAGCCTAAAAATGCGGGCGATCTGCTCGACGACAGCGAGTGGGAAAAGGCCGACCTATTTTGCGAGGGTTATAAAAAATTCCTCGATTTGGCCAAGACGGAGCGCGAGGCGGTCGAAGTTGTGATTTCTATGGCGCGCGAGAAAGGGTTTCGGGCGTTTGACCCACGCGTTCAATATAAAGCGGGCGACCGCGTCTTCTATAATAATCGCGGTAAGGCACTGGTGCTTTGCACCGTCGGAACCGAACCGCTGGAAAATGGCGTCAAAATTGTCGCCTCACACATCGACGCGCCGCGCATCGACCTAAAGCCCCGCCCACTTTATGAAGAGACGCAGCTGGCAATGTTTAAAACGCATTATTACGGCGGCATCAAAAAATATCAGTGGACGACGATTCCGTTGGCGCTGCACGGCGTGGTCGTACGCGCTGACGGCGAGCGAGTATCGGTCATCATTGGTGAGGAAGAGGGCGACCCAGTCTTTACCATTACCGACCTGTTGCCACACTTGGCTAGCGAGCAGATGCAGCGCAAAGGCGTTGATCTGATCAAAGGGGAGGCGCTCAATGTTTTAGTCGGCGGCAGAATGTTTCGCGACGACAAAGAAAGTGAGCGGGTCAAGCTGGCGATCCTCAAACTGCTCAATGAAAAATACGGCTTGATCGAGGCGGATTTTCTTTCTGCGGAGTTGACAATGGTGCCGGCCTTTAAGGCCAGTGATGTCGGCCTTGACCGCAGCTTTGTTGGCGCATACGGTCATGATGACCGCGTTTGCGCTTATACGTCGCTCATGGCGGCTCTTCAGATTACAAACCCCAGTCGTACAGTGGTGACAGTGCTCGCCGACAAAGAAGAAACCGGTTCTCAGGGGAATTCGGGGTTGCAATCAAAATTCTTGCAGTATTTTATTGAAGATCTGGCTGCACCCTTTGGACTCGCGGGCAGAACGGTCCTCTCGAAATCAACTTGTTTGTCGGCGGATGTCAACGCTGCATACGATCCGACTTACGGCGAAATGCATGAAAAGAATAACGCTTCTTATTGCAACTACGGTGTAGTCATCACCAAATACACCGGTTCACGCGGCAAATCATCCACCAATGACGCCTCAGCCGAATTTATGGGTGAGATCAGAGGCCTGCTCGACGGCGCGAAAGTTCAATGGCAGACCGGTGAGCTTGGCAAGGTGGATGCCGGCGGCGGCGGAACGGTCGCCATGTATGTCGCGGCGCTCAATGTGGACGTTGTGGATGTTGGTGTGCCGGTTCTTTCGATGCATGCGCCTTTCGAGGTTGTCTCAAAAAGCGATGTTTATCAGACATTCCGCGCTTTTGTCGAGTATCATCAATAAAAAGTCAAGTATCCATTCCAAGCCCGGCTATGTGCAGAATTTGCATAGTCGGGCTTCGTGCGTTGATATTTAGCTGGATGCGGTAACGATGGCGCATATTCTACGTAAAATACAGCCGCACAGAGCTGCCATCCTTTTTGGAATCAAGGGACTACATATATAATATGACACCATTTACCGGTGTTTTCATAGCATGATGGCAGGGGGAATAGCGATGACAGGTTGGTTGGTTTTAATTACTTTGATACTATTTTTGGCAGCTTCTGCGGTTGAATGCTATCCGGATAAGCGGCGTATGACAAAGCATTTAACGGCCGCTGCAGGCGTGAGTATGGCACTGACGGGCGCCATGTCGCTCGTTCTTAAAGAAAATATGTTTTCGGATGCGCTTGTGGTACCCATGTCACTTTGGCTGCGGGCCGTTCTAGCCATCTCAATATGTGCCGGATTAGGCATTTTGCTGGCTTGGTTAATCGGTGGTAAAAACAAAAAATAAGCTGTATACAATGAATAAAAAATGCCAACCATTTTTAGGTTGGCATTTTTTGGATATAAGTAAAAGGCATTCTTTCTTGATTAAGGACTGCAATTATGGTAAAATATTTTTTTGCATCGCAAAAAACCTTTGAAAAGTATTGACAGTGCTCGCGAAAAGGAATATACTAGTACACTGTATCATAATGGGTGTGTCTACCTTTTGCATAGATCATCCTAACACACCCTCAATAAAAAAGCAATAGAAATTTACAAATCGGCAAAACGTTTCCTTGTGTTTTTTGAGCTTTTAACAAATATAGACGAATGGAGTGAGCGAAACCTATGTTGCAGGTGAAACCCGTCAACCTTGGCAAAAATGTTCGCATGAGCTTCGGCAAAATCAATGAAGTCCTGGACATGCCAAACCTGATTGAGGTGCAGAAAAACTCCTACCGCTGGTTCCTCGATGAAGGCCTAAAAGACGTGTTTAACGACATGTCGGCCATTACCGATTATCAGGGTAATCTGGTGCTCGATTTTATCGATTACCGATTGGAGGACAAACCCAAGTACACCATTGAGGAGTGCAAAGAGCGCGACACTACTTATGCTGCACCGCTCATCGTCACGACCAGTCTATTAAACCGCGAGACCGGCGAAATTAAAGAACAGGAGGTTTTCATGGGCGACTTTCCGCTCATGACCGAAAGTGGAACTTTTGTGATCAATGGCGCGGAGCGTGTTATTGTTTCGCAGCTTGTTCGTTCGCCCGGTGTTTATTATTCCCGCACAAGAGATAAATCCGGACGGGAATTGTTTGCGGCCACCGTTATTCCCAACCGCGGAGCATGGCTGGAATATGAGACGGATTCCAACGGCATTTTTTATGCCCGCATCGCAAAAAACCGCAAACTGCCCATCACGACTTTTGTCCGGGCGCTCGGCATTGCGACCGACGAGCAGATGGTCGAACTTTTGGGCGACAGCGAATTACTGAGAACAACCCTTGAGAAGGACGCCATTAAAAGCGTCAACGAAGCGTTACAAGAGGTTTACCGCAAGTTGCGCCCGGGTGAACCGCCTACCGTAGAGTCGGCCAAGAGCCACATTAATTCATTGTTCTTTGACGCACGGCGCTATGATCTTTCAAGAGTTGGTCGCTATAAATACAACAAAAAACTGTCGATCTGCCAGCGCATCACCGACCGTGAGTTGGCACAGCCTGTTATCGACCCCATGACCGGTGAAGTTTTGTATGAGCAGGGCGCTATTTTGACTCGTGATGATGCACAGAAGATCGAGTGCGTCGGTGTGGAATGCGTTTATATCCGGGTTGGTGAAGCCGTTGTTAAAGTCATTTCCAATGGCATGGTAAATATGCATGACTTTATCGATTGCGGCGCGCTTGGCGTTGTTGAAAAAGAAAAGGTTCGTTTCTGTGTTTTGCGCGAGATACTCGAACAAAACAATGATGACGAATCTATTGTCGCCGCCATCAATGCGCGCGCCGACGAGTTGGTGCCAAAGCATATCATCGTCGACGATATTTTTGCCACTGTCAACTACCTGTGCAATCTTTCAATGGGTGTGGGCCTTGACGACGACATCGACCATCTCGGCAACCGCCGTATTCGTTCGGTGGGCGAGCTTCTGCAAAATCAGTTCCGCATCGGCTTTTCGCGCATGGAGCGCGTTATACGTGAACGCATGGCGACTCAAAGCCAGGACCAAGGCGAGGTGACGGCACAGTCCCTCATCAATATTCGCCCTGTCGTGGCTTCCATCAAGGAGTTTTTTGGGTCTTCGCCACTCTCGCAGTTCATGGATCAGACAAACCCCTTGGCGGAATTGACGCATAAGCGCCGTCTTTCGGCACTTGGACCGGGTGGTCTTTCACGTGACCGCGCAAGCTTTGAGGTTCGCGACGTGCATTATAGTCACTATGGTCGCATGTGCCCGATTGAAACACCTGAGGGTCCCAACATCGGCCTGATCTCATATCTTGCAACTTTTGCACGTATTAATATGTATGGATTTATTGAGGCGCCCTACCGACGCGTCTGCAAGGGCACCGGTAAAATTCTTGATGAAGTCGTTTATATGACGGCTGATGTCGAGGATGAGTTTGTAGTTGCACAGGCGAATGAGCCGATTGAGGGTGACTGTTTTGCCCGTTCCAGAGTGGCGGCTCGTTACCGCGATGCCATCCTTGAGGTGAATCGCGAATCGGTTGATTTTATGGATATTTCTCCTAAGATGGTGGTGTCGGTTGCAACGGCGATGATTCCGTTCCTTGAGAATGACGATGCCAACCGTGCATTGATGGGCTCGAACATGCAGCGTCAAGCTGTGCCGCTTCTTAAAACCGAGTCGCCGATCGTCGGCACCGGTATGGAGTACAAAGCAGCGGTTGATTCCGGTGTTGCCGTCGTCTCTAAACACGATGGTGTTGTCAAAAGTGTATCGGCCAATCTGGTCACCATCACGGATGATCAGGGTGTCAATCACGACTACCGTCTGACAAAGTTTATGCGCAGCAACCAAGGCACCTGCGTCAATCAGCGCCCCATTCTTCAAAAGGGCGAGCGCGTCAAGATTGGCGACGTGGTGGCGGATGGCCCCGCCACTTCCAACGGTGAAATTTCGCTGGGTAAGAACATGCTCATCGGTTTTATGACGTGGGAAGGCTACAACTACGAAGATGCTGTTCTTATAAACGAAAAGCTGGTCAAGGAGGATGTTTACACCTCCATTCATATTGAAGAATACGAAATTGAAGCGCGCGACACCAAGCTCGGTCCGGAAGAAATCACGCGCGATATCCCAAACGTTGGCGAAGACGTTTTAAAAGAGCTGGATGATCGCGGCATCATTCGCATCGGTGCCGAGGTTCGTGCCGGTGATATTCTGGTCGGTAAGGTCACGCCTAAGGGCGAGACGGAGCTCAACGCTGAAGAGCGTTTGCTGCGCGCCATATTCGGCGAGAAGGCGCGTGAGGTTCGAGATACGTCATTGCGCGTACCGCACGGCGAATATGGCATCATTGTCGATGTCAAAGTATTCACGCGCGAAACTTCCGATGAACTTTCTCCGGGTGTTAACATGGTGGTTCGCTGCTATATCGCGCAGAAGCGAAAGATTTCTGTCGGCGATAAGATGGCGGGACGCCACGGCAACAAGGGCGTTGTTTCTCGGGTGCTGCCACAGGAGGATATGCCTTATCTACCCGGTGGCCAACCGTTGGATATTGTTTTAAATCCCCTGGGTGTTCCTTCCCGTATGAACATCGGTCAGGTACTTGAGGTTCATCTCGGCCGTGCGGCCTCAGCGTTGGGTTTTAAGATTATGACACCGGTATTTGACGGCGCCAAGGAAGCCGATATCCGCGAGGCACTTTCTCAGGCAGGCTTTGCCGACGACGGCAAAACGGTTCTTTATGACGGACGGACTGGAGAGCCATTTGACAATCGTGTAACCGTGGGTTACATGTATTTCTTAAAATTGCATCACCTTGTCGACGATAAGATTCATGCGCGTTCCACCGGCCCTTACTCGCTCGTTACCCAGCAGCCGCTGGGCGGCAAGGCGCAGTTCGGCGGTCAGCGTTTCGGCGAGATGGAAGTTTGGGCGCTTGAGGCTTATGGTGCCGCTTACACATTACAGGAAATCCTCACTGTGAAATCCGACGATGTGGTGGGGCGTGTCAAGACTTTTGAGGCGATCGTCAAGGGCAAGAATGTTCCCAAACCCGGTATCCCCGAATCCTTTAAGGTTTTGATCAAAGAGCTCCAGTCGCTGGCGCTTGATGTTCGTGTGCTGGATAAGGATAACAATGAAATCGACCTCAAGCAACAGTTTGATGACGATGACAATATGGGGTTGACCCCGCTAGATACCGACTTGCTTACCAACAATGTGGAGGTTGACGGCGAATTGGCATCCGGTGGATTTGCTGTTGAAAATTCCGAAGGAGAGCCCGAACTGGTCGATGATGGCCTGTTGTCAGAGTTTAACGATATCGGATTTTTAAATGAGGACGATAACAACGACAACGTTGAAGATTAATTACGGAGGGATAGCAGTTGGAATTTAATGTTTTTGAGTCCATTAAAATTGGTCTTGCTTCCCCTGATCAGATTCGCTCTTGGAGCTACGGCGAGGTCAAAAAACCCGAGACCATCAATTACCGTACTCTAAAGCCGGAGCGCGACGGTCTGTTCTGCGAAAGAATTTTTGGCCCCATGAAGGATTGGGAGTGCTACTGTGGACGCTATAAGCGCATCCGTTATAAGGGCAAAATTTGTGAGCGCTGCGGCGTTGAGGTCACACGCGCCAAGGTGCGCCGTGAGCGTATGGGCCATATCGAATTGGCCGCGCCGGTTTCTCACATCTGGTATTTTAAGGGCACATCGTCACGCATGGGATTGCTGCTTAATATGTCGCCCAGATTGTTGGAAAAGGTGCTGTACTTTGCAGCTTATATCGTCATTGATCCCGGCATTACCAACTTGAAAAAATATGCGTTGCTTTCTGAAAAGGAGTATCGCGACCTGCGTGAGGCTTATGAAGATGAGTTTGATGCCGGTATGGGTGCTGAAGCTGTTAAAAAGCTTTTAGCGGAGATTGACCTCGCTGCGATGGCGGTCGAACTAAAAGAGGAGCTGGAGAAAGCGGCGGGCCAGAAGCGCGCAAAGCTCTTAAAGCGCCTTGAAGTTGTCGAGGCATTTCGCGCGTCGGGCAACCGCCCCGAATGGATGATTCTCGATGTTGTATCGGTCATTCCGCCTGATATTCGCCCGATGGTTCAGCTTGATGGCGGACGTTTTGCCACAAGCGATTTAAACGATCTTTATCGTCGTGTAATAAACCGCAATAACCGCTTAAAGAAGCTGTTGGAACTTGGCGCGCCCGATATTATCGTACGCAATGAGAAGCGCATGCTGCAAGAGGCTGTTGACGCGTTGGTCGATAACGGCCGCCGCGGCCGTCCGGTCACCGGCCCCAATAATCGCCCGCTTAAATCGCTTTCCGACATGCTCAAGGGCAAACAAGGCCGCTTTAGACAGAACCTGTTAGGCAAGCGCGTTGACTATTCCGGTCGTTCGGTTATCGTTGTCGGGCCGGAACTCAAGATGTATCAGTGCGGCTTACCCAAAGAAATGGCGCTGGAACTCTTTAAGCCTTTTGTCATGAAGCGTTTGGTTGACCAAAAGGTTGCTACCAATATCAAAAATGCGCGTAAAATGGTTGAGCGTGCGACTGTCAAAGAGGTTTGGGACGCACTTGAAGTGGTCATCAAGGATCATCCGGTGCTCTTGAACCGTGCGCCCACGCTTCACAGACTCGGCATTCAGGCCTTTGAACCGGTGCTTGTTGAGGGTAAGGCGCTCAAGCTTCATCCCTTGGTGTGCACCGCTTACAACGCCGATTTTGACGGCGACCAGATGGCTGTGCACGTACCGCTTTCAGCGGAGGCGCAGGCAGAGGCGCGCTTCCTGATGCTGGCGGCTAACAACCTGTTAAAACCCTCGGACGGCAGTCCCGTTACCGTACCGACGCAGGACATGGTGCTTGGTTCCTACTACTTGACTATGGTGCGCGAAAACGAAAAGGGCGCGGGGAAAATGTTCCGCGACTTTGACGAAGCGCTCATGGCTTACAATGAGGGCGTTGTCACGCTGCATGCGCCTGTGAAAGTGCGTAGAACGCTTGAAATCGAAGGCAAGCGCGCTTCCAAAATTATTGAGACAACTGTCGGACGCATCATCTTTAATACCCCCATTCCGCAGGATTTGGGGTATGTTGATCGCGCTGACTACGACAGTAAATTTCTGCTGGAAGTTGAATTCTTGGTCAAGAAGAAGACGCTCGGCGATATTATCGACCGTTGTATTCGGACTCACGGCAGTGCCAGAACCGCCGAAATGCTCGACCAAATTAAGGCACAAGGCTTTAAGTATTCGACGCGCGGCGCCGTCACCGTTGCAGTTTGCGACGCGGTGATTCCGCCTGAAAAGAAAGACTTGTTGGCCACTGCTGAAGAGAATATCACCAAGATCAGCCGCCAATACGAGCGCGGTCTTATCTCCGATGATGTACGCTATGAGCGCGTCATCAAGACATGGAACGAAACGACCGCCAAGGTTAAAGACGCATTGCAAAAATGCTTTACTGAGGATAATCCTATCTTCATGATGGCGGATTCCGGCGCCCGTGGTTCGATGGACCAGATCCGTCAGCTCGCCGGCATGCGTGGATTGATCGCTAACACATCAGGGCGCGCGATTGAGCTGCCGATCAAGGCCAACTATCGTGAAGGTCTGACCATACTCGATTACTTCAACTCCTCTCGTGGTGCGCGTAAAGGCTTGGCCGATACAGCACTGCGTACCGCCGACTCGGGTTATCTAACCCGACGTCTTGTCGACGTTTCACAGGATGTTATCATCCGTGAGATTGACTGTGGTACCCACGAGGGCATTGTCGCGGTGTCGATTACCGATTCCGGCCGTGAGATTGAAAGCTTGCGCGAGCGTCTTATCGGGCGTTATGTCACCGATACCGTTGTGCACCCCAAAACCGGGGAGGTGCTCATGACCCGCGAGCGCATGATGTCATTTAATGATGCGGAACGCATCGTGAAGTCGGGCGTTGAGCAGGTTAAAATCCGCTCGGTTTTAAACTGCGAAAGCAAGACCGGTGTTTGCGCGCACTGCTACGGTGCGAACCTTGCAAATGGCCAACCGGTCGGCATCGGCGAGGCGGTCGGCATCATCGCGGCTCAGTCCATCGGTGAACCGGGCACGCAGCTGACCATGAGAACGTTCCACACCGGCGGTACTGTTACAGCCAGCGATATCACACAGGGTTTGCCCCGTATCGAAGAGCTGTTCGAAGCAAGAAAGCCCAAAAATGCTGCAATTGTTTCGCACTTGACCGGTGCTGTTTCCTATGAGAAAGATCCCAAGGGCGGTGATCTCGTTGTTGTGACCAGCGATGATGGCGAGCGTTTTGAAAAACAGGTTATCTATGGCTCGACACGTTGCTTTGAAGAGGGCGGCATCGTCCAAAAGGGCGCGCTGCTTACCGAGGGCTCGGCCGAACCCAATGAAATACTTGCTGTTTCGGGTCATCTCGCGGTGCAGGATTATCTCATCAAGGAAGTTCAGCGCGTTTACCGCACACAGGGTGTTGATATCAGCGACAAGCATATCGAGGTCATTGTTCGTCAGATGATGCGTAAGGTGCGGATTGACGACGGTGGTGATTCTTCTTTGATCCCCGGCGTGCATATCGAAAAGAGCGAATTTATAAGAATTAACGAGGGCATTTGCAGTAAGGCTGAACAGGACGCAAGCGAGCCCAACTATGCCACCTGCATTCCTGTGCTGCTCGGCATTACCAAGGCCTCCTTGGTGACCGAATCTTTCCTGTCAGCAGCGTCTTTCCAGGAAACGACTCGCGTTTTGACCGAAGCCGCCATCAAGGGCAAAGTCGACCCGCTGATGGGCCTGAAGGAAAATGTCATCATCGGCAAGCTTGTTCCTGCCGGTACCGGCACGGTTCAGTACGAAGATGTTGCTATCCGGAACGAGCAGCCCAGTGATCACAGTTTTGTAGGTTAATAACCACAGACAAAAACACCGTTCTGATAACCAGAACGGTGTTTTTTAGATTAGTTGCTAGCGAATGCGAGTCAAATCAATCGTCGAAGTCATGGGCGTCATCGGTGTCATCGTATTTATCATCGACATCGTCGTACCTGTCATCATCGGTGTCATCGTATTTATCATCGACATCGTCGTACCTGTCATCATCGGCGTCATCGTATTTATCATCGACATCGTCGTACTTGTCATCATAGATGTCATCGTATTTATCATCGACATCGTCGTACTTGTCGTCATAGACGTCATCGTATTTATCATGGACATCGTCGTACTTGTCATCATAGACATCATCGTATTTATCATGGACATCGTCGTATTTGTCGTCATAGACATCATCGTATTTATCATCGACATCGTCGTATTTGTCGTCATAGATGTCATCATATTTATCGTAGTCTTTGTCTATATCTGTGGAGATGATTTTGCCTGTAATGGCATCAACGTCAAAAGAATATTCAACCCCATTGACTTCTAGATTAACCTCATATATTAACTTGCCATTTTCAAAATCCAGCTCAGATTTCAAGTATTTTAATTCAGAAGCTTTTAATCCTAAGTGTTTTAAAACGGTATCTCGAGCTGTGCTATCATTAATATAGGCTTTTTCGCTAACCTTACCATCGGTCTCAACATCCTTGAGAGCGTTTTTTTTGGCACCGTACAAAAGGTTTAAATCATTGATCGAAAGAGACGCAAGTTCATTAAAGTCTAAAGCAGCGTTTTGCGCTACCATCTTTTGAATAAGGGCCGCTTTACCGTCGGAAATATTTTTCTCTTTAGCCACTGCTTGAATTTCATTATCCGTAGGGAGAACCTGACTGATAATAGCTGCCTCGATCTCACTGGCAACAAGCTGGTTGCCAACTTTATCTACCAGTTTATTCTTTAAAGCAGTCGCTTTATCACTGTCGTCATTCTCAACGGATATAAGAACCGAGTTGTCCAGTTTGTCGATATAACCATTCTTCAGCATTGAACCTATAATTGCATTGACAGCAACATCTGCATCAGCATTTTTAAGATCCATGCCATCTAATATGACCGATGCATCATCGTTGCAGGCCACGACATCAAGCACACGCTCTGAGCGGTTGAGGGAGAGTTCTATACTGGGGTTTACGTCCAAGGCGACAATAGAATCCACCTTGTTATTCACAGCACCATATCCAACTGCTCCGGCGCAGATCATCATGACAGCAGCACATGCTGCCATTAGCGGAATAAAATTACGTTTTTTATTATTTATATTGGACATCTCAATCACAGTTCCTTTCTGTTGCGCGCATTCGGAGAGGATGTGATTTAAGACATCAGGAACAGCGTTTTCAACAGCTTTTTTCAACCTGTTTTCGGCATCTCTGTTTGTCATTTGTATCCCTCCGATAATTTGTTTTTTAGCTTTTTAAGCGCTCTGTGGTATTTTGACAGGACAGTGGGCAGCGCAAGATCCAATATATCGGCAATCTCGCGGTATTTTAATCCGGACACTGCGTGGAGCAAAACAATTTGACACTCTTGAGAAGATAGCTCTTTTAGCGCAGCGTTTAGAACCATTTTATCTTCTAATGAAAGATTTGGTGGCTCATAAAAAAACTGCTCCTGATCTTCAAAAGATTCATAGGTGGTCTTATTGCGTTCGCGTAGCTTCATACGTGCAAGATTTTTGGCTATGGTTAAAATCCATGCCATGGGTTTACCCTGTGGCTGATAGTTGCTGCAGGCAGCATACATCTTGATGTATGTTTCTTGCAGAACATCCTGCGCATCATGCTCGTTTTTTAAAATAGAGAGGGCAAAGCCATAAACAGCGCTGCTCGTTTCGCGATAGATGGTGCGAAGCGCATCGGTATTCTTGCAAGCCATTGAAGCTATGTATTGTTCAAGCTCCAAATCATTGGGGGCAGTGTCGTAATATCCAGTTGTTGACGTCAAACAAAACAATTGTATCTTCCCCTGTCATATCATTAATGCACAAACGTGGTGTTTTATTGCATACTTTTTAAAAAAAATTCAAATTACTAGTTTTTAATATTACCAGTAATCGACAATTTCTGCAACTTCATACGATTAAATGCGAATTGTTAAACTATTTAGTTTTAAAAAATTCGTGCAGCATTCAACTTATATTTTTACTCTTAGAATATATTACCGACGTAAAATGTCAAAGATTAATAGGGAGAGTGGTGCTGTTTCGCGTTTATTACGACCATATTTTAGTTAAAGAGGGTTGTTTAGAAAAAAATTTGGCGATTTTCACGGATGTTCAGCGTCAATTATGTTGACAAACCGCATTGCACAGTGGTAAAATCATAAATTAGGTGAGCTATTCAAACAAGCGGCCTTGGGCAATTGCGTGAGGCTTCTTTGGTAGATTGCCAGATCATTTAGAAAGGAGGAAACGACTCAATGCCAACCTTTAACCAGCTGGTCAGAAAAGGAAGAAAGGTCGTCGAAAAGAAATCGGCTTCCCCGGCTCTCTTGCAGGGATGGAATTCTAAGAAGCGCAAAATCATCGAGCAGAACTCACCGCAAAAGCGCGGCGTTTGTACTGCTATTAGAACCTCGACCCCCAAGAAGCCGAACTCCGCTCTGAGAAAGGTCGCAAGAGTGCGCCTATCCAACGGAATCGAAGCCACCGCTTACATTCCCGGTATCGGCCACAATCTTCAGGAACACTCCGTTGTTCTGATTCGCGGCGGACGTGTTAAGGATCTCCCCGGCGTGCGTTACCACATCATCCGCGGTACGCTTGATACCCAAGGCGTTGCCAAACGTATGCAGGCAAGATCCAAGTATGGTGCGAAGAGACCAAAGGCCGGTGCTGCGAAGAAGTAAGAAATTTCAAGATGCCGCAATGATGCGGAGCTTTTATATCATATATAAAGCCTCTGCATTGGCGCGCACGGAAGATTCTTTGCTTTCGAGTACCGATGATTTCATTTTATGAAGGAGGGAAGAGAAGTGCCAAGAAGAGGTAATATTGCAAAGCGCGACGTTCTGGCGGATCCGGTTTACGGTTCCAAGATGGTCACAAGATTGATCAACAACATCATGTATGATGGCAAGAAAGGCGTAGCGCAGAAGATTGTTTACGGCGCATTTGCCATTGTCGGCGAAAAGACCGACAAGGAGCCGTTGGAAGCTTTCGAGCAGGCGCTCGAAAATATTATGCCGGTTCTCGAGGTTAAGGCTCGCCGTGTCGGTGGTGCCACCTACCAGGTTCCGATGGAGGTTCGTCCTGCCAGACGCCAGACTTTAGGGCTGCGTTGGTTGACGGCCTACTCCAGATCCCGTAGCGAGAGAACCATGCAAGAGAGATTGGCCGCGGAGATTATGGATGCCCTTAATCAGACCGGCGGCGCATGCAAGAAGCGCGAGGATACCCACAAGATGGCAGAGGCCAATAAGGCATTCAGCCACTTTAGATGGTAGTTTTCAAGCTGGATACGAACATTTCCGTATTCACAACAGTATTTTTACCAACAGGAGGACACTATGCCAAGGGATGTCTCACTGGAAAAAACCAGAAACATCGGTATTATGGCTCATATCGACGCCGGTAAGACCACAACTACCGAACGTATTCTTTATTACACAGGCGTAAACCACAAAATCGGCGAAACCCATGAAGGTTCCGCTACCATGGACTGGATGGATCAGGAGCAGGAGCGCGGAATTACGATTACTTCCGCTGCCACCACCTGTTACTGGGAGGGTGCGCAGCACCAGTATCCCAGACATCGTATCAACATCATTGACACCCCTGGGCACGTGGACTTCACCGTGGAGGTTGAGCGTTCGCTACGCGTGCTCGACGGTTCTGTAACCGTTTTCTGTGCCAAGGGCGGCGTTGAGCCTCAGTCCGAAACCGTCTGGCGTCAGGCTGATAAATACAAGGTGCCCAGAATGGCGTATGTCAACAAGATGGACATTATGGGTGCCAACTTCTACAATGTTGTGAACATGATGCACGACCGTTTGAAGTGTAACGCTGTGCCGATTCAGCTGCCCATCGGTGAGGAAAACTATTTCAAGGGGATCATTGATCTGATCACCATGAAAGCCGAGATTTATTACGACGACTTAGGGAAGGATATCCGTGAGGAAGAAATCCCTGAGGACATGCGTGAAAAGGCCGAGGAGTTTCGCACTCAGCTGATCGAAGCTGCTGCAGAGCAGAACGAAGCACTGATGGAGAAATACCTCGAGGGCGAAGAGCTTACGATTGAGGAAGTCAAGGCGGCTGTTCGCGAAGGCACTTTATCTAACTCGATGGTACCGGTGCTATGCGGTACTTCTTACCGCAATAAGGGCGTCCAGTTGCTGCTTGATGCTGTCATCGAGTATATGCCGTCACCCATCGATATCGACCACATCACCGGTGTGGACCCCGATACCGGCGAGGAATGTGAGCGTCCGACCTCGGATGCGGAGCCTTTCTCGGCGCTGGCTTTTAAAATCGCGACCGACCCTTATGTCGGCAAGCTCTGCTTCTTCCGCGTTTATTCGGGTAGCATTTCGGCCGGTTCTCAGGTTTTGAACTCGGTTAAGGGCAACACCGAGCGCATGGGCAGAATTTTGCAGATGCATGCGAACAACCGTAAGGATATTGAAACCGTTTACGCGGGTGATATCGCCGCTGCGGTTGGCTTGAAGAACACCACCACCGGTGATACCCTGTGCGATGCAAAAGCACCGGTTATCCTCGAATCGATGGATTTCCCGGAGCCGGTTATTCGTGTTGCCATCGAGCCTAAGACCAAGGCCGGTCAGGAGAAAATGGGCCTTGCGCTCGCAAAGTTGGCTGAAGAGGATCCGACATTCCGAACCTATACAGATGAGGAAACGGGTCAGACGATCATCGCTGGCATGGGAGAATTGCATCTGGAGATTATAGTCGACCGCTTGCTGCGCGAGTTTCGCGTTGAAGCAAACGTTGGTAAGCCTCAGGTTGCCTATAAGGAAACGGTGCGCAAGTTAGCTGATGTTGATATGAAGTATGCCAGACAGTCCGGCGGACGCGGTCAGTATGGTCATGTCAAGATTAAGTTGGAGCCCAACGAGTCCGGCAAGGGTTATGAATTTATCAATGCCACTGTCGGCGGCGCGATTCCAAAGGAATACATCGGGCCGATCGACGCCGGTATTCAAGGCGCTATGGCGGCCGGCATAATGGCGGGTTATCAGGTTGTTGACTGCAAGGTCACACTGTATGATGGCTCTTACCATGACGTCGACTCCTCGGAGATGGCGTTTAAGATCGCCGGTTCCATGGCCTTTAAAGAGGCGATGCGCAAGGCTGATCCTGTCATTCTCGAGCCGATGATGAAAGTTTCGGTTAACGTTCCTGAAGATTATATGGGCGATGTCATCGGTGACTTAAACTCTCGCCGTGGACAGATTCAGGGAATGGAAGCCAAGTTTGGTGCACAGCAGATAGAGGCGGTTGTTCCGCTGTCTGAAATGTTCGGCTATGCTACCGACCTGCGCTCCAAGTCACAGGGGCGCGGCCAGTATTCTATGGAGCCTTCGCACTATATTGAGGTGCCAAAATCCATTGCAGAGGGTATTATTTCTGCCCGCACTAAAAAGCCGGATTAATTAATAGATCCCGCTTGCAATTTAAATGTAAGGTTGCTACAATAACGAATGTAGAGCCGCAAATGATACTAAAATTATAATTAAAGGGAGGCAATAACAATGGCAAAAGCAAAATTTGAAAGAAACAAACCACATGTTAACATTGGCACTATCGGACACGTTGACCATGGTAAGACTACGCTTACCGCTGCGATCACCAAGTATCTGTCTATGCAGGGAATGGCTGAGTTCGAGGCTTATGATATGATCGATAAGGCTCCTGAGGAAAGAGAGCGCGGCATCACCATCAACACCTCTCACGTTGAGTACCAGACTGAAGCGCGCCACTATGCGCACGTTGACTGCCCCGGACATGCTGACTATATTAAGAACATGATCACCGGTGCTGCTCAGATGGATGGTGCTATTCTGGTTATCGCTTCTACCGACGGCCCTATGGCTCAGACCAAGGAGCATATCCTTCTGGCTCGTCAGGTTGGCGTGCCCGCGATCGTTGTCTTCATGAACAAGGTTGATCAGGTTGACGATCCCGAGCTGCTCGAGCTGGTCGAGATGGAGATCCGTGAAACATTGTCCTTCTATGAGTTCCCCGGTGACGATGTGCCGATCATCAAGGGTTCTGCTCTTTTGGCTCTTGAAGCGAATGATACGAGTGCACCTGCGCTCGATTGCATCAAGGAGCTCATGAGTGCAGTTGACGCTTATATCCCCACACCTGAGCGTAAGGCTGACCTGCCCTTCCTGATGCCTGTCGAGGACGTATTCACCATCACCGGCCGTGGCACCGTTGCGACCGGCAGAGTTGAGCGTGGACAGATCAAGGTTGGCGAGGAAATTGAGATTGTTGGTTTGGCTGACGAGAAGAGAAAGACCACCGTTACCGGTCTTGAAATGTTCCGTAAGCTTCTTGATTTTGCCGAGGCTGGCGACAACGTTGGTGCGCTGCTTCGCGGCATTCAGAGAACCGACATCGAGCGCGGACAGGTTCTGTGCAAACCCGGTTCCATTCAGCCCCACACCAAGTTCCACGGTCAAGTTTATGTTCTCAAGCAGTCTGAGGGCGGCCGTCATACCCCTTTCTTCAACAACTATCGTCCGCAGTTCTATTTCAGAACGACTGACGTAACCGGCGTTATCGCGCTTCCTGAGGGCGTTGAGATGTGTATGCCTGGCGATAACATCGAAATTGATGTTGAGCTCATTACCCCCATCGCTATCGAGCAGGGTCTGCGCTTCGCTATTCGTGAAGGCGGCAGAACCGTTGGTTCGGGCGTTGTAACTGGTGTTAACGCTTAAGTATTAAGCTATAAAAAGGGTGCCCTATAAGGGCACCTTTTTTTTCTTGAAAAGCGGTGGGGTGTGGTCGGTTATGCTGAAGTTATATTATTTGTATGACAGTCTGGAATGGGTTTGATCGCGCACCTGCGTTATTGACTTAAAGAGCAATTTCATATTATAATATATGCAAAAAGAGGTATAAAATGGCACAAGCAAAACATCGTTCAACCCAACGTGTTATTGATATATTGGAATTATTGACATCTGGGAAGGAACAAGGGCAGACTTTGACAGAAATCGCGGATACGATTAAAGCCCCAAAAAGTAGTATTTTGCCTATTTTACATACTTTGTTAGATAGTAAACTATTATCTCTTGATAAAAATAGCGGAAAATATGCCATTGGAATAGGCGCATTCGTAATAGGGTCAACATTTTTGAGCAATCAGCACCTATATCAGCACATTAAAGAAATTATGGAGAATGTTGTTTTAAATTGCAAGGAAACTTGCCAATTGGGTATTTTGGATCGTCACCAAGTTTTATATATCGCAAAGGTAGATTCTTCTGAATCGATACGGCTGATCTCCAGAGTGGGGATGCGTCTGCCTTTGCACTGTACATCACTAGGCAAAGCGCTCATGTTAGACTTGGGTGAGGACGAAATACGGCAATTGTTAGATATGGCTAAAATGATGCCTTTTACAGCCAACACCATTACTCAACCGGATTTACTCATAAAACAGCTTAAAATGTTTAAAGCTGATGATATGACGCTAGAAAGAGCAGAACGTGACCCCGAAGTGTGTTGCTACGCGATACCCATTAGAAACAAAAATAGAATTATAGCAGCATTGAGTATTAGCATTCCGGCCTTTCGATGCAATGAAGAGAAAATTAACCTAGTGGTAAAAGAGTTGAAAGTAGCCCAAAGTGCTATCGAGAAAATTATGCAGGATACATCCCTGGTTTTGGATGCGCATTATTTTGCCTAACCCTTATAATTTCTTGAGTTAATAGGGGGCACATTAATTGGTGTGACTTTACTTTGCGGAAACCTTTTCTCCGGTTCTGATACAAAAAGCAGGAGTACTTTTAAAGTGCTCCTGCTTTTTGCGATACCAATGGAGATTTAAGCTGTGTAATCTACGCATCTTTTTTAATTATCGCAGCTTCTTTTTATCAGATTGTAACGTTACTGGGATGATGCGCTATGATCACAGTTGCTTTACCGACCGATGCACATCATCCTTTGACTTGCTTTTTTGCGCCAATAAAATTTGCAACTCCATCAATATCGCCCACATCGCAGGCTACCACCAGCAAATCCTGATTTTTCAAAACTGTTTTTGGATTGGGCGATAACATAATGTCATCACCGCGTTGCACAGCCACAATGGTGGCACCTGTCTTTTCTCGAAAGCCGATATTAAAAATGCTCTTTCCTTCGATCAGGGTATCCTCTTCTACCACGAATTCATAGGTTCTTAAACGGTCGCTGTTGCGAAACCGATCTGAAAGATCGGTAATCTGCCCAATGATATCACCGATGCGCTCGTCCATCTGTCTGCGTTGTGCCATCATTTGATTGAGCTCACATTTAAGCTTCAGCAGGTCGCGCCCCATCTCATCATGCTCTACATACTCTATCGCGCGTCGTTTTGAGATGACTTGTGAGCCAACATTCTCCTGTATCGTAATGATGCCCATATCCGAAAGCAACCGCAATGCACGCCGGATAGTCTCGGGCGAAACACCATACTGTGAACTCATCAGAGAACGGCCGGAAAACCGTTCTTGTTCGCCCAACACACCCGTTGCGATTTTTGAAGCAATATCGTAAGCCACCTGTAAATAGATGGGCGGTTTTTTTTGTGCTTTCATTTGTTCTCCCTGTGACATTTAATCTACTGCGCACCGATAAAAAGCTAACACCGCCGCTACACTTTTGGTCTCATAGCGCATAAAAGACACATCTTACCGGCAAAGCCGCCCATGTTGACATGAACGGTTAATATATTGTCGTGATCATGACGATTCAAAGGCGCCCTTCTACGGGTCATGACGTTATTAGAAATTTACCACATGGCGCGGATTTCCAGACAAAAAAGTGCGCAGATTTTCCCCGGAGATATCCACAATGCGCTGCCGTGTTTGACGCGGCAGCCAGGCTGCATGCGGTGATGCGACACAGCGCGGATGGCGTGCCAGTGCATTATTTTGCCCAGGCGGTTCATGCGCAAATACATCCGCACCAACTGCGTAAAGCTTACCGGAATTTAAGGCATCAACAACATCGCTTTCACATAGGACAGCGCCCCGCGAAGTGTTGATCAGAATAACCCCATCTTTCATTTGGGCGATAGCCGCTGCGTCGATCATACCCTTTGTTTGATCGGTTAACGGACAATGCAGACTGATGATATCCGCCTTTTCATACAACTGAGCCAAGTCACAAAAACGCAGTTGATCACAAGCCAGCGCAGGGTCGGGGTGCCGTTTATAAGCCAGTACCTGCATATCCATTGCCATCGCCACACGTGCAACGGCATAACCAATGGCCCCCATACCGACGATGCCAAGTGTTTTGCCCCCAAGCTCCATCTGTGGAATGGTGCGTATCCAATCGTCTGAAGCACTATTCCATCCTTGTGTCTTCATTTGCTTGTCAAACGACGACACATTGCGGACAATTTCAAACAGCAGAGCCACCGCCATCTGAGCCACTGCATTTTTACCGTAACCTGGGATATTGCAAACAGTAATGCCCCTGTTTCTAGCGGCTATAAGATCTACGCCATCCACACCGGTCCCAAAGGTTCCGATATACTTGATGTTTGGGCACTGCGCTATTACTCGTTCGGTGATGCTACAACGGTTGATAAAAACAATTTCAGCATCACCGATCCGTGCAATTGTATCGTTGGCATCGACCGTAGCGGGGTAGCGTACGACTTCTCCTAGCTGCTCGATCGGTTGCCATGATATGTCGCCAAAATCCACGAAATAATCATCTGTTACCACTATTTTCAATTAAAGAACCTCCCTGTATCACTGTTATCGATACCAAAAGCGTGTTCCAAATCAGCGCTTCATTTCCCAAAGAATACTTATATGATATAAATTATCATATTTTCAAGGAAATATCCAGTAAAATCCTTTATTAAACTGTAAACCAAAAAATATTACCAAGTGATTTTCACGATGTTGTCAGGTCAATACTCATCAGAGAAAAGAAGTCGGGGTGGGTGTGATGATATGAATTACAACAAGGTGGAAATTTGCGGTGTTGATACAAGCAAATTACCGGTGATCACGGAAAAAGAGAAAATTGATTTAATTAGAAGAGCGAGGGCAGGGGATAAAACAGCGCGCGACCGAATGATTGCAAGCAATCTTCGTCTGGTGCTGTCGGTTGTCCAGAAATTTTCAAATCGCGGTGAAAACCTCGATGACCTTTTTCAAGTTGGCTGTATCGGACTCATTAAAGCTATTGATAACTTTAACGACACATTGGACGTGCGTTTTTCCACTTATGGTGTACCAATGATTATTGGCGAAATTAGGCGTTATTTACGCGATAATAACTCGGTGCGGGTCAGTCGCTCGATGCGAGACACTGCCTATAAGGCGCTTCAGGTGCGCGAACGATTGCTGGGCGAGAAGCTGGTGGATCCCACGATCAGCGACATTGCGACTGAGATGGGAGTGGCTCGGCAGGACGTCGTAGCCGCACTAGAAGCGATTGTTGAACCGATTTCACTGTTTGATCCGATATATTCTGACGGTGGCGACACCATTTTTGTCATGGATCAGGTAGGGGATCCCAGCGGTGAAAGTGATTGGATAGAGGAAATCGCTTTTCGCGAAGCGGTAGAGCAACTCGCCGATCGCGAGAAAAAAATACTGTCTCTTCGCTTTATGGCGGGAAAAACACAGATGGAAGTTTCAAAGGAAGTGGGCATCAGCCAAGCACAGGTTTCGCGATTAGAAAAAAGTGCACTGGACAAAATAAAAAAGAAAATGTGAAAAATCGGCACGGAGTTCTCCGTGCCGATTACATACACGTTCTTTTTTGCGGCCGTTGTACGCAATAGGTTTAGCGATAGCGATGCGCTAGCGCGCTTAAAACCAAAACAGCTTCACCGGTCGCGGCGAGCAGGCTGCCCATCGCGCGTCCAGCAAAGCCGTCCTTTATTTGTTGCTTATCCTCTTAGGCGTATCGATGTCACTGCGCCAGCGCTTGCTTGATCGCCTCGGCGCGGTCGGTCTTTTCCCAGCTTACACCGAGATCCTCGCGTCCCATGTGGCCGTAGGCCGCCAACTTGCGGTAAATGGGCCGGCGCAGATCAAGTGCACGGATAATTGCCGTCGGACGCAAGTCAAACACCTTGTTGATAGCCACTGCCAGCTGCTCATCCGATACCTTGCCGGTGCCAAATGTATCAACAAAGACGGATACGGGGTGCGCCACCCCGATAGCGTAGGCCAACTGCACCTCGCAACGACGTGCCAAACCCGTCGCAACGACATTTTTAGCGACCCAGCGCGCGGCATAAGCCGCTGAGCGATCGACCTTTGTCGGGTCTTTGCCCGAAAAAGCACCGCCGCCGTGACGGGAATAGCCGCCGTAGGTATCCACTATAATCTTTCTGCCGGTCAGTCCGCTGTCCCCCTGAGGGCCACCGATTACGAAACGTCCGGTCGGATTGACAAAAAGCTTGGTGTTTTGATCCAGCATATTGGCAGGGATGATTTTGGACACTACCTCACGGATGATATCAGTCCGGATCGTTTCAAGCGCGACGGATGCGGCGTGCTGTGAAGAGATTACAACCGTATCGATACGTACAGGGTTATTTTTGTCGTCATATTCGACGGTGACCTGCGTCTTGCCATCGGGTCTCAGGTATCCCAATGTACCATTTTTGCGAACCTCTGTCAGGCGTTTGGCCAATCGATGCGCCAAAGACACAGGCAGTGGCATCAGCTCGGGGGTTTCGTCACAGGCAAAGCCGAACATCATCCCCTGGTCGCCCGCACCATTCTCATCGGCTTCGGTGCTTGCACCTTCTTTTTTCTCCAACGCATTATCCACGCCCAATGCAATATCGCCCGACTGCTCATCGATGGAGGTCAGTACGGCACAGGTATTGCCATCAAAACCGATATCCGCGCTGTTGTAGCCGATATCCAGCAGCACTTCACGTACAAGCTTGGGAATATCAACATAGCACCGGGTGGATATTTCGCCCATCGCCATCACCATACCGGTGGTGCAACAAGTCTCACAAGCGACACGTCCGTTGGGATCCTGCTGCATAATCGCATCGAGAACGGCATCGGAAATTTGGTCACAGACTTTGTCGGGATGACCTTCGGTTACAGATTCGGAGGTGAAAAAATAGTGCGCCATCATTATATTTCCTTTCTTTCATTCAACATATCATGTATTTGCTTACATAAAAAGCGCGTCCAACAATCAGTGTCGGACGCGAAGAGAGCTTATCTTTCGGTTGACACCGCAGGACTTAGCACCTTGCACAGATTGCATGCAGGTTGCCGGGCATCACAGGGCCTGATCCCTCCGCCACTCTTGATAAGTAAATTATTAAGTTGGCTTTATACTACCATATCGGTAGGTTATTGTCAATACGAATCCCGACAATTTTTTCTCAGTGTCAACAAAAGTGCGAAGCGTTAGGGCTGCTCGGACAGCTTCTTTTTGACGGCATCCGATGTGGGCTCGACCATGGCAATGAAATGCTTGATATGGTGCGACATCCTTTTATAGACGGGGAAAGCCAGCAACGAAATCACAATACCCTTAATCAAATTAAAAGGCAGTACACCGTACATCAGATAGGTATTGGTATCCTTAATCCAAGGATTAACCGCAGAGCAAGCTTTAAAAATAGCTTCCATCGGCATGACTGTCGCGTAGAAAGGCAGAATAAAAAATTTATTAGCAAGCACACCGGCCACTGTAAGCGCCACTGTCCCGCCGATGCAAGCCAGCACAGCACCTTTTTTAGTATGGTAGTAGCGATAGATAATGGCGGCCATGACAACAAAGGCGGAGGTCATGATAAAGTCGGCTAACTCACCGACACCACCGGTTGTACTGGAGAAAAAATGGACAAACGCCTTGATGAAAACCATAGCGACACCGGCAGCAGGACCTAGAATAAAGCCACCGATGAGAATCGGTATCGCCGAAGGGTCAAGCTTTAAGAACGGGGGCATAAATGGGATCGGCGTTTCAAAGAACATAAGAATACAGGCAATCGCAGCAAACATGGCAGTAACAGTGACCCTGCGCAATTTTACATTGTTTTTCATGGTTATCCAACTCCTAATCGCTATTTGCTGCTTTTGGGGGAAATAAAAAACCCATGTCATATGACATGGGCGTAACGGCAAGCAAACACCTTTTGTACAATAAAAGGGCATTGTTCACCTGTTTCTTTCATCCGGACTATACCGTCGGTTTCGGAATCTCACCGAATCAACCTACCATCATCCTAATGGTCTGGCTCGCGGACTAACAGCTTGACGCCGATTACCGCCGGTGGGGAATTGCACCCCGCCCTGAAACAGCTTTATTTCATTATACGTACAATCAAAGAGATTGTCAAGCAATGTCCACTCAAATGACTGGCAATGCGGTAACGCTGATAAAGGTAAAATCATTGTTTCCAATATGGTTTGGGGCGTAGGAATATATTTTCACAATCAAATAAGTCACTGACTTTCTCTTTTGAAAGCAACAAATATATGACCTGAACTTTGTAGGAACAGTATAAATTAAGCGAATTAAGAGCGGAAATATTGACTTTTTATTCAATGAATGATAACATAACGCCAATGATTCTTATAAAAGAACTCAATTCTTAAATAAGAACAAATGATTTGGAGGGAGAATACTTTATGAAAATTTTAAAGTCGATGCAAAAAATCCCGGGTGGTATTATGGTAATTCCGATGATAGTTGGCGCGCTGATTAATACTTTTTGTCCAAATATTTTGCAGATTGGGTCCTTTACAACGGCATTATTCTCCTCCGGTAGCGTTGCCCCATTAATTGGCCTGGTGTTATTCTGTATTGGTACACAAATGCGGTTAAAAGAGGCACCGGAGGCATTAAAAAGAGGTAGTGTTTTGTTATTGGCCAAATACTTAGCGGGTGCAGCTTTTGCGGTGTTTGTTGCTAAGGTTTTTGGATTGGCAGGCATTTTGGGGATATCCAGCTTAGCCATGCTTAGCTCTTTAACCAACAGCAATGGTGGTATATATATGGCGCTGGTCGGTACATATGGGGATTCTCAGGATATGGCGGCGCAATCGGTGCTGAATGTTAATGATGGCCCGTTTCTAACACTCATTACATTGGGCGCAGCAGGACTTGCCGAGATTCCGATCATGAGTTTAATTGCAGCAATAGTACCATTTATTTTTGGTATTACGCTAGGTAACTTAGACGAAGATATTCGTTCTCTCATGGCACCGGGCGTTGGTATGTTGCTTCCTTTTGTGGGGCTTGGGCTGGGGGGGACTATAAATTTCTTTGATATTCTAAAAGCAGGACCTACCGGTATCATTTTAGCGCTTATGATTTTAATCATCAGTGGTGTACCGGCTTTTGGGGCAGATAGATTTCTCAATAAAAGACCCGGATATGCGGGTGCTGCTACTGCTACGGCAGCAGGAAACTCGATAGCAACACCGGCAGCAATTGCGCTGGTTGATCCAACATATGAGCCTTTAGTGGCATCCGCAACAGCGCAAATCGCAGCAGCGGTTATTATAACAGCAATCGTGGTGCCTATTATCACAACCTATGTGGCTAAAAGATATGGATGTCCAAAATTTGATGGACAAGCCAGTCTTTAGAATATAAAAATGGGAGGCAACTATGAAAAAATTTATCATTTTAAATCAAAAGGATAATGTCGCAACAGCGCTGACAGCGCTTTCTGTGGGCGAAGTGGTCGAAAACGTGTGTCATATTTCCCCAATTACCATTAAAAATGACGTGATGTTTGAACATAAATTTGCATTGTGCGACATTAAAAAAGGGGAAAGGGTATATAAATATGGCGTCGCTATTGGCATTGCCTATAAAAACATTCAAGCCGGCGAACATGTTCATCTACATAATTTAAAATCTTTGATGGTAGACGGCGTGGAAACAGACCCGCATATCTTAGAGTCAGAATGGGGCAATAGAATTTAGGGGGAGAAAAGATGAAAGGCTATAAAAGAGCGGACGGACGCATCGGTATCCGTAACCATGTCGCAATTATTTATACAGTCAAATGTGCAGAACATGTGGCCAAAAAAATCAGCCAAGCAGTAGATGGTACACAAGTATTCGGATACGATAGTTGTTACCCCGATCCTTATGGCTTTCGTGTTATAGCAGAGATGGCAAAGCATCCCAATATTGCTTCTGTGATCTTTGTAAAGCTAGGATGTGAAAGCTCGCCGGTTTCAAAATGGGTGGCGGAGGTCCAAGAAAGTGGAAAAGATGTGCATCTACTGGAGATTCAAACAGATGGTGGAACTGTCAAGACGATCGAAAAAGGGATAAAGATTGCAACATGTTATGTCGAAAAAGCAAAGGAAACAACTATAGTCGAAATCGGTTATAACGACCTTATTATTGGCGTTGAATGCGGTGGATCTGATGCGACTTCTGGGTTGGCAGCCAATCCGGTGACAGGCAACGCAATGGATAAATTTATTGCAAGTGGTGGTATTTGCATTTTTAGCGAGCTGCCAGAACTTTTGGGAACAGATCGTTATATTTTAGAACATGCAAAAAATGATACAGTCCGTGAGGATATTAAAGATGGACTTTATAGAGCGCAAAAAATGGGGAATCTCCTCAAAACATTTGCGGTTTCTGCGGGAAATGAAAAATCCGGACTTACAACGATAGAAGAAAAATCCTTGGGCGCATTGTGTAAAGCGGGATCTTCTATCATTGAGGGTGTTATTAAAACAGCAGAAAGGCCAGAAAAATGTGGTTTGTACCTACAAGATAAAATCGGCACAGTGGATTCCAACCAACTCACCATATATGAAGAAAGTGACAATGATGGCTTTGCTGCACTCATTGCTTCCGGTGCGCACATTATTATATTTACGACCGGTTGTGGAAATGTGGTGGGAAGCGTGGTTTCTCCGGTGATCAAGGTCTGTGGTAACCCTCAAAAAATTGCTATTATGGGTGACGATTTTGACATTGATGCAAGTCCGGTGGTGCAAGGCGCCAATACTATTGATAAAATAGGCGATCACCTAATGAAAGAAATTCGGCGCATTTGTGAGGGTGGACAAACGCGAGCTGAGGATTTAGGGCATGAAGAATATCATATTTTAAGAAAATTTGTACGAGCTTGTGACGTAAAATATATAGTATAAAGTGAAGGTATTATTATGAGTGAAGCAAAATATTTTAATATGCATGAACATCAGGAACAAGAAGTTGAAATTTCTGAAGACGCGCTTATTGCGCGGTATTTAAAGTTGTATGCCGGTACAATTTCGGATGTACTCGATGGCTTGGGATACAAAAATCAAGTGTTACCCAAAGAACTCACCGGCCTAACGTCTGACGCAAAATTTTGTGGAACCGCCTTAACTGTGGCTGGAGAAGCTACCGATATCGCAGATCCCGATACAATTTTCATACCTATTTTAGAAATGTTAGGGGACGTTAAAAAGAACAATGTTGTCATCACACAGCCGAATGATGATACTTGTTCTCACCTAGGGGAGCTTTCTGCTACAACAATCCAAGTGCGCGGCGGCAATGGTGCTGTTATCTATGGCGGTGTGCGAGATGTGGATTACATTCATCGCTTAGGATTACCCGTATATAAACGATACACCACACCGAAAGATGTTGTGGGAAGATGGTTGCTAACGGCGTATAATGTGCCTATTGATATTAAAAATGTAAAGATATTTCCGATGGATATTATATTTGCAGATAAAGATGGTGTGGTCGTTGTCCCACGGGATTTGGCAATCAAGGTACTGTTAAAATCGGAAGAATTGCAATACACAGAGAATCATGTCAGAAATGATGTCATGAAAGGGGTTCATCCGGTAACGGCGTATAAGCGTCATGGATGGTTTTAATCGATGAGCGGAAAGAATCAGTTAAAAGGTGTTTATAGCGCGATGTTAACACCACTACATAAAGATGGTCGCATTAACTATGAGGAAACGGCTCGGCTTGCTAAATTTTTAGTAAACAATGGTGTAGCTGGCCTTTTTGCGGTTAGTTCGATAGGAGAAGGGATTCACTTTAGTGTAGAGGAATGCCTTGCTTACTATCAAACCGTCTGTAAAGAGGTGGGCGATGCGGTAGAAGTGATCCCGGGCGCTACCACTTCTTGTACTTACAACACGATCGCATTGGTCAAAGCGTATCAGCAAGTGGGTTGTAACACAGTTGTCATCGCGCCGCCATACTTTTATAGTACGAGTGATCATGATTTAATCCAGTATTATAGGGATATTATTGCCCAAACAGGTTGTGACATTATCATATACAATATCCCACTGTTTTCTACGCCTGTTTCAGATTATGTGATTGAACAGTTGGTACAGGTGCCGAATATTGTCGGAATTAAGGACTCTAGTGGTGACGGCATTAAAATGATGCAGATTATAAAGCATATAGAAAACCACAAGTCCACAACACATGTCCTGACCGGTAGGGAAGAGCTATTTGTTTCGAGCATGCTCAACGGTGCCGATGGTTGTATGGTTGGCACAGCGAGCATAATACCGGAGGTGATCGTAGCTATTAAAGATGCGTATGAAGCCGGAGATTTACCCCACGCTCAACGTTACCAATTTACACTGGTTGACGCGACAAAAGCGATGTTTGATTTACCCTTTCCAATGGGGTTCAAAATTGCACTTGAACAGCGCGGTTTTTCAATGGGCGGCATGAGAAAATCTGTTGATATCAGTCGTATTCATAATTTCGAGCAAAAATGTGAAATGATTAGAAGATGTGTGAATGTCGCATTGAACGAAATTCAAAATGGGAATAAAATACAATAGAAAAGAGCGGGATAATGAATATGTCGGCCTTCACTCTATTTACTGCAGATCATGCAAAGGGTTATTAACCACACTACCCTTAACAGTTCGCAGAAGAGCGCTCTTGCTTAGGTGGAAGAGTGCTCTTTTGCACTAAAAACAAAAAATTCTAAAAAAGTATTGATTATTGAGCTTTAATATGATATTATACAAAATATCGTTAAGAGAAAAGGGACAAGGGACAGTAAGCCAAAATTGCATATGGGGGTATAGCTCAGCTGGGAGAGCGCTTGAATGGCATTCAAGAGGTCAGCGGTTCGATCCCGCTTATCTCCACCATAAAAAACCCGACAAATCGCAATAAAATGCGCTTTGTCGGGTTTTTTATTGATCAATAAAATAGACGCTTATCGATGCACTCTATCGCATGGCAATAGTGATCTCGGTTTCCGCCGCTAAGTCTCCGTTGTTAAATACGTTGCATTTGCAGGTGGCAACGGCCTTGTCAGCGCGCTCGGAAAGAAGCTGCCCATGGATTTCAATCGTATCGCCGGGGAGAATCTTTTTGTAGAACCTTACATTGTTAATGCCCAGCAGCAATGGCACTTTTTGGGCATAACACGCCTTGGTCATCAGAATTAAATCTGTGGCCTGTGCAGTCGCTTCTACCGTGTACACCCCGGGCAGAACGGGATCACCAGGAAAATGCCCTTTGAAAATTTCACGAGCGGGATCCACCCAAAATGTGGCGACAATTTGTTCGCCCGGAATTAACTTGCTGACCTCGTCGATCAGCAACATCGGATTTCGGTGCGGAATGACCCCCATAACTTGCGCATGTGTCAGCTTTAAAGTTGTAGACGTAGGCGTTCCCCCTTGCTCGTTTCGTTAAATTGATGAGCGCTTGCGTGACTTAAATGTCGATCTGCTCGTATTTTGATGGCAGCATTTTACCCACAAGAATCGAAATTGCCAAAGCGCCAACTAAAATGATTGTGCCGCCTAAAAGATGCATGGCGACCCACTCGACAATGGTCGTTTCCACTATGGTCAAATCAATGGCTGCAACGGTTAAATAAGCAAACGTAATGTTATTGAATACCAGTGGGAAATAGTTTCCCCCCACGATTATGAGGGCAAGTACTAAAAACAACAACAGCAACATGGCTGGAAATTCTCCCATTACCGGCCCCAACAAGGCTAGCAGTTTAATCAGTGCCCATGCGGAAACAATGCCGGTTAGGCCGCTTACAAAAATGCTGGCTATATTCTTTGTATCCGCACCCAAAGTAAAAAAGAAAATAGTAATAAAGAACATGGGCCAGGCCGGAACGCCGGGCAATAGAACCAGGGCGACAACATTAACGGTGAAAATCCAGAACAAAATGCCGATAGAAGTAACCAGTTGCTGTGTGCTTACCTTTTTCTTCATATGGCAGGCGTCCTTTCTGAAGTTTTGAATTTTATACAACTGCTACGGAAAAGGGGCGTATGCCCTCACCGCAGAGATATACGCCGCGGTGAGGGTTATGGCATCAGGGGAAAATAACAACTTTTAAATCGGGATTTTCTTTTGAGCCAAGCGATTCAAATGCCTGAGGCAGCTGATCCAGCGTCGTCTGCTTGGTAATGATACCTTCAGCATTAATTTTTTTGGAGATAATCGCATCAACAACAGGATATGCATCCTCCAAGGTGTAGCCGTAACTGCCTACCAGATTGAGTTCTGCGTCGATTAACCCTTGGATATCGATGGACAGCGGATGTCTGGGATACCCTACCACAACGATGGTACCCAGTGCACGCATCGACTTAAATGCGGAGTTGATGCTCGATGAGAAACCAACACAATCAATGCACTGCGTAAAACCAACGTCGCCGGAAGCTTTTTTAAGATCCTCCACGTGGTTTTCAGACAGGGCATTATAGGTCTCGTCAACAATGCCCAGATTCTTTGCAAGTACAAGTCGGTTATCGTTGGTGTCTGTCATGACCACCTTTTTGACACCGCCATTTTTTGCCCACATCGCGGTCAATACGCCGATTGGACCTGCACCAATAATCAACAAAGGTTTGTTCACGTCTGGATTCATCTTGCCATAGCAATGGTAAGCGACAATACAGGGTTCGAGCACTGCGGCTTCCAAATCTGTAATGCCATCCGGCAGGGCAATGACGTGATCCGGTCTAGTAGAAAGGTATTCTGCAAAGGAACCCGGCATCTCAGGGACAATACCGATACCCCTTCTTGCGCCGTCACAAAGGTTCACGGCGCCCTCCTTGCAATAGACGCATTCGCCGCAGGGATCGCCGGGGGCAACCCAAACTTTATCCCCAACATGAAGATCGGTTCGGGATCCGGGATCATCTACAATGCCAACCAATTCATGTCCGCGGACAACAGCCGTACCATTTTCGGTTTGCTCTCCGGTAGCCCAATAATGCAAGTCTGCACCGCAAATGGCAGTCGCAAGCACCTTTACAATTACGTGGCCATTTTTGCTTTTGGGTTTTTCGGCTTCCACAACCTTCATACTTTTTGGACCGGTCAATACTACTGTTTTCATAATGAGTCCCCTTTCATTTATAGAATTGATCCTACCGTGCAAAAGAACCGCATGAACCGAGGGTCTCAAGGCGACAATGAAGAAACTATGTACAAGGCGTGCCTCCTAAGCATCCCCAGCCAATGTACTTTCATTATAATTTATTTATTAAGGGAAGTAACCTGTTCATACTTCCTGTTTTTTCTGATAAATATGTTATAAGGATGGGAGAGGTATCAAGGGGAAGAGGTAAAGTGTCGGTCGAACCTATTCATTTGGATAGTTGAATTGGTAAACATTGGTTGACTTATTTGAAAAAATATTTTAAAATAATAAAATAAGCATATTCCCTAAAAAAGTTTTGTCGCAATGGGGCGCATATGTAAAAAATGTTCAGTGGCTTTGTGTGCACATGCCCATTGAACTTAATTCAGTGCGTGAATAGGGGGAGATCCGTGTTGGGTTTAACAGAGCAGGATTACGAAGGCCTTTTAAAGTTTAGTACGTATATTAATAAGGGTTACGATAAGTTTGTCGAAAATGTGTTACAGGGGATGTCGGATATTTTTGGTTTTCAGCTTACGACATATACGATTTTTTCCCAAGATGAAAACGGTATGCTTTCTGTTGACCGCATTGAAAGCAATTCGATCTATCCGGTTGGGTTATCTCAATACCAAAGAAGTATGTTCAAAACAGACTTGTTTGTGCAGCGGACAGAATACGCCAGGCAAGGGGTGCCGCAGAAAAATGTTTTGACCGTCACCGATATTGCGACTTATGATGAGTTTTATTCGACTGAATACGGGCAATACCTTTTGCGGATCAACACGCCTTATCAAGCGGTATTGCGTTCTGTTAAACCGCATCGGTTTCCTGTGCATGTGCTCAATGCGTTTAAAGTGCAGGAGGACGGCGAATTTACAGAGCATGAACGGCTGCTTCTCGGTAAAATTGGTCAGGTGTTTAGCGATAGTGTGGGTTTTTATAAGCGCCATATTGCCGCGCTCAATTGTGCCAGTTTTTTGGATGTAGAAACCGAGCGCACAGGGTCGACCTTAGCCGTGGTAGATTCCGAAGGTGTGCTTTTTTATCGCAATGCAGGCTTTATGCAGGCGGCATTTAAAGCATTTGGGCATACAAGCGAGAACCGTTGCATCATGGCTATTTTCAATGGGCTTCAACAACAGATGGGAATGCGGATACAGGATATTGTTCGGCCTGTTTTATTGCAGTACAGGAACTATCAAATTAAATTAGATCTTCTATGTCTGGCCCGCTATGGGCAAACTTTCAAATTTTATTTTATTATGCTCAGCCAACATCCGGCGCAGGCTATGCAGGACAACAGTGCGGAACAGGGGCAATTCTATTTGGTGGAGGAATATGGGTTTACGCTCAGAGAAGTCGAGATTGCAGAGTTGCTGATTGCCGGGCGCACCAACCCACAAATTGGGGATGATCTATGTATTAGCATTCCAACCGTGCGATTCCATGTACAAAACATCTTTAAAAAGTTGGATGTTAACCGCCGGTCCGCTGCGGTCGCAAAACTGTTACAACATCAGAAATAGTTGATTTTACATCCCTGTTTTGCGGTGATTAACTATAAAAAAGAGCGCCACACTTTCTTGCATAGCAACTGCTTGAAAGTGTGGCGTTTTTATGTCTATCATGAGGCGCAGCCTGCATATAAATGATAGGGTAAAGACAACCTGTTTTCGGTACCTATCCAACAGAATAGCTTTTACTTTGAACATTCCATCTTATTGAACAGTATTTGTCACCGGCTGATTTTGGTATAGTAAATATGAAAGAAGTTCATGAAAAAAATGGAACCTTAATTCAAATAACGATTATGGAGGTAGACGAAAATGGCAGACATGTTAGCACCCAACTTGGGTCAGTCCGGCATGGACATCACAATTGAAACTTGGTTTAAGGCAGAAGGAGAAACCATTAAGAAAGGCGAACCCCTTATCGAAATCTCCAACGAAAAGCTTAATCAGGAAATTCCTGCACCGCAGGATGGCGTTCTGACAAAAATTTTAGTGCAGGAAGGCGATACAGCTGCGATTGGCAGTGTTATTGCCAAGATTGACTAGAGCGTATTAAAAGGAGGTCACTGCGTTGGAAGAAGTACTTAGAGTACAGTCTCGCAAAAAGCTTAACTCTATTCGCCGTTTTATCGGCAAAAGAATGACAGAAAGCTTAAATACGATGCCTCAGGCTTCACCGGTTTTTGAGCTGAATACGCAAAAGTTTTTTGAGTTAAAGGACAAACTGAAGCAGCAGGATTCCAGTGTAACTGTTACCGGCATGTTTATCCGTTTGTGTGCCGTTATTCTACACAAGTATCCAATTTTAAATTCGGCGGTTGTGGACGGCGAGTTGATCATTTATGACTCCTGTAACATCGGTGTTGGTGTCGGTGTGGATCGGGGCATCATGACGGTTGTCATTAAGGAAGCACAGGACAAAGATGTTATCACCATCTCTAAGGAACTCAAGGAGAAGGTGGAACTGGTTAAGGCGGGAACGCTTCCGCTAGCTGATATGAAGGACTCAACCTTTACCATCAGCAGTGTTGGCGGCTATGGTATTATGTTCTCTACCGTTGTTTTGAATCCCCCCGAGAATGCAATGCTGGGCATTGGAACAACAGTGAAAAAGCCGGTGGTGCAGGATGACGATTCCCTGCTTGTGCAGAAGCTCACTACGTTTGTTTTAACGCATAACCATACTGTTCTGGATGGTGTCCATGTGTCTTATTTCATCAGTGAGATGAAAAAGTGTCTGGAGGATCCGGAATCCTATATGGGTCTGTAAGTCTGAAAAATTTTTATGGAGGTGGCACAATGAACTTTACAAAAGCACAAATGCTGAAAATGTACGAGGACATGGTCTACACCCGCGTCATGGGTGATAAGATTGTTGAATTTATTTTCAGCGGACGAATTGCCGGAGCAATCCACCCTAGCCTTGGTCAGGAGGCCATCAGCGCCGGTATCATCAATGCGATCGCGAATCGTGAAGATCTGGATGTCTATCGCATGTGTACCCATCGTCAGCAGGCTATTTTGGCTCAGGCAGTGGGGCTCGAACCTTTCTTGGGTGAGCTGTTTACCCGCGCAAGTGGCCAATTCGGCGGTGTCACGGGTGAATATAACTTTATCTCGCTCAAGGATAAAATCCTGCCCATGAACGGTATTCTGGGTGCCAATCTGCCTACCAGCACCGGCTTTGCCTGGGCGCTGAAAAATGAAGGCAAAAAAGGCTCTGTCGTTCTGAGCAGCATCGGTGACGGTGCTACCAGTGAGGGTTCTGTTTACGAGGGGTTGAACCTTGGTGCACTGTGGCAGGTTCCGATTCTGTATGTCATTGAGAACAATGGTTATGCCATCAGTACCCCTGTCAGCACTCAGGCTGCAGTTAAGAACCTTTCTGAAAGAGCTGCGGGCATGGGTCTGCCGGGTCGCACCGTTGACGGTAACGACATTGAAGCGGTAACCGAGGCGGTTATGGAAGGTCTGGAGATGGCTGCAAACAATCAGCCTAGCGTTCTGGAGCTGACCACCAACCGTTGGCAGGGCCACTATGTTGGCGATGGCCAGCAGTATCGCGATCTGGAGTTCCTTAAGAATCTGGATGCCATTGACCCCATTAAGCATTATGAGAAGAAGCTTCTGGAGCGTGGCGTTGCTGATCAGGCTCTGTTTGATCGTGTTCACGCTGAGCAGGGCAAGCTGCTGGGTGATGCATTTGACCGCGCAGCTGAGCAACCTTTCCCCACCAAGGAAATGTGCATCAATTATGACAGAATGTATGCTACAAAGACAGGAGGTGCACTATAATGGCTAAGATTTCTGGTTTTAATGCAATCCATGTAGCGCTCGATGAGCTGATGACCGCGGACGAAAAAGTTGTGTGTATCGGTGAAGATATCGGTGTATGTGGCGGTGCGTGGGGTTACTTCGGTGGCCTGCAGAAGAAATTCGGTGAAAATCGTATTATCCAGACGCCCATTACCGAAGAGGGTGCCACCTTTGCGGCCGGCGGTATGACCTACGCAGGTTATCGTCCCATAATGGAGTACATGTTTGCAGATTTTTCCGCGCTGGCTTTCGATCCTATCGTTAACATGGCAGCCAAGGCGCGTTATCTCTCCGGTGGTACTATTAAGTTCCCCATGACCTTTATCATGCCGCAGGGCGGCGGCGGCCGCAGCGGTAGTCAGCATGCCCAGTGCATTGAAGCTTGGTTTGCAAACGTGCCCGGCCTGAAGCTGGTTGCACCGACGACGCCTAGCGACATTCGCACATTTTTGAAAGCGGCCGTGAATGATGATGATCCCGTTATCTTCTTCTTCGCGCGTCATACGCTGGGTACTTCTGAGGAAGTGGATGTAGAGGATCAGAGCACTCCTTCGTTAAGCAATGCAGCCAAGATTGTCAAAGAGGGCAAGGATCTCACTGTGATCGCTTGGCATGCGCCTCTCATCAAGATCGTTTCTATGGTAGATAAAATCGAGAAAGAGACCGGCAAGTCTATCGAGATTATTGACCCAAGAGTACTTGTTCCGTTGGACGAAGAAGCCATTTATAAGTCTGTGCGCAAGACCGGTCGCGTGATGATCGCACACGATGCGCCCGAGCGCGGCGGATTTTCCAACATCATTGCGACGGGAATTATGGAAAATTGCTTCGAGTCAGTTAAGGCACCCATCGTTCGTGTGTGTGGTTATAACTGCGTTATTCCTTTCGGTACAGGAGAAGATTGTGCTTATCCCAGTGCAGAGGATATCGAGGCAGGGATTCGCAAGGCACTCCAGTAAAGGGAATTAAATCAGTCGAATGATAGATGTTAGAGGAATGGAGTGTAGCATATGGTTCAACTAAGCCTAATAGGGAAAAATGCGATTGTTACCGGTGCCGGACAGGGAATTGGAAAAGCAATTTCCTTAAAACTAGCTGAGGCCGGGGCAAATGTGGCCGTCGTCGATATCAGCATGGATAATGCAAAACAAACCGCTAGTGAGGTTTCGGCACATGGTGTTAAAGGCAAGGCTTATAAGGTGGACGTTACGGATCCGGAGGCAATGGATACACTTGCAGATACGGTGGCAAAAGAGTGGGGCTCTTTAGACATTATTGTAAACAATGCCGGAATTGGACATTGTGTTTTGTTTCAGGACTCCAATCTCGAGCAGTTTAATCGCCTGATCGACGTGAACCTGAAGGGTGTTTACAACGGTTGCCATGCAGCAATCAAACATATGATCAAGCAGAAGAGTGGTAAAATTGTTAATGTTTCTTCTGCTGCTGGCAAAAAAGGGTACATCTACCACTCGCTGTACAGTCCGACTAAGTTTGGCGTCATTGGTTTGACGCAAGCGCTTGCGATTGAGGCAGCTTCCTCTAATATTAATGTAAACGCTATTTGTCCTGGTATTGTTCGTACGCCCATTTGGGAAAAGAATCTTTCCGACATGATTCCCGATGGCGAGAATATGGATGAAATTCAGGAACAGCGCGAGCAATTGTTTAATGCAACGCTAGAGCAATCCATTCCACTGGGGCGCCCCCAGAGTGCGGAAGATATGGCGAATGGTGTGTTGTTCCTCTGCTCTGAGATGGCTGCTAACATCACAGGTCAGGCACTGAACATCAACGGCGGACAGCTTTTCAACTAAGCTCAATAGCGCATAGATTGAGAAGTATAGCATCGCCTGCATCAGCTTGTTTTTCATAGCGAATGTAATAAGCGGTCAGCGCAAGCGTTGAAACGGTTCTAACATCGGCAGGGAAACGCAATTGAATTGTTTTTCTCTGCCGATATTTAGAATCATCATGGAGCAGTATCAATGCGTGAAAGGATGGTTTTATGAATATTACAGTGATTGGCGGTGGTCCGGGCGGCTATGTTGCAGCAATACAGGCCGCTATATTAGGTGGCGCTGTCACGTTGATTGAAAAGCAAACAGTGGGTGGCACTTGCCTTAATAGAGGCTGCATTCCTACCAAAGCGCTATTGGCCGGCACCGATATGCTGAACACGACACAACACGCAGGTACCTTTGGCGTACATTTTACGGACGCACCTCATGCAAATTATGGAGAGATTGTTGCCCGTAAAGATCAAGTTGTGGGACAGCTTGTGGGTGGTGTCCAATTTCTTTTGAAAAAACGCGGTATTAAAATTGTGACCGGTACGGCACAACTGAAATCTGCAACCGCGGTAGAGGTTACTAAACCGGACGGAACGGTGGAAATTGTAGAAAGCGAGCGCATTATTTTGGCAACCGGATCTGTGCCGGTGGTTCCCGAAATGTTTGCCTACGATGGCGAAATGATTTTCACCAGCAATGAGGCGCTTGCACAATCAACCCAGCCTGATACCATCATTATTGTGGGAGGCGGCGTTATTGGTTGTGAATTTGCTCAGTTTTATGCAAGAATGGGCACCAAAGTCACAATCATTGAAATGGCAGACCATATTTTGCCCTTAGAGGATGCCGATGCAGCACAGACGCTGAAAAAGGCATTGAAGGCTCAAGGCGTTGTCATTTATGAGAAAAATGGTGTCGCATCGGTGAAAAAGGCAGACGGAATGGTGACGGTACTGCTCCAGAGCGGAGATACCGTTCAAGCAAGCTGTATGCTGGTTTCTGTCGGGCGCAAGGCTTACACAGAGGGGCTTGGCCTCGAGGCCTTAGATATTGCCACCGAAAAGGGCAAGATTGTGGTGGATGATCATATGCGCACGAACGTTCCTGGAATCTATGCCATCGGTGATTTAGTCGATACCATGTCGCTGGCACATGTGGCATCACGAGAGGGAACTGTGGCCGCTCAAAATGCCTTAGGACAGAACCAAAGTGTGTCCTATCATGCAGTGCCGCGCTGCATTTACACGGCGCCGGAAGTTGCCGGTGTTGGCTTGACCGAGGCTGAGGCCACCAAGCTTGGCATTGCTTACCGTAAAGGGATGTTCCGTTTTGCAGGCATTGGCAAAGCCATTGTGGCGAATCAGACTGCCGGGTTTGTAAAAGTGCTCACCAATGAGCAGGATGTCATTATTGGTGCGAGTATTATAGGCGCGCATGCCACCGAGCTCATTGGCGAGATGACAGTTCTGGTGCACGCTGGCGTGACAGCGACACAGGCGGGGCAAATTATTCACGCGCACCCCACCTTCTGTGAGGCCTTGATGGAGGCTATTCATGATGTTCACGGTCAGTCTGCACACGCTTACTAAAGGAGTTGCAAACAATGTATACAGGTGCAAAGCTAAAAGTCGCCCTTGTTAAGCCGGTCATGTCTATGCTGCGTATGCGTGTGCCCAAGACATTTGTAGGACCCGGTACGCTGGCGGAGATTCCTGAAATTTTCAAATCGCGGGACGCCAAGAAGGCGTTTATTCTTGCCAGTAATACCGTAACCAAAAGCGGAATGCTTGACCAGCTGCTCAAACAGCTAGATGAAGCGCAGATTAGTTATCGGATTTTTAACGGTGTAAAGCCGGATCCGACATTTGACATCATTGATGATGCCCTAGCACAATGCAACGACCCTGACATGGTTTTGGCAATCGGCGGCGGTTCCGTTCTGGATACGGCCAAGGCCGTAGCAGCCGCTATCACGAATGGCGGCGATGCTAAGAAACTTGTTGGGATGCTCAAGGTTAAGAAGCCGCCCGTTCCCATGATATTTGTTCCCACAACTGCGGGAACAGGGTCGGAAGCTACCATTGCGGCTATCATTTCAGATGACAAAACGCATCTGAAAAAACAAATTCTAGACACTAAAATTATTCCGGAATTTGCAGTTTTTGATCCGAATCTGATGTTGGGATTGCCCGCACATACCAGAGCGACTACAGTTATGGACGCTTTGACACATGCCTTGGAAGCCTATGTTTCCACCTACGCCAGACCGGAAACGGACAAATTTGCAGAGACCGCAATAAAACTCATATATGAAAATCTGCCATTGGCATTGCGTGAACCCGACAATTTAAAAGCGTTGGAAAATTTACTGGTCGCATCTTTTTATGCAGGTCAGGCATTTACCAAAGTATACATCGGTTATGTCCATGCTTTTTCTCATGCGATCGGCGGAAAATATGGCGTTTCCCACGGTCTTGGCAACGCGGTGCTTCTGCCCCATGTCATGGCGTTTTATAAGGAAACCTGTGCGGATCGATTTGCGCATCTGGCAGAGTTGCTGAATCTCGAGGTGCAAGGTTCGGATAACTCTTCAAAGGCACAAGCCTTTGTGGATAGTCTGTTTTTGCTTAATCAGAATTCTGATATCCCCAGTCGCCTTGCAGACTTTCCGGCTTCTTCAATTGAACAAATCATTGATTTGGCGTTCCAAGAGGCCCATGGGACATATCCGGTTCCCCGGTATTACACTCGCCAAGAGGCCCATATGTTGTTGGAAAAAATTTGTGCTGAGTCATAGAAGTCATTTTAACAGTATCATTTGATGCAACTATAGTATTTTATGGGGGGATTGCGGTGCAGACAGCTATTTTTCATACCGTCAACTCAGGCCTTTATTTCTGGGATGGAAAAACTGGAATTTTGGTGGATGGATTACACGGTGGTGCGAATATTGGATTTTCAGATATGCCGCCGGAAATTTGTAAACAGCTAGATGAAAAAAGCGGTTTTTTTTCGCATCTTGATGGCATTTTGTTTACGCATTTCCATCCGGACCATTTTGATCGAAAAAAATTGCTGTCCGCGATTCAATCCCCTACACCGCCTCTGGTCTATGGGCCTAGTTTGCCCGAAACAACTGTAGCGTCCCATCGCATTTTTTCAGACACATGGCTCTTTCGCGTGGGTGATGTCCATGTACTATCCACGAAAACATGTCATGATGGAGAAAGATTTAAAAATGCGCTACATCACTCCTTGCTGCTTCGATTTGGCCAAGAAAGCTTTTTTATAGCGGGTGATGCGCTTTTGCAGGAAAGTCGGGCAGACTTGCTGATCAACTTTTTTAATGCACCGATTACCGCTGCATTTATCAATGTTTATCAGGCTTTCTCTAAAGAATGTTTTGATTTTATGCGTAAATTGCAACCACAGCGAATTTTTCTATACCATCTCCCTTTTGAAAGGGACGACACTTTCGATTATTTTTCGCTTGCACAGCGCGCCCTTAAGCGGTTTCCGACCGATTTGCCGAAACTGGAACTTCTGGAACAGATGCAATGGT
This sequence comes from Candidatus Fimivivens sp., assembly GCA_047974975.1. Classification (GTDB taxonomy): domain Bacteria; phylum Bacillota; class Clostridia; order Oscillospirales; family Ruminococcaceae; genus Yanshouia. The sequence continues at coordinate 112,669 of JBKECV010000012.1, forward strand.
TGGACCGATGTGTCGGCGACTGGTGCGAGGCCGGAGATGTGGATAATCGGCGGGTTTTGCCGCCACAACCCAAAGGCGCTGAATCATCATTTACACATGTCTCATTGTGATACGAATCACTTGACGTCAAGCGAAGAGGAGTTCCAAATGAAGAAAAATGCAACCCGATATTTAGAAAGCGGTTCTCAGAACCCAGCGTACAATTTGGCCTTTGAGGAGTATATTCTCAAACATCGTTGCGAGGGGGATTACCTTCTGCTTTGGCAGAATGATAATACCATCGTGGTGGGTCAAAATCAAAACACCGAGGCGGAAATCAACCGCGCCTTTGTCGAAGCCAATGCTATCAACGTAATCCGCAGGGTTACCGGCGGTGGTGCAGTGTATCACGATTTAGGCAACTTGAATTATTCATTTATCACCGATGCCGGCGCGTCTGATCAAATTGCCCTCAGCCGCTTTACTGCCCCTGTTGTGTCCGCACTGAAAGAGTTAGGTGTGGATGCGGAGGCTTCCGGTCGCAATGACATTCTAGCAGGGGGGAAAAAGTGTTCGGGCACAGCACAACGCCTTTTCGAAAACCGAATTTTGCATCACGGCACGCTGCTGTTTGACGCAAATCTTGGTATGGCGGCACAGGCGCTCAATGTGGATCCGGCTAAATTTCAATCAAAAAGTGCCCAGTCGGTCCGCAGCCGTATCGGCAATATCCGCGAACTGCTGCCTAAGGATATGACACTGCCGGCGTTTTGGGATTATCTCAAGCGTGTGTTGGCAGGAAGTGGCTTGATTCAAGATACCTTGTCGCCGCAAGAATTGGATGAAATCGAAAAATTAAAGATCGCTAAATATGATACATGGGAATGGGTTTATGGCCGGTCTCCTAAATATGACATGACCAACAAGTGCAAATGGGCTGGCGGCTTAATAGAGGCGCGCATTGCGGTTGAGAAGGGATGCATAGCTGATTTGATTTTTTACGGCGATTTTTTATCGGTCGATTCTATGGATGAAGTAGTTGCCGCATTGCGGGGATGCCCGTTTCGTCGGGAAGATGTTGCCGACGTATTGCGAAAATTTGACCTGCCGCGATATTTTGGAACCATCACATTGGATGAAATCCTGAATACCATGTTCAATCTTGGCAATCCGTAAATGATTGGAGAATTACATATGTATCAGACAATTCAGTATCAAAAAAACAACAATATTGGCATTGTCACCATCAATCGACCTGAGGTGCTCAATGCACTCAACTCTGTTGTGATCTCGGATTTAGAGCAGCTCATGTCCGAGGTGGAGCAGGACACCAAGCTGGCGGTGTTGATTTTTACCGGTGCAGGACGCTCCTTTGTGGCCGGTGCCGATATTGGCGAACAATGCCCGTTGGATTTGGCCGGGGGACGCAAGTGGGGGCAAAGAGGTTCTGCGCTGTTGCGCCGAATTGAAAAGCTTGAAATCCCTACGATCGCTGCGGTCAACGGCTTTGCGTTGGGTGGCGGATGTGAGATTGCCCTGTGCTGTGATATCATGCTAGCCTCTGAGAAAGCCAAATTTGGTCAGCCGGAGGTTGGGTTAGGTATTACACCCGGCTTTTCAGCCACACTGCGTCTGCCTCGTCGCGTGGGAGTGGCGAAAGCAAAAGAGCTGATCTTTTCCGGCAGAATCATCAAGGCTGATGAGGCCAAGGAGATTGGATTGGTCAACGCAGTCTATCCCGCTGAAGCGTTAATGGATGCTGCGGTTGAGATGGCGCAGTCCTTTGCTAAAAATGCACCCATTGCTATAAGGTACGCCAAGGCTTGTATTGATCGGGGTATGCAAATGGATATTGACAGCGGCATTGCGTTGGAAAATGAGATGTTTGCTATGTGCTTTGCCACTGCTGATCAAAAAGAGGGCATGACTGCATTCTTAAATAAGCGAGATGCTGTTTTTGAGGGCGTATAATATCGCACATGAGCCGGCGGATCGGAATCATTTATCCGCAACAAAAAATTTTAAGTGAGGGGGATATATATATGGCACTCATGACCGGAAAAGAATACATTGAGAGTCTACGAAAGTTGAATACGCGTGTGTATATGTTTGGTGAGAAAATTGAAAATTGGGTCGATCATCCCATGATTCGTCCCAGCATTAACTGCGTCGCCATGACCTATGCATTGGCACAGGAGCCGGAGTACGCAGATCTTATGACGGTAAAATCTAACCTGACAGGTCGCACGATTAACCGCTTTACCCATCTGCACCAGTCCACCGAGGATTTGATCAACAAGGTCAAGATGCAACGGCTGCTGGGACAAAAGACCGCTTCCTGTTTCCAGCGTTGTGTAGGAATGGACGGCTTTAATGCGGTTTACTCGACCACCTTTGAAGTGGATCAAGCACATGGCACCAAGTATCATGAGAACTTTAAAAAGTTTCTGATCGAGATGCAGGATGCCGATTACACGGTAGACGGTGCGATGACCGATCCCAAGGGCGATCGCTCCAAGGCGCCACACCAGCAGGATGACCCGGACATGTATGTCCGTATCGTGGAGCGTCGGGCAGACGGTATCGTTGTCTGTGGGGCTAAATGTCACCAAACCGGCTCGATCAACTCCCACTGGCATCTATTCATGCCAACCATTGCTATGGGGGAAGCGGACAAAGATTGGGCGGTGAGCTTTGCCTGCCCGACTGATGCTGAAGGACTTTACATGATCTACGGACGTCAGTCCTGCGATACGCGCAAACTGGAAGGCTGCGCCATCGATGTTGGCAATGCTAAGTTTGGCGGCCAGGAAGCGCTGGTAGTACTCGATCACGTGTTTATCCCAAACGAGTACATCTTTCTCGATGGCGAATATGAATTTGCCGGTATGATGGTGGAACGGTTTGCAGGCTACCATCGCCAGAGTTATGGTGGCTGTAAAGTGGGCGTGGGCGACGTGGTCATCGGTGCAACGGCATTGGCTGCGGAGTATAACGGCGTAGAGAAGGCCAGCGCAGTCAAGGATAAGCTGATTGAAATGACCCATCTCAATGAAACGTTGTACGCCTGCGGTGTGGCCTGCTCCTGTGAGGGGTGCCCCACCAAAGCGGGCAACTACCAGATCGATTTGTTGTTGGCCAATGTCTGTAAGCAGAATGTGACGCGATTCCCTTATGAAATCGTCCGTTTGGCCGAGGACATCGCCGGTGGATTGATGGTGACACTGCCGTCCCAGAAAGATTTTGATTCCGATATGCCGGTAGGCAGAGAAGGAGAAACCATCAGCGAGATCTGTAATAAATATTTTGCAACGCATGAGGGGGTTTCCACTGAGAATCGCCAACGCGTCATGCGCTTTTTGGAGAATATGTGTCTGGGCGCGGCCGCTGTGGGGTATCGTACCGAATCGATGCACGGCGCGGGCTCTCCCCAAGCACAGCGCATCATGATTGCACGTCAGGGCAATATTCAGGGTAAGAAACAATTTGCCAAAAATATTGCGGGTATCAAAGATTAAGGAAATGACCCCGAGGGGACGATGCTCCTTTCAGCTATTTTGGCTGAGGTATGTATATAATTAAAGTAAAAAGGAGACAACACCATGGATTTCAATCTGAGTCGTGAGCATCAGCTCATTCGGAAGATGATGGCGGAATTCACCGAGAATGAAGTGAAACCCATTGCCGCCGAGACGGACCGAACCTGTCAATATCCCCGAGAAAATATCCAACAGCTGTTTGAGTTGGGGGTCATGGGAATGTGCGTTCCCACTCAATATGGGGGTGCCGGTGCCGACCCTCTGGCTTCCGCCATCTGCGTTGAGGAGCTATCCAAGCAGTGTGCTTCCACCGGTGACATTTTGGCAACCCACAACGGTCTTTGCTGCGATCCTATAATGGACAACGGTACCGAGGCGCAAAAGGCCAAGTATCTGCCCATGTTGACCACCGGACATAAAGTGGGCGCTTTTGCTCTGACTGAACCCAATGCCGGTTCCGATGCATCTAAGGGCCAGACTGAAGCGGTGCTGGACGGTGATCATTATGTGATGAATGGTTCTAAAATATTTATTACCAATGGTTATGTCGCCGACGTATTTGTGGTGTTCGCCATGACAGACAAATCCAAGGGAACCAAAGGTATTTCTGCGTTTATCGTGGAAAGCAGCTTTCCCGGTTTCTCCGTCGGTAAACATGAAGAGAAAATGGGTCTGCACGGCTCACCTACTGCTGAAATCGTATTTACGGATTGCATTATTCCCAAAGAGAACCTCTTGGGACAGGAGGGCAAGGGATTCAGGATTGCTATGAAAACACTGGATGGTGGTCGTGTCGGCATTGCGGCACAGGCTTTGGGTATCGCTGAGGGTGCACTGGCTGAATCCAAGGAGTACGCGTTGGGGCGTGTCCAGTTTGGCAGGCCCATCAGCAGATTCCAAAATACGCAGTTTACTTTGGCCGATATGGCGATGGGATGTGAGGCCGGGCGTTTGCTGACCTATCAGGCTGCGATTTTGAAAGGCGCCGGCAAGAGCTATACCAAAGAAGCGGCAATGGCTAAGCTGTTCACATCTGAACACGCCATGACAACCACAACCAAGGCGCTGCAGATATTTGGCGGCTATGGTTACACTAAAGACTATCCTATGGAGCGTATGATGCGCGATGCCAAAATCACGGAAATTTACGAGGGTACTTCTGAGGTTCAACGCATCGTTATCTCCGCAAATATGGGCCTGTAAGGGGGAAGAAAATTATGAAGATTATTGTTTGTGTTAAACAAGTTCCGGATACCTCCGGTAAGGTAGCTGTGAATCCGGATGGGACGCTCAACCGCGTGTCGATGCAAGCTATTACCAACCCCGATGACATGAATGCTGTCGAAGCGGCGCTGAAACTGAAAGATACCACCGGTGGTAAGGTCATTGTGATCACAATGGGTCCTCCTAATGCTGCCGATATGCTGCGGGAGCTAATGGCGATGGGTGCCGATGAAGGTGTGCTGGTTTCTGCTCGAGAGTTTGGTGGGTCCGATACATACGCGACCTCTCAGATTCTGGCTGCTGCCATCAATACCATAGGCCTGGAGGATGACGATATCATTATGTGCGGTCGTCAAGCAATCGACGGCGATACCGCACAGGTAGGGCCACAAATTGCTGAAAAGTTGCATCTGCCTCAGGTGACCTATGCTGCTGATATTACTAAAAATGGGCGAACGGTTACCGTTAAGCGCATACTGGAGGACGGTTACATGACCATCAACATCCAGACGCCCTGCCTGCTTACCTGCATCAAGGAACTCAATGAGCCGCGCTATATGAATATGAACGGCATCTATGCCACTTATGATAAGCCTTTGACCACCTATGATTACAATACGCTAAAGGATCATCCCCTGATTGATGCGACCACCATAGGTCTCAAGGGGTCACCCACCAATATTTTCAAGAGCTTTACACCCCCTCAGAAAGGTGTTGGCGTGATGTTGGCGGGCGATGGTAAGGAGACCTGTGATCAACTGGCCGAGATACTTGCTAAGAAGCATATCATCTAAGAAAGGGGAGAAACGAATATGTCTAATTTTAACAGTGCGGATATCGCTGCTTTTAAGGATGTGTGGGTATTTTGCGAGCAGCGCGATGGCAAACTGATGTCCACTGGATTTGAACTGCTCAGTGAGGGGCGCAGACTTGCCGACGAGCTGGGCGTAGACTTGTGCGGTTTACTGCTGGGCGACAATGTGGAGGAACTGGCAAAGGAGCTGGGCGGCTACGGTGCTGATAAGGTCATTCTATGCGACCATCCTCTACTGAAAACCTATACGACCGATGCCTATACAAAGGTAATTTGTGATGTCGTCGAGACACTAAAGCCCGAGGCCTTCCTCATTGGCGCCAGCAATATTGGTCGTGATTTGGGACCGCGTTGTGCAGCGCGTTTGCACACGGGATTGTGTGCCGATTGCACTCACCTGGACGTGGATGTATCCAATTATGTGCAGTTTTTGCGTGAAAACAGCACGCTGGATATCGACAATACCAAGTGGAATATGGAGGACAGAAATTTAAAGATGACCCGTCCGGCTTTCGGTGGGCACTTGATGGCTACTATTATTTGCCCTCGTTTCCGTCCTTGCATGGCTACTGTGCGTCCGGGTGTGATGAGAAAAGCGCCTTTCAATCAGGCTAAATCCGATGCATGCCAGATCGTAAAACCTGAATTTGAGTTGAGTGCGCGCGACATCCAGACCGAAGTGGTCGAAGTTGTGAAGGCGGCTAAGATATTGGTCGATTTAATTGGCGCAAACTTTATTGTGTCTGTTGGTCGCGGTATTGGCAAGGATGTTGAACGTGGCATCAAACTGGCGGAAGAGTTGGTCGCAGAACTTGGCGGCGGTGCTGTGGGTGGATCGCGTGCCGCTGTTGACAGCGGTTGGCTGGATGCTAGCCAGCAGGTCGGACAGACTGGTAAGACTGTGCATCCAAAGGTGTATGTTGCGCTGGGAATTTCCGGTGCAATCCAGCACAAGGTGGGTATGCAGGATTCTGAGTGCATCATCGCTGTCAATAAAAATGAAACGGCGTCAATTTTTGAAATTGCAGATTATGGTATCACCGGTGATCTGTTCAAGGTGACACCGCTGCTGATTGAGGCCATCCGTGCCATTAAGGCGGCCAAGTAGGGTATTTGCTTCATAAGGGTTGCATTTGTCATGCCTGTTTTAAAAAAGTAGAATCAAACGTCGAAGAGGACTTGTCAACTGTGAATAACACTCGACAAGTCCTCTTTTGTAACGTCTATGATGATTGGCGCAGCACGCTGTGTTCAATTTTTTGTAGCGGCGAAAAGCACGGCCGAGCATCGGTGCGCTTTTTGAGCTGTAAGCTTTTGGGGAAAACAAATAAACGAAATGGGCGAATCAATGCCCATTTCGTTTATCAACGCGCCTGCGTTTTTATCAGGATTTAGTAGTTTGGCATTTTGGCAAGCGGTGACATTAGTACCTTTCCTGTTCCGCGATACACATTCACGAGTCCCTCGCCGGAGACGGCAGAACCTATGAGTGATTTGCCGGAGCGTTCTACGGTGAAGTTTAAACTGCTGCTCCAAGCAAGTGCCATATTTCCATCAACTTTCAGCACATCATTGTCCAAGTCAATCTCAATCAGTTCCTCCCGTGGGCAGCTGCATTCAATACAAAAAACGCCATTTCCTTTTAAGCTGAGGTTAAATAATCCCTCTCCGCCGGCTACGGCAGAGGAAAGATTAGAACGCATAACAGCTTTATGTTTTAGACCGGCGTCACAGGCCAAGAACAAGCCGTCGTCCAAAACGACTGAACCGTTCCATTCTGCGGTATCCATAAGAATCAAATGCTTATATGTAGGTTCGAGCACGAGCATTCCATCACCGGTATATTCCGGTTTGATGGCGGATTCTCCTGTGACCTTGCCACGGATAGCCTTGCCAAAGAGGTCGCCGACACCTTTAATGCCGGTGGTGGCATTCACATTTCCGAGCATCCATATTTTCGAGTAATTTCAATACCTGAAATAAAAAAACAGTAATATGTGACACAAATTCTGCTTTTGTATCAAAGAATCCCCGCACATAACGATGCAGGGATTCTTTGGGGATGGGGGCTGAATTTTACATTACTTTAAGAATTAGCGCGTCAATGTCCACAGGGGTTTCAATCATCGCATTATCACGCATAAACTGTTCTGTTTTCTTCATAGAAGCAATATCCGCTGCTGTGATTTCTGTATTAAAATCATACATTGGGAACATTTCTTCAACAGCCTCGATGCTCAGTTCCGTTTCCTTGGCGGTAATTTCAAGAATTTCCTGCTTGTGATCGGCCATATACTGTGCGATGGTATTCTGCGCTTCCAAAAAGCGATTGACCAGCAATGGATTTTTCTCGTAGAAGCTACCGCTGGTGGCGACTACAATGGTGGCATCGACAAATCCTTCGCCGGTGGTGACAATCTGGTAGCCATCCTTAGCCATATTGTAGGCGGATGGACCAGCCAGCAGTGCGCCATCCAACGAGCCGCCGACCAGTGCAGCCTGAGCCTCTGGGAGACCCATCGAAACAAAATCGATATCGGCTTCGGTGAGATCGGCCGTGGCCAAATAAGCGATCAGCAGTTCGTGCAGAATGGTGCCCTTGGGTCCGCCAATCTTTTTGCCTTTAAGCTGTTCGGCGGAGGTGATAGCGCCGTCCTTGCCGGCGAACAGGCGAAACGCTTCGGGGGAGCGACTGTAGGTGTTGAGGATTTTTATATCCGCACCGTTGGAAGCGGACAGAATGACCGATGTCGCACCGACAGCATATAAAAATTGAAGATCACCGGAGGCGAGCGCCTGTGTTTGCTCGGGGCCGGCGGTCAAATTGGAGTAGTCAACGGACAGACCGTATTCAGCAAACGCTTCGGTAAAAATACCTTTTTCCTTTTCGATGATGGAAGGCACATTCAGTGGCGATTTGACATAGGTTACGCCAATTTTATCGACTGTGAAGTTAGGCGCGGCAGGTGCGTCGGAGGACACGTCGGTTTGTGACGATACCGGCGCTTCACCGCTTGAGGGCAGGGAGGACGCCCCCCCACAACCTGTAAAGGCGGCAGTGATAGCGAGTGCGGTGAATAATGATATGATACGTTTCATGTTATACTCCTTTGTGTATGGTTGATAATATATCCTTTTTAACCCCAATAAGTTTAGGGGATAGAATATCTCTTGGATAATCGAAGTCTGAAAGTGAAATTTCGCGCTCCGCTTTGCCCCTGTTGAGCACCAGAATTTTTTGTCCCAATAACAATGCTTCATCAATGCTGTGGGTGACAAAGATGATGCTTTTTCCTTGATGATGATGAATGTGCAACAGTTCGCTCTGCATGGTCTCACGTGTAAAATGGTCCAGCGCGGCAAAGGGCTCATCCATTAAAATTAAGTCGGCATCGTAAGAAAGCGCGCGCGCCAATGCCACGCGCTGTTGCATACCGCCCGATAGCTGGGAAGGATAGGCACCTTCAAAGCCGGATAATCCCACTGTTTTGATCAATGTGCGTACAGCCTCAGCTTCGGCCTGATGACGGCTGAGACCAAAGGTGATGTTCTTGTAAACATTGAGCCATGGCATCAGGCGTGAATCCTGAAACACCATACCGATTTTTTCGTGTGGCGGGCGTATCAGTTCGCCGCTGTCATGTGTTTCAAACCCACCCAAAATACGCAGTAGGGTGGTTTTTCCGCAGCCACTTCTGCCCAGAATTACAGTGATGTCACCATCTGCAAGTTGGGTGGTCAGACCGTCGAGCACTGTTAACCGCTTGCCGGATACTTGATACCCCTTGCATAGGTTTTTGATACTAACGCCAGCTATCGTCAACACCCCCATGCAAAACTTTTTTGATGCCAAAAGAAAAAAGTCGGTCGCAAAAATATCCAACAATGCCGATGACAAAAATGCCAACAATCACTTTATCCGAACGCGACATCTGCTGAGCATCCAAAATAAGATAACCCAGTCCACTGGCGGCCGCAATCATCTCGGCGCCAATAATGGCGCGCCAGCTATACCCCAACCCAATTCGCATGCCCACCAAAATATCCGGTAGGGCAAATGGGAGCATAATTCTAAAAAACTGCCTGGGCTTGGAAAAACCCAACGACTGTCCAACTTCCAACAGTCGGACATCACAGGCATTGAGTCCTTTTTTGATGTTAAGGAACATTGGGAAGAACGATGCGAGTACAATAATAATGATTTTTGAGGTTTCATCAATGCCAAACCACAAAATTAACAGCGCGATCAGGCTCAAGGGCGGCACATTGCGCATAAATTCAACCATGTGGTTGTAATAAGCCGATGCGCTCGGCAGTAATCCGGCAGCTACGCCCAACAAAAATGCCAATGCAAACGCGATAGAAAATCCGGTGAGTACTCGCCCCAAACTGACTAAAATATGGCGCATTAACACCCCGTTTTTTGCCATTGTCCAGAAAGCGTCAAGCACCTTTTGCGGACTGGGCAGCACGTAACTACTCCAGATTTGTAGCGATGCGGCATAATGCCACAGCAGTAAAATCACCACCAGAGGCAGGGCAGACTTGCAAAAGCTGCGAATCGATTTGCTCATAACCCATCTCCGTTATGGCAGCCACCTGCGCAGTAAAGCAACTCCAAGAGATTTTTTTTCGGTTCATTTTGAGATGCCGAAAAATAGCGGTCAATTTTGGATTTGCTGTCGAGCACAGTGCAGTCTAAATTCAGCGGTGAAAAAAATCCGGGGGGAATCGGGCTGGCCTGAAGTGGTTTTGGCTGTTGGGTGATATTTTGAAGCCTTGCAAATTGTGCCCAAGTCAAAAAATTCACGTTGCTGAGTTTAAGACGGTTGCCCATGTCGCTCAATGCGGCACAGGGCGTTGTGACAATCAGGCAATCCGTTTGATCCATGCGCGCATAAAGTTCGCGTGCACAGTGCAATAAAATGGGTTCAATGTTGGGGTAGATCAGTCCCTTGGGGTGGTATGTATTTTTTATGTAGTTCACTGCCATGGGACATCGCATATCAGCGATGCATCGTTGCTCAGCAGTGATAGCGGCACGGTATTTTTGCCGAACTGTGTCGATATGATCCTGCGCACAAACGGCGATTGTAAAGCCTTTAGTTAAAAGTTCTGCTTCCAACGCGGGCAGGTCGTACATATTCTGTGTTACAGGGTTTATCCAAAGCCAGTGTTTCACGATAATGAGCCTTTCTGAAAGTTAGTTTAAGATAACTTAAGGTGTCTAAAAGACAATAAAATAAATGGCGCCGGTGTAGGGAGAGCCTGAATGCGGTTGACCTGAGTATTTTTTGCCAATATATGCTACTGGTTTCTATAAATCATGCTATTTTCAAAAAAAGTTATACATGACTAACATAGCCAGTATAATATAAAAAAATTTCATTGTCAATATTCCAATATTCGAAGCAGCATACGGCGTTTGGCTGTGCTAGGAAGACAATTTGGAACAAGTGTTATCGTTATTGTTTAAGGGAAAATAAAAACATCGCTTAACATTACCTAAAATGGTTCAGCCAAACGATTTTTGATCGGTATGGTAAAACTATTTATAATGTAGTTGTTGAACTTTTCTATAAAATCAGCTATAGTGATGTATCAAAAGCAGTTGGGGTTTAATATTAAAAGTACAAAACAAGGAGAAAGATACACACATGAAAACAGTAGGCACAGTGTTGGCTACATTGCTTTTTTTGCTTGCGTTGATTGGCTGTCAAAGCCAGCTGTCAGAGGAAAGTACAACCATCGGTTTGTTGGCCTCCAATCTGGAAGAGTCGTCAATTCAGGCGGCGCATGAAAGTGCTCCGGAAACCAATATGTTGTCGCTTGAACCGGTTATACCCACAGATACATGTAGTAGCAAGCCTTCATCAAAGCAAACAGAAAGCGCCGAACCATTGCCGGAAAAAACACAACCAATCGGATATTCGCCTATCGCCCCCTATGACTACCAAGCGCTTTTAGGGAAAGGAATGGATGTAGATTGGTGCAAAACAGCACAGGGTAGAGCATTTTACAATGAAACGGCGGTCGCCGATTTCCAAAAGGCCGGCGTACAGCATGTTCGCATTCGCATAAAAGACAACGCCGATGAAGCGCTGCTTCTTAAACTTGATGAGCAAATTGCGGATTGTCTGGCTCATGGCATAATCCCTATTATTGCATATCAGGCCAATGAATTTAAAAATGAACCCAATCAGGAGAATATTGATAAGGTGGTGGTCTGGTGGACAAAAGTAGCTGAGAGATACCAAGATCAATCCCATCTTCTCGCCTTTGACTTGTTGATTGAGGCCACGGATGCGCTGAACAAGCAGCCGGAAAAACTCAACGAAATTTACGAACAGTTGGTAACGGCAATCCGCAAAACCAATCCAACAAGAATTATTATGATGTCCCCACGCCTTCGTTCCGATGCGGCGTACCTCTCGGAACTTACTTTGCCGACGGATCATAATGAATACATGATGGCTGAGTGGCACTTTTATGCCTCAGGGCCCTCTAAGACCAACGAAAGAAAATTATGGACAACAGGAACCGATGCGGAGAAGCAACTTATCCTTGAAAAAATAAATCTCGCCTTAAAGTGGCAAAAGGATACGGGCATTCCAACTTGGGTAGGCGCTTGGATGCCCAGTAATTATAACGATGGCAATGATTACACCATCAACGAGCAGATAAAATTTGCATCGTTTATGACCCAATCCCTTGCCGATGCACAAATTCCATTTGCTGTAAATTCAGATACAAAATTTTATGACAGAGCGCGCAATTTATGGGTATCGAATATGACGCCGGTCCTTAATGCCATTTATCGATAAGGCCACCGTTAATAATTTTGGGCCATTCATCGTGGTTGAAAATCGAGATTTTCAAATCCATAAAAATGACTTGTAAAAAGTACTTATTTTTAAGAAAAAGGCTTGTAAATGGCGATGTCATCGGTAGAAATACCGATGACATCGCTACTACCATTTGTTCTGGCTTCCTCGGAAGATTTTGCTACAATTACACGATTGTTTTGAGTTTTATCGAAAAATGCACCCATTTTGATTTGGGTGCATTTTTTGTGCGTCGGGTGCACCTTTACACGATGCTTGATAAGTGTATTTTACATGCATCTGGCTTCGCTGATGATTTCTGTCCATCTCACAACCGTCACTCCCTGTCTGTAGGTCTGATTATAGCTCTTTAGAAATGGTCGTTCCCGATTTTTTGTGCAAAGATTTGTTTGCATTGGGCGCGCATTATTTCGCAACCGGCTTCTTTCTGATTGCAATGAGCCGAGTAACATCGGTTAGCTCATCATCAGTCAAAACCCTGTAATGAATCCAACCGCCATGCTGATTCATAATTGACCACTGCGACTTGAAGCTCTGTGCCTTGCATTTGCTTCAGCGCATCCGCTTTTTTTGCGTCGGTGCCGGAGAGGATTTTCAACGAATAGTCGAAGTCGGCGAATTTCCGAAATTCCTCATCCCATACACCGAGAATTGAGAGCGGTGCGACCACCAGAACACGATTGATGCGTTGAGCTTCGTATAATGCACCGGTAATTGCGATGCGTGTAATCGTCTTTCCTGTGCCCATGTCATTCCATCAAAAGAGCTACTCCTTTGGACAGCGCTTCGTCTTTTGACATTTGGCATCACCTCCTGCTTTCGCAAGACCGAACAGCCTGCATGCAAACTGAAAAGCCTCAATTTGATGTTTGCAGGGCTTAGCCTTGATCGGCATCCGGGGATACCGAATCCGTTTTTGCATTTTCATTCCTCCAGTTGATTTTGTAGTAATGGGTTTTATCAGACGGCTGTTAGCACAGCTCCATGGGAATCGCACCCGTCCGACGCCCCCATTGCCTGCGACGCTTTTAACGCTCGGACTGTGGCTAGGCGGAAGTATCATTGTTGCAGTTCATGTGTCATCGCCCGCAATGCTGCCAGCGTCAACATGGTTGACGCACGTTGCTTTACGGAAAGGTGGAATCGCTCGCTCCCAATGGGAGGTCTTGGCGCACCTGCCGCCCGGCTCGGCATGAACCTGAATGTGTCTGATTGCCCTATGCTGCACTGCCGTTATTTTGCATGCTTTCTTTGTCAAGGTGCATCACGGAGAGGAATGAGAAAACCCTCTATCCTGCTCTCGTTGAACACAGGATAAAGGGCCAATCTGGGATCAAACCGGAATCCGTCTGGGATTTGTGTGAACATTTTGTTAACAATCGATTGTGGTGTGTCATCTTTTGCCGCTTTAAGTCGAATGTAGTAAACGAAAAAAGAAAGAGTAGATTCCGCCAAAACAGCAAAAAAGGGACGAGCATTTTTTGCTCGTCCCTTTTACGGATACGGTTGTCCTATGTACGCACGCAGTATCCACATTCCTTCACGCACGTTATCGTGACCGCTTTATTCACTTTTCTGTTGAGCTGCCTTATGTAGTCGTGGATGATACTTGTGTCGACCTCATCGTCCATTTCATCATCTCGAATGATGTGGTAAAGATGCAGATAGGACTGGACTCGGCCTTTCTGGCGAATCAGACAATAGAGAAGGTTGAACTCTATTCTTGATAAGGCAACCTCCGTATTACCAATATAACAAAGCTGGGAATCGGCAGAAAGTACAACGCTGTTGTGAACGACTGCCTTTGGCTCCATAACCACCGTTTTTGATGGAATAGAAATGCAGCTCAGACCATATATGTAGGCGGCAACGCCCTCCGGCGATTCTCCTCCGTCAAACACATACTCCAAAGGAGCAGAAATATTGCAACCGACTAAGCTGTGCTCATTTCTATGCTGCTTGCTCCAGTCGGATGTTAATGCAGAAATGTGGGTGTTTGTATGAGTGCGTAAAACTGGCATTAGTGTCTTGCAGTCAAGCTCATCTACATTGACATTTCCATGCCAAAAGTCTGTCTCTCCTGCAAACTTGATCGCCTGCTGCATCGAGCGGGCATGTACAATTTCAATCCGATATTCGGAGCCCTTCCAAAACGCACTTGTAAGGTCTGGCAGCTTTAATGTTGGATCGATTGTAAGAATTCTAAGCATAGGGTCACCTCGCTATGCGTAGACCAAACCGCCTTGCATTGGTTGCGCTACGCATTAATACAAAGGCGTGGAGGCTATATGCCAGCTTGATAGCTGAGTAACAGGGGAGCTGTAGAATTCTCTTTATTTTACAGGGCATACGTTCTGGAACGGACTTCTTTTTTAGCGGGCGCATGGCCATTAACCTCCTTCTTCGTTCTTGAGTACAGTCAGCGATTATATTGCAATATTGTGTCGAAATGACTTGTCATTCATAATGCGAGTATAAATGGCTACCAATCGTTAGTCAATCCCTTAAATATTTTTTCGTTCGACAGCTTGTCTCTTGTTTTTATCGGAATTTGTGCTACAACAAATGAATGTTTTGTCATTCATGGGAGGAAGGAAAGGCTAAGATGGATTTGAATTTTACTGGTACCAAGAAGGAAATATTTGAGGCTGCTGTTGAATTGTTCTCCGAAAAAACCTTTGAAATTGTTATCATTAAGGACATCGGTAAGAAAATTGGGAAGCAGCATGGCGGCATTTACAACCACTTTACTTCCAAGCAGGAGATTCTTGACACCATCTATGCCTTCTTCATTGAACATTTCTTTGACAGGAAGCTCTCGCTGGAGGAGTTGGAGCCAGTGCTTCAGACTGCTACTCTGATGGAGATTATCGGCAAAGTGAACTTCGAGTTCGAGCCGGAGCTGGACACAATCATGAACCAGATTTACCGAATCATTCAGAACCGTAAATACTTTGATCCACAGGCGCAGGCTATCTGTAAAGATATAAATGAGCAATCAATTGGGTACGCTGAGAGCATTTTCACCCGTGCAATTGAAATTGGACGCTTTGAGCCGTTCGACACGCGCTATCTGGCGTTGCTCTGTTTGTACAATCGGCAGAACACCTATTCACGCTGGGTGCTGGAGCAGACGAGGGAGCACTACCTTGCTCTGGTACAGGACGAGAATTTGATTTATGAGAATGCCACAAAGGGCATTGCGACGCTATAAAAGAATACAAAGGGACTGACACATTCAGGATTTACAAATCCTTTATACGTCAACCCCTACTACCGTAACCTACGCTTTTACTTCCGATGGAAACTGAAATGATCTTCCGTATTCCAATGGTGTGCATCTCTTTCATTCTCGGGAACATATGTAACCCCATTGCAATGTCTGAAACATATTGCCGGATAGAAGTCCACGCACTTACTTAATAAAACTGACTTCCTTGATAATGCTCTCGTATGCCTTTGCTTTCTTTTTGTTAAACTCAATCTTGTTGTTTTCAAATAAATTATTGCCTTCGGTATCGATAGAAACGATTAGCGGACCGAACTCCTTGACGCGGCATACCCACAAGGTTTCCGGCATCCCCAAATCGTCCCACTGGTGATCTTCGATTTCTTCGACCTCGGTGGCGGCAAGTACGGCGCAACCTGCTGGGAACACCACATGAAGCGCCTTTTGCTCTTTACAGGCGGCCTCGGTGTTGGGTCCCATACCGCCCTTGCCAACAATCAACTTGACACCGGTTTGCTCTACGAATTCCTTTTCAAACTTTTCCATGCGCATACTGGTGGTTGGGCCAATGGACACCATTTCGTATTTGCCTTCTTTGCCTTCGATTGGTCTCACAATGGGACCTGCGTGGAAGATAGCCCCGCCGCGAACATTCACCGGCAGTTCTCTCCCCGCTTCAATCAGGCGGCGGTGGGCAACATCGCGACAAGTGACCAAATGTCCGCTCAAGTAGATGATGTCACCGACTTTAATTCCATCCAAAGCCTCGGAAGTTATAGGTGTAGTTAATATCTTTTTCTCACTCATAATGCAGCCTCCTTGTGCGATTTGATGGTATAGTTTATATCTTTATCAAACACGATAAGTCCACGGCGGTGGCTCCAGCACCCCACGTTTACAGCCACACCAATGGTGGAGGGATGTCGGGCAGTATTCTCGATATTCACACCCATCACCGAATAGTTACCACTCATGCCCTGGGGGCCAAGGCCAATGGAGTTAATACCATCCTCCAGCAGCTGTTCCATCTTAGCTGCACGCTCGTTGTCGCTGTGGCTGCCGATGGGGCGCATCAAGGCTTTTTTTGAAAGTAAGGCAGCGGTTTCCACGCTGGTGGCAACGCCCACGCCCACCAATAGCGGCGGACAGGCGTTGAGGCCATAGCTGGTCATCACGTCCAGCACAAATTCGGTAATCCCTTCATAACCGGCACCCGGCATCAGCACCATAGCCTTACCCGGCAGACTGCATCCGCCACCCGCCATGTAGGTGTAAATCTCTACATCGTCTCTGTTGGGCACAATCTCCCAAAATACGGTTGGGGTGCCCTTGCCTACATTCTTGCCGGTGTTGTACTCATCAAAGGTTTCCACACTGTTGTGGCGCAGTGGGGCTTTTATCGTGGCATCAATCACAGCATTGCGCAGAATATCCTCTAGTTCTCCAATCAAGGGAAACCCGGCACCGCATTTAACCCAGTATTGCAGCACACCGGTATCCTGACAACATGGGCGGTTCAAATCCATTGCCAATTTTTGGTTGAGGGCCATCGCGTCATAGATTGTTTTGGATAGGGCACTTGTTTCCTTGCCCCGCAAATCTGCCAGCTTTGCCTCCACATCGTCGGGTAGCTTTTTTCCCACCAGTGCGGTGAAAGCACTCATGGTATCCGTCATTTTTTGCACTTGCGCCTCTTTACTCACAGTGATACCTCCAGTATGTAATTTTATTGTTTCGTTGTTTGCATTATGGAAAGAATGGGAAAAAGATGGGCAGCAAAATCATACTGACTGCCAGCGCCAATACCATCAGCGGCAGGCCTGCTTTCGTATAATCACGGAATTTGTAGCCGCCAATGGAAAGTACCATTGTGTTGGCAGGCATACCAATGGGGGTTATATATGCCATAGAGCCACCGATGACTGTTGCCATAAGCACAGCACGAGGGTCGGCGCCCATACCGGTGGCAATAGAAAGGCTGATGGGAACCAGCAGGGCAGTGGTTGCCGTATTTGACATGAAGTTTGTCATGACTGCAGACAGAATCAGGATTGCAAATAACAATACAAATGGTGAAGCATTTTGCCCAAGCAAGTCTATTACGGAATCTGCAATCATAGCCCCCGCACCACTGCCTTCAAGTGCCGAAGCCAAAGCAAGGGTGCCACCGAATAGGAAAATGGTCTGCATGTCAATGGATTTGTAGGCTTGCTTTTCCGTCATAACTCCTGTTAATACCAGCAGGATAGCGCCGATGCTGCTAGAGACATAGAGAGGGATTCCAATGAAATCCTCAAGAATCATAGCGAGAATTGTAGCAATCAGAATCACCAGTGACAGCACCTGTTTCCATTGGGGAACTTTACTGTAGTCTTTGGCTTCATCAAAAGCAGAATCACTATCAGTAACGGGTTTTGCAGCGGGCAATAATTTGTAGCCAAAAAGCGCAAAGTAGATGATACCAATAATAAGGATCGGAAGGCCAACAAGTGCATATTCAAAGAAGCCAAATTTGAGGCCGATTTCCTGCAAACCGCTTTGGGCAATCATATTGCCAGGCGCGCCAACAAGGGAAAGATTGCCACCCATGGCTGCTGCAAACACAAGAGGCATCAGCAAACGGGAGCGGGCAAATCCCGATTTCGCTGCGATGCCGACAATGACTGGAATCAACACTGCGGCGGTTCCCGTGTTAGACAGAAAGCCGGACATTACGCCGGTAATAATCATGATGGCGACAATAAGCTGTCGTTCGGTTTTGGCAAACTTGGTAACGAGACCGCCAACTCTGTTGGCCATTCCGGTTTCAAACAGGGCACCACCAACCACAAACATACCTACAAACAGGATGACATTGGTATTTACAAATCCTGCAAAAGCAGTTTTGGGTTCTAAAACACCGGTGACAATTAAACCGACACAAACAATCATGGATGTGAGCGCAAGAGGTATTTTTTCCCAGACAAACATTGCGATGGCAAAGAGCAAAAATAGCAAAGTGATGATAGCTGGATTCATTTTATCTCCTCCTCGGTTTTCTTCGGACACAATATTTTAATAAATGATATTTAATATTGTATCCATTTATGTATAAAATAATCTTGTTAAAGCTCTTTGTCAATAGATTTTATGTAATTTCGGCAAATTAAATAGCTCCGTCATAGTGATATTGTTCACTATGACGGAGGCTGCTTTGCGCAGATCAATCTTCAAAGTTGGTGAGGATATTATCCAAACTGCGTAAAATATGGGCGTTCATGCGCTGCCTTGCCAGTTCTGCATCCCTTGCCTTGAGTGCTTCTACAATGCCCCCATGTTCATTGGTGGAAATATGGGCATATGCCTCTTGGGTTACTTTATGCCCCATAGAAAGGCCATTCCAAAGAGAGGATAAGATGGATTCCATCTTTTTGTTTCCGCTTGCATTCCAAATTGCATAATGAAACGCTTGGTTAAAGTTGGAGTATTCATCGGTGTCGTGGCGGCCAAGTGCCTCCGCCGCTTGCTCGTAGGCGTCCACAATGTCAGTAATATCCACCCCGTTCCGGCATACGCGCGCTGCGGCTTCCGCTTCAAGCAAAGCACGCGTCTCATAATGGTCGCGAATAGTATCTTTTGTCATGCCAAGCACAATGGCGCCTTTGTTTGGGCGCAGTTCGATCAGACCATCACCAGCGAGAATTTGAAATGCCTCGCGTACCGGTGTAATGGAAACACCAAGTTGTTCCGCCATACCCTCCAAACTAATTTCTTGTCCTGCCTTTAGCTCATTTCGTAAAATAGCCTCTCGCAGGGCTGAAGCTACGCGCTCACGAGCGGGTAGCAATTTGATGGGGCGCAGACTGCTCATAATACTTTCCCTTTCAACATGCATTTTTCATAGTAGGCAAAATAGCTGCGCAATCCCTCGCCAATCATGTTTTCGTCTGCCTTTTTTACACCATTGAGGATGGTTCGCAGACTTTCATTTGTGCAAGATGGCTTCCAAAAGTGCCGCAAAGTATAAAGATAGAAGCTGCTCAACATCTTTACATGGATGCCCAAAAGATATTCGTTGTCCAAAGCGGATGCTGGCGCAATGTGACTATCAAATTCGTCATGGAGTGCATTGCCATCGATGGCTTTTTCCAGTGCAGACACGATGTTGTCGGTTTTAGATTTTGCGGCGATTAGCTGCCCGAAGAAAGATTGCTCCAGAGCCACCAATGTTGTAAAGTATTGTCGGATGTTTATGTCCATAATCTCAATGACGCGCATGTGACGATTTGGTAAGCGCAACAAGAGTCCCTCTTGTTCAAGGGTTTGGAACGCTTCTCGTACCGGCATGCGGGACAGTCCGGTTTGTTCGGCTACCTGCTCTTGGATGAGTTCATCGCCACTTTTCAGAACCCCCGACAAGATGTCGCTGCGAATCATGTCAGCAATCTTGTCTTTGGTCTGCTTGATAGCAACAGATTTCATGATGCACTGTTCCTTTGCATTAAATTACTTATATATTATATTGTATCCAAAAAGCGTTGCGCTGTCAACACTAATCAAAAAACGGGCTCGACCAAAGTGTTTAGGAGTACAATAGGGTTATGATATCGTATTCCATCAATGCGCTTTTGACCAAGAATCTCCGGGTCGAAGCCGAGTTCTTCAACAATCCTTCGCTGACTCTGATGTTCTTCGGTGTATCTCCGCCAAAATTCTTCCTTGAACGCGACAGTAAAACGAATCATTTTAGCTGTCGCGCTTTTGACATAGGGGTTTGCTCGAATTGCTCCGAGCTCTTCTTCTGTGAATGCTTTCCAGCTGGTCATAGGACACCTCCAAGGCTTATTTTATTTTACACCTTTTCTGTGTCCATAAGCTAGTCTTTTGGAACCGAAAGTTCTTCCTCACAATTTCAAGTGTCCACAACACGGGATTCCAGATTTGCTGCGTGTCCATTTTTAGGGGTGCGGTTCACTTGGTAAGGCTATTTTCCAGCCTGCGGGTGCACTTTTACACGATTCTCGCACAATTACACGATTGCCGCACTTTTACACGATACCCGTGTCGCCAGAAAACTGGGTGCATTAATACACGATGTCGCACCCAAAAAACGCAAAAAAGCCATCCCGTAGGGCGGCAAAATATCAGACCAAAAGACCTCTGAACGCTGAAAAAGCCCAGTAATACTGGACTTTTTCGCATGAACGACATTGTAGCAAAATTGTCGTCCTTTTATGGCGGAGATGGAGAGACTCGAACTCTCGCGCCGGTTTCCCGACCTACGCCCTTAGCAGGGGCGCCTCGTCACCAACTTGAGTACATCTCCGTATTGGTAATCGCCTTAGTCTATTGAATTTAATATGGCGGAGAGGGTGGGATTCGAACCCACGGCTCTCGCGAGTCACTGGTTTTCAAGACCAGCTCCTTAAACCGCTCGGACACCTCTCCGTAAGATGCTTCGACAACCACAACGACGATATTATATCACAAAGAAAACGGCGCGTCAATACGGAATAAATTTAGAAAGCACATATAATTTTATCGAGCCAAAGATACCGCGCAACGTCGCTGGTTAAAAATTGACAGCGTGCGACCGGCTTTAACGACGTTATAGAGGCGCAAAAACTCAACACAAGCACAGAACTTATCGGCCAAGCTCACCACAGCCGATTCGCGATAGCTGGGCAGCTGACGAATGGTAAGTGGCCACATGTGCTTTAAAATAATATCACGTTCAAGGCTTGAAAGCGTGAATTTTTCAGCATTTTTAAGCGCCATGGATGGATGGATTAACCAGCGGCGAAAACGACTGACATCGGTTTGGCTCCAGTCGCACAGATACAAATCATGCAGAAGTCCCGCTCGTGCGGCAGCAACATGATCCAATTTAAATTTTTTGCATAGCACAAAACTGATATAAGCTACAAAAACACAATGATCCAGACAACTTACGCCATCCACATGGTGCTTAATATCGTCCATTGCCTGTACCATATCGTCATTGATAATCTCTTCTATACAAGTCGAAAATTCGGCTCTGTTATTCATATTCCACATTGCTAAACTCCCTTTCTAACGTTTTAAACAAACTGTACTACTATCATACCATAATTTTAAGTACTTTGTAATGGTAAATTATACAGTAATTTGTGTACGTTTATACCGCGCTCTTGTTTAGCATTGTAGTTTTGCTTACAATATGTTATATTAATAAGCGAAATCGACAAGTGGACGAGACAGCGGCGTGCGGCTTAAGTCGCACGAGGAAAGTCCGGGCTCCATCGGGCGGGATAGCTGCTAACGACAGCCGAGGGCGACCTTAGGGAAAGTGCAACAGAGATATACCGCCTGCCTTTTGGCAGGTAAGGGTGGAAAGGCGAGGTAAGAGCTCCCCGGCGTTCCGGAGACGGAGCGACCCTGCAAACCCTATCCGGAGCAACACCGATAAAAGGCTATACGGCGGCCCGTCGTGCCTTTGAAAGCGTGGCTGGAGCTGTGGGGCGACCTGCAGCCAAGATAGATCGTTGTCTACAACAGAACCCGGCTTATTGTCCGGTTGTGGGTTTCAAAAAGAGGCAAAGCGCAACACTGCGCTTTGCCTTTTTTTTGCAAATATTGTATAAAATTCGGAATATTACGGCACAATACTGGCATATATTATGTCACGGAGGGTGGTGCCACATGAAGCTGCAAATCAAACCTGTCCCCACTATGGACAGCACCGGCGGAGTTCGAGAGCAATGGATGCAGGAAATATGGCTGCTAAAACAACAGTTGGATAATAATGAACAGTTGTTTAATATGACAGACGACTTTGATATTACTGCGTATACCATTCACGAGCGAACTGCCTTGGAGTTTAGATATAGCTACCTTTTTCGCCTGATTCGCGCCTATGATGCAGCGCAAAATGAAGAGGCTAATATTCCGGCGCTTACGATGTAAAGGAGGCTTGTTATGACCACCTACATTATTGTTGTATTGTGTTGTGCCATTGTTGTTATGTTGTACACACTTGGGCGCGCTAAAGCAATGCAAATGCTGCTGCCGTCCGCTTTTAGTGGCATGTGTGGCCTACTTACTGTGCATCTCTCATCACTGTGGGGAACCGCCTTGTTAACATTAAATGCATTCACCATCGCTGTTGCACTTTTTTTTGGTATTCCGGGTGTTGTCGGACTACTATTCATGCGCTTAGTCTGCGTCATCTGATTAGCAGGTGTACCTATCCGCTAAAAATCTTGCAAAACTGTTGACAAATATCAACTGTAATGTTATTATAGATAGGCTGTTATACACAGTATGGTTCATCATATGCGGATATGGCGGAATCGGCAGACGCGCTAGATTCAGGTTCTAGTCGGGGCAACTCGGTGGAGGTTCAAGTCCTCTTATCCGCACCAATAAAAAGTCATGTATGAGTTCAAAATCTCATACATGGCTTTTTGTTTTTAAAACATACCGCAAGTGCAGCGCGCGTGGTGGTATATTTGGGCATCAGCGGCGAGCCGTTGCGCATAAACTCTGGCATAAAACATGTGATTATGATGCGAAAAGTCAAGAATTTGGAGTTGTGCTTGGCTTATATAAAGTATCGTTACTTATAAAGCGACAGCATCATTATCAAAATTCTGATAATGACGCTGTCGCACTATTATGATTTTAAATTGCGACTAGATGCGGGCGCATGTATTGCCGCTTTTATGCCAACCGGACAAATCTTCGAATGTACGGTTGGTTAGATGACTTTGGTTCCTTTTTTACGCAACACGCGCCCATTTTTTACAGCGGTATGCTTGCCATTATGGACAGCAATCTCACCATTGACCAACACATATTCTATTCCTTCAGGATATTGAATCGGTTCAACATAGGTGCCCTTGTCAATGACCGTGTCCGGATTGAAGATGCAGATATCCGCAAAATTCCCTGCCTTGAGCTGGCCTCTGTCGGCAATATTAAAAGTGATGGCTGGTTTCATGGTCATTTTGTAGATGGCTTGCTCCAAGGTTAGCGCATTGTCTTCCCGCACATACTTTCCAAGGATGCGGGGGAATGCACCGTAAACACGGGGATGTGGTTTTCCGCCGAGCAGACCATCGGTGCAGGCGTTCATCTCCGGCCGCTTCATGAACAGTTGCACATGTTCTTCGGTTCCATAAAAATCGACCATCCCCACCGCATTTTCTTCCTCCTGCAAAAGGTCAAACGTTGCGTCGTAGGGGTTTTTGCCACGTAGTTCGCCAAGCTGGATTAGGTTTAGACCGATGGCGTCCTGATTCTTCTCTGTTTTAACGCTGGTGACAAAAATCTGATCCAACCCGGCAAATTCAACGAAATTGTCCCACCCGGGGATGCCGTTTTCAATATCATATACCATCTTTTTGCGAAGTTCAGGATCCGCAAGGCGCTTAATCACATTATCGGTTCCGCCATCATGCACCCAAGGGGGGAGAATAACACCGAGCATGGTGCTTCCTGCCACATAGGGATATTGGTCAAATGAAACACGGATGCCCTCTGCATGGCATTTTTCCAACAGCGCAACAACTTTTTCGATTTTATCCCAGTTCTTCTTTCCACAGACCTTAAAGTGAGAATAGTGAATTCGAACCCCTGATTCTCGTCCGATTTTGATGACTTCTTCCATCGAATCCACAATGGTATCAGCCTCGCTGCGCTGATGAATCACAAAAACACCGTCATATTCGGCGACGACCTTGCACATCTCAATAATTTCATCGGATTCCGAGTAAGCGCAGGGCATGTAAATGAGTCCGGTGGAGAGGCCGATTGCACCGGCTTCCATTTCTCTGCGGGTAATATCGCACATTTTTTTAAGTTCATCGGCATTGGGGAGGCGATTATCTAAACCCATTGCCTCCATTCGGATATTTCCGTGCGGCACAAGATAGCATTCGTTCAGACCCGGTTTGATCTTTTCAATCATTTTCAGATAACCGTCTGTATTTTTATATTTCCAGTCAATCTCATCACTGTCGCCATCCAATCCGGCCAGGTTTTTACGCCATGGACTGATGTATTCTACCGGCAATGGCGCCATTGAAATGCCGTCCTGTCCCAAAATTTCTGTCGTGATGCCCTGCATAATTTTGGGCATGACCTCCGGATTAAGGAGGACCTGTAGGTCGCTGTGGCTATGTGTATCAATAAAACCGGGGGCAACTACCAAGCCGGAGGCATCGATTACCTCAGCGTTTGGTGCGTCAAGGCCTACAGCGATTTGTTCAATCTTGTCTGCAACAATCAGAATATCCGTTTTTGTGCCGGGGGCACCGGTGCCGTCAATAACAAGTCCATTCTTAATAAGTTTTTGCATATGAAACCCCTCTTTTCTGATTGATTATGATGGTTTATCTAGTCGTTAGAAAATTCAATTGCCGGTGCAGGGGGGATCCCCATCTTTCTTTCAATGGCAGAAACAGTAAAGATTACAATAAAAGCGACGATACCGCCCGGAACCATCGGCGTCAGTCCCCAGGGTGTATTCAAGAAGTAAATCCAAATGGCCGCCATGAGCGTACCGGCCAGAATGGAGAAAAATCCGGCCCTCTTCGTGACATTTTTGTAGAAAAGGCCGCAGATAAAGGCGGCGAAAGGGCCTGCACTACGCAGTGCAAACGCACCCATCATAACGCTGATGATATTAGAGGCGGTGATAGCAACAGCAAGGCCAACAAGACCAACAACGATCATGACAACGCGAGAGATCCAAACTTCTTTGCTGTCATCCTTTTTGCCATGGTTGATGTAGGGGCGGAAAATATCGTTGGTGAACATGGTGGCTGTACCAATCATATTTCCGGCGGCGCTGCTCATAGTGGCGGCAACAATTGCGGCCAGAAGCAATCCGGCAATGATAGGCGGTGCAAAGGTGATAGTCGCTTGGGCCAGCGCATTTTTTTGTGCGCCACCTGCAGCAAATCCATCGATGCAGACATAGGCAATCAGACCGATCAAAGCGGGAACAATCGCATAAGCAGCGGATAGGAGTCCGGCAATGATAGAGCCGAGCTTGGCCGATTTGCCGTCTTTGGCCGAGCAGAAAGTCTGCACAATTTCCTGCCCTGTCGGAAAGGTCATGAAATACATCGCCACATAACCAATAATGGTGGGAATGCCAACCTTTGTCATACTAAGTAGGTCAAGGCTTTCACCGGAAGTGTTTGTCATGGCCTGTGCACGATCCAACAAAACGGAAAGTCCGCCAACACCACTGTTGCCAAGCATGATAAACAAGGCGATGGTCATACCAACGGTGATGAATAGAACATGCATCATATTCGCAGCAGTAACCGACTGGAAGCCGCCAACCATAGTGTACACAATGACAATGATGGTGGTGATAGCAGCCGCAAGTTTAAATTCGAGGCCGGTTACAACATTGATAATAGAGGCGGTCGCGATGATCTGTGCACCGGTCGCCATAAACAGCGCGGCGATAGATGTAAATGCGGTAAAGATGTGAGAGCCTTTGCCGTAGCGCTTATTGATAATATCGGGAACAGTGCTGGATTGGGAGCGCCTGAAGTAGGGGGCGATAAAGGATACCAGAATAAAGCTGATGCCCGCAGCAATAACATACCATGCGGCAGAGAGTCCTTGGGTTAGAACATTTGTTGCAACGCCAGTCGTGCTGGCGCCGCCGGTGTTGGCTGCAAATAGCGTACCCGCCAACACCAGAGGACCAAGGGATTTGCCTGCCATCAAGAAATCTTCATTACTTTGCGCGGTGGTGGCTTTTGCTTTTTTGCGTGCTGACACGAAAAGCCCCAGGCAAACCGTTGCGACCATGTAAAGCAAAATGATGGTAAGTGCCGTAACCTGTGTGCTGTTCATAGACAAGTTCTCCTTTCAATCCCTCAAAATTATTTTAAAAGCGCTTCCATAACGCCCTGGTAGCAATCGGTCACCTGTGTTAGTTGCGCCACCTCAACATATTCACCAAATGTATGCGCAAGGTTTTCTTTGGATGGCCCAAGTCCGATGGTTTTAATGCCGGCCTCTCCGGCATAATGGCTGCCATTGGTGCAGAAATTGTATTGGGTAATCTGTGGATTGTATCCCTTTTCTTTAAGCTTGCCAAACACAGCCTGCACAAAGGGCTCCGTCTCGCTGTACAGCCAGCCGGGGAAGAAGCGTTCCCCCTCAATTTCACTGCCGGTATAGCATAGTTCCTTACCTTTTGCGTAAGACACTTTTGCCTTAAGTTGCGGATCCTCTGCCGCCAGTTTATCAAGCAACGCTTGTATAGGGGCGAGCACACTTTCCTTTGTTTCGCCCACCAACAGGCGGCGGTCATAGGTTGCGCGGCAATATTCAGGAACAACCGATGCGCCCGGATAAGGGGCGGACATAATGTCGGTCAGTTCCAGAATGCCATCCCCCAAAACCGGATGCGTGGTAGGCGTCAAGGTGCGAATTGCCTCGATAACCTGCGCCATCTTGTAAACGGCATTCACACCCTTATCGGGGTTGGCAGAATGGCAAGGAACACCAAAAGTTTCCAAAACAATTTCAGCCCGTCCCCGTTGACCAATTTTGAGATTAAGTTGGGAGGCTTCGCCGATCACCACATAATCGGGTTTGACCGATGCGCTGATTTCGCGGGCAGCAACCCCCTCGAAACATTCTTCATGGACAACACCGGCAACATAGATTTCTCCGGCAAAATCCCTGCTTGTATCCTCGGCAAAATTAGCAGCGGCACAGATGAATGCGGCAATGGCGCCTTTCATGTCAGTGGCTCCTCGCCCGTAAATTTTGCCATCATGAATTTGGGCGGCGAATGGCGCGTGGGGCCATTCGGATTCGTTTGTTACCGGAACGGTGTCGATATGACCGTCAAACAGCACTTTTTTACCGGGGCGGTTCCCCTTAATGCAGCCAATAACGTTTCCATAACGGTCGACCTGCACTTCATCAAAGCCTTTGGCTTTGAGTGTCCTTTGGATGCGAGCGGCAACTTCCCCCTCCTCTCCGGAATAGCTTTGTGCTTGAATGAGGGTTTGACAGAGTGCAATGACTTCATTGCAGCGTTTTTCGTTTAACATGAATCACATCTCCTTATCTTTTATAGCTGGGTTCTTTTCCGTCCCAGACAATAGCTCTATAGTTTTCCTTGTCGGTATCTCCCTCGGTGCTGAAGCAGAGCACCCTGGAGGTTTCATCCAACGCAAGCGCTTTTTTAATCTCGCTGTATGACGGATTTGTCATGATTTCTGCCACACATCCAAGTGTAACCGCGCCGCTTTCTCCGGATACAACTCGGGAATCGCCCGGAGGAGGACTGGCTAAAATTCGCATCCCCTTTGCAGCAAAATAATCAGGGCAGGAGATAAAATTGCTGGCATATCCATACAACACATCCCATCCAATGCTGCTCGGTTCCCCACAGGCAAGGCCGGCCATGATGGTATCCATGTCTCCGGTAACAAAGTGGAGCTTTCCATCATTTGCCTTTGCAGTTTGAAAGACACAGTCCGCTTTGTTTGGCTCTACGATAGTGATGATAGGGCATTTGTCACCATAAATACTGGCGAACAACCCCGTAATTGCGCCGGCGAGCGAACCAACACCCGCCTGGAGAAAGATATGGGTGGGCGGTTGGGGAAGCTGCTGATAGGCCTCGTACCCCATGGTGGCATAACCTTGCATAATCCATGTTGGAATGTCGGTGTAGCCTTCCCATGCAGTATCCTGTACCATAATCCAACCGTGAAGGTCGGCCATATGGTTTGCAAGGCGAACAGCTTCGTCGTAATTCATGTCGGTGATGGAGGCTTCTGCGCCCTCAGCCCGAATATTATCTAAACGCTCCTGTGCGCTGCCCTTGGGCATATAGACCACTGATTTTTGATTTAGCTGATTGGCTGTCCATGCAACGCCGCGTCCGTGGTTGCCATCTGTGGCGGTTACAAAGGTGAGATCTCCCAGTTTGTTTTTTATTTCGTCACTGACCAGATTTTCATACGGCAGATCGTTGATGTGCATATTCAGTTTTTGTGCGAGATATTGGCCGATCGCATAGCTGCCGCCCAATACCTTGAATGCATTTAAACCGAAGCGATAGGATTCGTCCTTGATATAAATGCTACCGAGCGAAAGCTCCTTTGCAAGTCCACTCATATCAACCAGTGGCGTTTCTTTGTAAACCGGAAAACTTTTGTGAAAATTGCAAACATTCTTTACTGTTTCCTTGTTTAAAAAATCAAGGTTGCAGCGCCTTTCTTTTTTAGGGGATTTTATCAATTTCAGCTCTTCTTTCAAAATCACCAACTCCTTTGTGCGGTTTATTCTTGGGATTATCAAAATGCCGGATTTGTTAGAAGTTTGTTTAAGAAAATCCTTAAGTGCATTTCCTATATTTCTATATACTAGCAATATACATGCCAAGATGCGGCTAGGAGGGAAAAAATACAGAAAAAAAGCATTTATTTGGAATAACAGCAAGATAAAATTAAATTTTATGAAAAAAAGCTAAAAAAACAATTCTCGATATGAGAAATTTTCTCATATCGAGAATTGCTAACAAAGGTCATTAACAAAGGGGGAAATGATGGACTGATTATCATAATGATAATTTCAGCTATGCAACGCATGCTGCTCAATTTTACGATAGAGGGTCGCAAGGCCGATACCTAGGCTTTTAGCTGCTGTTTTTTTACCGGCGGTCGTATGCCCGAATTGTTCTAATGCCTTTTGGATTTCCATTTTTTCAAGCTGGTGAAGCGGCCGGACTGCATTGTCATCGGCGCAAGCCGTTTCTGCTTCAAAAAAATCCTTGGGCAATGTTGCGTTGTCCAATATCTTGGTTTCGCCCATCATATTAATCATAAATTCCAGTGTGTTTTCCAGTTCGCGAACATTTCCGCGCCAGGGATATGTGCGCAGAAGCAGCATGGATTCAGCGGCAATGCCGCGAAACTCTTTTCCGAATCGCTCTGCGTAACGCGCAGCAAAATGGTAGGCCAGCGCCTCAATATCCTGTGGGCGGTTGCGCAAGGGTGAAATTTTCAGCGGAATTACATTGAGGCGGTAGTAGAGGTCTTCTCGGAATTTTTTTGCTGCAATCATTTCTTTCAGGTTGCGGTTGGTGGCTGCAATAATGCGCACATCCACCGGAATTTGCTGGTTAGAGCCAATTCGTACAATTTTGCGTTCCTGTAAAACGCGCAGAATTTTTACCTGCAAGTAGAGCGGCATGTCGCCAATTTCGTCCAGAAAGAGCACGCCCTGATCTGCCAATTCAAATTTGCCGATGCGCCCGTGGGGATCGGCACCGGTAAAGGCGCCCTTAACATAGCCAAACAGCTCGGCTTCCAACAACGCTTCCGGAATTGCACCGCAGTTTATGGCCACAAACTTTTTGTTTTTGCGCGCGCTCCGTTTCCAAATTGCTGTGGCAGCAACCTCCTTGCCGGTTCCGCTTTCACCGGTAATTAACACTGTTGAAGTGCTTTGCGCAATCTTGGCGATTTCCTGTTTTAGTTCCAGTGTGCTTGGACTGCTGCCGATCATGCCATCTACTTCAATCTGGTTGACAACATGCGTCATCTCATAAACCTGTTCGTGCAGTGTTTCACTGTCGCTGAAAATCATAATTTGCCCATAGCGCAGAGAGGGGTTCGGAATGGCATAGATTTTTCCGTAAATCAAAATCTCTTTACCTTTTAGCTGTACGCGATATTCCGTACCGTGGCTCAGACGATCTCCGGTGCTTTTCAGGCCGATATGTAGTCCCTCTAACATCTCGCTGCCCAACTGCTTTTTGGCACTTTGGTTGGCGTTGGTGATGATTTCGTCCCGCCCGATCACCAAAACACCTTGTGTGATATGGTTGGTTACCAAATGGAGGCTGTTGATGATCGATTCTCGCCGAGATGCCTCGTAGAAATCTCGCGCTTTTCCGGCAATGAATTCGGCAATCTGCTCAAGGAACGCCAGATACATTTCTTTATTTTCCAGAATGCGTACCTTTTGCGCTTGAGAGCTTCCCACAAGGCCAATAACACCAATGCAGGACTGATCCATGTGGATGGGTTTGGAAATTTCGATTGCTTCCTTGCATTGATCCCAAAGGTTGCATTTTTGGCACAAGGGGTTCTCACCGGGGTTATCAATAAATTGGATTTGCCCCGTTTTTATGGTATGGCGATAGACGCAGCCTTCGCCGGACATATCCTGATTGACACTGTTGGCATAAATTCCTGTACCGGCCACCCGGTACAGGTCAGAATCCACGACTTCCACATCGATGCCCGCGATCTGTGACATGATGTTCGCGTATTTTTGAACCGTATCCTGTACCTTTAACAGCAAGCCGTCCATTGCATTTACACCTCTCTCAGGATTCGTAGAGCCGCAGGGTTAAGAACCCTGCATCTTCTTTCTTTTAGCATCTTTTAGGAAGCTTGTCAAGCGCTGCGTTACGGAGAAAGGTTATTATTGCATACATCAGTGAATTTCTTAAATAGCAGGGGCGTTTTGGATGGGATGTGTGCTGGTTTGAGCAGAGAACCCCATGTGGTCACTTGTGGTGCAGCCTGCGGCTTGGAATTGCGCAACAAATTGTGTGGCATATCGGCGGCACCCTTTCCGGTTTTCATGACTGAGGTGCCCATATTTATTTACCGTAATTCAGAAGATAAAATCGCGACCAAAATTGTTGTTATCCAAAGAGGGATAGTGCAAAATAGCTATAAATAATATTTTTTGTCGATTGTTTATTGTTTGTTTTTTCCTTGAAAGCATAAGAAAACTTGACAAAGCGTTTAAAATTGAATAATATGGTAAAAGTTTAGGTACAATAAAACAAGCTGGATCAAAATTTAATGACAAAAGGTGAAACTATGACAGACGTCAAACGACGACTACGCGAAACTGTGCAAATTCTACGCAAAAGTGCAAAGGGTCGTGCGCTGTGGAGTTGCCTGTTGGCTATTGTACTCGCCATGATTATTCTGTTGATATCTAAGCAGATGAAAGCTGTATACATCAGAGATGGCGAATTGACAACGCTAAAATATACACTGAGCCAAGAACCGCAAAAAATTCTTGATGATAGTGGCATCGCTACAATGGCATGTGACATCATAGATTTTTCGGGGTTTGAAGGTAAAATGGGCGTCATTAACATTACGCGCGCCTTCCCGGTCACCATTCAGGTGGACGGCAAGATCAGCGCATTGATGACCACCGATATTACAGTGGGGGCGTTGCTTCGAGAGCAGGATATTGAGCTCGGCGAATTTGATGAGATTAATATTTCGCCGGTGCTTTATTTGTCGCCAAACGACAATATTATTATTAAGCGGGTGCAACTCACCACAACAGTCGTGCAAGAGTCCATTCCCTATGAAGTCGAATACAAAGAAAATAGCCTGATTCGAAAGGGCCGTTCCCGAACGCTGATCAGTGGGCAGAATGGTGCGCGTGCCATCACCTATGTAGATCGTATTGTAGATGGTGTTTTACATGCGCGGGAACAGCGCGAGGTGGTTGTGGCCCGTCAACCTGTTACACAGTTGGTGCTGCGCGGAACTTCTGATCCGGTTTCGGATCTGGACTTTGGTGTGCCGCTTGATGCCAACGGTGTGCCGGTGCGATATAAAAAAGTGCTCACAAACCAGATATGTACTGGGTATAGTGCGGGGACCGGCGCTTACGGGGCCAGTATGATGAACCTGTACGATGGCTATGTTGCAGTGCGTGCTGATGAGGTTCCCTATGGGACCAAAATGTATATCACCAGTCCGGACAACAGTTTTGTTTATGGGTATGCGATCGCAGCGGACACAGGTGTGGCGCTGATGCAAAACATCATAGACTTTGACCTGTTCTATGAGACCTATGTTGAAAGTTGCCTCAATGGGCGAAAATATCTTAATGTTTATATTTTGGAATAACAATGCGTGGTCCGGCGCATATACCGGACGACGGTTTTTTGAAAAGGTCGGCATACGACATATATCCTTGTCTGTTGAGATTGCAGAAACTACATGCTTATGAATATTTTAAAAATGTTCATTGGTAAAATTGTCGTTTGTGTTAAAATAATGATGATCAAAATAACAATTAAAGGTGGTACAACGATGAAACTTAAAGGAATGGCGGCACTAATGGCGGCGTTTTGTATAGCGCTTGCGGGATGTGGCGGTTCGAATGATGCGCAATCCTCAGACATTGATTCCGCAAAAAAAGATAACAACGGTGTGTTTACCAACACGTGGGAAGCCGGTGATTTACCGCAGTTTGAAGCGCCGGAGAGCGGTACGCCTATCGTAACGCTACACACGTCAATGGGCGACATCAAAATGATGCTGTTTCCACAGGCGGCCCCTAAGGCGGTGGAGAACTTTGTACAGCATTGCAAAGACGGTTATTATGATGGCGTGACGTTTCACCGTGTGATTGAAGACTTCATGATTCAGGGTGGTGACCCCGATGGAAATGGCACCGGCGGTGAGAGTATCTGGAACGAAAGCTTTGAAGATGAATTTTCGGACAACCTTTATAATTTCCGCGGCGCTGTTTCAATGGCGAACGCCGGTTATGGCACTAATGGCAGCCAGTTTTTCATTGTGCAGGAGGATGCCGCACAATATCCAGACAGTGTTTACCGCATCGCGGAAGAAAATGCCGAATCGGTTATGCAAAACATTATGCAAAATTCTGAGCTATACAAGGCGACTATGCTGATGAAAGAAAAGCAAAAACAGCCCGATGTAACCGAGGAAAGTATGAGTGCCTTTGTTGACGAGCTTAACGCTAATCTTATGGCTGTCATAGAAAAGGGCGTCACCGATGAGGTGCGCGCGAGATTTGCAGCTGGAATGGATAAGTATATCGAGGTGGGGGGCTTGCCGTCACTGGACTATAAACATACTGTTTTCGGGCAAGTTTTATCGGGGATGGACGTTGTGGATGCAATCGCTCGTGTCGAAACCGATGCAAACGACAAGCCTGTAACAGATGTGGTGATTGAGTCCACATCGGTTGAAACTGCCGAATAGACTTCGCGAGAACCACAAGGGGCTTGGCGCGATAAGTGATGTATATCAAAACTTCCGACGATGCATTATGCATCGTCGGAAGTTTTTTGCGATAACACGTCATCGCGGCTATCCGCTGCAATAGGCGCGAGCGCAAATAGACGGAGAAGCACGGATGACGGGCATTATAGGCAGGCAAAGTCGAAGAGAATGGACGCGCCAAAGACCGCAATTTCATATGTTGAAAAAAAGCCGATCGGTTCTGTTTTAGCAGAGCCGGTCGGCTTTAAGTGTAAAGGGATGACAGGCTATCTAAGCTTTTAACAGGTTCACAATGCCGTCTCCAACTGCCTGTGCCGTTTGATAGATGCCCTCTTTGCTGCTAAGGCTATCATAGTCAGATGGGTTGGTCATAAAACCCATCTCCATCAATACTGAGGGTGCAAGTGAGTTGAGCGTCACACGGAAAGCGTAGTATCTTACACCGCGGTTTGCTCGGCCTGTGCGTGCTGTCATTGTGGACATGAGGCTTTCACCTAATTTTTTGCCGATATCTTCATAGTAGTACAGTTCAACGCCGGTTGCCTTCACGCCGTTCGCATTGGCTGCGGTGGCGTTGCAATGCAGCGAGATGAACAGGTCGGCACGCGCAGTGATAGCCGGTTGCATGCGTTCGTTAAATCGACTGTTCAGATCAAGCTGTGCAGGCAGCAACACCGTTGCCCCCATCGCTTCCAGCTGAATTTTAACCGCCTCGGCAGTGGCGCGCGTGATGGCACTTTCAGTGGGGCCGGTTAGCTGCGCTATGCCCAATGCGCCCGGGTCGGTACTGCCGTGTCCGGCATCCAGCGCAACGGTGATGCCTGTTAACGGTTTATTCGCATCGCCGGACAGGACGGGGCGATATTTACAGATGACTTGGATGCCGCCGTCGATATACTGTATGGCATGCCCCCACAGTGTTGCGTTGGACTTTAACAACAGTTCAACAGTGGTGGAACCGTCAGCGTTGGCGGCCACGGTGCTGCCGGAGAAAAGTTTGCTTTGTGCTGTCGAAAATTCTGAAAGGCCACTGGTGTTGAAGAATTTGATGACTAGCTTGTCGTCGGTTTGCCAGCTTTGAGCAATGGCGCTGACCGGGCCGCTGAAAGTAAACACCTCCGACGTCTTTTCCGGCGTAAAGTTCACCGCAGAAATAGGGTTTTTGATGCTGTATTTGCCGACAAGCGGCGCCACGTTAGCGCGGCTGATCCAACCGCCCATCGAAAGCTGGTAGTATGAATCGTTGCCGCCGATTACATTATCCACTGCGCCGAGCTTAGCGGTCGCGATATAGGCACCGTTGGGTTCCTTGATAACGGCTGCAGAAACTTGTGTGCACTGAACAGTCAGTGCGTTACCCACACCGGTTGTAATCAGTTGGCCTGCGGAAGTTTTAGTAACAGTTTTACCCTGGTAGGTCATGGTATAGGTCACATTACCCAAACTCACTGTGCCATCGGCGTCCGGCATGATAAAATCGGCACGAAAACGCGCTGAAATACCGGCCTGTGCCGTCGCTGCAACCTGTTTAAGGGGGACAGTACGACCTTTTACTGTGGCTGTCACGGTAGCGCCCGACGGAGCGACACAGGACAATGAAACTTTATCGTTGACAAAATAAGCGTCATCATAGGTGGGGAACATACTCGAAACGGTTGTCGTTTGCGCCAATGTAACAGGCGGCGTATCGGAGCGGGTGATGTGCATGCTTACCGTTTTGTTTCCCTGCGTGAATTTCACAAGGTTTTTTCCATAGGCCAGTGAAACATAAATACCAAAGCTGCCCTGTTGGCCGCGGCTGGTGATTTCATAGTCGTCATTGCCCATGTAGAGCGGCTGCCCGGGGTCACTGCTTCCCATGATGTAATAATAAGCGGAAGAAACGGTGATATCCTTAGCAGGCTTTGTAATTTGCAGTGTCTGCGGTACTTTTAAGTTGACATGGCCGGTAACCGCCTCAAAGCTGCTATAATCGGCTGAAGCGGACAGCGCAAGAGAGAATACCAGCGCCATCGCACAGGACGCTGCGAATATGCGCCGAACGAAAGAATTCATTGGGTGCTCCTTTCATGCCTAGGGCATAAATAAAATATAGATTTGCATCTATATCATAGCGTCATTTTGTAACCATTTTATTGCATTAATTGAAAATAAAGGTGAAAAATGTATTTTTTACAGATCAAGCGGGCTAAAATATTATTGATACACATATATCGGCAAGCGTTTTGACTGATGCGCCATAAGGTGATACAATAATTTAACGGGAATAAAGAGGAAAAGATTATGATGATACAATCCGCTATTCGTGCCTTTAAAGATAGATGTGACCATATGAGCGGGTATTCGATTGCGATAGGTTTTTTGTTGGTTTCGGCACTGGCATTTGCCTTGATGAGCACTTTTGTCCGCTTGTCCGGCGATCTGCCGACACTGCAAAAGGCGTTTTTTCGCAATCTGGTTTCGGTTATAGTGGCTGTTTATATGCTGTACAAAGGCGGTCATAACTTTTCGGTACAAAAACGCAATCGTTTGCCGCTGTTTGTTCGGGCGTTGTCCGGCACGGCCGCTTTAGCAGCTTGCTACTATTCTTTTGACCACATGATCATTGCAGACGCCACAATCCTAACAAGAATTGCACCGTTTTTTACACTGTTGTTTTCGGCGTGGTTGATGAAAGAAAAGGTGCGCCCTATTGAATGGGGGGCGCTCATGGTAGTTTTTGTGGGGTGCCTTTTGGTCATTAAGCCCAGCTTTGATTTTGCAGCCATGACCCCTGCACTGTTTGCCGCATTTAGTGGGATTGGAACCGGCATTTCAGTCACGATGGTTCGTTTTTTGCAGCTGCGCGGAGAAAAGAGCGAAACCATTGTGCTGGCATTTTCCGCCTTTTCCTGTATGGTGTTTTTGCCATCGTTGATCTGGGGTTATGCCCCGATGACTTGGACGCAGTTTGCCTGTTTGATGGGGGCGGGAATGTCAGCAACCGTTGGGCAGTTTTGCATGTCGGCTGCCTATAAACGCGCACCTTCACGTGTGCTTGGGGTGTTTGAATATTCTCAGGTGTTGTTTTCTGCCGTGCTCGGTATGATCATCTTTGCACAGTATCCGGATGCTTATTCGTTGATGGGGTATGTCATTGTTATCGCTGCTTCGGCTATGATGGCGGTGTACAGCAGGCGAAATGGCGCGGATAATCGCACATGATTCAAATATAGAAAATATTTCTATTGACAATATTTAATTTTGGCGTATAATAATGGCATATTAAAAAAGACGATGACGAGGAGAGTACGCTTGAGGCGCCTTGCAGAGAGTTCTTGGTTGGTGCAAAAGAACAGGTCACACAAGCGGAACATGGCTTCTGAGTTGCATGGGCGATATGTAGTCCATGACGGGTGCACCCGTTACAGTGCTGTGCTGTAAGCATTTTGTGCCGCAGCAGAGAAGGTTTATTGCGTGAGCAATAAGTGAACCAAGGTGGTATCGCGGAGTTTTGCTGCTTCGTCCTTGCAGATGTTTTTCTGCAAGGATTTTTTTATTATATAAGGAGTTTAAAAAGTATGATAGAGATTATCAACCTTTGTAAAACCTTTGATGAAGTGACGCCCCCTGTCACCGCACTGAAGAACATCAATTTACGGGTCAATCAGGGGGATATCTTTGGGGTCATCGGCATGAGCGGTGCAGGCAAAAGCACATTGCTGCGTTGTCTTTCGATGCTGGAGGAGCCGACCTCGGGCGATATTTTGCTCAACGGCTGCAATACAGTGCATTTAAAGGGACGCAACCTGATTGAAGCGCGGCGCAGTATGGGGGTCGTTTTTCAGGGATACAATATGCTAATGCAAAAAAGCGTCTATGAAAATGTGGCGTTTCCACTAACTTTAAATAAAACATCCAAAGCAGAAACGGCGCATGCCGTTTCCCGATTGTTGGCGTTGGTCGGGTTGGCGGACAAGGCCAATACCTATCCGGCGCAGCTCTCGGGTGGGCAGAAGCAGCGCGTAGCCATTGCCAGGGCACTGGCCACCAATCCGCAGGTGCTGCTGTGTGATGAGCCGACTTCGGCACTCGACAGTTTGACAACACGGAGCATTTTACAGCTGCTGCGAGACATAAACCGTGAATTAAACGTCACGATCCTGATTATTACGCATGAGATGAGTGTGGTCAAGGCGCTTTGCAACCGTGTGGCCGTGATTGACGAGCAGCGTATTGTTGAAAGTGGTAACACACAGGAAGTTTTTGAGCAACCTAAAAGTGATATTACCAAACTGTTGTTGGGATATGAGGTGGGACTATGATTGATATGATAATAAAATATGCACCTCTTCTATTAGAGGGGACCATTGACACCATCTATATGACGGTGATTTCCACACTTTTTGCCTATATTCTAGGGTTGCCGATGGGTATTTTACTGTTTGTCAGCAAGCGCGGCGGCATCGCCGAAAATCGGGGGTTTCACGCTGTTTTCGGCTGGGCTGTCAATATGCTGCGCAGCATTCCGTTTATCATTTTGCTCATGGCCATTTTTCCGTTTACGCGCTTGTTGGTCGGTACTATTATCGGGAACAACGCAGCTATTGTGCCATTGGTTGTCAGTGCGGCGCCCTTTGTGGCCCGAATGGTGGAGCAGTCGTTGGAGGAAATTGATGTCGGCGTTATCGAAGCGGCGCGCTGCATGGGCGCCACCAACTGGCAGATTGTGACAAAAGTTTTGTTGGTCGAAAGCCTACCGGGTATCATTCGGGGATTAAGCATCACCACCATCACATTGATTGGCTACGGTGCCATGGCGGGCGCGGTGGGGGCCGGTGGATTGGGCAAAATAGGCTACAGTTATGGCTTTCAACGCTTTAACCCCGCCGTGATGTACATGACGGTTGTGTTACTGGTAATTTTGGTTTGTATCATTCAAGCCATATTTAATTTTGCAGCCGCAAAGATGGATAAACGTAACAGATAAATTCTGTCTACGATAGATCAAAAGCGCGATGGCGAGAGGTGCACATCTTGCCTGAGAGCCGATTGCAAAAATGATAAAAATGTATCGCTTAGAAGGAGAATAGAAAATGAAAAAGATTTTATCTGCTGTTGCACTCATACTGGCCTTGGCGGCCTGTTCTAACAGCGCTTCCGGATCATCTTCCGGGACAGCGTCATCCGACGCCGGCGCAGCTACATCCGGCGCAACCGTGCTAAAAATCGGCGCGACCGCAGCGCCACATGCCGAGGTGCTGGAGTTTGCTGCCCCCCTGCTCAAAGAAAAGGATATTACCCTTGAAATCACGATATTTGACGACTACGTTTTGCCCAATACGGCGCTTGATCAGGGTGATCTGCATGCAAACTACTTCCAACATCAACCCTATCTCGACTATTTTAATCAGCAGAACGGTACCGAACTGGTCAGTGCAGGCAACATCCACTATGAACCACTGGGCATCTATCCCGGGAAGTCTGAAGATCTTGTCGCGATCGCCGACGGTGCTCAGATCGCAATTCCGAACGACGGCAGCAACGAAGCTCGCGCGCTTTATCTACTGGAAGCACAGGGATTGATCAAGGTTGACCACAGTGTGGGCTATGAGGCAACCAAGCTGGATGTTACCGAAAATCCCAAGAAGCTTGAGTTGGTGGAGCTGGATGCCGACAAAATTCCTGCGGCTCTCCCGGATGTAGATTTCGCTGTTATTAACGGCAACTATGCCATTGCGGCGGATGTCAACGGCACGGTGCTGATCACGGAGGATCCCAACGGTGAGAGTGCCTTGACCTATGCCAATATTATCGCTGTCCGCCCCGAGGACAAGGACGATGCGGCCATCAAAACGCTGATTGATGTACTGCATAGCAAGGAAGTCACCGATTTTATGAGCGAAAAATACCGGGGGAGCGTTCAACCCATCGCATAAAAGTCGTCCTGAAATTAAAGCCCGCATTCGCCTGAACATCTGGCGAATGCGGGTCTTTTCTATTTTTTGCCCGTGTCGCATAACCATAATTAGATGGGGGTGGCGCAGGTGAAGAAAAAACAATATATGTTGGCAGTGGTATTTCTTTCGATTGCAGCAATTCTGTCTGGTTTTTGGTGGCCAAAAAGTGAATGGAAAAGTACTCGGGTGCTCATTGCCGGTTCCACCTGCATGGGGAAGATGCTCGAGGCCTTGTGCGTGGATTACAACAAGACGCACAATGGATGGGTGCAGCCGCAGCTGGGAGGCACTGAACTAGGTCTGTTGGCGTTACGGCGGGGTGTGTGCGATATTGCCAGCTGCTCGCGTGCATTGACGCCAAAGGAGGCTAACCGGTTCGACAGCCGTTTGGTGGCGTTGGACACCATTGCAGTGGCGGTACATCCGTCAAATCCGATCACAGATATTTCGATGCAAACGCTTCAAGATATCTACTCGGGCAAGATTACCGATTGGGCGCAGCTCAATGGTGTGAAGGGGCCGATTGTCGTCATTGGGCGCGAAGCAGGTTCAGGCACCAGAAGCGCATTTGAAACCGCTATTGGGTTGCAACAACCCGCTGCCCACAGTCAGGAGCACAGCGAAACAGGCATGCTGCGCACCGCGCTGGCCACAGCGCCCGGAGCAATTGGCTATCTTTCGTTCGATTATGTGGATAAATCGATCAAACAGATTTCGGTTAACGGTGTCATGCCGGATGAAGCGCATGTTCGCTCAGGCAATTATCCTATTTCGCGCGGTTTTTGGCTTTGCACACTGGCGGGGGAAAAGCGGGAGCCGGTGTTGGCATTTTTGGATTTTACAACCGGTGAAGTGGGTAGGCGCATAATTGAGTCGTTGGGCATGATGCCTGTCGCACCGGTGACGGAGGTTGAGCTATGAAACGGCGGGAAAAAGGCCGCTATATAAAGTCTGGGTTATTTGACGCTGTGGTACAGTTGTTTGCGTCATTGGGAATTG
Source organism: Candidatus Fimivivens sp. (assembly GCA_047974975.1). Classification (GTDB taxonomy): domain Bacteria; phylum Bacillota; class Clostridia; order Oscillospirales; family Ruminococcaceae; genus Yanshouia. The sequence continues at coordinate 153,272 of JBKECV010000012.1, forward strand.
TCGTGACCGTCGCGCTCGTCATCTTTTTGGTGATGGGTTCTATGCCTGCACTCCGACAGCTTGGCGTCGGCTTTATTTTTCAGACGCATTGGTTGCCGCAGCAGGAAAAATACGGCATTATGGCCATGCTGGCTTGCTCTGTGGTCGCTTGTTTTAGTGCGGTGGCTATGGCGTTGCCTATGGCGTTGTTTGGCGCGGCATGCACCAAAAATTTGTTGCCCAAAGGACTTAGCCATGTGGTGCGGCAACTCGGCATGGTACTGTGCGGCTTACCAACGGTTATATTTGGTCTTTTAGGATTGACGGTACTCATGCCGTGGCTGTTAAAGCGGATGCCCCGGCAAATGTCGCAAAGCGGCGGCGCATCACTGTTTACTGTCATTTTGGTGTTGGCCATTATGCTGCTGCCAACGTTATTTATTGGCTGTCTTGACGCGCTGGAGCAGGCGGGAAAAGAGGTTGACGCCGCTTCTTCTGCATTGGGGGCCACCGTCACGCAAACGGTGTTTTGTGCCGAGCTTCCGGCGATCAGGCGTCAGATTGTTAAAAATGGTGCGCTTGGTATTCAGCGCACCTTGTGTGAAGCGATGGCGGTGTTGCTGGTTTCAGGAAATGTGGTGCGCATGCCTGCGCTCTTTAAAAGCGCGCGGCTACTCGCTTCTGGCATGGTGCTGGAGATGGGGTATGCAAGCGGAGTACACCGAGGCGCATTGTTTGCGATTGGGTTGGTGCTGTTGGTTTTGGCACTGCTTTCAGAACGGCTGCTTAAATATCTGGATTCATAGAATGCGGCGGTGACAAAATGTTGAGACGATTAAGCGAATTTATGCGTGGGATGCTGCTCGTCCTGTGTGGCGCAAGCTGTTTTCTTTTGATGGCAGCCATTGCGCTGTTGGTGTTGCGATTCGGCTTACAAGCGCTTTTAGAACAGCTTGTGAATGCGATTCGCGGTCATGCAGGAGCCTCGATTGGTTTGCGAGGGCTGTTGCCGCAGCTCGTCAACACGGTGATCATCTGTGGATTGTCCTTGTTGTTGGCCATGCCGGCCGGCACCTTTTGTGCAGTCTATTTATTGTATTATAGCAAGGGAAAGCGCGTGGCTGTGGTGATAGAGACCATGCTCGGCGCACTTAGGGCCGTTCCGTCGGCCGTGTATGGTCTGTTTGGATTTTTTGTATTTTCGCAACTTATGCGGTTGCGCTATTCGGTGCTTTCCGGCATTTTGACCATGTCGGTGATGTTGTTTGCAGTGGCGGCGGGCGCGGCACACTCGGCATTGTCCGCTGTGGATGATAAACTCTCAAAAGCGGCGCTGGCATTGGGGGCCACTAAAGCCGAAATGTTACTGGACGTCATTTTTTCAGCGACTAAAAGTGGGTTGATGTCGGCAGCGGTGCTATGTGCAGCCAAAACGGCAGGGGAATCAGCGGCTCTTTTACTCACGGCGGGTGTGGGCAAAGCGGTACCCACCGACGGATGGCTGCAATATTTCACCTCGTCGGGCGCAACACTGGCTGTGGGGTTGTACCAATCGGTATTGGAGGGCGAGATTTCAGCTGCATTTGCATCGGCACTCCTGCTGCTGCTGTTCACTGGATTTTGTAGTCTGTTGTCATCGCTGCTCACACGTAAAAAGGGAAAGGAGTGAATGGAGTGGGGTTATTGATCGACACGCTGTCCCTTTGGCGTGGTGAACGGCAGATTTTAAAGGATATATACCTGCGCTGTTCATCCAATAGCGCGACGGCGTTGCTGGGCCCCTCGGGTTGTGGGAAATCCACATTATTAAAAGCCGTTAACCGCCTGCACGAGCAGGAACATGAACTGCGCATCAGTGGCAGCATTCGATTGGACGGTAAAGAACTGCTGGGTCGCAGGGTCAATCTGCCTGATCTGCGCAGGCGAGTGGGGATGGTGTTTCAAACACCGGCCCCATTCCCAATGAGTATTGCGCAAAACGTAGCCTATGGCATTCGCTTGCACGAGCGGTTGCGCGAAGAGGAGCTGCGCATGCGCGTGCGCGATGCGCTCAAAAAGGCGGCGCTTTGGGACGAGGTTGCAGATCGACTTACGCAAAGTGCCCTGTCGCTTTCCGGCGGGCAGCAGCAGCGGCTATGTATTGCCCGTGCGCTGGCGGTTGGGCCCAGCGTATTGCTGCTCGATGAGCCAACCAGCGCGCTGGATCCGCTTTCCACCCATAAAATAGAGCAGTTGGTGATACAACTCAAGCGAGAAATTATCGTGATTTTGGTGACGCATAACCCGACGCAGGCGCTGCGTTGCTGCGACAGTGCTGCCGTGCTGATCAATGGGCAGGTTTGTGAACAGGGCAGCGTGCAGCAAGTAATCAGTGCGCCGCTCAGCAAACAAGTGCGACAGTTTTTAAAACAACGCACATAATCCGACTGAAAAATTGGGGGTGTATCATCTTTATCGACTGTCACAGTGCGATTTTTTGCATGAAAAAGCGGCCCAAAAGGCCGCTTTTCTAGTTATTATTGAATGCAGGCAGCACCTGCAGACATGGCTTTGAGATTGATATCAATCAACTTTTGCTTGGGGCCATAAAAAATGTGCCGTAGCATGTCGTGAACTGTTTCGATCTTCAGCGCTTTGGTGGCCTCCAAATAAGCGCCTAGCATTGCCATGTTTGCCACCTTGGCGTTGCCTAGGTCGGAGGCAATCTGTAAGCAGGGAATATAGTAGCTGTCGACATCGGAGCGAGTCGTTTTAATATCCACGATCGAGCTGTTAATCAGAATAATGCCATCTTTCTGCACCTCGGGTTCAAATTTTAACAGGGAGGGTTTATTCATTGCAATAAGCTCATTAGGGTGGATGACAACCGGTGAACCGATTGGTTTGTCAGACAGGACAACGCAGCAATTTGCTGTGCCGCCACGCATTTCAGGACCATAGGAAGGGAGCCATGATACATGGAGGTTTTCGGCAAGACCCGCCTCGGTCATAGTTTTTCCGATGGACATAACGCCTTGTCCGCCGAATCCGGCGATAATAATTTCTCTGGTCATACCACCGCCACCTCCTGCGCGTATTTGATGATGCCAAGCGGATAAACGGGGATCATATTTTCCTCCAACCATGCCAGCGATTCGAGCGGCGTTTTACCCCAGTTGGTGGGACAGGTGGCCAGTACTTCAACGAAAGTAAAGCCGGCATTTTGCATCTGTAATTCAAATGCGGTTTTGATCGCTTTTTTTGCTTTGTTCAGGTTTGGAATATTATCGACGGCAACGCGCGCGACATAAGCGGCGCCGTCGAGTGTGCCGAGCATTTCGCTCATCCGAATCGGAGATCCACAGTGTGATTTGTCGCGTCCTAAAGGGGCGGTGGTCGCTTTTTGCCCGATCAGGGTGGTGGGCGCCATCTGTCCGCCGGTCATGCCATAAATGGCGTTATTGATAAAGATGGTGGTGAACTTTTCGCCGCGAGCTGCTGCATGGACAATCTCAGCCATGCCGATGGAGGCGAGGTCGCCGTCGCCCTGATAGGTGAAGACAGCCGCTTCAGGTACAACGCGCTTGATGCCGGTGGCTACCGCCGGGGCACGCCCATGTGGCGCCTCTTGCATGTCGCAGGCGAAATAGTCATAGGCGAAAACAGAGCAACCCACCGGACTGACACCTACCGCTTTTTCGGTAAGTTTTAACTCCTCCAGAACCTCCGCCACCAGTTTGTGCACAATACCGTGGGAACACCCCGGACAGTAGTGCAGTTCTTTGTCGGTTAAAGCCTTGGATTTTTCGTAGATGATGGCCATACCGTTCACCTCCCTAGCGCTGCTTTTGCAGCGGCTGTAATCTCATGTTGTGTGGGTATGATACCGCCGGAGCGGCCGCAGAATGCGACAGGCTTTTTGTCGAGTGCCGCATAGCGAACATCCTCAAGCATTTGCCCCATGCTCATCTCGATGCACAATACGGCTTTGACCGATGGGCGCTCAATTGCCGCGCGTAGTTGCATCTGTGGAAATGGCCAGAGGGTAATAGGTCTGAACAGTCCCGCTTTAATACCCGCCTGCGATAGCAGGTCGACGGCGCTCATGGCAATACGTGATGGGGTTCCGTAGGCGACGAGCAGTATCTCGGCATCTTCGGTGCCGATTTCTTCGTAGCGCAGTTCATTTTTAGACATTTCCTGAAACTTTTCATCTAAGTGTCGATTGTGTTGCTCACACAGAGCGGAGTCGATAAACAGTGAATTTATAATATTAGGTTGGCGCCGTCCTTTTGTACCGGTTGTGGCCCAGTCTTTTTCGATAGATATCTTTTCGGTCGATTCATGCCATTCAATCGGTTCCATCATTTGGCCGATCATGCCGTCTGCCAACACCATGACAGGGTTGCGATAACGGTCGGCCAGATCGAATGCATCTTGCGTGAGATCCACCGCCTCTTGAATGGTGTTTGGCGCCAATACCAACGTGCGGTAGTCGCCGTTGCCACCACCTCGAGTGGCTTGGAAATAGTCCCCCTGCGCCGGTTGAATGGTTCCCAAACCTGGGCCGCCGCGCATGACATTGACGATGACGGCGGGTAGTTCGGCGCCGACCATGTATGTAATCCCCTCTTGTTTTAAGCTGATGCCGGGGGATGAGGAGGAAGTCATCACACGTGCTCCCGCGCCGGCAGCCCCATACACCATATTGATGGCGGCCACCTCCGATTCGCTTTGCAAAAAACAGCCGCCCACCTGAGGCAAGCGCATCGACATATATTCAGGAATTTCGTTTTGCGGCGTGATGGGATACCCGAAAAAATAGCGGCATCCGGCACGCACCGCAGCTTCTGCGATGGCCTCATTGCCCTTCCAAAGTTCCATTGCCATAATGTTTTCCCCCAATCAGATTTTTTCAACAGTGATGATAGAATCCGGGCAAATTTTCGCACAACTTGCACAGGCGATACACAGCGAGAGATCGGTCACTGTGGCGGGATGATAGCCCTTGCGATTGGTCACGGTGGTGTCGATGGCGACGATGTGACGCGGACAAACGGCGGTACATAGTGCGCACCCCTTACAGCGCTCTTGTGCAAAGGTGAGTTTAGCGGCCATAATCTGTTCCTCCCATTCATAATAGCAAAAGTACAAAAAACTTTGTGCTCAATACAGACTCATAATTCCCATGGTTTTTTCATCCGAATATCGATCGGGAAAAGGGTGCCCTCAATTCCGGTTGTGTTATCATCCGTGCTCAATATGGCGCTGGACGCCACATGACAAATAAGCGGTAGGTCGGTCATCCGGCAAAGCCGCACGGCTAGCGCGTTGCCGCGGCGCACGTCATCTAGCGTGGTTCGGTTGCAGAGATGGGTATTATTGACAATGCCGCTTACTTTTAGGCGACTGGTGCGTTCTATCCGGTGCAGATATTCTAGCGCTTGCGTCGGGGAACCGGTCTGTGGACGATTGGCATTGACGACCAACCACAGATCATAGTTGCTTGTTTTGAACTGAGGTTGATAACGCGATAACACCCGTGCGCCCACGTCATCGCCACCGACATCTACAATATAGCACCCCGCGTTGTCAGAGAACATGCGGCTGACTTGCGGCGGCAGTGCAGGCACATCGGCGCTGCGGCAGGCGACCGACTGTGCAATCAGCGCAATATCTTTCTGGGAAAGCTGTTCTTCACGCTCGCGTGAACAGAAATAGGGGTTGACAATATCCAGATCAACCAGCGATACTCGTTTGCCCAGATCCGCCAGAAAAAAGGCGAAATTCACTGCAAATTCAGTTTTGCCACTGCCATAGTGGCCCACTATAATTGTGATATGCTTTGGGGACGATAGCATAATGCACCTCACATCCGTTCTAGTTGTCTGATGTTATGCTAATCCTTTTAAAGAGGGATGTCAATAAATCTAAGTAAATTTTATATAATATTTAAACTTGTGACGAATTGTTTGTTTAATATGTAAAAAAACATTGACAGCTTGGAAATAAAGGTATAAAATTTAGACAAGTTTCGATGCATAATAATTGATGGAGCACTGAATATATGAGAATTAAAGTAAGCCTTTCTGAGAGAATTTCCGACGCGATCTATGATCAGATAGTTGTGCAAAAAAAATATGCACCAGGCGACAAACTGCCCAATGAGAACGATCTTTCCGGCGAGTTTGGCGTCAGTCGTGCCACACTACGTGAGGCCATACGTGCATTGGTTACGCAGGGGGTGCTTGAAGTTTCACATGGTCGGGGTACCTTTGTATCCAAGGAGGTCAAGCATTACCGCGATATTCAGTTTGGAGATTTGGGCAGACTGCGTATGAAACTTATTGATTTATTTGAACTGCGGCGTGTCGTCGAAACTGAAGCGATGGCAATGGCCTGTGAGCGCGCCAGTGATGAAGAGATTGATACTATCCTTGCCTTTGGTCAACAAGTGGCTGAATGCATCACTGAGCGTGCTGATAGAAACCCTGCTGACGAACACTTTCACCAAGCGATAGCCGTTGCATCGCACAACGAGTTTATGGTGCATCTTGTTCCGATGATCTACCGTGCGGTGAGTGATACGCTCATTAAAATGGGCACAGATGAGTTGTTTGCCCAAAGTACTCTGCAGGACCATGCGCTGATTATGGAAGCACTTTTATGTCGTGACGTTACCATGGCGCGCAATGCCATGTCCATCCACATGAGCCACGCCATCAAGTCCCTGAAAGCGGGGGACGATTGTGACAAGGTGGTGTGATATACGGTTGAAATGCGTTGCGTTTGCGATAAGAGATAAAAGTTGCATTTCCAGGCTGTCCATCAAGTAGGATAGTGCTCGGTTAGCGGACAAACGAAAAAGGGGTATGTGTCAAAAGCACCCCGCAGTGTCGGCGCTGTTTGCGACGAACACTGCGGGGTGCTTTTTTATTTAATTGAAGTTGTTTAGCTTCTCAGTTTGAATCGCGATCTTTCGCAGCACTTTTAGCCGCTTTTTTTGCATCCTTTTTTTCTCTTTTAAGCTGCTTTTTACGCAGCCGTTCCTGTTTGTCGAAAAGCAGATAGAAAGTGGGGAGCAAAAGCAGCGTCAAGACGGTGGATGCAATCAGACCGCCGATAATGACAAAGGCCATTCCCTGCATTAAAGCGGCATTGCCGCCGATGCCTATTGCCATGGGCACCATGGCAAGGATGGTGGTGAGCGTTGTCATGAATATTGGACGCATACGCAACATGCCCGAGGTGAGCAGCGCGTCCTGGGCAGAAAGGTTTCTTTCAACACGCAGGCTGTTGGCGGTATCGATAAACAAAATACCGTTATTTACAACGATACCGGAAAGCATCAAAAAGCCAAGCAACGACGGCATACTGATCGTGCTGTTAAATATAAACAGACACAAGAAAGAACCGATAAGTGCAAACGGCATTGAGATCATAACAACAATTGAAAAAACAGGGGATTCAAATTGCATAGCCATGACCATGAATACAAGTAAAACAGCTGTCAAAATCGCACGGATTAACGCTGTAAATTCTGCTTGTATGCGTTCAGATTCAGCAGTTTGTGCCAGTTCTACGCCGTTGGGGAACTGCAAATCTGCCGCCTGTGCATTCAGCGTCTTAGCGAGGGTTTTAGGTGCATCGGAAGCAACTTGACCCGACACTGCAATAGAATATCGACCGTTTTCGCGCATAATACTCAGTGGACTGTTGGAATATTCAATAGTCGCGATATCGAATAGCGCAACAGGCATACCGGTTGCATTGGTGACGGTAAAAGAGGCAAGATCCATGACAGTTTTAAACTGATCATTTGGATATTCAACGCGCACTTCATATTCACGGCCATTTTCCATAAGCGTGCAGACTGCGCTGCCCTGCATAACAGAATAGATGGTTCCCATTACTTGTTTGGGAGCCAGACCTTGAGCGCTTGCTTTTACAGGATCTATTTTGACTTCGGCCTGCGGTTTTCCGGAGGCCAAGTCGGAGGTGACATGTAGGATATGTGGATTTTGCCGCATTAACGCATCCACTTGCAAGGCACCTTCTTTGAGATTGTCATAATCGGTGGATTGCAAGTTTATGGCAACGTTTGTATTACTGCCCATTTGTTCGGTTTGGCTGGAAGCGGTAATACTGATATCACAATCTATAGGATTCTTTGTTTCATTTCTCCATTGATTCACAAGATCATCGGTCGACGTCTTACGATCCTTTTTTAAATAGGCTGTGATAGAAGCAGCTGAACTGTTGCCGCCCATAACCATGTTCAGGCCGGAGTTCCCGGCAACCATTGAATAATGATCCACATCGGGATGATTCATGACCAGCTCTTCAAGGGGAGCAAGGAGTTCGTGTATGCGATCATTATTGGTTCCGGGACGAACCGACAGAGAAATATTGATTATGCCATCATCGGTTGCAGGTAAAAGTTCCACGCCAATAAGTGGTACCAATGCCAATGACCCCACCAGTAAAAGGATTGCAATCACAACGACCGTCCTTTTAAAACGAAAAGTTTTGGGTAAAAAATTCGCATAGATAGTAGACAGTTTATCCATTGTCCGCATCACAATTTGAGGTTCGCGCTCTACCGGCTTTAGCTTGTAAAATACCAACGGCACGATCGCGAGGGCAGAGAGCAGCGAGGCGACGAGCGAGAATACAATTGTAAAGCACAATTGGCCAAACAATTGGCCCGACATTCCTTTGATAAATGCGATGGGCAGAAATACGACGACAGTGGTGGCGGTAGAAGCGATAATGGAGCTGGCCACCGCCTTGGTGCCCTCTATTGCAGATTCATAAAATGACGTTGTTCTGGTTTTTAGCCGGAAGCAACTTTCGATAACAACGATGGAGTTGTCCACCATCATGCCGACGCCTATAACCAGACCGCTCAGCGAGAGTATATTAAAGGAGAAGCCCATGCCGCTCATGGCGATCATTGTGACAAGAAGTGAAATAGGGATTGAGGATCCAACGATTAATGAGGCGCGCCAATCGCCTAAAAATAAAAACAACACGAGCATTGCCAAGACCACACCCAGAGCAAGGGTTTGTGCAACCGCTACCACGGCGGAAATGATGGTTTGGCCATTATCTTGTATAATATCAATTTGAATGCCTTTGTCGGAAGCGTTAATTTCTTCAATAACTTTCTTAACCGAATTTATTGTGGCAATCGTAGAAGCACTTTGTCTCTTTGTAACGCTTAAAGTGACGTTTTCGTTGCCATTATAATAGCTCAGAGAGGTTGCGTCCTTGTTGGCATAGTATACATCCGCGACATCAGAAAGGTGAATAATGTCGCCACTGGTCAGGGTAATTGGTAAATGGCGCAAATCTTCAGCTGTACTGTAGCTTACACCGCCGCGCAAGGTGAGATCGAGATTGCCTTGATCAATTATGCCGGCTGGCAGCGAAAAGTCGGCAGCACCGATAATATCTGAAAGTGTGCGCATGGTTAACCCGTATTGTGCCAGCTTTTCTTGCATAAGTTCAACTTTTATGTACGATTCAGATCCGCCATAAACGCTGACAGAGGCAACGCCGCTGAGTTTTTCAATCTCCGGTACAATCTCTTCCTCAATATAATACTTGAGGTCCACATCGCCTACAGCCGAAGCAGACAGAGAGATGGCCGGCATCATATCCATGTTAACCTCAAGTACCGTGGGGTTTTCGGCATCATCAGGCAGAGAATTGCGATACATATCAATATTGTTTTTAAGGTCGGCGTTCGCCTTGTCAATATTGGTGCCATATTCCATTTCTAATACAACAAACGAAGCGTTTTCCATTGAAATAGATTCTATATTTTTGACACCGCTCAGCGTAGCTGCGGCGTCTTCAATGTGTGCGGTTACCTGATTTTCGACATCCTCCGGTGATGCACCGGGGTAAACGGTGTAGATCATGAGCGCAGGCATTTCAATATCCGGCATCAGTTCAAGTGGCGTAGAAAAAGCGGTTCCAATACCAAAAATTAAAAGTGCCAGAACAGCAATGCAGATAGAAACGGGACGCTTTAAAGCAACTTTTGTTAAACCAATCACTTCATTAAACCTCCGCGTTGGTCTCGACAACCGCGCCATCGAGCAGATTTGGATTCCAAGAAGTGATGATTTGCGCATTGTCATCCAGGCCGGAAATCACCTGAACAACATCCTCCGCTATTATGCCAATTTCAATGGGTGTTTTGATGGCAATATTGTCTTGAACAATGTACACGTAGGTCGCGCCGTTATCATAGTAAAGCGCAGACACAGGGATCAGCAAACTGTCTTGCGCTTTGTTGGTAACGGCAGTTAGCTTGACAGAAACGCCCGACAGAATATTGAGCTTATCCACAAGTCGCGCTTTGATGGGGAGCAGTCCGCTTGACGCGCTTACCATCGTGCCTATTTCTGTAATTTCGGCGGGATAAGTTCTTTGGCCGCTTTCCACCGTTATTTCATCGCCGATGGCCATGGTTGTGGCGATATCGGACGAAACAGCAAAATTGACGACCAGAATTTCTTTGTTCGAAACCACATAGCCGGCCATCGAGGGCATATACTGGCCGTTTGAAGTGACATTTTTTTGCTCAATTATCCCGTCGATGGGGGCGTAAACTTTCAGGTTATCCATCGTTTGCTGCGCAGATTCATAGGCCAGCTTAGCCTGCTGACGCTTCAGATCATATGTTGCGTCGTTTTCACCGCTGGTAATGCCTTTATAAATGTCGTATGCTTTGAGCGCAGCTTCATAATTGTCATAAGCGCTTTCAAAGGATGTGTAGTAGTAATCGTATTGGGTACGACTGCCATATTGATCCAGTTCGTTGTTATAGTCTCGTTCTGCGGCGACCAATGCAGCATAGGTTTCATCGGTGGGGTTTTGGTCATATGTATTTTGAGCGTCCTTATACTTTTTACGTGCTTTTTTGTACTCGCTCATACTAAAATCAGGGTCATCGAGCTGCAACTCCAGTGTGGCGCGCGCCGATTCGTAGGCATTTTGTGCGTTGGTGATTCTGGTTTGGTATTCCAACTCAGTGAGCTCATTACCCGAGCCTTTTTCAGCGGACTCAATACCCTTTAGCACCAGTTCATAGTTGATTTTTGACTGTTCGAGTGCAATTTGATAATCCTTGGGATCCAGCTCATACAGAAGTTGACCTTTTTTGACGGTATCACCCACTTCAAAAAAGGTTCTAAGCACCGTGCCGGCAGCTTTGCCATACACAGATACCGAGTCATCAGGCATGACACGCCCGGTAAAATCGGATTTTTGCGATATATTGTCTCGCGTGGGTGTCTGTGTTTGTACGTTTATGGTTATTGCTTCGCTGACTGTGACCGTGCTGTTGCTGCAACCGACCAGACCGCAAAGCGTTAGGGATGCACAGGCGATGGCTAATGATATTTTTTTCAATCTTATTTCCTCCGCAATATTCTTGACCAGTATCAGTATAAAGATAGATATCAAACTGCTTCTAAATAAAGTCAACTGACAGCTTCTATATAACATGATAATGTGTTATACTTAATTATTACGTAATTTATATAAATAGTCAATAACATAACTAGATATTAGATCTAATAAAACGTAAGTTGCAGAGGCACTCGCTTTTGATGAAATACCAAATCATAGCCGTTTAATTTTCGACAATTAAAGGAGTAAAACGCGATGAAATATTTAATTATTGGAACAGGGGGAACCGGTGGTGCCGTTGGCGGTTTTTTAGCTAAGGCAGGGTATGATGTCACTTTTATTGCGCGCGGTGCGCATTTGGCCGCCATGAAAGAGAAAGGGTTGAGCGTTAAATCCGGCATTCAAGGGTCGTTTTGTGTCGCGGCGCCGAAAGCGTGCACGGCCGAGGAATATTGCGATATACCCGATGTGGTTTTTGTCTGCGTCAAGGGTTATTCACTGGATGACGCTGTAACGCTGCTCAACCGTTGTGCGAATGAAAAAACGGTGGTTATTCCGATACTCAATATCTTTGGCACCGGTGAAACACTACAGCGCCGCCTACCCAAACTGCATGTGCTCGACGGCTGCATCTATATCACGTCGTATGTATCGGCGCTCGGTGAGATCACGCAGGGCGGCAAGCTGTTTACAGTGGTGTTTGGGGAGCGAAACGGTCAAATAGGTCCTGAACTTGAGCAAATCGCCAAAGAACTGGAGGATAGTCAGATCCGTGTTGATCTCACCGACGATATCCGCCGCAAATGTTTCCAAAAATATGCGCTTATCAGCGCAATGGCCACTGTGGGCGCCTATTATGATGCAACGACCGGCGTTGTCTCATCTACGCCCGAGATGCGCGAGATGTTTATCAATCTCTCTAAGGAAATTGATGCGCTCGCCAATGCGATGGGCATTCCTTTTAAAGAGGATATTGTGGCAAAGAATCTGCAGCTGATGGAAACAGCGGCGCCTGAGACGACGGCCTCGATGCAAAAAGACCTCAAAAAAGGGCAAAATAGCGAAATTGACGGATTGGTGTTTGAGCCTGTTCGTTTGGGGCGGCGCTTTAATGTACAAACGCCTGCATTTTTGATGGCAGCCAAAAAACTGGGCAAAGGCTGTTTTGAAAGCCACTGCTGAATTGACAAGTATATCGTATTGTGATACACTTACTGTGTAAAAGTCAACTGCAGGGGAGCGTTATACATGGATCGAAACACAGAAAAATTGGTTAAACGATACCTGCCCATGAGCGAGCAGAGTTTTTTGTTACTTCTATGCCTGACCGAACCCCGCCATGGCTACGGTATTATGCAGATGGTGTTGGAGCAGTCTCGTGGCAGGGTCAGCCTCGGCGCTTCAACAGTTTATACCATTCTATACAAGATGGAACAGGACGGTCTGATTGAGGTTGTCAAAGAAGTGGATCGGCGCAAAGTGTATGCCATTACATATGCCGGACGGCAGGTTCTACAGGCAGAATCTGAGCGGGTCGCCGAACTTTCCCACTATGCGCGGCGGGTTTTATCGCAAGACAGCACAGTGGTCACGCGAGTATGAGTTAGAGGAGTATGACAGAATGGATATACCAACAATATTTTCCGAATTTATGCCTCTTGTTTGGTTGTTGATCGCGATAGCACTGGGGGTTATGGAGGCTGTGACGGTGGATTTGGTTGCCATCTGGTTTGCGCTAGGTGCGCTGGTCACTATTATTCCGGCCGCTATGAAATTGCCATTTTGGCTACAGCTGATTGTATTCTTAGCAGTGAGCGTTGTCACGTTATTTTTTACAAGGCCGGTCGCCGCCAATGTGCTTAGGGTCAAAAAGGTGAGCACCAACGTCGACCGTATAATCGGTATGATGGGTGTGGTGACATGCGCCATTGACAATATAACAGGAGAGGGGCGCGTACTGGTCAACGGTCTGGAGTGGGCTGCGCGTTCGGATGACGGTGCGCCAATTGCTGAAAAAGAACGCGTGATGATAAAAGCAATTGAGGGCGTTAAGGTCATTGTAGAACGCGTCATTTAAAGGAGAAAAAAGATGGTGAATGTACCGATCATGATATTGCTTTGTGGTGCGTTTTTTGCAATTGCGGTGGCACTTGTTTTAGTGATTGCTTTCACGGGGCGGGGGAAGTAATCTGTCTTGGTTGCACCTTACATAAAGATTTTTATAGCACGTTACTGCATCTTTTGAGTCTGACCTTGTTTGGCTACGTTCTATGTGGTAAAGCTTTATATTATCGCAGCTCATATAGGGCATAATATAAACAGAAAGAAACTGGAGGGAAATTTATGGATATTATTGGAACTATTATGTTGTTGATCGTTGTTTTTGTGGTGCTTTACACCATAGCCAGTTGTGTGCGGATTGTCCCACAGGCTAAGGTTTACGTTCTTGAGCGTCTTGGCACCTACCATACAACGTGGGAAACCGGTCTGCATGTTAAAATTCCATTTTTTGACCGGATTGCGACAAAGATTTCTATTAAAGAGCAGGTCATAGATTTTAAGCCGCAACCTGTTATCACCAAGGATAACGTTACAATGCAGATCGACACGATTGTGTTTTTTCAGGTCACCGATGCCAAGCTTTTTGCCTACGGCGTAGAGCGTCCGATATCAGCTATTGAAAATCTCACGGCCACGACGCTGAGAAACATTATTGGCGAGATGGAGCTGGACAACACACTGACGTCGCGCGACGTTATTAACACACGCATCACGGCCATTCTTGACACGGCTACCGATAAATGGGGCATCAAGGTCAATCGTGTCGAGTTGAAGAATATTCTTCCGCCCGCGGAGATTCAAGACGCGATGGAGAAGCAGATGAAAGCAGAGCGCCAAAAGCGTGAAAGCATTCTGCGCTCCGAGGGCGAAAAGGCAAGCAAGATATTGGTGGCTGAAGGCGATAAGGAGTCCCAGATTCTGCGTGCGCAAGCCGAAAAAGAGGCTGCAATCCTACGTGCTGATGCTGTTCGCGAGCAAAAGATCCGTGAGGCACAGGGTGAGGCCGAAGCAGTCCTGATGGTGCAAAAAGCGCATGCTGATGCGCTCAAGATGCTCAACGAATCATCGCCGACTCAGCAGGTTATTGCCATCAAGAGTCTTGAGGCATTTGCAAAAGCTGCTGACGGTAAAGCTACTAAGATTATTATTCCTTCCCAGATTCAGTCACTGGCCGGTATGGTGACCTCGATTAAAGAGCTCACGACCGATCTTAATTCAACGGATATTTAAAAATAGCAAGAGCCGCTCGAAAATGCATGTTTTCGAGCGGCATTTTATTATGGGTTCCCACGTTGCTGCGGCAAGATTTATGCCGACAGATTGCCGATCCATCTCCTGCAACATTGTTATATGGGCAGATGACCCAAGCATAAGTGAAGGGATCCCTTATCTGATATCCAAGGTATTATGAATGTATCATGGCGAACTTGTGTCGTGTTTACGTCTACTTTGTTGCTTTTTTAAGAAGTATCGGCTATACTGTTACTGGCTATACCAGTAAAATATCTGTACGGAGGGACTCAATGGGAACATTTCTTGAAAAGAAGTTCAAACTATCAGCGAATAACACCAATGTCAAAACTGAAGTTCTGGCGGGATTGACCACCTTTATGGCAATGGCTTATATTCTGGCCAGCAACCCTAAGACTCTTGCCGATCCGGCTTATATCATGGGTGATGCAGCATTGGCGGCGCGTCTCGAAACGGGTGTATTTATCGCCACCTGTCTGGGTGCTTTTGTCGGTACTATGCTTATGGCATTGCTGGCCAATCTGCCTTTTGCCTTGGCGCCGGGCCTTGGACTCAATGCGACTTTTGCGTATACCATTATGTTGGAGATGGGGTATTCCTATGCTGAGGGATTGTCCATTGTTTTTATATCGGGCATTTTGTTCCTTATCATTTCAATTTTGGGTCTGCGTGAAGCGATCGTACGCGCGCTACCCCATAACCTGAAGGTGGCCATCTCGGTTGGTATCGGCCTTTTTATAGCCTTTATCGGCCTTGTCAACGGCGGTATTATCGTCAACAATGATGCGACGTTGGTTGGTATTGTCAATTTATCTGATTTTTCAGCAGGCGCAGGTGCGCGCTATGCCTTGGTGACGCTTGTCGGTCTTTTGGCAATTGCTTTTTGCAATGCTAAAAAAATTAAGGGCGGCATGGTTGTTGCCATTTTGTTGGCGACGCTGGTGGGCATTCCGCTTGGGGTAACGATTATTCCGGAAACATTCTCGCTCAATCATGGCGCAATGTTTGCCGAGTATGCCGAATTTTCACTGGGCGCAATGATAAGCGGTTTTGGCACTATGTTTGCAGGCAAAAGTTTGCTGGCGGTATTTTCTAAAATCTTTATTGTTGTTATTTCCATCTCGTTGATCGATATGTTTGATACCATCGGTACGCTGGTGGGAACGGCGCAGGGTGCCGGTATGCTTGATGAGCAGGGCGACGTTAAAAATATGCGTCAGGCACTGCTTTCAGATTCCATTGCGACCATGGCGGGCGCGTTTTTGGGCACCTCCACCGTCACCACTTTTGTGGAGTCCGGCTCCGGCGTGGCTGAGGGTGGACGCACCGGTTTAGCCTCGGTCGTGACGGCGATGATGTTTTTGGCCGCCTTGCTACTGGCGCCGTTTATCGGTATCATTCCGCTTGCTGCCGCAGCACCGGCGCTTATCTATGTCGGTGTTTTGATGGTCGGTGCGTCGCTTAAAAGTCTTGATTTTAAAGATCCGACCGAGGCGATCCCCGCCTTTTTGACCATCATTATGATGCCGCTTACCTATGGCATTTCAAACGGCATTGCATTCGGTATCATGAGCTATGTCATCATCAAGGTCATCACCGGCAAGGCCAAAGACCTTAATCTTACACTTACGATTTTGGGCGTGTTGTTTATACTGCGCTACGCATTTATTGCTTAAATTATAATCAGAAAAGGTCCTCCGCAGGCACCTGCTTGCGGAGGACCTTTATGCATTGCTATTTGGTGTCGGAATAAGCTTTCTCAAGTGCGCGAAGTTGATCGGTTACAGAGATGGTTACCGATGTTTTCAAGTCTGTCTCATCCGGCACATTTTGGTGCTCCGCGTCGCGTTCAGTGACCTTCATCAATAAAACGTCGTCGACAGTTTTACCGCGCATCCAGTCTTCAAGCGCTGCAATTTGCTCATACCACTCTTTTTGTATACCGGATGCATCTTTCATGCCATAGGCATCGCCAAGTTCTTTTTTTGTCTCGATTTCCGACGTCATATCCCCCGTCAACATGCCGCTAATGTCAAAGCCGACATCCGCTTGCAGGGTATCAAACTTGACATCTAAAATGGTGCCTGCCGTATCGGTGCTCAGTGCACAGACAACAACATTAAAATTAGCATTGCCCATGATTTCCCCACTGGCTGAGGTGGATTCCGATGTGGTGGACACAACACCTAAGCCCACCAACACATCGCCACTTGTTGGTGTGTCCGCAATTGATGATGTGTTGTCGCCGTTAGGGTCGCCTATAGGATCGCTTGGAGAGGGACTGGCTGAGCCTGAACCGCATGCTGCTAAAAGGCAACACGCTGCCGCTAATGCCGTGATAGATAACTTTTTCATTTCATTTCCTCCTGATCATGTTTTTGGACATGTTTTTGCCGAAAATTTCCACGATAAAAAATATCGGCATGGGAAAACTACGATTGAAGAGCAGATGAAGGTGTGTTATGAAGTATTTTTTATTTATCTTGATGATGGTTTTAATGTTGCTGATCCGCCCCGAACGCAGCGCCCGATACACCGTGACATTTTGGGGTGCCTTCGATTCCATGATTACGATTACCGCAAACGCGGAATCCAAACAGCAATTCGATGCATTGACCCAAACTGCTATAGATAGGTTTACCGAACTTAGCCGCGATTATAACAGATTTTCAGAATCGGACACAATTGTCAATTTAGCCACACTCAATCGGATGGCCGGACAGGGAGACGTTCATGTTTCAAAAGCGATTTTTGATCTGCTCTCTTTTGCACAAGAGGGTGCTGCAAAAACAGATTCGCTGGTGGCACCCACTTTTGGCGCGGTAACCGAACTGTGGCGCAAACAGATTGTTCACGCCCAAAATGGCTCCGGGACACCGCCTGCGCTAAGCGTGTTGCAAGATGCGGCGACCAGTACCGACATGTCGCTACTGAGGCTAAACGAAAAACAACAAAGTGCCGCTTTGCTTTCAAGCGACGCTTTGTTGGATGTAGGTGCGGTGGCCAAAGGGTATGCCACAGAGCTGGTTGGGCGTGAATTGGCAGCAAGTGGGCTTACGCGGTTAGCAATATCAAGTGGTGGCAACGTCCGGGTTTTTTCCCCACCTGTGGGCAAAGCTTGCTGGCGCATAGGCATTCAAAACCCCGATGCGGCTATTTTGGGTGATGAAGGCGCGTTGGATACTTTAACCATCAACAATATGGCGGTAGCTACCAGTGGGGATTATCAACGTTTTTTTTGGTATCGAGAGAGGCGATACCATCACTTAATCGATCCTAAAACGCTTTTTCCGGCACGACATTATCGCAGTGTGACAGTGGCTTGCAACAATGCGGGCGAAGCCGATTTATTTTCTACGGCGCTGTTTTTGGCCGACTGGCGCCATAGCTTTGCGATTGCACAACGTGAAAAAATTGCTGCTCTTTGGGTAATGGCGGACGGCAGCATCAAAACCAACGCACGTATGGATGCACTAATTAAAAAGAAATAAAAGAATGCCTCGCCGCTATACACGCGTAATGGCGAGGCATTCTTTTATTCTTTAAGTTTTTAGAGCTTGAAAATAATGCCGATCACGGCAGCGCCTGCAATATAAAAAATGGGGTGTTTTTTAAAGCGGACATAAAGATAGTAAATCGCCGCAAACACGATCAGGGCAGGGATGTTAAGCACTAATAGAAGGTGTTGGAAACCTGCAAAGCGATCGACATAAAGCAGTGTGCTGCGCAATACAGAAAAGCCTGCAGCGGCGATCATACCGGTGGCGGCCGGGCGTATGCCATAAAATACAGACTTAACGACAGGGCTGTTCGAAAATTTTGCAAGAAATTGTGCGACAATGACAATAATCATATAAGATGGTAAAACAAGGGCAAAGGTGGCAATTAGGCCACCCAATATTCCGCCGGACATAAAACCGGCATAAGTCGCAACGTTGGCGCCGATGGGTCCGGGGGTTGATTCAGCAATGGCAATCATGTCCATCAGCATAGCATGGTCGAACCAGGGGTAGCGCTCGGCCATGTCAAACAGAAAGGGCAGCGTAGCCAATCCACCCCCGATGGCGAACAGGCCGGTTTTAAAGAATTCCACAAATAAAAGGAGATAGGTCATACTTTATCGACTCCCTTTGCAAACAATCGCTTTGCGCACAAGCCGAGTAGACCGGCGATGATAACAATGGCAATAGGCGAGATATCAATCAGAGCCATGGCGATAAAGGTGGCGGCAAAAATGGCTGCGGTCAACTTATCTTTGACGCTGGGCTTAAACAACTTGACAACCGCAGCAACAACCAATACACAAACCGCGATGCGTATTCCACCAAAAGCATGCGCGACAATTTCATTGCCGGCGATGGCTTTAAGTGCCCCTGCAATCAATGTGATAATGATCAACGATGGCGCTACGACGCCTGTGGTGCAGACAAAAGCGCCCAGATAGCGTTTTTGCCGAAAACCAATCAGCGTTGCGACGTTAACCGCGATAATGCCGGGGGTGCATTGTCCTACGGCATAAAAATCGAGCAACTCCTCAGCAGTTGTCCAATGGCGTTTGTCTACAATTTCGCGCTCTAACATAGGCAACATGGCATAGCCGCCACCAAAGGTTAGACCGCCGATACAAAAAAAAGCTCGAAACATATCCCAATAAACATTCAAAACCGTTTTACTCCTTTTAAAATCAATCGGATTGCGCATCTTTATGCAATAGGCGCTTTATTTCATTAAAATCCAATTGCACTAAAATCACCGAAAACAAAATAATACCCCCGCCCGCCAGCAGTGTCATGGTGGGCTCATCAAAGCCATAAAGTATGGAGAACAAGCTGCCGAATAGGCCCTCGGTTGAAAGAATAACGGCTGTGCCCGAGGCAGAAAACCGACGCTGTGCCCAGCTTTGCACAAAATAGCAATAGCCGGTGGAAAAAAAGGCAAGATACAGCACGGAACCTACACCGGATTTTAATGCTGTTGCCGAAAAAAGCTGTCGTTCAAAAATCAGAAAAGTTGCCAAAGAGAGGACGGATACCACCGCTAACTGTAAAAAGCTAAGAACGGCCGCGCTGCGTATCCGCTTAGCCGAAACGCCGAGATAGGCATAATGGCAAGCAAATAGGAATGCACACGACAGCGAAAGCCAGTCGCCGATATTAAAGGTAAACCCCACACCCGGCGACCACGAGAGCACTGCGGCGCCAATAAAACAGATGACAGCACTCACCGTTGTGCGCAACCCCGGATTTTGTTTAAAAACAATCAAACTTAGAAGCGGTACTATAATGACGTTGGTAGAGGTCAAAAAAGCGCTGTTGGCCGGCGTCGTAAATTTGATACCATAAGTCTGGCACATAAATGCGCTGAATAATATCGTGCCTGCCATCAGACCGAATTTCAAATCTTCAGGGCCACAAATGGCTATCTCCCGGTTAAAGAGCACAGCCATGATCGCGGCAGGTATAAAAAAGCGCAGTGTGAGCAATAGTGCAGGAGAGATTCCACACTGCACCGCAATGTTTGTGAAAATAAAGCCACCGCCCCAGATTAAAGCCACCGAAAGCAGCATCATGCTAGGAAGCAGGGGCGAGGAGGACTTGTTATTCATATGGATGTAGCCTCATTTCATGGCGATATTCACCGATCACACCGACGGGTTATGGCTGCAGCGGCATTTTAAATAGCAAGGGCTGGCTGTAAAGGCGTTGGATGGTGTAGGGGTGTCAAAATCAATTTCCTCGAAAATAATTTGTCTGACAAATATTGCAGTGTTTGCTGCAGTGTATCCCACCTTTATATTGTACCGCCGACTTTCAACGCCAACCAAAGCAAAAAAGAGAGCTGAATAAGTGTTGTCAAAACAGCAAGAACCCAGAAATACCAGTGTTTGGTCTTGTGGCGAAAACAGAGCATTCCGCACCAAAGCCCCGCACCGCCGCCGCATATTGCCAATACAAAAAAGCGCTTTTCAGGTATTCGGCGTCTTTTGTGTCGGGCTGCACTTTTGTCGAGGGCACACAGCGAAAAGGTCAATATCGAAAAGGTCAGATATAGGCATGCTACTGCGATGGAAAGTAGTTTCATTTTCATCAACTTTCGTTATTGAATATAATCAAGCTTCTGCAAATAGTAATATATGATGTTATCATAACACGAAGTGTCGTATTTTGCTACGAATTTTGATTTTTAGGCATTCATTTTCACTTGACAGACCAAGAGCTTTTTATTAAACTGTTGTGTAGTGTATCCCAATGGGACAAGTTGCTTTTTAAAAATTAAACGAACAAAAGGAGCTACAGATGAATAAAATATTATCCACAAAGCTAATTGCTTTAATGTTGGTGCTGGCAATGGCGCTAACATTTGCCGGCTGTGGCAAGAGTCCGTCCTCGTCGGAAGGCACCTCTTCCGATTCAATGAGTGCATCCTCCGGTGTCGATGACGAGGATGATGACGCAGACGTCGTGCGCATCTTTCAAATTGAGAAGATTGACGAGGGCATTAAGCGCAACGCCGACACCAAGGGTTGGCTTTACATTCCCAACACCGAAATTGATGATGCGGTCGTACAGGCCAAGGACAACAACTATTATCTGCGTTTGACTGAGGACAAGGAATATTCGATTTTTGGCTGTTACTTTGCGGATTTTGCCAGCAATCTGGGGACGCGTGGTGACCTGAGCAAGAACACCATCATCTATGGCCACTCCGACTATAAGGATGAACCCACAGGCAAAAAGTTCTCGCAGCTTTTCCACTATGCAAAGGATATTGATTTTGTCCGCAACAACCCTTATATCTATTTCTCCACTACAGAGGATGATTTGGTATGGCAGGTATTTGCAGTCTTCTACACCCATATCAATTTTAATTATATTCAGAGCAATCCCAGCGATGCAGAGTTTAAAAATATTATCAGTGAGGCAAAGGCCAGAAGTGAATATCTTATCGATGTACCGGTAGATGAGAACGACAAAATTCTCACACTCTCTACCTGTACCGGCCTTTATAACGTTGCCGACAAGGACAACTATCGCATGGTTGTCATGGCGAAATTAATGCCCTCCAATGAAATTTCGACCAACAAGATGACAATGGAAGTCGAACCCAATCCCTCCCCAAAAAAGAGCTAAAGTTTTAAAATTGATAAACGCTCCCGTCGCAAACCGTTTCATGCGGTTTTGCGACGGGAGCGTTTTTAATTCAAGCGACTTAAGCTTGCACCTTGAAGGAATTACAGTCGGTACATTCAATCAGTGTAGGATTCGGTTCATGGGTGCCCACATTGATCTGCGGCAGGGAACAAAAATTTTCAGATTTGCAGTGATATGCGCACTGAGAAACGGTACATCCGATATTTTTATTTGCAGATTTGTCCATCGTCTTTCACCTCGCTTTATTTTGAGATTGTCCTTATTATTTGTTTGCCTTTTTTATTTATACCGGGTAAGTTTTAGCTTTTCCAATTTTTAAATGCATTTTTTCAGGATTTTGCCTTGAAGTAACAGCAATAATTGACAAACCCGCTCAAATCGCATAAGGGAAGATATTTACTGCGGAAATGCGCCTGTAAATATGCTAGCATTGGACAGGAAAGGAGGAGAAAATAGCATTAATACGAAGGAAAGGAAAGGTGCAAGTTTTGAAAAAATACCTTAAAACAATGTTTTTGGCGACTGTTTTGACTGCGTCACTATCCGGATTTGCCGTGCAGTCCGCCGCAGCCGGCGCAGGGGCGAGTGCAGGGGTTGTCAGCACGATATCCGACCCACTCAGGGTGAGAAACACAGCCTCGGTCCAATCAGCCATTGTCGCAACACTCCCAAAGGATAGTAGTGTTACGCTTTTGTCAAAGTCGGGTTCATGGTGGTATGTCGAATATTCAGCAGGTAAATTTGGGTACTGTTATGGCGATTACATAGCACAGATACACTCGAGCCGCGCGGGATATGTTGCGACTGCAAGCGGTGTACTCAATATCCGCACGGGTGGCAGTTCGCGTGATTCGGTAAAAACACGGCTTTCCAAAGGAACAGGGGTGGTTGTACTTTCAGAAAACAACGGCTGGAGTCGCATTCTCTATAATGGCACTGCCATAGGTTATGCCAGCAGCGCATACATCTCGGACTATACGCAGTCACAGGAGACTTATAAGGCGATAAGGCTATCGGTGCCGGACTATAAACAGAATGACAGTCGGTGGGCCTCGTTAAAGGTAGGTCAAACGAACAAGACGCTTAGCACCATCGGGTGTGTGACCACCGCGCTGGCCGATACCGAAAGTTATCGCAAGGGCAGCAGTGCGGTGACACCGGCCACCATGCTCCGCCAGCTTTCTTACAACGCATCCGGTGACGTTTACTGGCCAAGCAACTATCATAAGTATGTCGGACCCAATTATCTTTCGGTGTTGTATCAGCAGCTCAGTGACGGTAAACCGGTGATTTTAGGCGCAAAAACGGCGGCGGGCCGTATGCATTGGGTTGTGGTTAAAGGTTATGCCGGCGGCAACACGCTGAGTACGTCGGGATTTGTGATCAATGACCCGGGTTCCAAGTACCGCGCAACATTGGCGACATTCATGAAGGAATATCCCTACTTCTATAAATTAGAATATTATTATTAATAGGTTAAAGCAGCGGTGAAATGTGTGACATTTTGCCGCTCATCTTTTTAGGCATATTTTCTGCATAAAAACAGACCAAACGGGTTCAAGTGCAGGTTGCGATAAAATTCTCCGAAATAAAGAAGTTGGCTTGTATCATTGACAAACATGATGGATATGTTATAGTAATGAATGTATTTTATTGTCATATTTTCAACACAGTGTTGTATGTGCCGGCCCACATTTCGTCTGGGCTCTTGCTTGTGCGAGATAGGAAAACCTTTTGCGGGTGGCGGCATGAAGAGGGCTGTGGGGGTCATATGGCGTCCGATTAAACGGCCGCCGCTAAGACTTTAGTGCCGCAAAGGGGAAATGACCATGGAGAATTTAATCGTCCTTCGGGACATTGCTGTGTCATATGATGGGGAACAGGTTTTAAACCATATTAACCTTGAAATTCGCGACAAAGAGTTCATCACACTGTTAGGGCCTTCGGGGTGTGGGAAAACCACCACACTGCGAATCATCGGCGGTTTTGTCGAGGCCACTGAGGGTGGTGTTTTTTTTGACGGTGTGCGAATCAACGATCGGCCGCCTTACAAGCGTCCCGTCAATACTGTTTTTCAACGTTATGCGCTGTTTCCGCATCTCAATGTTTTTGAAAATGTTGAGTTCGGTCTTAAAATTAAAAAAATACCGCAACATGAGCGTCGTGCCAAAGTTAAGGAAATGCTGGAGCTTGTGGGACTTAAAGGCTTTGAACGCCGCCATATTAATCAACTTTCAGGTGGCCAGCAACAACGCATCGCGATTGCGAGAGCGTTGGTCAACCATCCCCGTGTGCTGCTGCTCGATGAGCCGCTTGGTGCCCTGGACCTAAAACTGCGCAAGGAAATGCAGACGGAGTTAAAGCGCATCCAGCAGTCAACCGGTATCACATTTGTATATGTCACGCACGATCAGGAAGAAGCGCTTACCATGAGCGATCGCGTAGTCGTCATGAAGAGTGGTAACATTCTGCAGATCGGCACGCCGCAGGATATATACAATGAGCCGATCAGCGCCTTTGTCGCCGACTTTATCGGGGAGAGCAATATCATCCCCGGCATCATGCGCCGTGACTACTGCGTCGAGTTTGCCGGCAATAGCTTTCAGTGTGTTGACGTCGGCTTTGATCCCGACCAGCTCGTTGATATTGTGGTGCGTCCGGAGGATATTAAAATTGTCGAGGCCGAACAAGGCATGCTAACAGGCGTGGTCGAGTCGGTCACCTTTAAGGGCGTGCATTATGAGATGCTCGTCGAGGGCGCGGGTATACGGTGGCTGATTCATAATACGTTAGCGGCTGAGCCTGGCCAATTGATCGGTATGAACATTCTACCAAACGATATTCACATCATGGATCGCGAGGAGGATCAGCTGGCGTTAGATAGGACGGAGGGCGGCAATGAAAAACAGTAAAATAACGGCTGTACCTTACCTGATATGGATTGTACTTTTCACCGTTGTGCCATTGATGCTCGTGACCTATTTTGCGTTCACGACCGAGGATGGCGTTTTTACCTTTGCCAATATTTCAGCGGTCAGTGCCTATGCTGCAGTCATATTTCGTTCAATCTGGCTGGCACTTCTGGCCACGGTTATTTGTTTAATTATTGCCTATCCGCTTTCTTATATGATTTCGCGCATGGCACCGCGTCGCCAGAGGAGCTGTCTGCTGCTGGTTATGTTGCCGATGTGGATGAACTTTCTGCTGCGCACCTATGCGTGGATGACGCTGCTAGAAAATACCGGCATTATCAATAAGCTGCTGGGTTTACTTGGAATTGGCCCATTTGCCATGATCAACACACAGGGGGCTGTGGTGTTGGGCATGGTTTACAATTATTTGCCTTTCATGATTCTGCCGCTCTATTCGGTGATGGCCAAGATTGACAACAGTCTGATTGAGGCTGCACAGGATCTCGGCGCATCATCGCATACCGTCTTTTCAGGTGTGGTGCTCCCACTGTCGATGCCCGGCATCATGACCGGCATCACCATGGTGTTTGTACCTGCTGTTTCGACCTTTATCATCTCCAGAATGCTGGGCGGTGGTTCCAATATGTTGATCGGCGATCTCATTGAACTGCAATTCTTAGGAAACGCCTATAACCCGAATTTGGGTGCGGCGATTTCTCTGGGGCTTATGATCCTGATTTTGTTCTGCATGAGTATGCTCAACCAACTCAATGAAGAGGACAAGGAGGGCATGATTATATGAGGCGTCGCCACCTGATACTTGGTCGCAGTTATCTCGGCCTGGTCATGGCCTTTATGTATGCGCCGATTGCGGTGCTGATCGTTTTTTCATTCAACTCCTCAAAATCACGCGCGCTTTGGACAGGCTTTACGTTCGACTGGTATAAAAAGATGTTTACCAACGAGTTAATTTTGTCCTCTCTGGCCAATACGCTCATTATTGCTGTCATTTCTGCCGTTTTTGCGACGGTGATCGGCACGCTGGCAGCCATTGGGATCAATGCTATGAATCGCTGGATTAAATCACTGGTATTAAATATTACCTATATGCCGATTATAAACCCTGAGATTGTTACCGGTGTTTCGTTGATGCTGCTGTTTGTCTTCGCGCGTGACCACTTTGGACTGCCGATTGAGATGGGGTTTCTCACGCTCGTTTTGGCACACATCACCTTTTCGATTCCGTATGTTATTTTAAATGTGCTGCCTAAATTGCGTCAAATGGATAAAAATATCTATAATGCTGCGCTGGACTTGGGGTGTAATCCGGCGATGGCATTTACAAAGGTGGTCATCCCGGAGATTATGCCGGGCATCATCTCGGGATTTTTGATGGCGTTTACCTTTTCGTTGGATGATTTTATCATCAGCTATTTTGTGTCCGGCACAACTTTTTCGACATTGCCAATCACGATTTATGCCATGACGCGTAAAAAGGTGTCACCTGAGATCAATGCGCTTTCCACTATGGTATTCATCGCGGTTATGCTTATTTTAATCGCCTCTAATTATTTGGATGCCAAGCGTGATACTGAGAAAAAACCATATTGATAGCGTATAAAACGGTGAATAATCGCTTTTGCGACAAAGAAACGGAGATAGATAGATGAAAAAAACTTTTGCACTTATGCTTTCGCTGCTGCTGGTTGCGTTGTGCAGCCTGTCGGTGTTGGCCGATGATCATGCTGCGCTGTTTGCACAATTGGATGCGGATTATTACAGTCGGTTTCAGGGGCAGGACATCAGTATCAACGTTTATAATTGGGGCGAGTATATTTCTGACGGCACGCAGGATTCGCTCGACGTCAATGAGGCGTTTGAAGCGCTCACCGGCATCGAGGTAAACTACACTTTTTATGCGACAAATGAGGAACTTTATGCCAAGCTGCGTGCGGGTGGTTCCACCTATGACGTGATCGTGCCCTCGGAGTATATGATTGGCCGCATGGTTCAAGAGGATATGCTCGAGGAACTCAATAAGGACAACATCCCAAATTTTAAAAATATAGACCCCGCGCTGCTCAACATGGAATTTGACCCGGACAACGCACATTCCATCCCTTACACATGGGGGACAGTTGTGCTGATTTACAATACTGAGCTGGTATCTGAGGATACCGATGTTGAAACATGGGATCTGCTTTGGAACGAGAAATATAAGGGCAATATCCTAATGTTTAATAACCCTCGCGACGCTTATGGTATCGCGCTTAAAAAGCTGGGCTATGGTACAAATCCGGAAAATCAGGAGCAGGTTGACAAGGCCACTGCGTTGCTCAAAATTCAAAAACCCGTCGTTCAAGCTTATGTGATGGATGAAATTTTTGATAAAATGGGTGCGGGAGAGGCCGCTATTGCACCGTATTATTCCGGTGATGCGATCACCATGATGGAGGAGAACCCTGCGCTGGCTGTTGCGATCCCACGGGAAGGAACCAACATTTTTATTGATGGCATGTGTATCCCCAAGGGCGCCAAGCAAAAGGAAGCAGCCGAAATGTATATCAACTTTATGTGCGAACCCGCTGTGGGTGCCGCCAACTGTGCGTATATCGGCTATTCCACCCCCAACTTGGCCGCACTTGAGTTGCTCGATGATGAGATAAAGTTTAACCCGATTGCGTATCCATCTGATGAGGTGCTCGCCAAGACCGCTTATTTTGTGCCGCTTGACGATACGCTGAACAAGGCGCTCGATGCCGGCTGGAAGCAGCTTTTGGCGGATGATGAAAATTTTACTTTCTGGTTGGTTCCTGCATTACTGTTGTTTGCGGTGATCGCCAGCATCGTGATTGTAGCGCGCAAGGCGGTAAGGAAAAAGCGCGATAATTACTAAAGACTGATCATTACATGGTGGCATATGGCCATTTATGTGAAACGGAGGGCGTCGCTGCTTAAAATAACGACGCCCTCCGAATTTTATTTAATTTATCAGACAACTGATAGGAGGGATATGCACAGTTACAGTGCCGGCTAAAACAATTGTAACCCGCAATAAAAGCACCAGATGGTTCGGCGCTGAATATAATATAAATATTTACCGCGGATACACCGACTCCCCAAGCGGGGTTAAAGGCGCGCCATACTGCGGCCACTGTGGTATCATTTTACAACACGTTGCGATCAAAAGACATTGTTCGCAGCAGCAGACTCTGTCAACGGTAAATGTTACTTTTTTAGTGTATATTTATTGCATTGTCGATCTATTTATGTTATAGTGCAAAAATCAGCTTTTTGTAAAATATTGAAAGAAGGAGGTTTTACGGTGTTTAAGGAGATAAGACAAGATATCCGAGCGGTCAAGGAACGCGATCCCGCAGCGCGAGATGCCATCGAGGTATTGTTGCTGTATTCCGGCGTGCATGCCATTATATTGCATAGACCGGCACACTGGTTTTATAACCATAAAATGTATTTTATTGCCCGTTTTATTTCTCAGCTTTCTCGCTTTTTAACCGGTGTTGAAATTCACCCGGGCGCAAAAATGGGGCGCGGTATTTTAATTGACCACGGTTCCGGTGTCGTCATTGGCGAGACGGCGGAGGTGGGCGATAATTGCACCATTTATCAGGGCGTTACCCTTGGCGGAACCGGTAAGGAAAAAGGCAAAAGGCATCCCACAATTGGCTCTAACGTAATGATTGGCGCGGGCGCACGTGTGCTGGGCCCATTGACGGTGGCAGACAATTGTAAAATTGCTGCTAACGCTGTGCTCCTCCATGACTTGGCCGAATGCTCCACGGCAGTGGGTGTGCCGGCAAGAACCGTGCGCGTTGCCGGGGAGCGGCTTGATCCCTCTAAACTGGATCATACGCATACGCCGGATCCCGTAGCAGCAGATCTGCAAAAGGCACTTGAGCGTATTACACAACTTGAAAAGCGTATCAGTCAGCTGGAAAAAATGTAACATCCAATCAGGAAATTTGCAATATTTTCAGTTTGATAAAATAACGTAGAGACGGTCGCAGAAAGATGTGTCTGTTTCTATTAATTTAAATAAAGTTTTGCTTGCAACCGGAGATATTTTATTGTATAATACTATTCGTGTTGATGATATTGAGCAATCCATTCATCACACAATAGTTGGTGTGCCGGTGTGGCGGAATGGCAGACGCGCGCGACTCAAAATCGTGAGGGAAACCGTGGGGGTTCGAGTCCCTTCACCGGCACCAACAAGAACAGCTTATCAATGGCGCATAAGGCCACTGATAAGCTGTTCTTGTTTATTTTTGTAAGCATAAAACATGATCATATTATATCGAAACTTATGCACAACGGATCGCTGCTGATGTGTAATTGTTCCACTGCGTTTGCGGTATACTTCCTAGCTTGCCAACTGATCAAGATATCGTTAAATAACATCTTGTATTGAAAAAAGGAAATTTGAGATATTTTTGGGAATTTAAGACTAATTTTGCTTTTTCATTTATTGATTATTAGCGATCTTTAATATAATATTTGCAGTATATACTATTTATAGGTGGGACTTATGGAGAACAACAAACTAACTGTTAAATATGGACTACCAACTGCAATAGCCATGGTTGTAGGTATTGTGATTGGCAGCGGTGTGTTTTTAAAGCCGAAAAGATACTATTGGCTACCGCTGTAAATCGCCCGTTGGGCATTTTAGCATGGATTATTGGCGGTGCCATAATGGTGGTCATTTAAAGCGCTGTTCAAAATGTTTGAACAATTCCGGGCGGAAGTTGGGGTGCGCAATAGCAATAAGATTTTTCGCGCGCTGCCGCAGGGTTTCACCTTTTAAGTGCGCCACTCCATATTCGGTAACAACGTAGTCAACATCATTGCGACAGGTGGTGACAGCGGCGCCCTCATCCAGCAGCGGAACGATTTTGGATATTTTGCCCTTGGCTGTGGACGGCATGGCCATAATGGATCGCCCACCCCGGCTAGCCGATGCGCCACGGACAAAATCCACCTGCCCGCCGGTACCGGATATTTGCAGGGGTCCTATCGTCTCCGAAGCAACTTGCCCCATTAGATCCACCTGGACGCAGGAATTGATAGAGACTAGATTGTCATTTTGCGCGATAACAAACGGACTATTTACATAGTCCACGGGATAGATTTCAACATCTTTATTTTTATGGACAAAATCGTACAGCCGTTGCGTGCCCATTAGAAAGGTGACAACAAATTTTCCGGGCTTAAGCGTCTTTTTGCTATTTGTGATAACACCGGCCTCTGCCAGCGCCAAAACGCCGTCCGAAATCATTTCAGAGTGAACGCCTAAGTCACGCTTATCCTTAAGGAAAAGCAATACTGCATCCGGAATGGCCCCGATGCCAAGCTGCAAAGTGTCGCCATCCTGTATCAGAGAGGCGCAATGCTCGCCGATGGCACGTTCCACTTCGCCAATTTTCGGCGGACTTAGCTGAATCAAAGGCGCATCATGCTCTACAAAAACGTCGATGTCGGTGACGGGAATAACGCCATCGCCATAGGTGAAAGGCATATTCCGGTTGACCTGTGCTATAACCAGCTTGGCACTTTTAATCGCCTCTAGCGTATAGTCAACCGATATGCCAAGAGAGACGTTACCCGCCTCATCGGGAGGGGTAACCTGTACCAGTGCCACATCCACTGGTAATGTCGTATGGAACAACCTCGGAATCTCAAAAAAGAAGCAGGGTGTAAAATCGCCGCGCCCTTCTGAGATAGCGCTTCGGGTGCAAGCGCCTACAAAAAGGCTATTGTGTCTGAAATGTGGTTTCATTTCAGGCGTGCAATAGGCCCCCTTGCCCATTGCAACCATATGTACGATTTCGACATCGCGATAGGCTACGGAGTTTTCAATCATTTTTTCTACAAGAAAGCTAGGTTCACCGCAAGCATGCCCTATTACAACGCGATCGCCTGATATAATCCGGCTTACCGCATTTTCAGCCGTTGTCAGACGACTTTGATAATAAGCGTTCCAATCCATAACGATTCCTTTCTCACTACAGTGTATCGGCTTCCGTTAGGGTCTCCCAACCTGTCGGCAATGACACAGATATTTCATCTGCGAATTGTCCGTCTAAGGCGGTCTTGCAGGCCATTTTGCGCCCTTTTTAGGTGCTATCTCTCAATGCGGCACGCAGGCGGTTGGACACACCGTCTGGCGTGTCCTGATGACCGACTATAACC
This sequence comes from Candidatus Fimivivens sp., assembly GCA_047974975.1. GTDB lineage: Bacteria > Bacillota > Clostridia > Oscillospirales > Ruminococcaceae > Yanshouia. The sequence continues at coordinate 184,245 of JBKECV010000012.1, forward strand.
AACGGAATCTGCGCTTGAGACAAATCTGCAACATTGACACAGCGTGCGGGGCAACCGCAGATGATCAGCGCCGCGTCGCAATCGACACTCCTAACGACCGGCTCAAAGGTGCAGTCCAGAAAACGTGCTTCTATCTGCTTTTCGAGAGCCACCCGGTCAAAGCGGGGGTTGCACCCCCCGCAATACCGGATCCCAATTTTATCCGCCATGTCTGGATCGGATCAATCGTCTGGCTTCCGCCAGAAAATCGTCACTGACATTGTTTACCATAACAACCGACGTTATACCCGGAACCCGCCCGACCAGTTCGGCCTGAACCAGCGCCTCGTTGGTCAAGTCTGCGGCGGGGCATCCGGCGCAGTGCCCCAGAAATTTAAAGCGAACAATACCGTTTTGCACCTCAAGCACCTGCAAATTGCCGCCATGGCTTTTTAACAGCGGGCGTACTCGCTCATCTAATACCAGTTCAATTTCAGCATACATAATGGCTCCTTCCTGGGTTTAAGCGTTGGCAGAGCTATATTCCTTGATATGTGCAATTGCTTTTGCAAGCTGCTTTTTATGTGCCAGATTTCCCTGGCGGGCAATCATAATCCGCTGCGCCTGCGGTGAGCCAGCGCCGTGCAGACTTTCGGTCCGATAGCCGACAGCGGCAGTACCCAACGCCAGATTTTCAATTAGGCGAAGGATTCTCAGGCGGTTCTCTGTTGAAACGCCGTCCACGGTGTGGAGGTACTTGTCGATAATCGGCCCGAGTTTGGCATCTCTGAAATCGGCTTCCGATGGTGCGGTGACCACAAGCCCGCCTGCGATATCCTCTGCCAGCCGAACGATTTCATACGGGAAGCGCGTCACGTTCTGCTTGCAAACGTTAGCCAGCAGCATATCAATGATGTACGAACCGCTCTCGGTCTGCGTACCCTCAGCAGAGCACGCAATGCCGCAGCAGTAGAGCGTTTCATTGAGGTGGGTCATTTCAATTAGCTTATCCTTGACATGCGAGGCCTTGGCTGCACCGTTATAGTCAGCCGCCACCGCTGCCGCGCCGATCAGCACATCGCCCACGCCAACCTTGCAACCGCCATAGCTCTGGCGGTGAAACCCAGCGAAGCGTTCCACCAGCACGCCGGCAAATTCCGTCTCTCCGTTGAGGAAAATCCGCTCGTTAGGTACAAACACGTCATCGAATACAGTCAATGCCTCTACGCCGCCAAATTCCGCGTTACCCACATCCATGTCGGTGTTTTCCAACTTGCGGGTATCACAGCTTTGACGTCCGATAATCATAAAGATACCGGGGGTGTCCATTGGCACGGCAAATGAAATGGCGTAATCCTTGTCTTCAGGGCCCATGGAAATAGTGGGCATTACGATAATCTCATGGCTGTTGAGCGCGCCCGTCTGGTGTGCCTTTGCGCCGCGCACCACCACGCCATCGGGGCGGTGCTCTACCACGCGCAGGAACATGTCGGGGTCGGTCTGCATATGTGGCGCTTTCGAGCGGTCACCCTTGGGATCGGTCATGGCGCCATCAACTGTCAGATCCTTATCCTGACACTCAAACATGAACCTTTTAAAATTTTCATAATAATTTGTGCCATACTTCGAATCGACTTCAAAAGATGTTGAGTATACGGCATTAAAAGCATCCATGCCTACGCACCGCTGAAAACACGCGGCGGTTTTTTGTCCGAGCAGACGCTGCATTTTAACCTTGTTACGCAGGTCATCGGTGCTGCGGTGAATATGGCAAAACCGGTTGATGCGCTCTCCCGTCTCAGGGGAGATGACGGTCATCAGCTCCTGGTATTCGGGCAGCTGCGCCAAATCGTAAGTCATACGCACTGAATTAAGCGACGGCCGCAGAATTGGGTCGTCAGCCGGACAGTCGATTCGCTTGCCAAACATATAAACTTCCATTTTCAGTTTGCGGATGCTCTCTATATATTGTTCTCCAGTCATAAGTGCCATAATTGCAAGACCCTTTCTATTAGTTTCTCGGCAGGTGACCGCCACAACGGTCATAGTTGCCGGATAAAATATTACACAGCGCTCACTACTTGCTTACGGTAACCTTTTCTTTTGATGGCTCTTTAAGAACCAGATAGAGTATAATGCCAACAACCAGACCCCAGGTAGCGCCCTTGATAGCCAATACGGCGCCCATAACACCACAGATGCCACGCTTGATGTCGCTATCGCACATATTCATCGCAAGCTGTGTGCAGATATAGCCCTGCACGATAAGCGTCAGAGAAAGCGCAACGGGTAATACTGGCTGGAGCAGAGAAGATATGGGCATCAGCATCACGGCGAAAAATGTACTGACTCTAAAAGTACCGCAGCCGCTGTAAATAGATTCCATGGATTTTGGCCCCTCTTTATAGCGCTGGGATACGGCAGCGGTAACGGCAGCCCACAACGGTCCGCAGGTTTGAGTATAAGGGCACACCATTGCCATGGCGGTGTTGCGGATACCGCTGATAACATTGGAGCGGTTTGCATTAAAGTCGATTTTTTCGTCCTGACGGACTTCATCAGCTTCGGTAATAAGCGCAGCGGAGGTGACAAAATCGCCAAACGCGATGATATAGATCACCAAGGCAACCGGTAGGGCGGCCATCCAGGTGGCAGCGCTGGGCCAGCCAATCGCGAATGGAGAAAGCTGATTCCAGATGTTTCCGATCTCCGGCACTTTGATCAAAGGCCACCAAACGATGGTTGGGATGCTGATTTCGCCCACGATGGGGCCGATGATGATGCCTATGATAATAGCAGGTAGCATACCAAACTTGCCAATAGCATCCATTACCTTATTAGATTTGCGCATTTTGGCCCAGATAGGACCGAATAGGCAGAAATAGGCCACTAGAATGCCGATGGTGATTGAGATTGGGAATTTGCCAAAACGGCCGGTGTCTTTAAACTCGCCGATAACAGCCGCGATGCCGCCACCCATGAGTACGCCCGCTTTAACCGCGGTTGGCACGATATCCACCATTTTGGAGCCAAGCCCAGTGACGCCGAGCACCAGAAAAATGATGCCGAGAATCATTTGCAGAGCAATTAGCGCTTGTGTTCGCGAAGGCCCAATTTCGTAGCCCGTAGTTAAAAAGGTGGTGATAATCGGAACTGCGGGCGTAATCCAGCCGGGAACCACAGGGTCGCCCAAAAGGACGTGCAGCGTGTAGAAAAAGCCATTGATGATAACCATAGAAAGCGCAATATCATAACTGACGCCTAAAACCTCTGTTAACACCGGGATTGCGCCCAAGCAGGTGGCACACATTAACAGCGCCTGTACCATCTCAGGAACAGACCACGCATAATGAACAAAGGGAAGGCGGACTTTGAAAATGCCAGCCTTCCAATGTGGCTGTTCTTGACCATATTCGCGGTAGCGGCTGACAAATTGATCTTTATCCATATTTTCCCTCTTTCTTTTTACTGGCAGCATTAGCTTCCTTGAAATGTGAGGCAGTTGGCCAACTGTTCCTTACGCTCAATATTACATGCAAAAATCATGCCAAAGGACCAAAGGATGCAAAAACCGAAAAAATATGTTGCTAAGGCGATTTTCTCGAAAACTAAAAAAAACCGCTGCTGCAATGATGCAACAGCGGAATTATTAAATCATTATTAAAACATCACAGAAATCAAGCGACAATGCGTAATTAAATAGGTTATAGCGCTATATGCAAGAATGCAACATGTTTCATTCTTGCAACAGCTCTCCCCACTTTTTTCGCTTACGGACAAATGTTGAAGCGTCCATATCTAAGCTGGCGGCAGCGTCTCGCACGTTACCATGCAGTGCATAGGCACGCTTTATAAAACCGTATTCAAATTTTGCAACTGCCCTTTTAAGATCAATAGACATACTGGCGGAGGTGATGTCCTTGGTATGCGCGCCGGAAATAGACGCGGGCAAATCTGCGGGCAGAATATACTCATGGGCGCTAAAAATAACGGCCTGCTCTACTGCATTTTTCAGCTCTCGGATATTGCCAGGCCACTGGTAGTCATACATTAAATCCATCGCGGCAACGGAGAATTGCTTATTTAGATGATATTTATCGTTCATATCGGTCAAAAAGCTTTGCGCCATGGGGATGATATCACCTTTGCGTTCCCGCAATGGTGGAATAAAAATTGGCACAACGTTTAAGCGGTAGTAAAGATCCTCCCGGAAAGTCTTGTTCTGCACCATTGACCACAGATCCTTGTTGGTGGCGGCAATAACTCGTACATCCACTGAAATGGAATTGACACTGCCTACACGTTTAACCTGCATCTCCTGTAACACCCTGAGCAGATGCACCTGCATATCCAGTGGCAGGTCGCCCACTTCGTCCAAAAAAATGGTACCGTGGTTAGCGGCTTCAAAAATGCCGGGCTTTCCTTCTTTGTTTGCCCCTGTAAAAGCACCGCGCTCGTAGCCGAACAACTCGCTTTCGACAAGTGTGGGGGAAATTGCACCGCAATTGACACAAATAAAAGGGCTATTTATTCTGGAGGAATTTTCAAAAATAAAACGGGCAAAGTGTTCTTTTCCCACGCCGGTTTCACCAAGAAGAAGCACCGTAGTTTTGAGTGCAGCCACACGCTCCGAGCGAGTCAGAACGTCGAGCGTTTTGGGGTCCACGACAATAAATTTTCTGGATAACAGCGCTTTATGCAGACTGACCTCGCGACGGTAGCGCTCTTCGCTCTCCCGATTCTTGGCCTGTAAATCGTACAGTTCGGTCATGTCGCGAACAACGGTAATAACCAAAAAAATACTACCGTCCTCTTTAAAACAGGGCGTACTTGTAATTAGAACCTGTTTACCGGTTCTAAAGGTTTGCTCCAGCGTAACAGCCTTGAGTGCGTCCAACGCTAATAGCGTTCCAGAGCGGTTGATGACTTTTAGATCCACCAACTCTCGCATGGTTTTGCCAAGCACTTGCTCTTTTTTTAACCCCGATATTGCCAGATAGGCTTGGTTGACCATTAATGTGTTGGCCAGACCGTCTGTTATGTAAACGCCGTCAAAGATGCTGTCAAGAACCATTGCCAACTGATGATTAATCCAAGATAAATCGTTGGACTCGCAAAGGTCGTCATATTCGCAAAGATAAACAGGGTTTCGTTCTGTCATTGCGCACCTCCTGTTTTTAGGTCAAACAACACTTCGGCTCCTCAGTAGATGCTATTTTAAGTCGTATCATAGTAAGTCCGCATTTCTCTTGAATCATATCATCAAAATTTTTGATATCTTCCCGATTTTGTAAATTGTTGGTGTTTATAATATAGGCTGAGGTTACATCAAAGAAAAGAAAGCGCCAATGATTTAGGCAAGCAAAACAAAACACCTTTTGATAAGGAATATCAAAAGTACGTTCCGCCATCGTAGCGCGAATGCTCTTATTTGTAAAGACGAAGGCCGCAGCTTCTGAAAAAACGCCCCCTGTTTTGACGGCTGTACGGTACATTTTAGCTTTGGCACTTACTTTACCTAAGGGAATTGCAGCAAGAAAAAATATAATAAGTATTATTGCGGGAAGAATCTGTACATCGTCGCTCATTAAAGCAGTAGCCAGTGTGATCACTGAAAACGTAATTAAAATTGGATAAACCTGCGTCTGCATTTTTGGCTTTCTAAACAGTTGCCAACAAGCCTCGGTCAACGCACGGTAAGCAGCTTCATCATAAACTGTATGTATGCGCCATTCATTAGTCATGTGCATGTCTCCCTTTTTTGTAAATAAGTGGCAATTTAATAATATTTTACTGCTTCAATGATTGAGCGTCAATAGTGATTGTGTCGATTTTTCAACAATTTCTTATGTCATTATGTGATATAATTTTACCATGGAGGAATTGCAGCAACAGTGTTGTGCTGACCCAAACTCAGGAGTTTGCGCCTGCTACAATGTTGGAGATGAATGTCTCTTTGAGCGCGACGGTGATAAAGACGATTTTTGGCATATGGGGATAAATACCCTGCGGAAAACAGATGCAGACCCAAATGCACTGCGTCTCGATTAACATCCCATAATTTCTTTGAGTGTCTGCCAGCTCTTGCCAGTCAAGTGCGGATACACAATTCCCCAGACTTGTTCACGCAAGCCTTCTCCGCTCTTAGCATCATCATCCGCACTTAACTCGCAAAATGGCAACCAGTAGATAATTGACAGGTACAACGTGTTGATGGTGCGTTTGTATTCTCTGGCATAGCGTTCCTCTCGAAACAACCCATCAGTTTGAAGTGTGCGGAAAGACTCGTATAATCGATCAAAGTTATCTGAATACGCTTGCTTCTGTGCGTCTTTTATTTTGGGCGAAAGCTGAGCAAGCTGTGCATGGTGCCAGAAATAGAAATCTGCGTCCTGCACCACCTTGTGCATATGAAGGAAATATGCGTCGAGCTCTATCATGCTTTTTGGTGCCTGCAATGGTTTCCGCTGTGGGTTTTCCATGACGATGGCTTCCGCTATCTCTTCTTTTTGTTAAAGTGATAGGTCAGGTTTCCTTTGCGGATACCTACCGCGTCCGCGATTTCCTGATTGGATACCTTGTTGAAGCCACGCTCATTGAAAAGCTTTTTCGCCGTTTTCAGTATTTCCTGACGCGTATTTCGTTTCATGCAGGCACCCCCTCGCCTAGTGCTGCAAGGCGCTTCAGCTCACGGTCGGTGCGGTAAACAGGAGCATCACTGCGCCAATTGCAGTAACGCCTGCAAACAAAACATATATAACTGCATAACGATACGCATGGGCAATGGCAAAGGCTATGGTGGGAGCAACCGCAGAGGCAATCATCTGGGAAACCATGAAAAAGCCAAGAGCGGTGCCGTAATCTTCGTGCGGAACACGCTCACTTAGGATAACCGCAGTAATGGTAGAAATAAAAGTCCAAGCAATGCCGTGGAGCACCCTTGCTACCACCGCGGTCTCTGTAGTGGTGGCGCGAGAGTATAGAAAAGTTGCCAGGGCAAATAATGTAACAACTCCCAGAAAAATTTTCTTCTTGTTGCCACGATCGGTCAAAGGGGCAGAAAATGGTCGGATAATAAAGGCTGCCATGCTCATAGTGCTGCTAATAAGGCCGATAAGCGTGGCTTGCATCCCAATTGTTTTCTGATATGCGCCCAATGTTTGATTACACATAGAATGGGCCATGCAGATGACGGCGTAGGTAATAAACAATAGTGTTAAGGAGCCAGCCGCCAATCATGGCGAAAGGGAATAGGGGCAGGCTGTAGTTAAAAAATATTTGGAGGCGGAAACAATTTCCCAACCAATTAGAACCGCTATGCCAATTATGCCGAGATGAAACGCAAAGGGTTCAATGACATTTTGACTAACTGTTGTATAAGCTATCGGTTTGCGTTGATTTTCTGGAAAGATTTCTTGGGAATGGACACCGGAAGATGGCTGTGTAAGTATTTTTGTATAACGCTTATGAACACTATAGTTGATGACGACGATTCCGCTAAAAATTCCAGACATCAGACCTATAGTAGCGGTTGTTTTTCCAACATCACCACCATCGGGCCAGCCAAGTCTGGTGTATACCTCAGCTATTCCGCCAGCGGCTCCATGTCCACCGGCAAAACCAACCTCAAAGATTGAGCCGAACCGCGGGTCTACACCGAATACAGGAACAAAAGAGCGACGCACAGAAAACAAGGGATGCCCACTTGCAGGAAGCTATTGATAAATGAATAGCTGACTGCAGCGACTACATTTTTGCTTAAGGACTTTGCCGAATTTACTCTTTTAACGCCCGGCAACATACAGGCAAATACAATACATATTTGAAAATAGAAAGCGCAATTAAACCTTGCAAATTTTGTTGTTGAGCCAGCAACAATTGTTACTTAATCCCAATAGAATCCATTTCATACCGGCCATGTTATATTCTCCACCAAGGTAACCTGGCATAGCATTAATACGTCCCTTTGTCTTTTATTCCGCAATGGTTTTTCCAAAGTTCATGGAGACTTTATCTGGTGTTAATACGTCTCTCGCTTCAAACAATTCGAACACGCGTTCCATGTCTGAAACGGCTTGTGTCATATCAGTTCCTCCGAGACGAATCACATCTTTTTGGCTTAGATATAAAAGGTCAAACTTTTCCATTTTAACTATCTCCCTTAATTATGTTGGCGAGTAATCGCACTCCCATTATATTAATTTTGTGCAATATTTCATTTACATAACACACACTATCCAATATAATTAAAGTCGGTAACTATTAATGAGGGAGACATTACAACGTATACATGAGATTTATCCCAACTTGACCCGTGCTAAAAAAACTGTGGCAAACTATTTTTTGAAAAATTATAAAGATATCCCCTTTAAAACGGTAACCACATTGGCTGCTGAAATTGGTGTTAGCGATACTACAATTATAAATCTCTGTACTGAATTGGGATTTGACGGTTTTACCAGCTTTAAACGCACTGCTAAGGAATATGTACAGGCGACAACAACTTTCAATAAATTTTCTGCCAATGCCGATAGTATGCATGGCGATGGTACTAATATTATTGATTTGATATTGAATCAAGAGTTCGACAATATTTATGCAACTCTTTCAAATGAGGAGAACCGGAAAAATTTCTATAAACTGATTGAAATGATTCAGCGTGCCGAGAAAATTTATATATTGGGATTTCGCTCGTCTGCCGTAATGGCTCAGTTGTTGGGGTTTAACTTTCGGCAACAGGCGCTGCCCGTTAAAGTCATTACCCCTGATATTGGCGACTGTATAGATAAAATCATTTACATCACTCAAAAGGATCTTGTGATTGCCTTTACTTTTGCTCGCTATTCTACCGATGTTCTTCTGTCATTGAAGGCGCTAAAAAACAGAGGTGTCTCGATTGTTGGCATCACAGATTTTGGACTTTCACAGTGTTATCAATATTCTGATTTCACTTTTCAATGTCAGACTAAATCCAACACCTACGTAAATTCTTATTCCAGTTGTCTCTCTTTAATTTGCGAAATTACCACTCTAAGCGCTCTTTCGCGAAAAGAACAGACTACAAAGCTTCTTAAAGAGCTTGAAGATATGTTTACCTTATTTGAAACATTTGAAAATGAGGTTTATTTTAAATGATTTTATATGCAAAGCATGGGTAGCCGGCAAAGAATGGTGAGGAAAGCGCGAACTGAATATTGCATTAGCTATGGTTGCCGATGCTGATGCCGCCTACAAACCCAACCCGACAGTTGTGCACGCACTCCAAGGATTGCATTAAGACGGTGCAGCGGCACATTTGGCAGGATTACGAGGAGCTGGCAGACGATGCCGGTTACAAACCGGAATATCGGGAACTATATGCGCGTCGCAAAGAAACCATAGAACGGGTCTTTGCCGACGCCAAGGAAAAATACGCTATGCGTTATACGCAGTATCGCGGCCTCTCTCAGGTATAAACTGGGTGAAGCTTAAATTTGTTACCATGAATCTCAAAAAACTGGCTAAATGGAAGTGGAGGACTTCTTTGCTCCGTTTTCGATATGCCCTTTTCGGGCCTAAATATAGCCAGAATCCGGTTTGCGCTGCTGCGTAATCCGAGTTCTTTGACAGACGGTTTTTTAAAATTATGGGAGTTAAAAGTATGCAGTATGGACCGAATCCAAATGAGTTATACCCAAATCCGACTATAAAAAGTATTTGCTATATTAAAAATGCCATTACGCGCCCCAATATAATCGTCGGTGATTACACTTATTACGACGATATAAATGGTGCTGAAAAGTTTGAAGAACACGTCACGCATCATTATGATTTTTTGGGAGATAAACTGATTATTGGGAAGTTTTGCGCCATTGCCAAAGGTATAGAATTTGTTATGAATGGTGCAAATCATCGCATGTGTAGTGTTACAACATATCCGTTTAATATCATGGGGCATGGGTGGGAAAAGTGCACCCCCACACTTGAGGATTTGTCGTTAAAGGGCGACACGGTCATCGGCAATGATGTTTGGATCGGTCAAAATGTGACCGTTATGCCCGGTGTTAGAATCGGTGATGGTGCCATTATAGCCGCAAATTCTATGGTCGCAAAGGATATTGCACCATATACCATTGCCGGAGGGAATCCTTGTTGTGTCCTAAAAAATAGATTTGATGATCAAATGACTGCATATTTATTAAAATTAAAGTGGTGGGATTGGTCTGCTGAAAAGATTTTTAATAACCTTGAAATTCTGTGCAGTGGAGATTTGTCTGGGATCAAAACAATTCGGTAGATACAAGATACACGGCGTCGTGCGTTGTTGCGTGTTTTATACCGATATTTATTTCGCTGGCACCATATGAGCCGGTCGAGGTTGATACAACGTTTTTCTTCTGAGTCGGAAAATGGGTTGTCCAATATGGAGAAAACCCAACGCACCACAGTCGTTGGGTTTTGGTACGGACAAAATGTTAGGCGAAACCAAAATACCGCATGATACCCGTAAAGATTCCTTGTGCAAATAGGTATTGCTCATCTCGCAGCTTCTCCGCGTCGGCGGGGTTGGAGAGATAGGCCATTTCTACTAGATTGGCAGGCATATTGGTGTTTTTCAGCACATAAAACGTCGGATGGACGCGGATACCGTTGTTTCTGGTGCCGACCGTTTCCACAATTCCGTCCAAAATTTGTTCCGCCAGCCAGTTGGCCTGCGTATAGCGCTTATAGATATACACTTCGGTGCCGTTGATGGCGGTGTTTAAATTGGCGTTGGTATGGATGCTGATAAAAAAATCAGCTGGCCAGCTATTTGCCGTTTGTACCCGCTCAATCAGGCTGGTGCTGTTGTTGGTGCCCAGAACGGTATCCGGCATAGGTCTGGACAATCGCACTTCAAAGCGCGCATCATTATTGAGCATTTCAGCCAGATAAATGCCAACCTGATATGTAATATCCTCTTCATTCAAACCGTACCAAGAGGCGCCTATATTGTGATTCCCCGTAGGGTTATGGCCCTGATCAATAAATATCTTAATTGCCATCATAACACACCCTTTTTAATAGTTATATTTTATGATATTATTAATCAATCTGTCTTGTGCGTGATATTTCTTGCATCAGGCAGTATGGCAGTTGATATAAACTTTTACAGTGGACCATATAAGGCTTGTCTTTTACATTAAAAATACCTTTAAATAATAGCGCTCACTTAAGAAAGGTTACTGACTATGGATATTTCAACGGTATTATTTGCTTTTTCGTTGACATTATTTGCGGGTTTGGCCACGGGGATTGGTAGTGCGCTTTCGCTGTTAACCAAAAGAACGAACCCAAAATTTTTGTCCGTCGCGCTAGGATTTTCAGCCGGTGTGATGATATACGTATCCTTTGTTGAGATTTTTGTCAAAGCTAAAGATGCCTTAATTGGTGCTTTGGGTATCAAAATGGGCACATGGGCAACCGTTGGCGGCTTCTTTTTTGGTATTCTTCTCATTGCAGTCATCGATCATATGATTCCGTCTGTAGAAAATCCACACGAGGTCCACACGGTAGAAGAGATGGACGGGGAAAGCGAGAGCCATAAATCAAACTTGATGAGAATGGGACTATTCACCGCTTTAGCGATTGGCATTCATAATTTTCCCGAGGGGTTAGCCACATTTACAGCTACGCTGAGCAACCCAAGCCTTGGTGTTCCCATTGCAGTCGCAATAGCGATTCATAATATACCGGAAGGAATCGCTGTGGCTGTACCGATCTTTTATGCGACCGGAAGTCGGATGAAAGCGTTCAAATTATCATTCCTGTCTGGACTTTCTGAACCGCTCGGTGCGCTGATTGGTTATATTCTGATGTATCGATTTTTTAACGATGTGGTATTTGGATTTATCTTCGCGTCGGTTGCGGGAATTATGGTTTACATCAGCTTAGACGAACTCCTACCGTCCGCCAGGGAATACGGTGAGCATCACTTGTCCATTTATGGATTGATTGCGGGAATGGCTGTTATGGCCGTGAGTCTTCTGCTTTTTATTTAATCAATACGCTGCAACGTCAATGTAAAAAGTCAAAGATAAAAATTGCCACCGACATTTTTGTCGGTGGCAATTTTTATCTTTATAGACGTTGGTTTCATAAATAAGAATGAGACGATTAAGCTTCACTAAAAATAGGAGAAAAAATAAATCGCCTAGATGCAATCATCAGGCGATTTAGATCCGGTGTTACACCGGTGGAGCTTGTGATCCGATTCGAACGGACGACCTGCTCATTACGAATGAGCTGCACTGCCAGCTGTGCTACACAAGCATAGATAGAAGCGGTGGATACAACCTGTGCTTTTTATCATACTGCGACATGTTACCGATTAAGCGATAGCAAAATGTTGGCCAGACTGTTCTTGGAAATTGACTAGCGCTAATTATAGCATAAGACATCAGCCTTTTCAAGCTGTTGATTATAAAATTTCTCTTTTTCTCCTCAGATGCGTAAAGTTTAATCCAGCACATGCGCGCGATCACAAGAGCGTCCGGCTTGAGGAGATAAAATTTAAAGGTTTATCTTTTGTGGATACATTCTCCAACATGAATAAGCGGATTTTTCCATCGAATACTAGAATGTAGCATTTGGGTGGAGGTATGGTATGAACATAGAAAACGTGTTATTGGCCATAACATTGGCCAACATATTTTTTTTAAGTACAGGATTGGCGGGCATCGACTTTGGGTATGCCGCTGAGATTTGCGCGGTATTGCTGCTCGGGGTGCTATTGTTTGGCGCTAAGCGATTCTTTAAAAGCCTCATCGTTTTTTTTATGCGTTCAAAAAGTGCCGTGTTGATTGCAATGGCCGTTTATCTTTCAGTGGATGCTACCAACTTTTTTATCTTTGGCGATTTGGCGCTTGCTTGGCAAAAATATCGTGTGGTTGGCGTATTGATACTATTGTTTGCATCGCTGTGCATTCTGCGGCATAGGCCCAATTTTATAAAGCTGATTTTGTTGGTGGTCGGCTTATCGTCGGTGGTGGTGTCCATCTATTCACTGGCATATTATTTTTTGCCGATTAGGCTACCGCTTTTTTATACCGCGCGTTTTTCGATGCGGCGAGATTATAACATGTATGCAACCCAGTTGATCGTAGGATTCATTGCGTTGGTGTTTGGTGTGATTGCAACAAAAAACAAAAAGGCGATGATAGCCTTAATGGCGGCGTTGCCTGTGATTGTGGCGGTTAGCATTTTATCCGGCTCGCGCAGGGTGCTCATCATGCTGCCTGTTGTGTTGCCGGTGGCGGCCCTGTCGTTTGCTGCGGCGGGCATAAGATTGTTTGGTGCGCGCCAGACAGGGGCTGTTATAGGTTGTTTAGCGGTTATAACGGGGCTTACCATTGCAGAAACGGTGCTGTTTCGGTATGGCCTAGCACAGATCAATACCCCGGGTAGTCCAACAAGAAGTGTTGCGCCATCCTCCGGCGTTGAAACGCAGTTAAGTGCGCGTTATGAAACAATTCGCAGCAGCTCTATTTTAGAAAAACGCAAGATTATTTGGGGCATCGCCATTGAGGAGATTTCAAAATATTCTGTGCCGTCGCTGGTTTTTGGTTGGGGCGGTGGAAAAAACATATCATTGTACGATGAAATTAGTGCTCCATTGGATGCTATTTATCCCGACAGACAGGCTCGACTGGGTGCACTCTCGGCGCATAATATGATGTTGGCCGATCTGCTTGACGGCGGTGTGATCAAGCTTATCGCTCTATTATATCTTATTTTTGCATCGGGGATTAGTTGTATTATGCTTGCATTAAAGCGGCCATTTATTGGATTGCCCCTTGGGATGATTCTGGCGGTGTGCATGGTAAACAGCATGGTATCTAACCGTTTTGGGCTGCTATATGACCGCTATTTTGTTCTGTTTGCGGCGATGGTCGCCATTGAATATCAAATAGCTAAAGTATTGACACACGATCAACAAATAGGGGGAAACAGCAGATGAACCACCGCATTGCCATGGTGACGACGGCACATCCGCACGACGATGTGCGCATTTATCACAAACAAGCGAAAACACTGGCCAGAGCCGGATGGCGGGTAGAGATTATCAATTCCCATTTTGCAGGAACGGATGAAAACGGCATTCGGTTTTGCAGGGTGGCGCTGCCCGGTGGGCGGATTTGGCGCATGCTCAGTGCAAGAAAGGCTGCGCGCCAAGCACTTTTGGAAAGCCGTGCGGATATCTGCGTGCTGCACGATCCGGAGCTGCTTGTGCTACTTTCATATTTACAGAGAATGGCGATGCGCACCGTCTACGATGCGCACGAAGATCTTCCTGCGCAGTTGCTTACCAAGCCGTGGATTCCGACACCTCTAAGTGGCACTGCGGCGCGATTGGGGCGCAGGCTGTTGACGCAGTATTTGCCGCTGGCCGACGGTGTGATGGCTGCCACCGACAAAATCGCCCTGACACTGACAGGATTAAATGACCGCGTTTGTGTGGTACAGAACCGTCCCACACAGGAGGATTGCGCCTTATTCGATATGGCACGCAACAACATCACACAGGTGCACAACGCGGTCTGCTATGCGGGTGCGCTTACGGAGCAAAGGGGGCTCTACCGTATGATAAGCTGCTGTTATGCGGCTGGCGCTACGCTGCTGTTGGCGGGGGTATTTGAAAATGAAGCAGTACAAAAAAGGGCGGAAGCGATGCCGGAATATGCCTGCGTACAATATTGCGGCATTCTGGAACGACAAGGCATCGCCGAACTGTACGCCAAATGCTGTGCAGGATTGGTGCTGCTCGACGATACGCCTTCCTACCGCAACAGTGAACCTATTAAACTGTTTGAATACTTGTGCGCCGGACTGCCGGTGATTGCCAGCGATTTTTTGCATTGGCGGGACATGACGTTGGCATCGGGGGTCACCTTTGTGTCCAATAGCCAAGATGATGATGCAGTGTCTGCTGTTCGGCAGGCGATCACCCACCCGGTTGAAGTGGATATCAAAGCAGCTCGGCAAAAATTTAGTTTTAAGGCGGACGAGGATCGGCTTTTACAATTTTTTGACGCGTTAGAGCAGAAAGGAAGACGGCAGCCATCAACATTCTAATTGTTAATCAATACGCGGGCTCACCTGAAATGGGCATGGAATACCGGCCCTATTACCTGTCGGCGGCATTGATAGGTATGGGGGAGAAGCCGGCTGTTTTAGTCGCGAGCTTTTCGCATCTGCGTAAAAAAAATTTGCCGGTTAAAAATGACCTTGAGATCGTGGATATGCAAGGCATATCCTATTGTGTCTTAAAAACATCGCCCTATATTGGCAATGGGATAAAACGGGCACAAAACGCCATGCAATTTGCTGTCGGATTATGGAGGAACCGTGGTCAACTGGTCAAGATGTTTGACCCCGATGTCGTAATCGTTTCCTCTACCCATCCGTTCGATTTTTTTGCTGCCAAGGCCTTGGCGAAAAGAACCGGTGCCATATTGGTGTTTGAAGTGCATGATATCTGGCCGCTCTCTCTTATTGAACTGTACGGATTTTCTCAGGCACATCCGCTGATGAGGCTGATAGATTATTTAACGCGGTGTGCACTTGAGCAGAGTGATACAGTGGTGTCGCTTTTGCCCGGATTTGAGCGTTATTGTAGTGACCGCAAATTCACCCCAAAACGCATTGCCTATATTCCCAATGCATTTGCCGAGGAAACGCAAACGGCGCCGCCATCAGCACATCTTCAGGCGGTGAGAAAAGCGAAAGAAAACTATTCGGCTGTTGTCATGTACGCGGGGGGGATCGCGCGAGCCAACGCAGTGGACGAGCTTTTAGCCATCGCGGCGATTTTGCCCGGTGTCGCATTTGTATGCGTGGGTGCGGGAGCAGAAAAGAGTGCGCTTTTTCGCATCAAGACAGATAACGCCATTTTTTTGCCTGCGGTATCGCATCCGCAGGTGCAAACGCTGTTGCAGCAAGCGGATTTGCTGTGGATTGGCATTCGAAATCTGTCGGTATATCGTTATGGCATTGCGATGAACAAGCTCTATGATTACATGGCGGCGGGGCGTCCTGTTATTATTTCTGCACCTTGCAAATGTCATCCTGTTTCTTACGCAAAATGTGGGATAACAGTGCCTGCTTCGGACAAGATACAAACATGCAATGCGATACTGAGAATGTTGGCCTTGACCGATAGGCAGCGGCAAATAATCGGTATGCGTGGTGCACGGGCAATCAAACGCAAATACGGATATGCAGTAATTGCGGAAAATTATCAAACGCTTTTGGAGGAACTGGGCGGTGGGAAGCAAAAAAAGATATGAAAAATCTGTTGTCGGCATACGGTCCAAAGGGTTAAAAGTTTTTATAAAATGGTTTTCAGATTTCACAAAAGGCCTGCTGTTCCCACCCAAGCTATTGGTAAAGCTTAAAGGAGAACCGCAGGTGCTCTATCCACGTATGAGCAGAGGGGAGATCCACCATGTTGCTGCTGCCATTTGCAAAGCTGCCTTTCATAATGCAAAATGAACAGGTGCAGTCGCGCTATCAAGCATTGTGCAAAAAAAACAGTCAGCTGGTCATCAAGCGCATCATGGATATCCTGCTGGCGCTGGTGCTGTTATTGCTGCTGGCAGCACCCATGGCTGTTATTGCGCTCATGATATCGTCGGAGGGGTACGGTGGGGTGCTGTTTCGGCAGCAGCGTATCACGCAATATATGAAGACTTTTACCATCTACAAATTTCGCACAATGGTGCCGCAGGAGCAGGCACAGGCGCGTATTACAGTGCATTGCGATGACCGAATCACAGCGCTGGGAAAATTTTTACGCCATTACCGACTCGACGAATTGCCACAATTGTTTAATATTTTAAAGGGTGATATGAGTTTTGTTGGCTCTCGCCCTGAACTGGATTGCTTTGTCGCATGCTATGATGACACGATGCTTTCAACATTGCTATTGCCGGCAGGACTGACATCGCAGGCGTCATTGAAGTTTTATGATGAGACGAAATATCTTAAAGTTAAAGACAGCGAGCGGGTCTATAAAGAATTGCTGCTGCCGCGTAAAATGGCACTCAATGTGGCCTATATCAGCCATTTCTCTATTGGGACCGATGTGGCACTGCTTTTTGCGACGCTTAGACATTTCCTCAATGCACAGGTTGACGAATTCGTATATAACGAGTAAAATAGGGTAGACATTGAAAGTGGGTTTCTTAGGGAACCCACTTTTGAGATTATTGGTCGTAAAATGTGGTTCAATTGGGTATCCAGGTAAAAGATAGAATTTTATTTATGAAAATGCAATAATAACGGTTCGTTCTCGCACATAATAGACGAACCGCTAAGATTGGTGGTGTGCAACTAGCGTGATCGACACGGAAATTGTACGGTTGGCAAAAGAGGGAAACCGAGAAAGCTTTGCCCAGGTGTATGACATGATTGCACCTGAGCTTTATAGAGTTGCGCTTTATACGCTTGGCAATGAGCAGGATGCTCAGGATACCGTCAGTGAAACCTTTGTGGAGGCTTATAAGGGCATCAAAAACCTCCGCGATGAGGGCAGCTTCAAACGCTGGATGATGACTATTCTTTCGGTGCGATGTAAACGCCACATCGCCGGCTACATAAAGGAACGTAAAAATGTTGACATTGACGATCTTCTTGACGAACCCAGTGTGCCGGATGGCATTGAACCATCCGATAAGATATCGGTCTGGGATGCGGTTAACACATTGGCTGAAGAAGAAAGACAGATTATTGTGTTGGCAACCGTTCAGGGTTATACGACCCGTGAGGTAGCAGAGATGCTGGAATTGCCGCATGGTACTGTCAGCAGCAAGCTGCATCGCGCATTGAAAAAACTGCGAAAAATCTTAGAATAATACAAAGCTATGACAAAGGGGGAACTGCCATATATGAGTGACCACGAACAGGGCAAAATGACAAACGATATGCAAGATGAGCAGGAATGGTTCAGGACGCTTTTAATGCATGACAGTGAGCGGTTCCAATTGCCCGATTCTTTAAAATCTGAAAATCTTTTGCATAAGCTGGAAGGGTTGGAGACACCGGCGGATGAAAATACCAAAGTGCTCGAAATAACCCCAAAAAAACGCGATAAAACTGTTTATTTTAGATATTTATCCTATGTGGCTTGTTTGGCAATCGTTGTCTTTGGCTGGTATACTGCCCAGCAGAATAATACAATATCAGCCGCGCCGCAAGAGTTTGCTTCCCAAAACTCGGCTGAAAGTGCCAACACAACGCGTTCAGGACCAACCTTGCTGGCGGCCGGCTCTCCTATGGCGTCGCAGGTCGAGCAGCCATTGGCTGAAAGTTATTCGCAGGTTTACGACGCGCTGAAAACAATTTGGGCTAAAGGCACCGCCGACTATTATATCGAGGACGATGCGCTTATGGGCGCAGGTGAGAACAGCACGTTTGAGCTGTCGCGTGATAATGGCGGTATTTATAGAACCAATGTCCAAGTTGAGAACGTCGACGAATCGGATATTGTAAAGACCGATGGCACCTATATTTATCAATATCGTTTTGACGCCACCACGGGCGGGGCACAAATTGCCATTTCCACCGCAAACGGTTTGAAGCTGCTTTCGACTATTTCGTTGCCGGAATATTCAGACGCCCAACTGTATCTGAGCGGAGATCGTCTGGTTGTGGTGCAGTCGGTGCCGGAAAAAGAGGCCGCAACACTCCTTGCTCCCATCGAGAAAGCGCTATCTAATTACTTGGATGACAACACGTTGACCGATAACCCAAATGCTGCGCCCGAGGATTCCGAGGGGGTCATTGTGCCGGACTATTACCAAGACAGTACCGCGCGATACACGGGAGATGTTGCGCTGACTGAGGCGCGCACCTTTGATATCAGCAACCACAAGAGCCCTAAGGAGATCAGCCGTCATCATCAGGATGGCCGCTATGTTTCGTCACGTCTGACCAATGATACGCTCTATCTGGTTACGAACAAGACGGTTAATGGCGATATTGAGACCGCTTCAGACGCTATGTATGAATATTTGCCTATTGTGGGCAAAGACGAGGAAATGGCAGTGCTGCCCGCGACCGATATCATTATTCCGCCCTATCTTGAGGATTTAAACTACGCGGTTGTGACAGCACTCAATATTTCAACGCAGGATGCCAATAGCAAAGCGGTGTTGGGGATGGCCGATCAAATTATGATGAGCCAAAACAACCTGTATCTGACCGCTGATGTAATGGATGACGGCAGCCGAAACTGGCGCGACCGGTTTACCGGAATCACACGCTTTTCAGTGGCGGACGGTGGGTTGGAGTATCTTGCGAGCGGCAAGGTTGCAGGATACGCAGAAAGTCAGTTCTCGATGGATGAACACGGCGGTCACCTGCGCATTGCGACGACGTCGTATAACGACGACGATGAAACAGTCAATAATCTTTATGTGCTTGACGGTTTACTGCAACCGGTTGGATCGGTGGAAAATCTTGCCGAGGGGGAGCGTATTTATTCGGTGCGCTATGTCGGTGATACCGCCTATGTTGTCACCTTTCGTGAGACCGACCCCTTGTTTGTCATCGACCTTAAAGAGCCGGCAAATCCTGTGGTGAAAGGGCAATTAAAGCTGCCCGGTTTTTCGGAGTATCTGCACCCGATCGAAGACAATACGCTGTTAGGATTGGGTGTGAATACCATTGTCACCCGACAGGGTGGCGTTGTTCAAGATGGACTTAAATTGTCACTTTTTGATGTCACCGATCCGACCAATCCAAAAGAGAAAGCGAACTTGTTATTGGGTAACGCGGGGAGTACCACCGAGGCTCTGTACAATCACAAGGCGATCATGTACTACCCCGAGCAGAAGCTGATCGGGTTTCCGGCCACTATTTATACCACGCAGGGCGCCTCTGCCGATAATCCACTGGCGGGTTCACAACAAGTTAGTTTTGCCGGGTATTTAGTGGTTAGAGTTGAGGCCGATGGCTTTGAAATTGTTGGAGAACTGCCCAATGAAGGTGCCGATTCTTCAGCCGGATTTATGCGGCACAATTCAGGCAATACCATTTCGCGAGGCATTTATGTTGGTAAAACGCTCTACACCATTTCTCCCGCACAGATCACGGCTTATTCGCTCGACCATTTTGAAAAAATTGGCCAACTGAAATATTAAAATATGGCACCGCGTTTCAGATTCGCTCAAAAAAGGTACAGGGTTTTATATCCTGTACCTTTTTACAGGGTTAAAGGGATGCGGCGGCCAATAATCGCCGTTCCTGTGACGCGACTGATTAAATTAAACGATATATAATATTCACAAAATATTCATTAGCATAATAAGAAATAACAAACAAGCAAGTATTAGTATAATGGAGCAAGTCATTTTAAACATGCAGATATTCGGTGAAAATAACCATAAATTCAGCACGTTTAGCATAAAATTAATGATTTGCCATAAACTATTATTTAACGATAAAATTCCTCACTGCAGCGATATAAGCAGGTCATTATTGTATATGTCGTGCAAGTTAAAACACACCTTAAATAACAGGCAAAATAGCGGAGACATATTGTATGAACAACATTTTTTCACATCTGAAGTCTTTTTATTTGGAATGCACCTATGCTGTTATAGCGATGGTACTGGCAGCGCTCACAGAATTGGGGATGCCATATTTATTGGCTGAGCTGATTAATAAAGGACTATATTACAATGATACAGCGGTTGTTTTGCGGTTAGGCGGCCTAATGCTTCTGCTGGCCATCATTAGTATTAGCGGCACGCTTTTAAATAGTTACTTCAGTGCGAAGATTTCAGCTGGGGTTAGTCGTGAACTTCGGTGGCAGATATTTAGTAAAATTGAAAATTTTTCACTCGCTGAAACGGATCACTTTGGTATTGCATCACTGATTACACGCTCGACAAACGATGTCACGCAGGTACAAAATTATATTTATGTGCTGCTGCGCCTTGTGCTGCGCGCACCCATCATGATTATTGGCGGCGTGACGCTGGCGTACCTTAAAAGTCCAACGCTTTCTATGATTTTACTGCTGATGTTACCGATCCTTTTTGTGATGATTGTGGGCATCGCCCATCGCGCGATACCGCTTTCCACTGCGATGCAAAAAAAGCTTGACAGCGTGACTTTGGTAATGCGTGAAAAGTTGACCGGTGTCCGAGTGATTCGTGCCTTTGATAACGAAAATTACGAAAAACAGCGCTTTGATAAGGCGAGTCGCGACTTAACCGAGGCCTCGATTAAAATGAACCGAACGATGGCGTTGCTGCTACCTGCGGCGAATGTCGTGATGGCAGCCGCGATGGTGGCCATTGTTTGGTTTGGTGCCATTAAAGCGGTGCAAGGTACGCTGCTAGTGGGTGATATCATGGCGATGGTTCAGTATATTACCCAAATTTTGATGTCTATCATGATGCTTTCGATAATTTTTGTCATGCTGCCACGTGCCATGTCGTCAGTCAAGCGCATCACCGAGGTGCTTGAAACGCAAACGCAGATTACCGATCCGGTTAATAGCCAAAGAACACCGGAGGCGGGGCGGCTCGTTTTTGAGGATGTCAGTTTTCGCTACCCCGGCGCACAGGATGCGGCCCTGTCTCACATTAGTTTTACGGCATCGTCCGGGCAGACAATGGCGATTATCGGCAGCACCGGTAGCGGAAAGAGTACGCTGCTCAAGTTGGTGGAGCGGTTTTATGACGTCACCCAAGGGCGTGTCTGCATTGACGGGATTGATGTTCGGGACTATGCTCAACAGGATTTGCGCCAAAAATTGGGGTATGTGCCGCAAAAAGCGGTGCTGTTTTCAGGCAGTATAGCCGATAATCTACATTTTGGAAGTCCTGATGCGACCGACAAGACATTGACCGCAGCCGTTGAAATTGCACAGGCCCATGAATTTGTTGTTGAGCGTGCCGAGGGCTTTCAGGCGCCGATAGCACAGGGGGGAACAAATCTTTCCGGTGGACAGAAGCAACGCCTTGCCATTGCCAGAGCTATCGTGCGCAACCCCAGTATCTATCTGTTTGATGACAGCTTTTCGGCGCTGGACTTTGAAACAGACGCGCGCCTTCGTGCCGCGTTGCAAAAAAATATGCGCAACGCAACCATGCTTATTGTAGCACAGCGCGTTTCCACCGTCATGAATGCCGACCAGATTCTTGTGCTGGACGGCGGTGAACAGGTGGGTTTGGGTACGCATAAGGCGCTGTTAAAAAGCTGTGCCGTTTATCGTGAGATTGTTCAATCACAGCTTTCAGCGGAGGAAATGGACGATGAGTGAAACAAATAATAAAAAGCCGTTTGACGGCGGTCGGCACATGATGGCGGCGGCGCAGGCCAAAGACTTTAAGGGCAGCTTTATGCGTCTGGTACAATTTTTAAAACCCTACGCACCATTGCTTCTGGTTGTGCTGTTGCTCAACATACTTTTAACGTTGGTCAGCGCATTGGTACCAAAGACACTTTCGAGCGCGATTAACGAGATTGCCAGGGGCACACAGGCGGTGTTGACCGATACAGGTTCGGGCGTTTCGATGGCGCTGGTTGGGCGCATCTTAGCGATTATAGCCGTGATGTATCTTGTGTCCGCAGCTGCGAACTACATTGTGCAATATATTCTGGCAGGATTGACGCAACGGGCTATGTACGATTTGCGAAAACAAGCGGATGAGAAGCTTTCGCGCCTGCCACTGTCCTATTTTGATAAAAACCCGTTTGGTGATACACTCTCGCGTGTTACCAACGATATCGACACGATTGCAGGCTCATTACAACAAAGCTTGAATCAGGCCCTTAGTTCTGTACTGAGTATTATCATCATTTTTGTTGTGATGTTGACCATCAGTCCATGGCTTACGCTCATAGGACTGGGTGCTATGCCTTTGGGGGTCATCCTGTCTGGCAAAGTGATTAAATTCTCACAGAAATTTTTTAAGGGCCAGCAAAGGGCGCTAGGTGCATTGAACGGCTATATTGAAGAAACCTACAATGGGCATGAGGTCATCAAGGCATTTGGCAGAGAAGAAGCGTCGCAGCAGCGTTTTGCACAACTTAATGACGACTTGTACGACGACGCATGGAAAGCGCAGTTTTCCTCCGGTATTATGATGCCAATCATTTTTTTTATTACGAATCTTGGCTATGTCGTGGTGGCGATTGTCGGCGGTTATATGCTGACTACGGGGAGACTTTTGGTGGGCGACATTCAGGCGATGATACAATATATACGCCAGTTTTCACATCCCCTTTCAATGGTGGCAAATATCGCAAACATTTTGCAGTCAGCCGTGGCGGCGGCAGAGCGCGTGTTTGAGCTGTTGGATGAGTCTGAGGAATCGCCCGACTGTCTGCAATCCAAAACAATTACAGATGCTAAAGGGGAAGTGCGCATTGAAAATTTGACCTTTGGATATGGGGACACACCGGTGCTTAAAAATATTTCGGTGTGGGCAAAAAATGGCCAGCGCGTGGCGATAGTTGGCCCGACCGGTTCCGGCAAGACAACATTGGTCAACCTCTTGATGCGCTTTTATGAGCCGTGGCAAGGGGCGATAACAATCGATGGCGTCAAACTGCCCGATATGACGCGCGCCGAATTGCGCAGTCATTTTGGGATGGTATTGCAGGACACTTGGTTATTTAAGGGCAGTATCATGGAAAACATTCGCTATGGTCGGCTGGATGCGACCGATGAAGAGGTGGTTGAGGCTGCCAAGGCCGCCTGTGCACACCGGTTTATCCGACAGCTTCCGGATGGGTACTCCTTTGAGCTCGGTGAGGATGCCACCAATATTTCGCAAGGGCAACGGCAGCTGCTTACGATTGCACGGGCGTTATTGGCCGACCCGGATATTTTAATTCTGGATGAAGCGACCAGCTCTGTGGATACCCGAACGGAGCAGTTGATTCAAAACGCCATGACAACGCTGATGCAGGGACGCACGTCGTTTGTTATTGCGCATCGTCTTTCTACCATAAAAGATGCTGTTGCGATCATTGTCATGAAGGACGGCGAGATTATTGAGCGCGGAAATCACGAAACACTTTTGGCGGCTGGTGGATTTTATACGAACCTGTATCAAAGCCAGTTTGCGCATTAAACAATGGACTGGCCATCAAAATATAAAAGTGGCGTCTGGAATAAATTAATATTCCAGACGCCACTTTTAATATTAAATCAACCCATTAGCGCAAACGAAAAGTCAGCTGAAACTGCCAATTCTCCATTTACGGTTCCTTTACCGCTAACAAAACAAAAAGGACCCTTTTGTTTTGTTATGACACATTCAATGTCGATTGTGTCGCCCGGCAGTACCTTGCGACGGAATTTCACTTTGTCCAGTCCGGTGTAGTAGGGCGTTTTGCCCACCGCATCCTCTGCAAAGAGTACGCAGCAGGTTTGTGCCATAATTTCACAAAGAACTACGCCCGGAACGACCGGATTCCCCGGGAAATGTCCCTGCAAAAACCATTCGTCGCCTCGCACTGTGTAATGCCCTGTTGCACGTTGGTCTTCATGGCGCTGCGCTTCATCCACCAATAACATCGGCTCACGATGGGGAAGGAGCGTTTTAATCGCTTCACGGTTCATGGCAGTCACCCCTCAACCTTGCGGAAAGCAAGGCAGGCGTTATGGCCACCAAAACCCAGCGAGGTGGAAATTGCCAACGTGACGTCGGCTTTGCGTGCGGTATTGGGGACATAGTCGAGATCACACTCAGGATCGGACTCCGTGTAGCCAATCGTGGGCGGAATCAATCCATTGTGCAAGGCCAGTACCGATGCGATTGCTTCGATAGCGCCTGCAGCACCAAGCATATGTCCGGTCATCGACTTGGTCGAGCTGATAGCAGCTTTTTTGGCTGCATCTTCACCCAATGCCAGTTTAAGTGCCAGTGTTTCGCTCTTGTCGTTTAAGGGGGTGCTGGTGCCATGCGCATTGACGTAGACACAATCGGCGTCGCTGATCCGAGCTTGAGTCAAGGCAGCTTTGATGGCGCGGCTAGCGCCCTTTGCGTCGGGGTCTGGTGCGGTGACGTGATGTGCATCGCAAGTGTGACCATAACCGCAGATTTCGGCGTAGATTTTAGCTCCTCTGGCTTTGGCGTGTTCATATTCCTCCAGAATGAGCGCACCTGCGCCTTCACCCATGACAAAGCCGTCTCGATTTTTATCAAAGGGTCGGCAGGCTGTCGCCGGATCGGCGTTGACGGTCAACGCCATACAGTTGGTAAAGCCCGCCACAGCAAGAGGGGCGATTGAAGCCTCGGTACCACCTGCAATAATGGCGTCGGCATAGCCGTCCGCAATGGCGCGATAGGCCTCGCCGATGGCATTGCTGCCGGTGGCGCAAGCGGTCACAACCGGTAGGCAGGGACCCTGTGCATTAAAGCGGATGGCAACGTTTCCTGCCGCCAAATTTGAGATCATCATTGGTATCAGCATGGGGGAAACACGGCCGGGCCCGCTTTTTAACAATTTTTCCTGTTCGCGCACCATTGTGGTCAGTCCGCCGATACCCGAGCCGAAGTAGACGCCGAATTGTTCGGGGTCGCAGGTCAGTCCGCTGTCATCCATCGCTTGTTGTGCAGCGGCAAGGGCATACTGCGAAAAAAGATCCAGACGCTTGGCGGCCATTTTATCCACGTAGGGCGTCACATCAAAGTCTTTAATTTGGGCAGCGACTTTGACCTTATAATCTGCAGTGTCAAAGTGCGTAATGAGGCCTATTCCGCTCACTCCAGCGGTAATATTTTGCCAAAAAGTCTCAACATTGTTGCCTACTGGGGTAATTGCGCCCAGTCCGGTGATAACAACTCGCTTCATAAAAATCCTCCTTTTACACACCTGCCGATGCGGCAGCGGTAAATTCCTTGTGCAATGCTTCGATAAGACAATGCACGGTGGTGATGCCCTCTATTTTATAGCCATTAGCACCTATAAAGGCAAATCCCTGATCGAGTTTTCCCTTGCAAGCCGCGAGTAATGCCGCAGAAATGCAATAAGGGGCGGTTTCGACGGTACAGGATGAAATACAGTGCCATGGGCAATTTTTGGGGCAAGTTTCTTTATCTAGCGCTCGCTGTAAAAAGTCGTTTTTTATGGCGCGACCCGGAAGACCAACAGGACTTTGAATAATGGTGATATCTTCTTTTTTACAATTGACATACGCCTGTTTAAAAGCGGGGGAGGCATCACATTCCTCAGTGGCGACAAAGCGCGTCGCCATTTGAACAGCCGCCGCACCGCGAGAAAGGATATCGTAAATATCGGCACCGGAGAAGATACCGCCGCCTGCAATAAGCGGAATGGCGCGCCCAGCTTTTTGTTCCAACGCATCCAGTGCAGTTCGCAGTTGAGGAATCAGCGTTTGCAGCTTAAAAGCGGGATCATCGATCTGTTCGTGCGTAAAGCCAAGATGTCCGCCGGCCAGTGGCCCCTCGAGCACAAAACCGTCCGGTACGCGGGCATATTTTTGATCCCACCAACGCGAAATCATCTTAATCGCCTTGGCGGAGGAAACGATGGGCACCAGTGCAACATCCGAAGGGGAAAACTTGGGGAGATCAAGTGGTAACCCTGCACCGGAGAAAATAATATCGATGCCGGCCTCAGCCGAAGTTTTGACCATTTGAGCAAAGTCGGTCATTACATTCATGATGTTGATGCCCAACAACCCGGAATCTTCAGCGGTGATTTTAGCACGTGCATTGGCAATTTCCTCTGTAATACCGTCGTGGACAGCGCGTTCACGATTGCGTTGCGCGGGTTTGCGCAACATGGCGATACCCGCTGCAGACAATACACCCACGCCTCCTTCATTTGCAACAGCGGAGGATAGATTGGCCATTGAGATGCCCACACCCATGCCACCCTGGACGATGGGAATAGGTGCAGTATACTTGCCCAGAGTAAGCTGGTGATTGTTAAAGTTGAACATAGTGTCATTTACCTCGTTTTTGGTGCTAAAGCGGTCATGGCACAGGATTACATGCACATGCCGCCGTCGATGCGAATAACTTCACCGGTGATATAAGCTGCACCCTCGCTGCAAAGATAAACAGCGAGCGAGGCAACCTCCTCCGGTGTTCCCATCCGGTTCATCGGCACATTTTCAAGTGAGGCTGCCAGCACCTTTTCAGATAGCGCAGCGGTCATATCGGTTTCAATGAACCCGGGGGCAATGGCGTTGCAAGTGATTCCCCGGCCGGCGAGCTCACGCGCGACCGATTTGGTCAATCCGACCATACCGGCTTTGGCGGCAGAGTAGTTGGCCTGACCTGCGTTGCCGGAAAGTCCCGATACCGAGGCGATATTGATGATGCGTCCGGTGCGGCGTTTCATCATAGGGGCGGCGCACTGGCGGGTCATCAAAAAGGCACCCTTGAGATTGGTTGCAATAACAGAATCAAAGTCCTCATCTTTCATGCGCATGATGAGTCCATCTCGTGTAATACCTGCACAGTTGACAAGAATATCAATCTGCCCCCACTCACTGAGCAGGGTTGCGACAGTGGTCTTGGTGGCGTCACTATCGGCGACATCGCACTGGACGGCGGTCATTGCATAACCGTTGTTCTGTGCTTCTTCGACAGTGGCCTGTGCAGCGGCTTCGTTGCCGGCATATAGTATGGCCACCTTTGCATTTTGCGCAGCCAGTGCCAGCGCAATGGCGCGGCCAATGCCACGCGATCCGCCGGTGACGATTGCGGTTTTGTTATTAAGCATGGTTTATTCTCCTCTCAGAACCGCCAAGGCGGCGGCAAGAGATTCGGCGTCCTGAACATTCACAATCGTGGCATTAGGCAGCGTTTTTTTGACAAGACCCGACAGGGTTTTGCCCGCGCCTACCTCCACAAAGGTGTCGTAGCCGTCAGCGGACATGGTTTCAAGCGTTTTCTGCCAGTAAACGGGACGGATCAACTGCTCAGACAACAGCTGCTTATCTGGGGTGACATATGGTGATGCGGTGGAGTTGGCATACACCGGTACCAAGGGCTGCGCAAAAACATAATGCTCAAGCGCCTTTTGGAAGCCCTCATAAGCAGACTGCATGAAAGGGGAGTGGAATCCGCCGCTTACCGGCAGAGCTAACGCTCGACCGCCCGCTTGCTTTACAGCAGCGATCAGTTCATCTGAACGGTCACGCAGCGTTGCCGCTACAATCTGACCGGGGCAGTTAAAGTTGATGGGGTAGCTATCACCCACCTGAGCGCAGATTTCTGAAACCTTTTCGGGGGCGAGTTTTAAGATGGCTACCATGCCACTTTGGCTGGCCTCAGCAGCATCGTGCATGAGCGCAGCGCGTTCACACACCAGTTTAAAGCCGTCTTTGTCTGAAAAACTGCCTGCGAAAGTCAGTGCTGCAACCTCGCCAAGCGAAAAGCCGGCCACGCCATCGGGCGTGATGCCTGCTTCGCGGACAGCCGCAGCGGTGGCAAGATCAATACAAAAGAGGCAGGGCTGGGTATTTAAAGTGACCGATAATTCTTCGGTGCTGCCCTCAAAGCACTGCTTTGAAGTTCCCGGGCGAATCGTGTCTGCCAAATCAAAAACTTGGCGAGCGGCAGGACTGGTCTCATAGAGAGATTTGCCCATGCCGGAATATTGCGCGCCCTGACCGGAGAATAAAAATGCTATTTTGCCCATTTTCCCGCACCTCCCAAAAGTGTGGCGGCTTCATCCATCATTTCGTTGATGATCTCAGAACAACTTTGTTCTTTTTTCATCATACCGGCAATCTGTCCGGCCATGAAGGTGCCACCTGTGAGATCGCCCTCTTGAACAGCGCGGCGCAGTGCACCGACGCCCTTCGCTTCGAGCGCATCGATAGAAACATTTGTATCGGCTTCCATCTTCATCAACTCACGGGAGAAAGGGGTTTTCAGGCAACGCACCGGATGCCCCAACCGCTTGCCGGTGGCAACGGTGTCGATATCTTTGGCCTTGATGATGCGTTCTTTATAGACAGTGTGCACGTTGCACTCATGAGCAGTTAAAAATCGAGTGCCCACCTGAACTCCAATGGCGCCCAGCATCATAGCGGCAGCAACACCGCGTCCATCTCCGATTCCGCCTGCAGCAATAACCGGAATTTTAACAGCGTCGCAAACCTGTGGCACAATGGTCATCGTGGTCAACTCACCGATATGTCCGCCGGATTCACAACCCTCTGCAATGACAGCAGTGGCGCCGCTGCGCTCAGCCAGCTTAGCAAAGGCGACCGAGGCAACAACAGGAAGCACGGCGATACCGGCTTCGTGCCACATCGGCATATATTTAGCGGGGGTACCGGCTCCCGTAGTGACAACCTTGACGTTTTCTTCAACCACCACCTGGGCCACCTGGTCGGCAAATGGACTCATGAGCATGATATTGACACCAAACGGTTTGTCGGTGAGTGTTTTTGCTTTTCTGATTTGCGTTCTAAGCCATTCGGCGTCGGCGTTCATGGCCGATATGAGTCCCAACCCACCCGCATTTGAAACAGCGGCGGCCAGCTGGGCATCGGCAATCCATGCCATGCCACCCTGAATAATGGGGGCATCAATGCCTAACAGTTTACAAAGTGGCGTCTTCATCATAATCTTACGCCTGCAGGGACTCGATGTAAGCAACTAGGCTCTTGACATCGACAAGGCTTTCGTTCATCTCGAGTTCAAGGTCAAAAACTTCTTCGAGGTTCATGACAATCTCAACAATGTCAAGAGAATCAAAACCGAGCTCTTCAAAAGTCGTGTCGATTTTAATTTCAGAAGTCTCGACCTCTTTATACTCTGCAAGAACCTTGGCTACCTTTTCAAAATTCTCATTCATACTAAATATTCTCCTTTTAATTAAATACATTTTAATTTATGTTGAACGCGCTGTCATAAAGCGCATTAAACAGCTTTAAGTTATTCGCAATCCCAGCGTAACACGGCCGAAGCGCTTGTCAACCCTGCGCCAAACGCACACATTGCCAGCAGATCGCCTTTTTTGAGTTTTCCGGCTTCATTGAGCTCGTCGAGCAGCAGCGGAATACAGGCGGCTGAAGTATTGCCGTAGCGTTCTATATTAATGCAAAAACGTTCCGGTGCAATTGAAAGCTTGGATTTTGCAAAGTCGATGATGCGCAAATTTGCCTGGTGCGGGAGTACCCATGTGATATCCGACTCCTGTAACCCTGCATCGGAAATGGTGTTGCGCAACCCGTTACACATGGCGTTAACTGCGAATTTAAATACGCCCTGTCCGTTCATCGAAACGTAAGGTTCAGAATCATCCGGAATGCGGTCGGGCAGGTTGCCTTTGATGTTTGGGACATTGAGCACTTCGATATCGCCCTTTGCTGTCAGTGACAGTGAACGGAGACCGTCGCCCTCACCGAGTACCACCGCCCCCGCACCGTCACCGAACAGGACACAGGTGGAGCGATCGCGCCAGTCGAGTATACGGCTCATGGCCTCAGCAGCGATGACCAGTACATGGCGTACTTTCTTTCGAGCAAAGTAGCCGGCGGCAACGTCGAGTGCATACAAGAAACCGGAGCAGGCAGCGTTGACCCCGAAAGCCGGGCAGTCAGCACCGATGCGACTTTGCACATTGCAAGCCAAAGAAGGGGTGATATAATCGTCGCTGATGGTCGCGCAAAGAATCAGGTCAATATCTTGGGCGGCCAAGTTTGCGCGTGCCAGTGCTTTTTCGGCAGCGGCCACCGCAATATCGGTAAGCGACTCCTCCATGCAGATGTGACGCTGTTTAATACCGGTGCGCGTAAAGATCCACTCGTCGGTGGTATCCACAAACTTGCATAGTTCATCATTCGTTAAAATGCGTTTGGGCACGGCTCGGCCCGTTGAAAGAATTGAAAAGCTCATAAAGCCTACTCCTTAGTTGAAAGATCGCTCGACTGACCAATTTGCGTTATCTCATCGATAAACTGTTTTTCAAAAAACGTGTTTAAACGGACCATCCCTTTGAGCAAATGTGCTTTTTCCTCATCGCCCAAATCATTTGCTACTGCGCGCACCATATTCTCATGAAAGCGCATAAAAACGGAATAAGTTTTATGGCCGAGCGGGGTGAGGTGGATATAAACCACCCGTCCATCCTCGGTGGAGCGGCGGCGTTCAATACACCCTTTTTGAACCAGTCGGTTGACAGCGGCAGAAACCGAGGGTTGCGTTATACATAGATCAGAGGCAATTTCTTTGACGGTGCGCCCTTTGCCCTTGGTTTTGCCGATTGCTTCAAGCAAATGCATTTCACTGGTAGAAACATTCGGTGTACCGGTGCGCTTGATGAATTCGTGTTCGATTTTCAATATGGAACGATAGGCTGTGACTAGCGTTTCATTAAGTTTATTCATGAACTCATCGGTCAAATTACTGTCCTCCCAATTGTTTAGATTGTCTATCTAATTATAGTAACACTTGTTACGTCTGTCAATAACAGCGAATGAATTTATATAATATTCATAATTGAATCGGGCGCAGTCAATTTAATATTGTCATGACAACAAAAAAGGTGTATAATCGACTAAAAATGTGTAATAGAAAAAGGTAAGACGCAAAAATGGATTTAAGGCGAGAAAGAAAGAGGGGAAACCGTGCAATTGGTGTCCTTTTGATCTTAACGTTTCTTTGCATGGGTGCGATCGTGATGATTTTCCTTTCACGCTTTGCATCGGTTACAACCTCCAAAAGTGATAGGGCAACGGCGGATTTTTCAGCTGTGGCCGATATAGATACTCGAGCAGTTGCGGTTGCCCAGGGATTATTCTCAACAACGAAAGAACAAAACCCGCTTGATCAGTTCTCGTATGAAATAAAAGAGGAGCTGGTCTTTTCTGTTGCGTCTGAAGAAGCATTACTGTTGCTGAAAAATCCGCCACAAAATCAATATTTAATGGTTTTGGAGCTTGTTCTTGAAGATTCAGGCGATGTGGTTTTGCGTACAGGTGCTGTTTTGCCCGGGCAGATGATAAAAAAGGCGGCGCTGGATGAAAAGCTTTCTAGCGGAAATTATAAAGCTATAGCGAATCTTTGCGCTGTGGATGCGCAAAACGGAAAGTTGGCCGGTGTGCTTGAGCAGCCCGTGACCATTGTCGTCAAATCCTGATGTGTGCCGTTTTTTGGATGTGGCGCTATTGGGAATCTCACATAAAATACGATCAAATATCATTGAAATGAGGACGCACCCGCGATGATAGACATTAAAAACGCAAGAAATTTAACGATGCTGACCGACTTTTATGAGCTGACGATGGCCAATGGTTATCTGCTCAAAAACATGCAGGATACCGAGGTCGTATTCGATATGTTTTTTCGCAAGATTCCGGATGGCGGCGGCTATGCGATAGCGGCCGGTCTTGAGCAGTTGATGCAGTATATCGACAACCTTCAATTTTCCAAGGAGGATATTGCATTTTTGCGCAGCAAGAACACCTTTTCTGAGGCGTTTTTAAACTATTTGGAGAATTTTAAGTTCCAATGTGATCTGTGGGCCATCAAGGAGGGAACGCCAATTTTCCCCGGTGAACCGATCGTGGTGGTCAAAGGTCCGGCCATTCAGACGCAGTTGATTGAAACGATGGTATTGCTCACCATCAATTTTCAGTCGTTGATTGCAACCAAATCAACGCGCATGAACCGCGCGGCGCAGGGCAGGGCGATCATGGAATTTGGCTCTCGTCGGGCGCAGAGTTATGATGCAGCTATGCTGGGGGCACGTGCGGCTTATATTGGCGGGTGCAGTTCCACGGCCTGTGTCATCGCCGACCAATATTACAACATTCCCGCCGTCGGCACAATGGCGCATAGCTGGGTGCAGCTATTCCCGGATGAATATTCCGCTTTTAAGGCTTATGCTGAAATTTACCCCGACAATTGCACATTGCTGATCGACACCTATGACGTGATGCATTCCGGTATGCCCAATGCCATCCGCATTTTTAATGAGGTGCTGCTGCCACTGGGCCATCGCCCCAAGGGGGTTCGAATCGACTCAGGCGATATTGCGTATCTCTCCAAAAAGGTGCGCATCATGTTGGATCGGGCGGGGTTTGAAGATTGCAAAATAGTTGCATCCAACTCTTTGGATGAGTATATTATTCGTGATCTGATCATGCAGGGCGCCAAGGTGGATCTTTTTGGTGTTGGCGAAAATCTGATTACCAGTCGCTCTGAACCGGTATTCGGTGGCGTTTACAAACTGGTTGCCGTGCAGGAGGACGATAAGCTTGCACCCCGTATCAAAATCAGTGAAAGTCCCGAAAAAGTGACAACGCCGGGATTCAAGAAACTTTACCGTCTCTATGACCGTAAAACCGGCAAGGCTTCAGCCGACTTTATCACGCTCTTTGAAGAAGAGATAGATGATACAAAACCGCTTACTATTTTTGATCCCAATGCGATCTGGAAAAAGAAGACGCTTCAGGATTTTGAAGCGGTCAACCTGTTAGAGCCAATTTATGAAAAGGGAAAGCGGCTGTACCGGTCGCCCACACTCCAGGAAATACAGGATTTCTGTCAAGTTGAACTGGGGCGTATGTGGGATGAGATTAAACGTTTTGAATTTCCGCATCGCTATTATGTCGATCTGTCGGAAAGCTTATGGACCTTAAAAACGATTATGTTAAACGATTACGAACGTAAAATTCGAGAATTGACCCCGAAATAATAATAGAACCCCCGACCTAGGTCGGGGGTTCTATATGTTGCTGCAGAGGAATACCTGAGATGTGTCGCTGCGCCAACTGCTGCTTGGGTCTCTTGATGTGGGAATGCCGGCAACCATACAATGGATTTTCGGTCACGTGTGTATGCGCTTGTTTAAAAGTTTTAAAGAAGTGCATTTTCTTTCATCAACCGTATGGCAGAACTGCTACCAAGGCGGTCAGCGCCAAGTGAGAGGAAAGACAGCATATCGTGGTAGGATTTGATACCGCCCGCTGCCTTGATTTTGATGCGCCCCTGCGTTTCCTTGGCAAACAAAGCGATATCCGATTCGGTGGCCCCGCCCGACGAAAAGCCGGTGGAGGTTTTGATATAATCAGCGCCGGCCTTTTCGATGATATGACACATTTGGCACTTTTCTTCATCGGTCAACAGGCAGGCTTCAATAATAACCTTTAAAATGCGATCCCCCACCGTTTCTTTAACCGCACGTATTTCCGATGCGATTGAATCGTGTTTTCCATCCCTTAAATCGCCGATAGAAATAACCATATCGATTTCATCCGCACCCTTGGAAACGGCGTCGCGTGCCTCAAAGACCTTGGCCGCAGTTGTCATAGCGCCCAGAGGAAAGCCGATGACGGTGCAAACAGGGATTTTGCCTTGTAAAATTGACACAGCTATCGGAATGTACCGCGGGTTAATACAGACAGAGGCTGTGTGGTACTCAAGCGCCTCATAGCAAAGCGCTTTAATCTGCGCTTGCGTGGCCTCAGGCTTTAATAAGGTGTGGTCTA
This sequence comes from Candidatus Fimivivens sp., assembly GCA_047974975.1. GTDB lineage: Bacteria > Bacillota > Clostridia > Oscillospirales > Ruminococcaceae > Yanshouia. Next base: position 218,692 of record JBKECV010000012.1, read on the forward strand.
CGTGAGAAAGGACAGTTTTTGCATCCATTTTAACGCCTCCCAACAATCATAATTGTTTCTTTTTTAGCCGGATATCTGCACCCTCAAACGGAATAATGCGGTAGCATCCCAGCAAGCGTGAGCGAATGCGTTCACTATATCGTGCAGACAGTTCGCCCTCTTTTAAATTGGTGTTGATGATGGTGGGTGTACCCCGCAGCTGTCGGGTATTGATTATGTCGTACAGCATCGCCGTTGAAAACGAGGTGGAAAATTCGCTGCCCAAATCGTCAAGAACCAGCAACTCACAATCCAACACCGGACTTAAATAGTCCTGAAATTCCTCGCCGGTTTTGCCAAAACGTGCCGCTTCCAGTTTGCTTAGGAGCGTGTGGAACGGGACGTAGATCACATCGTAGCCTTTTTCAATGGCGGCACAGGCGATGGCGATGGAAAGGTGTGTTTTGCCAAGGCCCGGCGTACCAATCATGAGGAGACTGGCGGCAGAGGGCGAGAAGTTATCGGCATATTTGGTGCATTCCAACAGTGTTTTGCTCATAATCACGCGATCTGAAATCGGGGATCCGTCGGCTGTTGTGTCCGAGTAGTAGTGCAGTGAAAAGTTCTCAAAGGTGCTGTCTGTCAAGGAGGAAACGGCGCCCAGACGCTCGTGCATCAGACCTTTTTGCAGCTGTCGAGCGCATTCACACAACCGGCCGTTGTTATTGCCGGTATCTTTGCAGACAGGGCAACTGTGCTGAATTTCCAATGCGTTGGCTGAAAAGCCCGCGGCGGAAAGGGCATCTTTAAGTTCCTGTTGCTTTGCAAGGTTAAATTCGCGCACTTTCTCCAGCTTTTGCTGTATATTTTCACCTGAAAGCACCGCGCCGGCAATTCTGGCGGCAGTACTGGCCATTTCACGCTCCAACTGCAAAATATGTGGCGCCAATCGGTCGATGCGTACGCGGCGCTCGTTTAACGCCAATTCAGCGCGCTCTCGCCGACCATTTAGAATTTTTCGGCTCATATCGGCAATTTCTTTAGGGTAAGACATGCCGTCACCTCTATTCTTTCATGAATTGTTCAAGTATTTTGCGGTCAAAGTCGCTCTTTTCGGAATTTTGCGGCGCAGCGGCACTCTTTTTACCGGAATTGGATTCGATTTTGGCTTGTGCAACGGTGGTAATGTCTTTTTCGTGCCAACTGTGCAAAATTTTATTGAGATAGCCAAATGCGAGTTTGCCGGTGCGCTCCACGGTGATTTCATAGGCGTAACGAATGGTGTCGATATCCATGCCCAGCGTGTCGCACCATGAGGCGATATAATCTTTCTCGCGTTGGGTCAAGCTGCGGTCGTTGATGCCAAAGGCGTTTTTCAACTTTCCCTCGTTTGTGCGTCTGTGCATCAAAATGTCAATGTGGTGATCCAGCGCGCCGTCATCGATGCCGTCGGCCACCCATGAGGCGGCTACTTTTTCGGCGTAACCCATACTGCTTTTACCAATCGTTACACAGTAGTGCACCAGCGTCAATATATAATGTGCTGTCAAACCATAAAATGAGTACAACGCCAAAAGAACATCGAAGTCAGCCGAGGTGAGTGGCTTGCCCAAAATGGACTGCAGCTCATGCACCAAACCCTGTAGCGTTCGGTCGTGCTCAATCAGTGCAACCGATTCTTCACGCGGAAAATGCGGCCTGCTGCCACTGGTAGCATTGGTTGTTGGCAGCGCAGTTATAGTGGTTAACCCAGTCTTGGCCGACGGTGCAGGTTTTAGTTTTTGGGGCGTTTTGGCCTTGGTGGGCGTGGGTGCACAAGTTTCTTCCTCCTGCTGTAAAATACCGTTTTCCAACCAGTAGTTGAGTGCGTCTGAAACCTCTGCGGCCGAAATTCCCAGCTTGGCAGAAATGCACTGCGCATCACAGCAGTCATCAGGGGCATGCAGGAACAACAAAAGGCATTTGAGTGAAACGCCGCTGCAAAGCTTGATGTGGTGTTCTATCACTTGGGACGGGATGGGAAACATCCGCCGCCAAAGAATGGGATTTAATGCATAGGCCACAGCGGCACCTCCTTAAATTTGATGAATGATGAATACGAAACCAATTTAGTGACGATAACGATTATAGCATAGAAGTCCGTAAAGTGCTATGATTATTCTGTCTATTTTAATGGAGTGCGCTTGCCAATGTATCCCTAAAAGGGTATAATAATTGCGTAGCAGTTGTGATATCAACTTCATGTTTAATGGGGGACCTGTCACTGCTGCCTTTTAATGGACAAGTACGCGCACGGCACTTTTGGTGACTGTATTTTAAAATGATTCTATATAGGGAGTTGAAATTTGGGTGTTACGCTGGGATTTACATGTTCATACCGCATGGTCCGACGGGTCTATGCCGGTGGCGGAGGTGGTGGCCTTTGCGGTGCGCAGAGGACTTTGCGGCATTGCAATGACCGATCATGACACTATGGACATGGTTGCTCCGGCGCAGCAAGCGGCAAAAACTGTTGGTATAGAAATTATTCCCGGTGTTGAACTTTCTTGTATCGACCATGATACCGGGCGCAAGGTTCACCTTCTGGTCTACTGCCCGCCCATACTTTCGTCGTTGGAGCCGTTGTTTGAAAGGATGGCTGAGCAACGGCAAAGGGTGGGGGAAGAGATGATTGACCTGTTGGTTAGACACTATCCTGTTACCCGTGAACAAGTGTTGGTTCATGCCAAAAACAGCAAAACAATTAATCGCGTACATCTGTTGCGCGCGCTGCTTGAGCAGGGGTATTCCGACCGGGTGTACGGTCTGCTATATCAGACACTTTTTGGAAAAGAAGGTGTTTGCAGACGACAGGTCGATTATATTGATATTTTTGACGGAGCGAGGGCTGCTCAGGCCAGTGGCGGTGCCGTGGTTTTGGCACATCCCGGCGTATATGACTCTTTTGATATCGGCGAACGGTTGGCAAAAGCGGGGCTCATAGATGGGCTGGAATATAACTACCCCCGGCGCAAGACGGCGGATATTCCAAAGCATGACCGTCTGGTGCAGGATTACGGACTGATCACCACCGGTGGAACCGATTTCCACGGTTTTTATACGACAATACCCAATCCCATAGGCACCTGTACCACGTCGGAATATGAGATGGCATGTCTTCATAAACTAATAGAATCAAAAAGGAAATAAAAAACGATGAATTATGAGTTTGCGCCCAGTGGCGTTTGTTCACAAAAAATATTTTTTGAACTATCTGACGACGGCGTTATTGAAAAAATGAAATTTTCAGGTGGATGTCAGGGCAATCTTGCCGGAATCAGTAGCTTGGTTGTCGGCATGAAAGCTCTAGAGGTGATAGAACGCTTAAAGGGCACAACCTGTGGGTTTAAAAAGACATCTTGCCCTGACCAGCTCTCTTGCGCTTTGCAGGAGGCACTGGATAAAAATAACCGGAGGATGTGATATTCATGCTCAATCATTATGACGACGACGATGTCAAAATTGCGCCGGACGACCTGTCAACGCTGTTCACTTCTGAAAATACGATGGCAGATGACAATATTGATTTGTTTTTGCATCAGCGTGCCAACGGCAATACCGCGCGTGCGCGTAAGCTTGGTGTGCAATATGTTGAGGATCTGCTCGATTGCGTGTGGACGCGTCCGCCCGAGGATGTTACAAGTGCGCATTTTGATCAACAGCTAAAATTACTTTTTGCTTATGCTGTACACCGTGTTGTCGAGGATCATTCTCCCAATCAGATTATTGCCAATGCTGTGTTGGGGAGTTTTTATGAACATCTTGAGGATGCCGATCAGTACCTTTATGAAAAAATCAATAATAATGCAGCCTTTACACTTTATATGTACCTGCATCGTGCGGGAGATGAGAATGCGGAGTCGGTGGGCAAAACCTTTTCTACGCTGTGCAATGCCGGCGCGTATTCCGACTGCGTGATTATTGGCGAAAGTGCTTATGGGCGGTTCTTCGGCGCCTGTACCCAGCGCATATTGAATGCGGGTTTTGTGGAGTAGCATCAAAATCATCTGCTGCAAAAGGGGAGGAACAATATGAACCAGGGCGTGTTCACCGAGGGAATCGATTATGGCGGGCTGACCACCGACTATGAAATACGCATTTTGATTTGTTGGTTGCTGTATAAGATGAAAATGCCGGTGGCTTCTTCTCAGCTGAGCAGCGCACTGTTGGGCGAAAATTTGGTTAATTATTTTGAGGTCACCTGTGCACTGGGCGAACTGCTGTCTTCGGGGCACTTGACCGAAATGGCCTCTGAGAACCCTCAGGGGTATGTCACGGTGACGGAGTTAGGGCGAAAGACTGCCGAAACATTTTATAAGAGCATTCCACGTTCGGTGCGTGAAAAAGCCATTGAAGCTTTAAGCCAATGTGTGTTGCAGGCGCGTTTTGCAAAAGAAAATCGTGCCGAGATTATCGAAATCGACGACGGATTTAGGCTGGAGCTTTCACTTAACGATGTTGGAAATGATTTGATGGGCATATCGCTCTATGCACCCACCCGTGAGGTTTGTGAAAAAATGAAAAACAATTTTATCGCCGACCCCACGGTGTTGTATCGTACGGTGTTGTCGGTACTCATGGGAACCGAGGACAGTGCGATAGCGTTTATCGGTCATGAGCCGGTGTAGTATTTTGGGCGGCTGTTGCAAAAAAATTGCTGCAGCCCGTTTTTTATATGGTTATCATTAAAAGGCTTCACAATAAATCTATGATCAGTTTAGGAGTGTCAAAATGTCCATTGCAAAGGTTCGGGATTATTTTAAAAAATACGATGTAGAGGATCGCGTGCTGGAGTTTGATGTTTCGAGCGCGACGGTGGCTCTGGCGGCACAGGCATTGAACTGTGCGCCGGATCGCATTGCAAAGACACTGTCGTTTAAAACCGGCGAAGGTTGTATTTTAATTGTAACAGCGGGCGGAGCCAAAATCGACAACGCCAAATATAAAGCGCAGTTTCACACTAAGGCCAAAATGCTGTCGCCTGAGGAGGCGGTGCAGCTGGTAGGACATGCTGTGGGCGGTGTCTGTCCCTTTGGTGTCAACGATGGGGTAATAACCTATTTGGATATTTCGTTAAAGGATTACCAAACGGTGTTTCCGGCCTGCGGTAGCGATAACAGTGCCATTGAGTTGACTATCGACGAGCTTGAAGAATATGCCAACAGCAAGGGGTGGATCGACGTTTGTAAAACGTCGGTGCAGTAGTGCGTTCCACAAAGAGCATCAACATGTACGTATGAAACAAGGCGCGAAATATTTTACGCCTTGTTGGCACACAAAAAAGGACGCTGCCGTTATATTACGGCGGCGTCCTTTAAAACAGAACATCAATTATTCCACTGTTACTGATTTTGCCAAATTGCGGGGTTTATCGATGTCGCAATCTCTTAAACAGGCGGTGTAATAAGCGATCAGCTGCAGTACAGTGACGGTGATAAACGGCATAAACAGGTCATCGAGCGCATCAAGCACCAAAAGCGTATCGGCCACATCGTGTGAGACTGATTCGCCTTTTTTAGCGATCAACGTCACCACAGCTCCCCGTGCTTTGACCTCTTTGATGTTTGAGAGCATCTTGGGGATCAGTTGATCCTGTGTGCACAAAGCGATGACGGGGGTACCATTTGTGACAAGTGAGATGGTGCCGTGCTTGAGTTCACCTGCCGCACAAGCCTCACAATGAATATACGTAATTTCTTTGAGCTTCAATGAGCCCTCACAGGCCAGCGCCCAATCTAACCCACGGCCGAGAAAGAATAAATTTTCGCTGCTTTCAAAGTTTTCGGCCGCATGCTCAATGCTGGTCTGGTGCGAAAAAATATTGCGAACCGCATCGGGAATAGCGAGGAGTGATGCGGTATGTGATGCCGTTTCTTTTTCGGTTAAATGACCGTTTTCGGCTGCCATGGCAAATGCGATAAGATAGAAAACAGCGAGTTGTACCGAATAAGCCTTGGTGCTTGCCACCGAAATTTCCGGACCGGCATAGGTGAGGATGACTTGATCCGCCTCACGTGCGATGGAGGAGCCGGCCACATTGACAATTGCCAGTGTTGTAACACCCAACGATTTTGCCAGCCTCAGGGCGGCAAGACTATCAGCCGTTTCACCTGACTGTGACACAATGATCACAAGATCCCGTTTGTTAACGATGGGAGAACGATAACGGAATTCACTGGCCAAATCAACCTGAACTGGCGTACGCGCGAGCTTTTCGATGATGTCGCGCCCAACGAGGCCGGCGTGCATTGCAGTGCCACAGGCCACAATTTTAATTTGCGAGAAGCGGGAAAAAAAGTCGTCGGGAAGATGGTCGTGCGCAAAACAGGGTAACCCATTTTTAATTCTTGGAGCCAGTGTATGCTGCAGCGCACTGGGTTGCTCGTGAATTTCCTTGAGCATAAAATGTTCGTAGCCTTCCTTTTGCGCCTGGTCAACGCTCCAATCGACAGTCTGCACCGCCTTTTGACACATATTGCCATCCCTATCAAAAACGCGAATACTGTCCGGGTTGAGCATGGCAATTTCGCCTTCGTTCAATACAAAATAGCGGTTGGTATAGCCGATGACCGCCGTGATATCCGAAGCGAGGAAATTTTCGCCGTCTCCGGGTGCGGCAATAAGTGGGCCATCTTTGCGCACTGCAAACAGCGTGTCTGGATGGTCGGAAAACATAATGACAAAGGCGTATGCGCCCTCAATTTTTAAGAGTGCTTCCCGAATGGCGTCAATCGGGTCGCCGTGGTAGCAGTAGTCAAGATAACAGGCGGCTATTTCGGTGTCGGTTTGAGACAAGAAAGTGTACCCCTGCTCCATCAGTGCGGACTTGAGCTCAAGATAATTTTCGATGATGCCGTTGTGCACCAACATAACGCGCTCAGTACCATGGGGGTGGGCATTTTCGTCTGTGGGGCCGCCGTGTGTGGCCCAGCGCGTGTGACCCATGCCGCAGGTACCATGCAAGGTGTGCGCTTTTAGCGTTTCTTTCAAATTATCCAGCCGACCTTCTCGTTTAACGGTGACGAAAGCATTGTTTTCGCTTACAAGAATACCGGCGGAATCATACCCGCGGTACTCCAAACGGCTCAGTCCATCCAGCAGCACGTCGCTGGCGCGGCGATGCCCGGAATATCCTATAATTCCACACATAGAAAAAACTCCTATATTTATATAGTTATAGTAAAATGTCAAATTGTCAGTCCTTGTACAGGTGGATTTGTCCCGCGGATTACCCCGCGTCTTTGTCGCCTGCCTAACATTCCCAAGGAAGGGAACGGAGAAGCATCCGCCGAATTTTCGATAACTTCTCTCCTCGTCTTCCGCTCGATATATCGAAACGGAACTGGCGCTTTTTGTTTTTTTTTAATGCTCACCCTTTCAGTAGTTTATTGGTATTGGTTTTGGTTATCACCTCCAGACAAAGAGTCACAATCATTATGGCATAAAAGGCATAAAACTGCAACTTGATTCAAAGCCGCTCATAATGCCATTTTATTCCAGAGTGATTGTTTTTGCCACCAAAATAAAATTAAAACGGCCGCATACAACCCTCTTTGGGGCATTATACGGCCGTTTTAATGGCACCAAATTTATTTTGGTGTTGTTGCTATGCCAAGCATCAACTTGGCGCATTTATAGACGTCGCCGCAGCCAAGGGTCAGAACCAAGTCGTTTTCCTTAGCGTTGGCCAGCACATATTCAGCGATTTCGTCAAAGGTTTCAAACCACACACTGCCCGGCATTTTAACTGCGAGATCTTCAGTGGTGATGCCGTAGGTGTTTTCTTCACGACCACCCATGATGGCAGACATCACAACATGATCGGCAATGGGCAACACTTTGACAAATTCGTCCAACAGCATGGCGGTTCGGGAGTAGGTGAAAGGCTGAAATACCGCCCAGACATTATTGTAGTCCAATGATTTTGCGGCCGTTAGCGTCGCGGCCAATTCGGCGGGGTGGTGGGCATAATCATCGGCGATTGTAATGCCGTTTATCGTGCCTAAAATTTCAAAACGTCGGTGTGCGCCGGTAAAGACCGAAAGTCCTTCTCCAAATTTTTCGGGATTGGCACCCGCTTCCAGTGCCGCGGCGCAGGCGGCCAAGGCGTTGAGCACATTGTGTTGGCCGGGGATGTTCAGCTGCAAAGCGGTAACTTTTTTTCCGTTTTTCATCAGGTCGAAGTCACAGCGTGAACCGTTTTTCCAGGAAATGTTTGCGGCATAATAGGTGTTTTTATCCGATAGCCCAAAGCTGATAAGCTGTCTGTCAAGACCTGCAACTGCTTTGCAAGAATTTTCATCGTCACCGTTATAGATGACGGTGCGCGAAGTCAATTCACAGAAGCGACGAAATGAGCGAATGATATTGTCCAGTGTTTTAAAATAATCTAAGTGATCGGCGTCGATATTCAAAACGACCGCAATGTCGGGCGAAAGATGCAAAAAAGTGTCGACAAACTCACAAGCCTCAACCACCATATTCTGTGAAAGTCCCGCTCGGCCACTGCCGCCGATCGCGTTGACTTTGCCGCCGATTACGACCGACGGATCAAGGTTTGAGGCCAACATCAGATAGGTGATCATCGACGTGGTGGTCGTTTTACCGTGGGTGCCCGAAACACATACGCAGTTATCATAGCGGCGTGTAAGCAGCCCGAGCATCTCGCTGCGCTCGATCGTCGGGATACCGCGTTCTCTGGCGGCGACCAGTTCGATATTATCCTGCATAATGGCGGCGGAATACACCACGGCATCGGCCGTTTGAACATTGGCGGCACTGTGTCCAATTGTAACATGTACCCCCATGGTGCGCTCTTGGTCGATCGTATCGCCCGGGTTGTTGTCTGAGCCGGAAATGCAGTGCCCCTGTGCCAGCAAAATTTGAACAAGGGGGAACATGCCGGAACCACCTACGCCGATAAAGTGCAGGTTGTGGTATTGCTTTAAGTTTTCTTCTGTAATAACGGGCATTGCTGCACCTCCACAAAGTTAACTGTTCTGTACTAAAATGGGATTGAAAACAAAATGAAATGGTTTTCAATCATCATTGTGGGCGGGGAAGAATCCTCGTAATCCACCGCCGTTGATTTTAAAATGATTTTTATATAATACTAAAATTATAGCACGCAGCCAAAATAAAGTGAATAAATATTTTCCAATCTGCTGATAATAGCGGTGACAGGAGGGGCAAAAATGAAAATTACCGACATCCGAATCAGAAGAATATACGAAGAAAGCAGATTGCGCGCACTGGTATCTCTAACGCTGGGTGATGACTTTGCCATACACGACATCAAGGTCATTGATGGGCCGGAACGCTTATTTGTCGCAATGCCCAGTCGTCGGGATGAGCAGGGCAATTTCAGGGATATCTGTCATCCTATCACGAGCGAGGCGCGCAGAGAGCTCGAGGACAAGATCCTCAAAGAATATTACACGCATATATCGACGCTGGACAATAAGGTGCATGCTCCTGAGTCCGCTGCCGAAAACTGATTTGCACCAAATTTAAACGTCCCCCATAGGATGAATTATTCTCATCATATGGGGGTATTTTTATGAATAAAAAGCAGTTAATAGATGTCGAACCGATTATTGGTGTGGATGAACAGGTACGACAACTGATGCGTGTTGCACGGCTGGAATCGGATCGGCTACTTCAAGAATGCAAAGCGTTGGTGTTTGGTTCCGGCGTACAAGCGCAAGGGCTCTATGAGACGATGAAGCAGCAGTGCTCAGCGGTACGCATGGTGGATTCGGTCGCTGATCTGCAAGAAGATGAACAATTTGAATTGGCCATTATACTGGAGCCGATTTCACACCGTGTACTTGAGAATTTGATGGCACCGAGCGGCATTGCTATAGACGCCAATATGCAGCGCAGCGGGGAGTGGGTTATGTATGATAAATCGCTATCTTTTAAGCGTATACGGGTGCTGTCTCTATTGGGAAGACGTGCCAATCACCCATGAGATATGCTGAAATTTGAGACATAAATTGTGCAAAAGATGCTAAATGTGACGGGGATGCCTGCATTTAGATGCCAATTGAATCGCTTTTAAGCACTTTGATGCAGGTTATTCATAATTGAGTTGCATTTGCTTGATTTATCATCAAGATCTGATATACTGTACCTATGAAACAGGAGGTGCATTTTGTGCATAAAGACTTGATAAGTTTAATAACAAATATGATGCCAAAGCTTTCAAAAGGGCAAAAGCAGATTGCACGATATATTGTAGAACATTATGATAAAGCTGCATTTATGACCGCTGCAAAACTGGGGCAGGCTGTGGGTGTGAGCGAGTCGACGGTGGTTCGCTTTGCCTCGGAGCTGGGATACGACGGCTATCCGCAGTTGCAGCGGTCTTTACAGGAATTGATACGCAACCGCTTAACCACCGTTCAGCGTATGGAATTAACCGGCACACAGCTTGGAGAAGCCGATATTCTCAACCGTGTGTTGACGATGGATATCGATAAGATTCGCCGCACGCTGGAAGAGGTTTCACGCGAGGAGTTTTCGGCGACGATCGATGCGCTTTTAACCGCGCACACCATTTATATCCTTGGTATCCGCTCCTCGGCGTCTTTGGCGAGCTTTCTGGCATTTTATTTCAATCATGTCTTTGATAATGTGCGGCTTGTAACCTCGGCTTCGACTTCAGATGTGTTCGAGCAGCTTTTAAACCTTGGCAAGGGGGACGTCTTTATCGGCATCAGCTTTCCGCGCTATAGCAAGCGCACGTTAGCAGCCATGAAGTTTGCGCAGGAACGCGAGGCCACCACCATATCTATTACCGATTCGAGTCTTTCACCTATTGCGGAACTGGCGGATTTGCACCTGTATGCGCGCAGCGAGATGGCGTCGTTTGTCGACTCGCTCGTCGCGCCGCTGTCGTTGTTAAACGCCTTGATAATCGCAGTCGGCATCAAGCGTAGAGAGGAGACCAGCCGCGCTTACTCCGAGCTTGAACGCATTTGGGAGCGCTATGAGGTTTACACCAAGGCTGATGATAATGATCGCTAATGAATGAGAAATATGATTTTATTGTTGTGGGTGCGGGTGCGGCCGGGTTGATGGCGGCCGGGCAGGCGGCATCGATGGGCGTCCGCGTGTTGATGCTGGACAAGAATGCACGGGTGGGGCGCAAAATGATGATCACGGGTAAAGGCCGTTGCAATGTAACCAACAACTGTACCCGAGATCGCCTCATTGAAGCAATGCGCCGAAATCCGCGCTTTTTATACAGCGCATTTGATGCATTTATGCCACAGGATGTCATGGCATTTTTTGAGGGGTGTGGCGTGCCGCTTAAAACCGAAAGAGGTGCGCGCGTATTTCCACAGTCGGATAAGGCGGTCGATATTGTCGATGCGCTGGCCGGCTTTGCAAAAAAAAATGGCGTCGTATTCCGTCAAAATCGCGTGATCTCACTGTGCTGTGAAAACGGCCAAGTCACCGGTGTTCGGACGGCAGATGGGGCTCATTATAACGCTGGCGCAGTGCTGCTGGCCACCGGAGGCAAAAGTTATCCGCTTACCGGTTCGACCGGAGACGGTTACAGATTGGCAGAATCGGCCGGGCACGACATTTTGCCGATTGCACCATCGCTTACTGCTATAATCACATCCGATCAGTGGTGCGCTCAACTGATGGGTCTGTCTCTTAAAAATGTGACGTTGACAGTTAAAAAAGGTAAAAAGCAGTCGATTTCAGAAATCGGCGAGTTGATGTTTACCCATTTTGGTATTTCAGGGCCGTTGGTGTTAACCGCTTCCAGCGAGATTGAAGGAGACGCTGCCGATTATACCATGACTATTGATCTGAAACCCGGGCTGGATATGCAGCAACTCGATAGCCGTTTGTTGCGGGATTTTTCCGATATGAAAAACCGTTCCTTAAAAAATGCGCTCGATCGACTGTTGCCCAAAAGTTTGATCCCGATTGTTATTTTGCAATCGGGAATCGACAAAGAGACACAGATTAATGCCATCACAAAAGCACAACGGCATAAACTTTGTGAAACGCTAAAAGCTTTGATGATTCGGCCGGTCTCGCTGCGCCCCATCGAGGAGGCGGTTGTTACCCGTGGTGGTGTTAAGGTCACACAGGTGCATCCCAAAACGATGGAATCCAAGCTGGTGCGGGGGTTGTATATTGCAGGTGAACTGCTGGATGTGGACGCTGTCACAGGCGGATTTAATTTACAGATTGCCTTTTCAACAGGATATCTTGCAGGAGTTTGTGCCGCAACGCAAATTGTGGCAGTAAAAGAGGGGAATAATTGAATGAATAAGAAAAATGCTATCGCCATTGATGGTCCATCAGCAGCGGGAAAAAGTACGGTTGCGCGCAGCTTGGCGGAAAAGCTGGAATTTATTTATGTCGATACCGGCGCACTATACCGCTCTATCGGTTATTATGCACATCATCGTATCGCAGACACCACCGACGCGGCGCAGGTGGTGCCATTGTTGCCGCATATTGACATACAAATGAAATATGTCGATGGAATGCAGAGGATGCTATTGAATGGTGAGGATGTCACCGAAATCATACGTCGGCCGGAGATCTCGATGGCGGCCTCCAACGTGTCGGCCATTCCTGCGGTGCGCAGTTTTTTGTTGGACTTGCAGCGGGATCTTGCCAAAGTTAACAATGTCGTGATGGATGGACGGGATATCGGCACCGTGGTGTTGCCGGATGCCAAAATCAAGTTCTTTTTGACAGCGACGCCACAGGCGCGTGCGCGTCGGCGCTTTTTAGAATATCAAGAAAAAGGGCAAACGGCGGATTTTGAAACCGTTTTAGCGGATATCCAGCAGCGTGACTATAATGATTCTCACCGTGCGGCTGCACCGCTGTGTCAGGCACAGGATGCCATTCTAATAGACAGTACCGACTTAACGTTACAACAGACACTTGAACGCATGACCGTAACGGTCGAGGAGCGACTTTAAGATGCAATGGTTTTTTCAGCTGGCCAGAGTTGTTCTTAATTTTTTAATGCCCATTGCTTTTCGTATTGAGTACGAGGGATTGCATCATATTCCTCGTGACGGAAAAGGCTACATTATGGCGAGCAATCATACCTCTTACCTGGATCCGGTGGTGTTTGTGCTCAAGCTCAAGCCGTGGGTGCGTTATTTGGCAAAAGAGGAACTTATGCACATTTCAGGTTTGAGATGGCTGTTTCGTTGGTTGGGCATCATTCCGGTTGTGCGTGGGTCGGGTGATATGTCGGTGATATCGTATTGCACAGAACGCATTCGCGAAGGTCATGTTTTGGGCATTTTTCCGGAGGGAACACGTTTCCCGGCGGGACAGCCGGGGAAGCCGCGGTCCGGTATGGCACTGATTGCCAAGATGACACAGGCGGATGTATTACCCTGTGCCGTTATATACGAACGCCCATTGCGTTTTCGCAGCCGCATTCGCGTGCGATTTGGCGCGGTGGTGCCCTACTCTGAGTTGGGACTTGAAGAGGATTCTCCGCGCGCCTTGAAGCGTGCGACCAAGCGCGTCTGGCAAGAAATTTTGGTACTGTTGGAACTGGGGGAGCATTATGGGCGCTAAAATAACGGTTGCAAAAACGGCGGGGTTCTGTTTTGGGGTTCAGCGCGCCGTCGAGATGGTGCAAAAAGCAGTGGACTCGGGTGAACAGGTTTGTACATTGGGCCCATTGATTCATAATGCCCAGTTTGTACAGGCGCTCGAGGCGCAGGGCGTTACGGTTATTCATGCCGTCGAAGATCATGCGCAGGGACGAAGAGTTGTCATACGCTCGCACGGGGTTGCAGCTAAGATTTATGAGCAGCTTGGGCAAGCGGGCATCTCCTACACCGATGCAACCTGCCCCTTTGTCTCGAAAATTCATAAAATTGCAAGTTTGGTGGAACCAGACGCATTTTTGGTCATTGTTGGTGACCAAAACCACCCTGAGGTACAGGGGATTATGGGGCATTGCAGCGGAAGTGTTTTGGTTGTTTCAAATTGTGATGAACTTTTAAATGAGCAAAATAAAGATATTTTATCTAAAAATACAGTGTATTTTGTAGTCCAGACAACTTTCAATAAAAATGAATGGGAAAATTGTATTCAAAACGCAAAAAAAGTGTGTACAAATGCAAAAATATTTGATACAATATGTAATGCTACTTCCTTGCGTCAGCAGGAAGCGGCCAAGTTGGCATCAAATTCTGACGTCATGCTGGTAATTGGCGGTCGGCACAGTTCAAATACGGTCAAGCTTGCACAAATCTGTGGGCAGTTTTGCAGGACCATTGCAATTGAAACTGCAGGCGAGCTTAATCCTGAGGATTTTACCGGTGTTTGTTCTATCGGCATTACGGCAGGTGCGTCCACGCCTGCTTGCATAATTAAGGAGGTACACGAAACCATGAGTGAGATTTTGGAGAATCAGGAAGAGCTTAGCTTTGAGGAGTTGCTCAATCAGTTTTGTAAAAGTACATATAACGGGGAGAAGGTAACTGGTGTTGTGACCAGTATTGAACCGAACATGATCTCTGTTGATATCGGCACCAAGCATGCCGGTTTTGTACCGCTCAATGAACTTACTGACGATCCCACTGTAAAACCCGAGGATATTGTTAATAAGGGGGACGAGCTCGAACTCTTGGTTGTACGTGTCAACGATGTCGAGGGTACCGTGATGCTTTCGAAAAAGCGTCTTGATGCACAAGCCGGGTTTGAGAAAGTCATGGGCGCTGCGGATACCGACGAAATTCTTGAGGGCGTTGTCACTGAGGTTATCAAGGGCGGCGTGCTGGCTCTGACCAATGGCGTCAAGGTGTTTATTCCCGCTTCTCAGGCGACTATGTCCCGCGGCGATGCGCTTGAAGCACTTCTGAAAAAGCCTGTTAAGTTTAAAATTCTTGAAGTCAATCGTCAGCGGCGCCGTGCGGTCGGCTCTATCCGTGCCGTATTGCGTGAGCAGCGCAAGGAACTCGAAGAGCAGTTCTGGGGCGAGGTTGAAATTGGCAAGAAGTACAGCGGTGTCGTGAAGTCACTGACCGATTACGGCGCTTTTGTTGATCTGGGCGGTGTAGACGGCATGATTCATATCTCGGAGTTGTCTTGGGGCAAAATCAAGCATCCTTCGCAGATCGTGCAGGTTGGCGATGAGATCGAGGTTTATGTCAAGGATATCGATGCCGAGAAGAAGAAGATTTCGCTTGGCTATAAAAAAGATGAAGATAATCCTTGGACCATACTTGCAAACAATTATGCTGTTGGGCAATCCGCTAAGGTTAAGATTGTCTCTTTGACTGCATTTGGCGCATTTGCCGAGTTGATTCCCGGCGTTGATGGCCTCATCCATATCAGCCAGATTGCATGTGAGCGCGTGGGCAAGCCTTCCGATGTTCTGTCGGTTGGACAAGAGGTTGATGTTAAGATCACCGAGCTCGATTTTGAGCGTCGTAGAATCAGCCTTTCGATCAAGGCTTTGTTGGAAGATAATGCACCTGAAGAGGACTTGGCTGCCGACAGTGCTGAGTAATCGAGATACTAAAAGCTTAAAACGGGGAAGCGTATTGCTTTCCCGTTTGTATTATGTGTGAAAATCACCGATATTTGTTTTCGAAATTTTCAACGCGCGTATAAGAAGTAGATTGCTTTTAAAACTGTGCTTTTAGGCATGTTTAAGACTTAAAATAGAGTGAAATAAATTGGCGTTAAGCGGATTTTTATCATATTATGCGCATATTGCCAATCGAGAAAGCTAAAAATATAAAAAAGCTGCAATAAATAGCGCAGCTATACACACCTAATAACTGAACCGGTAAGCTTTACCGTATTTTAAAACAGTAAGAGGTAGAAATTTATGAAAAAAGTTTTATCGTTGTTTTTGGCAGCCGTCTTTATGCTTTCAGTGACAGCTTGTGGTGGCCAGAAAAATGTTTCCGGCACTATTAAGGATGATAAGTCTCTTCAGGATGTGTTTGACACCATAGATGCGAAATTTAACGAAAAGTACGACTATGAATATGGCGCTGTTACTATGAAAATGCCAGTCGATGACAAGTACCTTTCAGATTTTGCTGATTTGGACGCGTCAGCTTATGATGAATATGCGGGCGGTGTTTCAATGTCTATGACCAATTCCGATGCACTTTTTGCCGTCAAGGCCAAAGAGGGAAAGGTGGAAGTTGTTCAACAGGCGTTGGAAAAGCGACTCGCCGATATCACGGCTCAATATGAGTTTTACGGCGTCAACGGCTCTTACGACCGTGCACAAGCGGGCGAGGTGTACGTCAAGGGAAACTATGTGTTTTTGATCATCGTTGGCGTTATGCCCTCTCAGTCCAAGGGAAATGCGGACTTTGCTGCCGATGTGCAATTAACCAAAGATACCATCGACGGCATGTTTAACGCTTAAATAAATACCTTGATGTTTTAAAGCGTTTCTGTTAAATTATTAGCTGGAAACTTTGTCCGGCTTAGGTACTAAAAAGCCTTCGCAGCCAAATCTGCGGAGGCTTTTTATGTGGTTTTAGTCTGTAAAAGTACAAAACAACAGTCGCACAAGCAGCTTTAATTCGACTTTTGGAGGAACCTATGGTATTTTCCAGCATTTTGTTTTTGTTTTATTTCATGCCGGTGGCCTTTACAATATATTATCTCGCGCCTAAGAGATGGAAAAACTTAACGTTGCTGATTTTGAGCTTGGTTTTTTATTCGTGGGGCGAGGTTCGCTATTTTCCCATCATGCTGGCATCCATCATAGTGGACTACACTGCTTCTAACCAAATTGAGCGTTTTTCAGAGAAAAAAGGAATGCGTCGGTTTTGGCTGATGGTTTCGGTTGTTTTTAACCTTGGCATGCTCGGCTTTTTTAAATATGCCGGTTTTTTTGCCCGCAATATCAATGCCGTTACCGGGTTGGAATTGCCGATATTGGCGCTCACGTTGCCGCTTGGTATCAGCTTTTATACTTTCCAGACAATGTCCTATACCATCGACGTCTATCGGGGGGATGTCAAGGCCGAACGTAATATCATCAACTTTGGTGCTTTTGTCGTACTGTTTCCGCAGCTGATTGCAGGACCCATCGTGCGCTATACCGATGTTCAGCGTGAGCTGCGTGAGCGGACCACTGATCTTGGGCAGATTTCGTGTGGAGCGCAGACATTCATAATGGGTTTGGCAAGCAAGGTGATCATTGCCAACAACGTCGGCGCATTGTGGACACAAGTGGAGTCAATGGGGTTTTCAGGCATCTCCACGCCGCTGGCGTGGCTGGCAATTTTAGCATTTACATTACAGATCTATTTTGATTTTTCGGGTTATTCGCTCATGGCCATTGGATTGGGGCGGATGCTTGGCTTTGAGTTCCCGCAAAACTTCAACTTTCCTTATATCTCAAAAAGTATGACCGAATTTTGGCGCAGGTGGCATATGACGCTGGGATCGTGGTTTCGGCAGTATATGTACATTCCGCTGGGGGGCAACCGCAAAGGTGCAACCAGAACAGTGATAAATCTTTTATTGGTGTGGGCAGCTACCGGCCTGTGGCATGGCGCATCATGGAATTTTGTCCTCTGGGGCCTTTACTTTTTTGTACTACTCATGCTCGAAAAGGCATTTTTACGCCCTATATTAAATCGGCATCCTGTTTTGGCTCGCGTTTATATGGTGCCGCTTATTATGATCAGTTGGGCGATATTTGCAATAACCGATTTTGCACAGCTTGGTGTGTTTTTGGGCAGGCTTTTTGCTTTTTCAGGTGGGGAAGATTGGCGTTACTTTTTGCGCAATTACGGCGTGACTTTTGTACTGGGTATTGTGTTTGCAACCCCTGTGCTTAAAAAATATTTTGAGCAGTTGGAGAAAAATCGCGCTGCCGCTGTGATTATTTATGGTGCGTTATTTATCGTTTCGGTTGCGTATCTGGTGGATGCAACCTACAATCCGTTTTTATACTTTAGATTTTAAGGAGGCGGAGAAATGAAATCTTTAAAGCGCCACCCTATTATTATTTTATTATTTGGTTTGATCGGTATTTTTTTTATTGCCAATTTTTTAATTCCTGCAAAAAACTTCTCTGAAATGGAGAATCGCTATCTGAATCAATTGCCCAAATTTTCTTTGAGCGCGCTTATGGATAGCACCAGTAAGGGTTTTGCACAAAAATTCGAACAGTATGCCAACGACCAGTTTGCACTGCGCGATCAGTGGATTTCGTTAAAATCGCGCTGTGAGGCACTATTGGGTAAAACTGAGAACAACAATATCGTCTATGGGGAAAAAGACTATCTATTTGAAAAATACAGGGCTTACGATGTACAACGATTGGAAAAAAATCTTGGCTATTTGGCGGAATTCTCTGAACTCAATCCAGAAGTCAACAAGTGTATCATGATCATACCGAGCTCTTATAATATATTAAAGGATCTGGTACCGGTAGGATTGGGCAATATCGACCAATTGCCGCTTATTGAAGAGATCAACAACAGGTTGGCCAAAAATGACTATATTGGCATAGATGTTGCCGATAATTTGCTGGCACATGCGGATGAAGATATTTACTACCGCACCGACCACCACTGGACAACACAAGGTGCGTGGTATGGTTATGCGTGCTTTGCACAAGCGCGAGGACTGTCGGCCATCATGCCGAGTCAGCTTTTAGCGCAAAGTGCACCGGGTTTTTGGGGCACCTATTATAGCAAGGCCAAAAAGTATGATGCTGTGGCGGATACCATCACATGGTACGATTTGCCGGTGAACAGCGTGACGATTGATGGCGAGGCGTTTGATTCGATGTATGATATGTCGGCGCTGGATACAAGGGATCAATATGCGCTGTTTTTGCATGCCAACAACGGTGTGACAGTAATTGAAAATGACAGTGCGCCCGACGGCTCTATTATGGTTATTAAAGATTCTTACGCCAACTGCTTTGTACCTTTTTTGACGCAGAATTACCGCAAAGTGGTAGTGGTTGATTTGCGTTCATTGCCCCGCGGTGTTAATGAACTGCTGGAAACCGAGCAGGTACAAGATGTGCTGGTTTTGTACAGCTTTTCGAATCTATCCAGTGATGCTAATCTACCGAGAATACGTTATTGAGTCTATTAAAACACCCCCTCTCACGAACAGGAGAGGGGGTGTTTTGCAAAGGACCCATAAAATTTGGTCACAGGCTATCTTTAGGATTGCTTTGAGTGTGGAAGACTCTTTTCGTATAGAAGATAGGCATCCACGAGATGTGTTGGATCCGAATAACCGTCTCCCGCGGCACCAACGGTAATGATGGCACGGGTCACCCCCTCATATTCGCCAACGCTGGCCAGGCAAAGCTGTGCCTCTTCGGTATAACCGGTTTTAGCGCCGATGATCGGTTTAGCGTCCCGCTGGAGTTGCTCGACCCGCGGTGTGAGGGTGGAGGTCAAAAGCAACCCATTCGGATGTTGCTCGGTGGTTGTGCTGGTATAGCTAAAGGTCGAAAATGCCTTGGCAAAGTCTTCATTTTTGAGTGCTGTGGTCAAAAGCAGCGAGAGGTCGTAAACGGTTGTATAGTGCTCGGGGTCGTGTAAACCGGTTACGTTGGTAAAGTGCGTGTTGGTCATGCCAAGCGCCTGCGCGCGGTCATTCATTATAGCGATGCAATCCGCTTGTGAACCGGCCGCCACACGCGCCAACGCGCGTGCGGCCTCAGCGCCTGACGGCAGCAAAGTGGCATAAAGCAGATCACGCACCGTAACTGTTTCACCTTCTGTGAAGCCGGCCATCGCGGCATTTAGTTCATAAAGTCCGGCATAATCGGCATATTCCAGGGTGACCGGTGCATCTAAGTCGTCGATCTGTTCAACGGCAATCAACGCCGTCATCACCTTGGTCAGAGAAGCGGGATATGCTTTCTCGTACGCATTTTTAGCATAAAAAACATGGCCGTCGGCAGGGTCAAACAGGATAGCGTTGCTGCTCATCAGTTGTAAACCGCCATTGATGCGTCCTGCGCCGATGGCCGGTGAAACCGATGCAGTGGCGCTTGAGGCATCAGTATCCGGTGGTTTTATTGCGGTTAAACGCCAGAGCGCCGTGAGCGCGCAGGATGCCAATACAACATAGAGTGCCAGCGTCAAATATAATCGAAAACTTTTATTTTTGCGACGTTGTTGTTTTTTCACGGTCATTCCTCAATTTTTTATCATTCGGTATCAGTATATCAGAAATCATATACTAAAACAAATTGGTCTGCCACATGGGGTGTCGGTACTACTATCCGATTAAAATAGGGGGCCTTTTTAGATTGGGTCCGAAACGGTCAAAATGTGCTGTTCGTGTTTACGTCTTTAGGCAAAAGCTATCGCTTGTATATTTTATATAAATTTGGGAAAACTTTCTACCAACGGTTTACGTCACACGCAAGGAGGTGGTATTGTGATTAATAAGTTGGCATTGCTGCTGGTCATTATCGGTGCGTTCAATTGGGGCCTGATCGGGTTGTTTGAGCTTGATGCTGTTGTATGGCTGTTTGGTACCCAAAGTGCATTAGGCAGTCGAATTGTCTACACATTGATTGCAGTTGCAGGCATTTGGTGCATTTCACTATTGTTTACGGAACCGCATAATAGGGAAATTCATCATTAAGGGGAAGCGCTGTTATTACGTATAAAAAAGATTGAAAATATTGTTGTTTTCCGGGACCGTTTTAGGATTTTTAGCCGGGCGTATATTGGCGCCTGTTGATTAACAAACACGTTTGTGGATGAAAAACGGGCACAAGTGTCCGTTTTTTTGGTGGTCAAAATTTTGTTCATATTACAAATTTATTTGGCAATAGCGTGAATCAGATCGGTCAATTCTCGGGTGGCGGTATAGCCGGACTCAATGCACTCGGACATCAGCGAGAACGTGAATAACCCGGCGTTCTCCGGCAATTTTGGGCGGATGAGCAGCCGCTCGCCACGCACGGTACAGTCACGCAGCCTGCGGCTCATCGCTGAAAGGGAATGTGAAGCAATTTCAAAAATGCCTTCACCGTTTACGGGGGCATAGTTTTCCGAGATATCGACGGCGATAATGTTGGGCGCGTCGCAGGCCAGCAACAAATTTATCGGCAGGTTATCGGTCACGCCGCCGTCCACCAAAATGCCACTCATTGAGGTGGGCGGTGCAAAAATAACCGGTACACAGCAGCTGGCGTAGATGGCTTCATATAGGCGTACGTCATGCGACCACCGGACGTTTGAAAGTGCGTGAACCGGTTTGCGCTGAGAAAAAGCGACCGTTTCACCGCTACATAAGTCGACGCTGGCAATGCATACCGGCAACCGAACCTGTGATAGAGCGCATCCCTTTGTCAATTGCTTGAGCAATGAACGCAGTCGTTCCCCTTTGAGCAGGCCGGGCAGTGTGATGGGGCGGCGTCGAGCCAGTTGCCCTACCGCACAGGCGATGCCCAATATATTCAAATCAATCAGTCTTTCACCTTTTTGTTCAAGCTCGTGACAAATTTCAATCAACTCATCCGGTGTATATCCATAAGCGTACAAACCGGCTACGATGGCGCCGGCGCTACTGCCGGATACAGCACATGGGGTTAGACCGGCTTCCTGAAGGGCGGCTAAAACACCCACATGTGTAGCGCCGCGGCATCCGCCGCCCGAGAGTGAAAGTGAAAATGACATGACAATCCCCCAACTTTACAAAATGACAGATGAAAAGCGCGGCAAAATATGCTATACTTATCTTATGCTGGCTTTGCCGTTCCTACGCCAAAGTGCGCAGGTGAGAGGAGTAGATATGGATCAAATTGAACTCGTGATCATTATTGTGGCCGCCGTTGCCTCGGTGGCTGCTTTTATGGGGGCGATGCTCGCGGCGTCGCGAGCCAACCAGTTAAGCCGTCAGCACCGCGAGGAAAATGAGGCGCTGCGACGCGAACTTGTTGAACAGATGCGCAGTGTGCGCCAGGAGATGATCCAGTCGTTACAGTCCACTGTAGCAGCGCTTGGTCAGACACTTTCAGAGTCGCAACGGCGTTCGGGCGAATTGCAAGATAAGCGTCTGGCGGAGTTAAATGAACAGTTAACGGCGCGAAATGACACGTTACAAAAGACGGTTCATGCGCAACTTTTTCGCATTGAAAGCAAAATAGAGGCCTTTACAGGCCAGTCTTCAAAGCGTCTTGAAGAGGTGCGCGCCACTGTAGAGCAGCGTCTGGAGGTGCTGCGCGCTGACAATACGAAGCAGCTGGATCAAATGCGCCAGACAGTGGATGAAAAGCTACAAAAGACGCTAAACGAGCGTTTGGCGCAGTCCTTTGCAC
The DNA here is from genome assembly GCA_047974975.1 of Candidatus Fimivivens sp. Taxonomy (GTDB): domain Bacteria; phylum Bacillota; class Clostridia; order Oscillospirales; family Ruminococcaceae; genus Yanshouia. Next base: position 241,013 of record JBKECV010000012.1, read on the forward strand.
AGGTATCCGAGCGACTGGAACAGGTTTATAAGGGATTGGGTGAGATGCAAACACTCGCCAATGGTGTGGGCGACCTGAAAAAAGTACTTTCTAATGTGAAGACTCGCGGTATTTTGGGCGAGATTCAGCTTGGCGCCATTTTGGAACAAATTTTATCCCCGGAGCAGTACGAAGCCAACGTTTCCACTAAAAAGGGGAGCAATACCGTTGTGGAATACGCGGTCAAGTTGCCGGGTGACGGTGAGAATGGCGTCTGGTTGCCGATAGACGCCAAATTCCCGGGTGACACTTATGCGACATTGATGGATGCTTATGAAAGTGCTGTCCCGGAGCGTATTGCAGCCGCAGGTAAGGAACTTGAACAACGTATCAAGGGTTGCGCCAAAGATATCCGCGATAAATACATTGATCCGCCCACTACCACCGATTTTGGCATCATGTTTTTGCCGTTTGAAGGGCTGTATGCCGAGGTGGTACGGCGCGGTATGGTCGAGACACTCGCGCGCGATTTTCGCGTGAACATTGCAGGTCCGACGACGATGGCGGCACTACTAAACAGCTTGCAAATGGGCTTTCAAACTTTGGCCATTCAAAAACGCTCCGGCGAGGTATGGCAGGTGCTGGGTGCTGTTAAAACAGAATTCTCGAACTTTAACGATATTCTGCGTAAAGCGCAGGATCGCTTGCGGCTAGCTAATGACGATCTCGACAAACTGATCGGCACCCGAACGCGTGCGATTGAGCGCAAGTTGCGCGGTGTACAGGCTGTGCCGCTCTCGGAGGGAGAGGCGCCCAAGCTGCTCGCCGAACAGGTAGAGGAGCTTGAAACGGTATGAGGGATCCTAATCAGATCAGAACCTATCATGGAATCAATATGGATCCGTTTAATCCCAAGTCTTCAGATATTTGCATTGAGGATATTGCACATGCGCTGGCTATGCTGTGCCGTGCAAATGGTCATATTCATCATTTTTATTCGGTGGCGCAGCACTGCCTCAACTGTGAGCAGGAAGCACAAGCGCGCGGTCTAAACACGCGAGTACGACTGTTTTGTCTGCTGCATGATGCCACCGAATGCTATATCTCCGATTTGACACGGCCGGTCAAGCGCCATTTTCCGCTGTATTATGAGGCGGAAGGAGCACTGGTCGGGGTTATTTATGACACACTTTGTAAGGTGCGACCCACACCGGAGGAGTACGAGCTGATCGGGGCGATTGACGATTGCCTTTTATATCATGAGTTTTTAGCACTCTGTGGTGTTAAAATGTTTGATGATGAGCCGCGCCGTTTGGGAACGCTGTGCTTTGATGCGTTGCGCATCGACATGGTGCGAGCGCAATATGTGGACCGTTACCGTCAACTTTACAGTGCGTTGGCGGCAGAAAATGGGGGATGATTGTGGCACAGGCGAAAACAAACGCTCAGCGCATGCTTGAAAAAGAAAAGCTGTCCTATACAGGGCACACCTATGACACGCAGGACGGTTTGCTCGACGGCGTTTCAGTTGCCGACAAAGTGGGCATGCCGGTGGAAAAGGTTTTTAAAACGTTGGTTACGCGAGGGGCCTCGAAGAATATCTTTGTATTCGTTGTGCCTGTGGCGCTGGAGTTGAACCTCAAAGCGGCCGCCAAAGCGGTGGGGGAGAAATCGGTTGAGATGGTGCATGTCAAGGAGATTATTTCTCTGACAGGCTATGTCAGGGGCGGTTGTTCACCGATCGGTATGAAAAAACAGTATACGACTGTCGTGGATTTTTCGGCACGCGCGCAGGAGACGATTGTCATTAGTGCGGGTCGCATCGGCGATCAGATTGAGCTGGATCCGGCGCATCTTGAGCAGGTGCTGGATTGCCACTTTGCATATATTACCTAAAAACGCAATTTATACTCGTTGGATCCACCGGGTTTTCTCCCGGTTAAAAAATAGCTTATGGAGGACATTATGGTTACAATAACAATGGAAAACGGCGGACAGATCAAGTTGGAACTTGCCCCGGAGCACGCCCCGATTACAGTTGGAAATTTTGAGAAGCTGGTCAAGGAAGGCTTCTACGACGGCCTGATCTTTCACCGCGTCATCCGCGGTTTTATGATTCAGGGTGGCTGCCCCGATGGTATCGGCACAGGGGGACCTGGCCATCAGATCAAGGGCGAGTTCGAGATGAATGGCGTTAAGAACCCGATTAAGCACACCAGAGGTGCTGTTTCAATGGCGCGCAGTCAGAATCCCGACTCGGCCGGTTCGCAGTTCTTTATTGTGCATGAGGATGCCCCCCATCTCGATGGGCAGTATGCCGCCTTTGGTAAAGTGGTGGAAGGCATGGATGTTGTTGACGCGATTGCCGGTGTTAAAGTCGATTCTTCTGATCGTCCCAAATCTGAACAGAAAATTAAAAGCATCACAATTGAATAAAATCGTCCTGATTTTGTGGCCGTCTAGGGAGAAACCTGGGCGGCTACTGTTTTTATTTTAAAAATGTTAAACAGTGGCGCAGCATTGCTGCGGAAGAAATATTATCATCCATTTGTAAAATTTGATTGTAAGTGCTTTAAGATGGCGTGATAATCAAAGGGCATTGTGAGAAAACCCTTGCTTTTAGCGTGCAAATAGTTGTTGAATTGCAAAGGGTTTTCTGATAGAATAGATGAATAATATATACATGTGTATATACATGTTGTTGTCACTAAGGAGAAAATAATGGAACACCTCAAAAAAATACTCAACAAAATATTTATCGATGGTCTTTCCGGTATGGCGCTGGGACTTTTTTCAACGTTGATCGTGGGTACCATCATACAGCAGATCGGTTTATTTATAGGCGGGGAGCTGGGGGGAACCCTTGTTGCTTTGAGTAAGATTGCTGCGTCACTTACCGGTGCCGGAATCGGCTGTGGTGTGGCTTATAAGTTTAAGGAGCCGCCGCTTGTCATGCTTTCTGCCGCGACCGCGGGCATGGTTGGTGCATTTGCAGCCAAAATCGCAGCTGGAACAGTTCTTGTGGACGGCGTTATCCATTTTGCAGGTCCCGGCGAACCGCTTGGTGCTTTTATTGCAGCCTATGCCGGTATTGCGCTCGGCCATATTGTGTCCGGCAAGACGAAAGTGGACATTCTTATAACGCCGATTATCTCCATCGTTTTCGGCTCCGGAGTCGGTCTGATTGCGGGACCGCCCATTTCTGTATTTATGGCATGGGTGGGTAGCATTATCAACTGGGGCACTGAGCAGCAACCTGTTCTGATGGGGATTATTGTCTCAGTACTGATGGGAATGCTCCTGACGCTGCCGATCAGCTCAGCTGCCATTGGTATTGTGCTCAACCTGTCCGGTGTTGCAGCCGGTGCGGCCACCGTGGGGTGCTGTGCAAATATGGTCGGCTTTGCCGTGGCCAGTTATCGCGATAATAAGCTGGGTGGTTTGCTTGCACAGGGTTTGGGAACCAGTATGCTGCAAATACCCAATCTTGTTAAAAAACCGGTGATATGGTTGCCTGCTATTATTAGCAGTGCGATTCTAGGGCCAATTTCCACCAAGCTGTTGGGGATGACCAGCAATGCGACAGGATCCGGAATGGGTACAGCAGGGCTGGTTGGACCGATCATGGCTTATCAGACGATGAGTCCGATTATTGGAAGCGCAACCGCGTTGCTTCAGATTGCCGTCATGTATTTTATTCTGCCTGCAGCGCTGTCGTGGATGGTTTCAGAATTTATGCGAAAAAAGGGCTGGATTAAATCGGGGGATATGAAGTTGGATGTCTAAGTGAGACAGGATATGGAATCAAATAATCCATTCGGATTTTGGAAATTAAAATTAAAAACGCCTTGCATTGTCGCCGGCTTTGTGGTAATATGTTCAGGCATGTAGTCGTCGTGTTCCCTTCACGGCGGGATTTCATGTCGGCGAAGAGCCGGAATGAAAAGCTGACAGTCCTCTGCCGTTTGTCACGCAAACGGGAATGAATGTCTGTTACAAATTAAGGAGGAAAATTTTGTGGACGCATTAAAGCATTTTTCTAACGCTTGCCTAAAAGAGAAGCCCCCTGTATTTAATGTGGGCGATACTATCCGCGTAGGCGTTCGTATCAAGGAAGGCGAGAAATCCCGTGTGCAGGCCTTTGAGGGCACTGTTATCGCCAAGAAGCACGGTGGCATTCAGGAGACCTTTACGGTTCGCCGCATGTCTCATGGTGTTGGTGTTGAACGTGTGTTTCCGTTACATTCTCCGGTTGTTGAGACTGTTGAGGTTGTCCGTCAGGGTCGAGTACGCCGCGGCAAGCTTTATTATCTCAGAGACCGTGTTGGTAAGGCGGCTCGCGTCAAGGAAGTCAGAAGATAATAATGATTTATTCAAAAAGGGACTATGTGTCCCTTTTTGTTTTTTATACGTTTATTATTTAATAGTAAAGAGAGAATATGAAGGCTGTCGGTGCTCGCTGCTCGGCCGGTCGAGATATTATTTAGTTAAAATAAGCGTTGAAGTCTTTTTGGAGGCATGGTATGCAAGAGCAAACAAACGGTAACATTCCCGATCCAAAGGCAGAAAGTGCGCAGGTAAAAGCTGCGCCATTGCGCCGTGATCGCATCTTTAAAGAGTTGTACGAGTGGGTTGAAAGTGCAGTTTTTGCAGTTGTTTGTGTTGTACTGCTATTTACTTTTATCGCACGCACCTCGGTTGTCAGCGGGGAATCGATGATCGAGACCTTGCACGATGGCGATATGTTGATTATATCCCGTTTGGGTTTGTCGGCGGAACCGGGCGATATTGTGGTAGCAACCAAGCCTTATTATGCCAATGAACCGATTGTGAAGCGTGTGATTGCCACCGGCGGACAACGTGTAGATATCGATTTTACAGAAGGTATTGTATACGTCAACGGCGAAGCGCTTGATGAGCGCTATACGAACACGCCGACCAACAGACAGTATGATATGGATTTTCCCCTTACCGTACCGGAGGGCTACCTGTTTTTGATGGGGGATAACCGCAACGGTTCGCTTGACAGTCGTTCGACTGATATTGGACTGGTAGACGAGCGGTACGTGCTTGGAAAGGCCTATTTCCGTGTGTTTCCACTGCCGTCGCTAGGCACACTTTATAAGTGAAATTTCATTGAAGATGACATAAGCGGTTCGGTTATCATATTGTGAGCCGGACTTTTGGATGATCGATAAACTGGAGGAAAACCGTGGCTGAACAACAAGGTAAAACGATACAATGGTTTCCGGGGCATATGGCGAAGACCCGGCGATTAATTCGTGAAAACATTAAGCTGGTCGATGCCATTGTCGAGCTGCGCGATGCTAGGATTGTGCGCGCCAGTCGCAATCCGGAGATAGAGGCACTGACTAAAAACAAGCCGCGTCTCATATTGCTCAACAAATCTGATGTTGCGGACGAGCAGGTGACCCGTGCGTGGTGTGAATTTTTTCAAAAGAAAAATCTTGCTGTATTGGCGGCGGATTGCCGAAGTGGGCGCGGATTAAAACAGCTGGAGCCGATGCTTAAAGAAGTCTGTGCCGAGCGTATTGCACAAAATAACCGACGCGGCATGACCAGTCGACCCCTCACATTAATGATTGTCGGCATACCGAATGTTGGCAAATCGTCGTTGATCAATCGGTTGGCGGGTGCAAAACGTACAAAGGTTGAGGATCGCCCGGGTGTTACACGTGGCCGTCAATGGGTAAAGCTTAGCGGCGGTATGGAACTCTTAGATATGCCCGGTGTGCTGTGGCCCAAATTTGAAGATCAACGGGTCGGCCGCTATCTGGCCTATACGGGTGCTATCCGCGACCAGATCATGGATATAGAGGACTTGGCTTGTAGTCTTTTGGAACTGCTCGCAGTGCGTTATAAAGCGGCTTTGTGTGAACGTTACCGATTTGAGCCTGACGAAATTGCGCAACAAAGCGGCTATAACCTCTTGTGTCTGTTGGCGCAAAAGCGTGCGATGCTGGTATCCGGTGGTGAACCGGATACGCTGCGTGCCGCTATTATGCTGTTGGATGAATTTCGCGGCGGAAAGCTTGGGCGCATTACGCTGGAAACACCGGAGGATATTCGACGTGACTATCGTTAAAGAAAAACCGGACCTCTATGAGATGGAAAGCGCCCTGCACAAAAGCGGGCTAACCCTGATTTGTGGCATTGACGAGGCGGGGAGGGGGCCACTGGTTGGCCCTGTCTGTGCGGCAGCGGTTATATTGCCGCAAGGATTGGTCATGGAGGATCTGAACGACTCAAAAAAACTGACTGAACAAACACGTGAGGCGCTTTACGATGTTATTGTTAAAGAGTCTGTTTCGTGGGCAGTCGGGTTGGCAACCCCACAGGAAATTGATGCGCTTAATATATTGCAGGCCACCTATCTCGCGATGCGCCGCGCAGTGGATGGATTGGCCTGTGCGCCGGACTATGTGCTGGTGGATGGCAATGGCGATCCAAAGCTCTCGATAGCCACTGAAACGGTAGTCAAGGGAGATAGCAAAGCAGCTTGCATAGCAGCGGCATCGGTGCTGGCCAAAGTCACGCGAGATCGTTTGTTGATTTCACTGGGGGCGCAATACCCACAATACGGTTTTGAAAAACATAAAGGGTATCCCACCAAGGCGCACTATGAGGCGATTGCAAAGCATGGTGTCATACCGGAACATCGTCAAACCTTTTTAAAAACGTTACATAAACATATTTAAGTCGAGATTAATATGTAGACGCAAGGTGGGTAAACAGATGACACAAAATGGGGCGCTAGGTGAACAGTTTGCCGCAGCATATCTGAAGAAACAAGGATACTGTATTTTGGATACCAATTTTAACACCCGATTTGGTGAAATTGATATTATCGCGCAAAGGGACGATATACTTGCTTTTGTGGAGGTTAAAACGCGCGCTGCAAATATGCTGGCTACCCCGGCGACGGCGGTAACCCCGACTAAACAAAAGAAGCTGATCAAGGCGGCGTTGCAGTATTTGCAGATGCACCCTAATGATTTACAACCTCGTTTCGACGTCGTCTCCATTGTTACCGCGTCTAAAGACGGCTTTGCTGTCATGGATATCACACATTTGGCCGACGCATTTGATGCGACAACGCCACAATTTTAATGAATACAGGAAGCCTTATGGCTGACCTGAAAGGATGGAAGATTATGCAATACACCAGCACAAGAGATCAAACACTTTCGGTATCCTCATCCTTTGCAATAGCCAACGGTATTTCACCGGAGGGCGGACTTTACGTTCCAGACACTTTGCCGCATGTGGATCAGGCTTGGATAGCTGAACTGCTCGAAAAGGAATATCACGATCGTGCCGAGCAGGTGCTTTCTCTGTTTTTAACAGACTTTACCAACGAGGAACTGCGGTCGGCTGTTGTCGATGCCTATACTAACGGGGTGTACGAAGAGGACTGGGCGGCGCCGCTTTCCGACCTGTCGGATGGGCGGTTTGTCCTAGAACTTTGGCATGGCCCGACCTGCGCCTTTAAGGATATGGCGCTGCAAATACTGCCGCGACTGATGGTGCCCGCCGCTAAGCGCGCGTTGGACGGCAAGCAAATCATGATTTTAGTGGCGACCTCCGGTGATACCGGTAAGGCGGCGTTAGAGGGGTTTTGCGATGTTCAAGGCATTAAAATTGCTGTTTTTTACCCCAATGAAGGCGTCAGTCCGATGCAGCGTCTGCAGATGGCGACGCAGCAGGGTGAAAATGTGGCTGTTTATGCGATTGAAGGAAATTTTGACAATGCCCAGACCGAGGTTAAAAAGATATTTACCAATAAGCCAATTATCCAACGCCTAGCGGCGCACAACACGGTGTTTTCTTCGGCCAACTCCATCAACTGGGGGCGTCTAGTGCCGCAGATTGTCTACTATTTTTCGGCCTATGCCGATATGGTTGGCTGTGCGTGTATCAAACAGGGGGATCCGGTGAACTTTGTTGTACCTACCGGTAACTTTGGTAATATTCTTGCAGGTTATTATGCCAAGAAGATGGGGCTGCCGATTAATAAATTGATCTGTGCCTCCAACAACAATAACGTGCTGACCGACTTTATGAAGGCTGGTGTTTATGAGGCCAACCGCGAATTTTTCACCACACTTTCTCCATCGATGGATATTCTCGTTTCGTCCAACCTTGAGCGCTTGCTATTTGAGTTGGCCGACCGAGACAGCGACCGTGTACAGAATATGATGGAAAAACTTTCATCCGAGCGCCGCTATGCCATTGACGACGCGATGAAAGCGCGTTTGTCCCAAGATTTCTGGGGCGGTTATATCGATGACGCGAGATGCGAATCTGTCATTAAAAAGACGCTGTCGGATGTCGGTTATCTTGTCGATCCGCATACGGCTGTTGCGCTGGGGGTTTACGATGACTATAAGGCTGCGACCGGCGATAGGTTGCCGACCGTTATTGTTTCGACGGCGTCGCCCTTTAAATTTGCCGGGAGCGTGCTCAAAGCGTTGGGGGTTGCACAGTCGGCCGACGAGTTTGCTGCCGTACGAATGCTCTCAAAGAATACCGGCGTACCGGTTCCTGAAAGCATTGAAGCGCTTGAAAATAAAAAAATTCGCTTTTCAAACGTCATTCTGCCCAACAAAATGCCCGAGGAGATCGAGACATTTGCTTCCGGCATCAAATAGCGTGTTTTGGTATAAATTTTTTGTGGTCACGCCAAAAAACATCGGGCGTTCAATGCCGTATCAATGGCTACTTGAACGCCCGACGTCGGTCGACCGAAGTGCAGATAGCTTTGACTATACTGCCTGATAACCGGATTTATACGGCGTCTTTGGTCGGAATGTGGCACATTGTGTTTCGCCGCTACAGTTTGCTGTACAGCTGTTGGTGACGGCCGTACCCACTTCTACCGTAGGCGCGGTGCAATGACAAAGATCATCATTATAGGCGCAGTTGACAACATCGCAATAGATGTTGTTTTTGTGTTCACTTTTGTGCATGCGTTTCACCTCCTTTAATCAGGCTAAAAACAGTATCTGCCGCGCGGTTTAGATTATTCCAATAGGAGGCCATATGTCAATTTTTACGATAGGTGATCTTCACCTTTCTATTGGTTGTGATAAGCCGATGGATATTTTTTCGGGTTGGGAAAATTATGTTGAAAAGATTACGCAAAATTGGAAATCGCACGTGACAGATTCAGACACTGTGGTGCTGGCCGGAGATATTTCATGGGGGATGACGCTGCAACAGGCTGCGCCCGACTTTGACTACATTGAATCGCTTCCCGGCAAAAAGGTGATTTTAAAAGGGAACCACGACTATTGGTGGAACAGCCGTCGCAAGATGGAGGCTTTTTTTGAAAGTCGTGGTTTAAGCACGTTATCAATTCTCCATAATAGCTGTGTTGTGGTCGGAGATATTGCCATCTGTGGTACACGTGGCTGGATGCTTGAGGACTCGGCGCCCCACGACCAAAAGGTAACAGCGCGCGAAGAGAACAGGTTAAAAGTTTCATTGGAGGCTGCCAAATCAACGGGGTTGGAGCCGGTTGCATTTTTGCATTATCCCCCCATTTTTGGCAACGGTATTTCAAGTGGCATCATCGATTTGCTGCGTGTATACGGCGTGACACGCTGCTTTTATGGCCATTTGCATGGCGCAGCCTGTGCGCAGGCATTTGAGGGGCAATATCTGGGTATTGAATTTGCGCTTGTGTCTGCCGATCATCTCAGATTCCGCTTAAAAAAGGTCATCAATTCATAAGATTTTAATAGTATTTTTGTTAAATTTGTGATATAATGCTAAAATGTAAATGTATACAAACAGGAGGAAGAAATTAATGTCGCTGGTATCATCTAATCAGGTAGAGGCCAACCGCGCGGAGCTTACCGTTGAAGTCAAGGGCGAGCAGTTTGCACAGGCTGTTGAGGCCGCTTACCGCAAGAATATGAAAAGCATTACCGTTCCCGGTTTTCGTAAGGGAAAGGCACCGCGTGCCATGGTTGAGAAGCTTTACGGCAAGGGCATGTTCCTTGACGAGGCGATGAATGCACTGTACCCTGCTGCTTACTCCGAAGCTGTAGACGAGGCTGGGATTACACCGGTCGATTCTGCTGAAGTTGAAGTGATCAGCGCAGACGAAACAGGTTTTACTTTCAAAGCTACTGTGACGACCAAACCGATTGCGACACTTGGCAAGTACAAGGGACTTTCGGTTGATAAAACTGTTTCTCCTGTGACCGAAGCGCAGATTGAAGAACAGGTTGCGCAGATGCGTGAAAAATATGCCCGTGTTATCACTGTTGAGGGTCGTGCAGCTAAGGAAGGCGACATTGCTGAAATTGACTTTGAAGGATTTTCAGACGGCGTTGCCTTTGAGGGCGGCAAGGGCGAAAAATATCCGCTCACCTTGGGATCCGGCAGCTTTATCCCCGGCTTTGAGGAGCAGATTGTGGGTAAAAATATCGGTGACGCATTTGATGTCAATGTTACTTTCCCTGAGGGATATGGCGAAAGCAGCCTTGCAGGTAAACCCGCATTATTCAAGGTGAAGCTCAACGATCTCAAAGAACGCGAGCTGCCTGAGGTGGATGATGAATTTGCTAAAGATATCAGCGAATTTGATACCATCGCTGCCTATAAAGAAGATATTAAAAAACGCTTGACTGAGGCGGCTCAAAGCAAGGCCGAGGCCGAGGTTGAAAACAAACTGCTTGAGCAGGTTGTTGCTGACATGACCGTTGAAATTCCCGATTGCATGATTGAGAACCGCATCAATGAACTCGTGCAGGATTTTGGCATGAGAATGAGCCAGCAGGGTTTGAGCATTCAGGACTTTATGCGTTATACCGGCGAAACTGAGGAGAAGTTCCGCGAGACTTTCCGCACCCAGGCTGAAAATCAGGTCAAGACCCGCTTGGCGATGGAAGCGATTGCCGCTGCAGAGAACATTGCGCCAAACGAAAAAGATGTTGCAGATGAGTACCAGAAGCTTGCTGAACAATACCACATGGACATTGAGAAAATCCGTGGCGCGATCAGAGAAAAAGAGCTTGTAACTGATATTGCTTGCCGCAAGGCACTTGAGGCTGTCACCGAAAGTGCTACTGTCACCGTTGTTGAGGCCGATCAAGTTGCGCCTAAGGCTGAGAAAAAAGCGAAAGCTGCGGAAAAGCCCAAAACGGTCAAGAAGACAACTAAAAAAGCAGCGGATGCTGACGAGGGTGAGCAAACGCCTAAGCCCAAGAGAACCCGTAAGCCCAAGGCTGACACCAAAGCCGAATAAGGGTTTTACACCTCATAAACTTTACAACAAGGACGCCTGAAAACCTGTCCAAACATACAGTCCTCGCAAAAGGAATAGACATCATTGCGGTTGAAAATCCGGTTGTTGGTGGCGTTCAAGGCCGCGGGTATCCGTTCGCCGGCCTTGCCGCCTTAGCAGGTATCCCCTTGTTGTCTCTTTGTTAGGAAAGCAGTATAAAAGCGGCGTTAGCCGTTTTTATAGCGTGAATTCAAGTGTTTTGTGCTGTAGCTTTTATACATACTAATAGGAGGTGTTTTTATTATGGCACTAGTACCAACCGTTATAGAACAAACTAATCGTGGTGAACGCGCTTATGACATTTTTTCTCGCTTATTAAACGACCGCATTATCATGCTTTGTGATGAAGTTAACGATACGACCGCAAGTTTGGTGGTCGCACAACTATTATTTTTAGAGGGGCAAGATCCCGATAAGGATATTCACCTGTATATTAACTCCCCGGGTGGCTCCGTCACCGCTGGCATGGCGATTTATGATACGATGAACTATATTAAGTGTGATGTCTCCACCATCTGTGTGGGTCTTGCAGCTTCAATGGGTGCATTTTTGCTGTCTTCGGGTACCAAGGGTAAGCGTATTGCGCTGCCAAATGCCGAGATTATGATTCACCAACCCTTGGGTGGTGCCAAGGGTCAAGCAAGTGATATTAAAATTCATGCGGAGTGGATTATCAAGATAAAAAATCGTCTTAATCGTATGATGAGCGAGCAGACCGGCCAACCGCTTGAAGTCATTGAGCGCGACACTGAACGCGATAACTTTATGTCAGCCGCTGAGGCGCAAGCCTATGGTTTGATTGATAAAGTAATCGCTCGGCGCTAATTGCGCAAAGGTGATGTTCGTGTTGCTCAATATTACCACTTTAGTTAGGAGAACGACATGGCAAGAGAAGATAACAAGCCGCTGCGCTGTTCTTTTTGCGGCAAACCTCAGGAGCAGGTAAGCCGTATGATCGCAGGCCCGGGGGTTTGCATCTGCAACGAGTGCATCGATCTGTGTGTTAACGTTCTTGAGGAAGAAAACGGCATTATGCGTCGCAAAAAGAGCCCAAAGCCTGAAGCGCAGCCGGTACTTCTCAAGCCCGCTCAGATCAAAGAGGGCCTTGACGAATATGTCATCGGCCAAGATGAGGCAAAAGTTGCGTTGTCAGTGGCTGTTTATAACCACTATAAGCGCATTTACTTTGGCGGAGCCGGTGATGTTGAACTACAAAAAAGCAACATTTTATTGCTGGGTCCTACCGGAACCGGTAAAACGCTGTTAGCTCAAACACTGGCCAGGATGCTGGGTGTACCGTTTGCTATTGCCGATGCGACGACGCTTACAGAGGCCGGATACGTCGGCGAGGATGTAGAAAATATTTTGTTGCGTTTGATTCAGGCGGCGGATTTCGATGTTCAGAAGGCGCAGCACGGCATTATCTATATTGATGAGGTTGACAAAATTTCACGCAAGAGCGAAAATCCTTCAATCACGCGCGATGTTTCAGGTGAAGGCGTGCAGCAGGCTCTTTTGAAAATTTTGGAGGGTACTGTAGCAAATGTTCCGCCGCAGGGCGGCCGCAAACATCCGCAGCAGGAGTTTATTCAGGTTGATACCGCCAATATTTTGTTTATCTGTGGTGGTGCATTTGAGGGCGTTGACAAAATCATCGAAAAGCGCGTCGCTACAACGACCATGGGCTTTGGTGCTGACATTCGCTCAAAAGAGCAGAACGACGAGATGATGCAAAAGCTCATCCCGCAGGACTTGGTTCGTTTTGGATTGATTCCTGAGTTGATCGGGCGCCTGCCGGTTGTCACGTCGCTGCATTCGTTGGATGAAGAGGCGTTGGTGCGCATTCTGCTTGAGCCGAAAAATTCTATGATCAAGCAGTATCAGCGCTTGTTCGAGTTGGATAATATCGAATTGGAATTTGAGATGGATGCTTATCGTGAAATTGCGCGGCTGGCCATTGAGCGCAAAATTGGGGCACGCGGCCTGCGCGGCATTCTTGAAGACATGCTGGGCAAGCTGATGTTTGAAGTGCCGTCCGATCGCGCGATTGAGCGTGTCGTTATAAACAAAGATTGCATCAGAAAAACAGGCGAACCGGCCATTTATAGAAATCCTGACCGGTTACTGACCGAGGAGACGGCGCAGCCGTTGTTGCCACCCCCTAAAAAAACTAGAGCGCGCAACGCCGGAACGGCTTCTTAACCTGGCCGAGAATCCACTTGTTGTAAGCTTCATGTATGGCGAGACCCTCCGTTGGAGTCCCCATGTGCAACGATGCGATGGCAGCTGGGAATCCAACGAAGGGTCTTTTTGTAATTTATAACACTTGAAAAATTCACGAGTTATTTAGTATAATATTTTAACAGCTTAAGTGGGCTGTTAAATTTAAAGAAATAATAAGGAGGTGCCCACTTTGAAAGAGAAAAAAACCGTTGTACAAAACCAGACAATGCCGGCGATTGCGTTGCGTGGTTTGGTGCTTTTTCCGAAGATGGTGCTTCATTTTGATATCGGCCGCGAAAAGTCCATCATGGCGTTAGACCATGCCATGGAAAACGACCGCAAAATTTTTTTAACCGCACAGGCCGATACACAGGATGACAACCCCGGGTCGAAAGATCTATATCAGGTTGGCGTTGTTGCACAGGTTCAGCAGGTGATTCGCGTACAAGGTAGCGGATTACGTGTCATGGCCGAGGGCTTGTACCGCGCCAAAATATTGCGTGTTCAACAGGAAGAACCGTATTTTATTGCCGATGTTCGGGCTTTCCCAACGCGACGGCTTTCAGCTGCATCGCAGGATATGGCGAGCGCATTGATCCGAACCGTAAAAAATTTGTTTCAGGAATATTGCGAGCTTTCCCCCAAGATGCCAAAGGAGTTGGTGCTCGGCGTTATGATGTCGGAAGATCCGGTGCTGCTCACGGAGTATATTGCGGGGAATGTGCCACTTTCTGTTGAAGACAAACAGGAGGTGCTCAAGCAGTCAAACCTATTGCGCCGATTGGAAATTCTTGCAGAGATATTTGAAAATGAGAATGAAATTCTCCGACTTGAAGCCGGCGTTTATGAAAAGGTAAAGAGCCGCGTGGATCGCAATCAGAAGGATTATTATCTGCGTGAGCAGATGAAAGTTATTTCTGAAGAGCTCGGTGAAGACGATTCACCTGAAAATGAAATTAACGCTTATTTTGAAAAAATAGAGGCTGTTAAGGTGTCGGGTGAAGTGCGAGAGAAGCTGATCAAAGAGGTCAATCGACTCAGTAAAATACCGGGAAGTTCACAGGAAGCGGCGGTGATACGCGGCTATCTCGATACCTGTTTGGAGTTGCCGTGGAACGCTTTAAAGCCGGTAAAATCCGATATTGCGCAGGCTCAAAAAATTCTCAACCATGACCATTACGGTATGGAAAAGATTAAGGAACGCGTACTGGAATCTATTGCAGTGCGTGCGCTGGCGCCTAATATCAAAGGACAGATTCTTTGTTTGGTAGGGCCGCCCGGCGTTGGTAAAACCTCGATTGCAAAGTCTATTGCTAAGGCTACGGGACGCGACTATGTGCGTATTTCGCTCGGTGGGGTGAAAGATGAATCGGACATACGCGGACATCGGAAAACCTACATAGGGTCGATGCCTGGGCGCATCATTGATGCGATGCGCCGCGCGGGGAGCCGAAATCCATTGATGTTGCTTGATGAAGTCGATAAACTCGGCGGCGATTACAAGGGCGATCCCTCATCCGCGTTGCTGGAGGTGCTCGATTCCGAACAAAACCATGCATTTCGTGACCACTTTATCGAGCTGCCTTTTGATTTGTCCGATGTCATGTTTGTGGCAACCGCAAACAGCGCAGCGATGATTCCCGCACCGCTTTACGACCGCATGGAGGTTATAGAGCTTTCAAGTTATACGCGCGAGGAGAAGTTCCATATTGCCAAGGATTATTTGATTCCCAAGCAGCGCGCGCGTCACGGACTCACCGGACGCCAGTCCAGAGTAACCGATGAGGCGCTGTATGCGATTATAGACGGCTATACGCGTGAATCGGGTGTGCGGCGCTTGGAGCGAAGCTGTGCCTCGGTGTTCAGAAAATGTGCTAAGCGTATTGTTGCCAAGGAGGCCAAACAGGTTACCGTTACCCAATCCAACCTAAATGACCTGCTGGGGCCGAAGAAATATTACCCCGATGCGCTTTTAAACCGCGACGAGGTCGGCGTAGTCAACGGTTTGGCATGGACTTCCGTTGGTGGGGAGATGCTGCAAGTAGAGGTTGCCATCTTAGACGGCAACGGTAAGCTGGAACTGACCGGAAAGCTTGGTGACGTGATGAAAGAATCGGCCAGGGCTGCGGTGAGTTATCTGCGTGCCCATGCCGATACCTATGGCATCAGTCGCACGTTTCACAAGGACAAAGATATTCACATTCATGTGCCGGAGGGCGCGGTGCCTAAGGATGGTCCTTCAGCGGGCATCACCATCTGTACAGCTTTACTTTCAGCATTGGCTGATATTCCTGTCCGGTTTGACGTTGCGATGACTGGTGAAATGACATTGCGTGGCCGTGTGCTGCCGATTGGCGGTTTGCGTGAAAAAACGATGGCAGCACTGCGCAATAATATCAAGACCGTCGTTATTCCGGCGGACAATGAGCCGGATCTTGATCAATTGGACAGCGCGGTCAAAAAAGCGATTCGTTTTATACCTGCGCGTAGCATCAGTGATGTTTTGCCAGTGGCACTTTCCGATATGCCGGTTGCTGCGCCGACCCTTTCTGAGGAGGGGTATCCGGTCAACTTAATTTCGGACATGAACAGTACGCCACGTCAACCGGTTACCTGTTGAATCAATATCGTGAGACAAGGAGCGCCATATGAATTATAATAAGGTCATTTTTGAACGCTCTTTCGGGCTTTCTTCGCAGCTTGTTCCCTGTGAGTGTGCGGAATTTGTGTTTACGGGGCGCTCCAACGCTGGAAAATCCTCGCTGCTTAATAAGCTTTTTAACCGCAAAGCGCTTGCGCGTGTCAGTTCCATGCCCGGCAAAACAGCAACCATCAACTTTTACCGCTTGGACGATGTTCGGTTTGTCGACCTGCCGGGTTATGGCTACGCCAAGGTTGCAAAGGGTGAACGGCGGCGGTGGGACGAACTGATCAGCGGCTATTTTGAACAAGGGCGTGATATTGCACTGGTATTTTTGCTAGTCGATATGCGGCACACCCCTTCAACGGACGATATTACCATGGCAAATTATCTTATCGAGAGCGAAACGCCGTTTATTGTGCTGTTGACTAAGTCGGACAAGCTTAACAACACCAAACGCAAAGAGCGATTGAAGGCTTTTTTGGACGAGTTGCCCTGTGGAAATGACATCACAATGCTACCCGTTTCGGCTGAGACGGGTGAGGGGATAGAGGTATTGCGCGACATCATTGCCGACATTGCCGCCGATACCGACGAAACCGGTGAAGAAACGGCTGCGGGGCACTGCAACGACGAAAATACCAACTAATCATGCGCTGTTTTCTATCAGCAGATTGTATTAAAACTGATATTCTGTTAAAATTTTGAGCGCTGTTTTCTTGGGTTTTTAATGGTTTATCGGCCAATTCATAATTTGGAGGAATCACAATGTTTGTATCGCAATGCCTGGATATCAATGAAGCGGGGCATCTTACCATCGGCTCTATGGATACGGTAGAACTTGCGCGTACCTTTGGCACGCCGCTTTATGTGTATGACGAAGCCACTGTGCGTAAAACGTTGCGCCAGTATAACGACTCCATCAAAAAATATTACGACGGAAAAGGTATCGTGGCCTATGCCAGCAAGGCATTCGCCTGCAAGGAGATGTATCGCATCGCGCAGGACGAAGGGTGTGGCATTGACGTCGTTTCGTTTGGTGAGCTTTATACGGCGTTGAGCGTTGGTTTTCCTGCTGATAAAATTTTCTACCACGGCAACAACAAAACCGTTGAAGAACTTGTCTATGCGGTTGAACATAATGTTGGGCGCATTGTGGTGGATAACCTTGTAGAACTTGAGCGCCTTTCTGAGATCGCCATTTCTCAGAATAAGATTGTACCAATTCTCATCCGCGTTAAGCCCGGCATCGATGCACATACGCACGACTTTATCCGCACCGGTCAGATTGACTCTAAATTTGGCTTTGCATTAGAAACAGGCGAGGCGCTCGAGGCTGTTCATTATATCGTGCAGCACAAGGGTGTGGCTTTAAAGGGATTGCATTGCCATATCGGTTCACAAATTTTTGATATTGCACCTTTTGAGCTGGCTGCGGATGTCATGATTGGATTTATGGCACAGATTAAAGATGAGACGAGACTTGAACTCACCGAATTAAATCTCGGCGGTGGTTTTGGCATCAAATACGTTCCTGAAAACGATCCGGTACCCTATATGGATTACATGGAGATCGTTTCAAAGTCGGTTCACAAGGCTTGTGCGGAGAAAGGGATAGAGATTCCTTTTATTGCTATTGAGCCTGGCCGTTCGGTTGTCGGACCTGCCGGCATCACATTGTATACAGTTGGCGGCGTTAAGAATATCCCGAATGTACGCACCTATGTCTCGGTCGATGGGGGCATGACCGACAACCCTCGTTATATCCTGTACCAGTCCAAGTACGATGTGGTGTTGGCCAATCACGCCAACGCGCCCAAGGACGCCGTTGTAACCCTAGCAGGACGCTGTTGCGAGAGCGGTGACCTGGTCGGTGAAGGTATGGCGATTCAGACACCTAAAACCGGCGATATTATCGCTGTGCTGGCCACTGGTGCCTATAACTATTCGATGGCCTCCAACTATAACCGTGTGCCAAGACCCGCTGCCATCATGGTGCGCAATGGCACAGCCCGCGAGATTATTCGACGTGAAAGTCTCGAAGATTTAGTGCGAAACGATCTTTAATTTGTTTATTTTGCTCGTGGGTCTTGTTTTTACATGGCAAAGTGGTAAAATATAATCATATTACTTGTGTAGCGGCAGTATTACACCAACAAAATTTTTGGAGGTAATAATATGAACCCACGTCTGAAAGAGATGAACATCGAATTTTTGTTTGAAGCGATTCTGCGCTTGAACAATATGGAAGAATGTTATAACTTTTTTGATGATCTGTGTACCGTGCAAGAACTCAAAGCGCTTACTCAGCGTTTGCAGGTTGCGTCAATGCTTTCGGAGAGCAAGGTGTACAGCGAAATTGTGGCAAAAACAGGCGCGTCCACTGCGACCATCAGCCGCGTGAACCGATCGCTTAATTATGGATGCGATGGTTACAAGATCATTTTCGAAAGGCTGGAGAAGGATGGCCTCATATAATGCGTTTGCGCCGTTTTATGACAGGTTCATTAAGCCTGTGGACTATGAAGCGCGCGCTGCATATTTCAACAGCATTATAGCACCACAAATCGGGGAGCAGAAATTGCTCCTCGATTTGGCGTGCGGCACCGGAAGCTTGTCGCTTGCGCTCTCCAGATTCGGTTATGAGGTTATAGCAGTCGATGCATCGCCGCAGATGCTCTCGCTTGCACAGCAAAAGGCATGTGATGCTGGCGTGCAAATTTTGTTTTTAAATCAACGGATGGAAACGCTGGATCTCTATGGTACAATAGATGCCTGCGTCTGCGCGCTAGATTCATTAAACCATCTTACTGATTCGCGTGCCTTGCAGCGCGCGCTGTCGCGTGTATCGTTATTTTTAGCACCGGGCGGTGTATTTGTATTCGATATGAACACCCCCTATAAGCATAGGCATCTATTGGCCGACAACTGCTATGTTTATGAAGATGGGGATGCGGTGTGCGTTTGGCGCAACAAGACCGATGAGATGCTGTTGACCGAAATATCATTGGATTTTTTTACGCGGCAAATTGATGGACGTTATGCCCGCGTCGGAGAAAGTTTTTGTGAACGCGGCTATGCGCTTGAAGAGATTATCGATATGCTATCAATCTGTGGGCTTACGCTGACAGCGCTTTATGCCGACGACGGATTCGGTGCACCGAACGATACCTCAGAGCGCTATATTTTTGTGACTAAAAAGGGGATGTAATATGGGAAAACTGCTTAGAGCTATTACAAGCGATGGGGCTATCTTGGCAACGGTGCTTGACGCGACCGATATGTGTAACCGCGCTGAGCAAATACATCAAAGTTCCGCGACTGTGACAGCGGCCATAGGTCGGCTGATGACAGCGGCGTCTATGATGGGGGCCGCACTTAAAAATGATACGGATACGATTACGCTGCGCATCGCCGGTAAAGGGCCGGCCGGGGCGGTTATCGCCGTTTCAGACGCCTTTGGCAATGCGCGCGTTTCGGTCACAAACCCAGTCGTCGAATTGCCGTTAAACGCTGCCGGAAAGTTGGATGTAGGTGGGGCAATTGGCAGAGAGGGTTTTTTATCGGTCATCCGCGACTCCGGCACCGGCGAACCGCAGACCGGCTATTCGCCGATTATTACAGGTGAGATCGGGGATGATTTAACCTATTTTTTTGCCAATTCCGAACAGGTGCCGACGGTGTGCGCGTTGGGAGTTCTGGTAGCGCCTGATCTTTCGGTACAGGCAGCGGGTGGCTATCTGCTCCAGCTGTTACCTGGCGCAGGGGAGGACACGATCGAACAGCTTGAGAAGACCTTATCCACCGTTTCAGCGGTGTCTGGCATGATTGATGAGCGGCTCAGCGGACGGGATATTTTTGACCGAGTTTTGGTTGGGTTTGATTACGATGTTATCGAAGAGCGAGAAGTTGCTTACCGCTGTGATTGTTCGCGAGAGCGTGTGGAAAGGGTGCTGATTAGTCTTGGAAGAGATGACCTGACGCTTCTTGCCAATGAACAAAAGGCAACAAATGTTGAATGCCATTTTTGCGAAAAAAATTATAGTTTTACAAAGCAGCAGTTGTTGGATTTACTAAATTAGCATATAAAATGCGACTTTACGCTTTTTTCTGCAAAAGTAAAATTAAATTGTCAAAAGATGAATATTATTTTTAAAAGGGGTTGACATATTCAGCCTTTTGCGATAAAATAATCATCGTCGCTGTAGTGCGATTGTTGTGGGAGCATAGCTCAGCTGGGAGAGCATCTGCCTTACAAGCAGAGGGTCACAGGTTCGAGCCCTGTTGTTCCCACCACACATGGCCCGGTAGTTCAGTTGGTTAGAACGCTAGCCTGTCACGCTAGAGGTCGTGGGTTCGAGTCCCATCCGGGTCGCCATTTCTTTATTTATAACGGTGCAGATAGGCTGTCTGTGGATAGCGTTGAGTAATGTGTCGCTGGTTTTGCCTTTGTAGCTCAGTTGGTAGAGCAGAGGACTGAAAATCCTCGTGTCGTTGGTTCGATTCCGACCGAAGGCACCATTTGCGGGTTTAGCTCATCTGGTAGAGCGCCACCTTGCCAAGGTGGAGGTAGCGAGTTCGAGCCTCGTAACCCGCTCCAAAAAACACCACCCAAGTTGGGTGGTGTTTTCGTTTATACAGGTATTCTTTAAAATTTCAAGTTGGTCTGATAGCAGGAAAATCTTGATTTAGGCTTTTCTAAGGTCGCTATTTTTGGTATAATAATGGCAAAGTAGCTATTAACTGTGGCTTTATGCGCAACGGCTCGCTGCTAGCGCGGTAGCCGCCTATTAATGCGCCGAGCTGATATCTGGCAACGCACATTTTTTGTTGGATATTAGCGCGCATAATACTGAGATTTGAGGGATGATTGATGTCGGGACATTCTAAATGGAGTACCATTAAACGAAAAAAGGAAGCAACCGATTCCAAGCGCGCCAAGATTTTTACAAAAATTGGCCGTGAAATTGCTGTAGCTGTGCGCGAGGGGGGCGGAGATCCTTCGATCAATGGCAAACTACGTGATTTGATCACGAAAGCTAAAGCCAACAATGTTCCCAATGACAATATAGATCGATTGATCAAAAAGTGTATGGGGGATGGCGACAAGAGCAATTATGAGGAAATGACCTACGAGGGCTATGGACCTTGTGGGATCGCCGTGATGGTAGAGGCGCTTACAGATAACCGCAACCGCACAGCGGGCGATCTGCGCCACTATTTTGACAAGTGCGGCGGAAACCTTGGTCAGAACGGCAGTGTTTCGTTTTTGTTTGAGCAAAAAGGGATTATTGCCATTGAAAACGATGATGGCAAAATCACGGAAGATAAAATTTTTGAGGATGCCATGCTCGATGGCGTATTGGATGTCAAGTATGAGGCGGAGGGCATCGAAATTACTACCGATCCGCATGCACTACGCAGTGTTCGAACTGCTCTCGAGGCGCTGGAGTATGATTTTGCCTCCGCTGAAGTGGAGTACGTGGCAAATACCTATACTAAAATTGAGGATCCCGATATGCAGCTGAAAATGCAGAAGCTTATCGACTTATTGGAAGAGAATGATGATGTGCAGGCGGTTTATCACAACTGGGATATGCCTGAGGAAGAAGAATAAACAACTAAAGGCATTCTTGTCATTGTATATGCCCATGAGGATGCTGTCCAACTATCAGTTGATTTCTCTTATGTGCTATCCAATATTGTGCTTTGTATCAATAAGATATTTACAAAATGTCGCTTCAAGCGCGATAAAGAGGTTTGGAACCTTATTCAAGCCTCTTTTTGTATTTTACAATTGAAAGAGTTAGTGTGCATAGAAGAATATTATGATATCAGTTTGGATATATAGGCACATAAAAAAGGCATTGGATTTTATATCCAATGCCTTTTAAATAAACTGAACAGTTTAGCCTAGGACAGAAAGCAGGATACCTGCCGCAATCGCGGAACCGATAACACCGGCAACGTTCGGGCCCATGGCGTGCATGAGTAGGAAGTTGGAGGGGTTTTCTTTCTGACCAACGACTTGTGACACACGTGCGGCCATAGGCACAGCAGAAACGCCGGCAGAGCCGATCAGCGGGTTAACAGGTTTGCCACCCATAGAAACGCTTATGACGTTCATCAGCTTTGCAAGCAACACGCCGCCGGCAGTACCAACTGCGAATGCCGTAATACCCATAATCATGATGCCCAGTGTCTTGGTATTCAAAAAGGCTTCAGCAGTAGCAGTAGCGCCAACAGAAATACCGAGGAAAATAGTGACGATATTCATCAATTCATTCTGGGCAGTTTTGTTGATGCGCTCCACCACGCCCGATTCTTTCATCAGGTTGCCAAGCATCAGCATGCCAAGCAACGGCACAGTCGAGGGCAAAATAAGACCGACCAGTGTTGTAACCGCAATTGGGAAAATAATCTTTTCAGCCTTGGTCACGGGGCGCACATTCTCCATGCTCATGATAATATTGCGCTCTTTTTTGGTAGTCAAGGCTTTCATGATCGGCGGCTGTATAACAGGCACCAGCGCCATGTAGGAATACGCTGCAACGGCGATCGGTCCCAGTAGGTGATCGGCGAGCTTAGCGGTCAAATACAGTGCGGTAGGGCCGTCGGCGCCACCGATAATGCCGATAGAGCCAGCTTCTTGTGGGGAGAAACCCATCAGAGTGGCGCCAATGTAGGCACCGAAAATGCCAACCTGTGCAGCACCGCCGAGCAGAACACTCTTGGGGTTGGAGATCAGGGGTGCAAAGTCGGTCATGGCGCCAACGCCCATAAAGATTAGGGGCGGGTAGATGCCGAGTTTAACACCGCGACCCAGATAGTAGAGCAGGCCACCGTAGTTGCTCTTGGCAGCATATATCTCAGCGCCGTTTTCAACAGCATGCTGCACAAGATGCTCGCCCGATACCATCATGGAACTAAACTGTGCAGCTAAATCACTGCTCTTGAGCATTTCGGGCACAGTGGCCAGATAACGCAAGGATTCACTGGGCAGATCGTTGATACCGCCAAGTGGGAGATTTGCTAAAAACATACCGAATGCGATCGGCAGCAAAAGGAGCGGTTCATACTTTTTGACAATGGCAAGATACATCAAAACGAATGAAACAAGAATCATAACCGCCTGCTGCCAGGAGATATTATAAAAACCAGTACCGTGTAGAAAATTTATAATAGCTTCAGACACTTTATTACCTCAAATCTTTTGTAAACTTTGGTTTTCAGCAGTCTTAGGCGATTACAATAAGAACATCGCCGGGCTGAACGGCAGAGCCCTCAGAAACACGTACTTCAGAAACGGTGCCGTCGCAAGGGGCAAAGATTTCATTTTCCATTTTCATTGCTTCAAGAACCAACACGACTTGACCATTTTTAACAGTGTCGCCGGCCTTAACAAGATTTTTGAAGATGGTGCCACTCATAGGTGCAGTGATGGTGGTTGCACCGGCGGAAACAGGTGCGGCAGCTTTCGGCGCGGGCGTTGCCGCTGCGGGCGCGGGTGCAGCTTTCGGCGCAGCCGCCGGAGCCACAGGTGCAGCAGCGCGGACAACAGGTGCTGCTGCTGCGCCATTGACTTCCTCTACTTCAACTTCATAAGCTTTACCGTTAACAGTAACATTAAACTTCTTCATTAAAACAATTCACTCCAAATTCTTGAGATGTGTTCAAAACGTACAGAATCCGTCGGCAGGTTAGACTTTGGGTTTGACGTTGATACTGCCGATATTTTTTGTTCCAAGCATATTGGAAGCAGCGGCCAAAATGACAGCAAGAGTTTCTTCTTCTTCCTTGTTGTAGGAGGGGGCAGCAGGAGCAGAAGGAGCCGTGAAAGCAACAGGAACAGTTTTAGGAGCAAGAACTTTGCTCATGATAATAATCATAAACATCATTAAGACCAGCACAATAAGAACTGTACCCATGCCCAAAAGAGTCAAAACGATAGGGGAATCTGGTGCCATTGTAATTACACCTCCTTACACCGGAAAGTTACCATGCTTTTTGGCTGGACGTGATTCGCTTTTTCCTGCCAGCATTGCGAGTGCACTCGAAAGGTGCATACGCGTTTGCGCAGGCTCAATCACATCGTCTACAAATCCGCGCTTTGCGGCCTGAAAAGGATTGGAGAATTCTGCCTTATACACCGCGATCTTATCCGAACGGGTTTGAGCAGGGTCGGCTGATGTTTCAATATCGTTTTTGAAAATGATATTTGCGGCACCCTGAGGACCCATCACCGCAATTTCAGCCGTTGGCCAAGCCAACACCATATCGGCACCAAGATGTTTGGAGCACATGGCTATATAAGCACCGCCGTAGGCCTTGCGGACAACAACGGTTACTTTTGGAACAGTGGCTTCGCAATAGGCATGCAACAATTTTGCGCCATGCCGAATAATGCCGCCATACTCCTGATTGAGACCCGGTAAAAATCCGGGAACATCGACAAATGTCACAAGCGGAATGTTAAAGCTATCGCAAATCGAAACAAATCTGCCCGCCTTATCTGAAGCATTAATGTCAAGGCAGCCGGCCATAACGCGAGGTTGGTTTGCGATAATACCGACTGTCTGCCCGTTCACGCGCCCAAATCCTGTGACAATGTTTTGTGCATAATAGGATTGAACTTCAAAAAAGTTTGCGTTGTCCACCACGGAAGTAATAACATCTTTAATGTCATAAGCTTTGCTGGAGGACTCCGGCACAATAGATTCCAGATTGCGACACAAACGACGTGGATCGTCCTTTGTAGCGACAATCGGTGCTTTTTCATGGTTATTTGCGGGCAGAAAGCCAATCAGACAACGAATGGCTGCAATGGTTTCCTGCTCGTTGGGGTATACAAACTGTGCAACACCCGAAATGGTGTTATGGGTGATCGCGCCGCCGAGATCCTGTGCCGAGACATCCTCGCCCGTAACGGTTTTAATAACTGAAGGGCCGGTGATAAACATATTCGAGGTTTTGTCTACCATGAATATGAAATCGGTCAAGGCTGGGGAATAAACGGCACCGCCGGCGCAGGGTCCCATAATAACTGAAATTTGTGGAACAACGCCGGACGCTAAAGTATTGCGAAAAAAGATATCGCCAAAGCCTGAAAGCGCATCAACGCCTTCCTGAATTCGGGCACCACCGGAATCGTTCATACCAATGACAGGTGCGCCCATTTTAATAGCCAGATCTAAAACTTTACAAATTTTTCTGGCGTGCATTTCGCCCAGAGAACCACCCATTACGGTAAAGTCCTGAGCATAGATGTAGACCAGGCGGCCGTCAATGTTGCCATACCCGGTTACAACACCCTCGCTGGGGATTTCGGCGCTGTCCATGCCAAAGCTGGTGCAGCGATGCTCAACAAAGGTGTCCAATTCGACAAAGCTGTCCTTGTCAAGCAATAGGGTAATTCTTTCACGGGCGGTCAATTTTCCATTATCATGTTGCTTGGCAATACGTTTTTTGCCGCCACCCATTGAGATACGAGACTTTTTCTCCCGCAAATTTTGTATTTCTATAGACACAGAATCTTCATACTCCTCAAGAAAGATTCTCCACCAAAACACAGCAGAACCCAAAATTATTCTAGCTGCGTTCCAACTAATTTTAAACGTTATTTTAAAAAAAGTCTATACTTTCTTGTATAGTCGGTGAACATTCATACATTGTTACTAAACCAAATAAGAAACTGAATAATATTTTGTCGATAATTTTATTTGGAATCGCATCTGTGTGGGGAATAAGCCAAAAACGCTGTAAATAATTTTGATAAATAAAATCGAATATCCAAAAATGAAACAATATATGCTAATTTGAATGAACGGCTTATTTATGACACCACCTACCGCTGTTTTGGTGCTTTAATAGCGTGCCCTTAAACAGAAAGTTTGATTCCAAAAGACGTTTTAGATGAGAAGAAACAAAGAAAGTGCGATAATCGCGTGTGATGTGCGTGAGCAATTGGTTTTAAGAGGCTCGTTTTGGGAACAATTAAATAGTCCTTCTTAGTCGGTATGCAGCACCGTACATTTTTGGCATAATATCAAGTTATTATCAGGAATGTTGTATGAGAATTGGTTGTAATTATCAAATATTTATTTTGCTGTTTACGCGGAGATTAAAAATATGATATTTTACTATTATTGATGTCTCTAGATTTCTGAAGAAAGTAGGGTTACCGATGTCTGAAAATACCATGACGCAGCGTTTTGAATCAGGCGGCGACTATGTGGCCTCCGAGCAACTGATGAGCGCTGTCAATATTGCGATGGCGCTTGAAAAGCCGTTGTTGATAAAAGGGGAGCCGGGAACCGGCAAGACCATGTTGGCTCAAGCTGTGTCCAATGCACTAAAACGCCGATTGGTCATCTGGAATATTAAATCCACGACCAAGGCACAGGATGGCCTTTATGTCTACGATGTCGTACAGCGTCTGTATGACAGTCAATTTGGTGGTGCAGATGTAGCCGATATCAAGCGCTACGTCAAATTGGGTAAACTTGGAGAGGCGTTCTCGGATGAGGAGGATGTCATTCTGCTTATCGATGAGATTGATAAGGCCGATATTGAGTTTCCCAACGATCTTCTGTGGGAGCTGGATCGCATGGAGTTTCATATTCCCGAAACCGGCGAAACGATCACAGCCAAGAAACGGCCGGTGGTTATCATTACTTCCAATGCGGAGAAGGAATTGCCGGACGCCTTTTTGCGCCGCTGTGTTTTCCATTATATCGAATTTCCCAACCAGGAGCTGATGATGGATATCGTTCGGGTGCATTTCCCGGATATTGAAAAGAACATGCTCGACGCCGCACTGGCTGCATTTTACCGTATCCGCCAGCTGCCCGCGCTGCAAAAACAACCGGCCACCTCGGAGTTGGTGGATTGGATTCGTGCACTGACCCTCAGTGGTATTGCGCCTGAACGCATTGAACGTGAGCTGCCGTTTGCCGGTGTATTGCTCAAAAAGAACGAGGATATGGACACGGTGACGCGCGCGCGCCGCATTCGTCGATAAACGGGGGATATTACTGATGTTCACGGCTTTTTTTGCCCTATTGCGCGCAAAAGGGCTGGATGTTTCGCTAAATGAGTGGATGACGCTGATGCAGGCGCTGGATAAAGGGATGGGAAGCAGCGGTTTGTCAGAGTTTTACTTCCTATGCCGATCGGTGCTCATCAAGAGCGAGGCCGATTACTTTGATTATCACAAAACATTTTTAGAGTTTTTTGAGAATGTCATCGAACAAAGTAAAGAGCCGCTGCCGTCGGAACTTTTGAACTGGTTGGATCGTCCCGCCATGACGCCCGATAATTATGATCCCGATGTTGCACGTGACAACCTGCGCAAGGAACTAGACGAGATTCGCCGCATGTTTGCCGAGCGCCTTCTTGAGCAGAAGGAGGAGCACAATGGAGGAAGCTATTGGATTGGCACAGGCGGTATGTCGATGTTTGGCAACAACGGCAATAGTCCCATGGGCATTCGCGTAGGCGGGCAGTCGGTGCATCGTCGCGCCTTTGAGGTGATGGGTGAGCGAGAGTTTGCCGACTTCAGGCAGGATACAGTTATCACGCCGCGGCAGTTGCAGCTGGCATTTCGTAAGCTTCGGCAGTTCTCTAACTTGGATGATGCGCCGTGCGACGAGCTGGATTTGGATGAAACAATACAAAGTACCTGCGACAATGCAGGCCGGCTGAAAATTGCCTATAAGCGTCCACGCAAAAACTCGGTGCGTCTGCTGCTTTTGATGGATTCGGGCGGCTCCATGGACGAATACCGTCGGCTCTGTGCACAGCTTTTTTCGGCGGTGCATCAGTCCAATCACTTTAAAGATTTGCGCATCTATTACTTTCATAACTGCATAAGCAAATACCTTTACACTTCTCCGGAGATGCATTACGACGATAAAATCGAAACTGAGCGTGTTTTAGCTGAGTTGACAGGCAACTATAAAACGATTATTTTTGGTGATGCTGAGATGTCGCCATATGAGTTGACCGATCGTTTTTATGGAAAAAGCGGTATGGATTGGCTGCATGACATTAAGCGCAAATTTAAGCACATTGTTTGGATTACGCCCGATGAGATGCGTTATCGCAAGGGTTCATGGTATCGGGCATCTTACGACATGGTTTCGGATGCGTTTGACATGTATGTCTTGACCATTGAACAGCTGCAGGCTGCATTTAAAAAGCTGATGGTTAATCGATAAAATTGTAAAAATAACATTTACAGCTATTTGACGGTTGAGGCACAATTTCATTGTATTAAAAAACGCACCGGAAATATTTCCGGTGCGTTTTTTGAGAGAGTGGTTGTTGCTGTCCTATTTACTTGAAAAGGATATGCAGCGGTTAATGTTGGGGACTCATTGTGACGATTAAGTCATCCGCTTGGGTATCCACAGTAAGCTTTACACCATTGGGCACGTCGTCGGCGATCAGCATGCGGCCGATGAGAGTTTCAACCCGTGACTGCAAAAACCGTCGCAATGGACGTGCGCCATAGGCGGGGTCATAGCCATTTTCGATAATATATTGCCGCGCATTATCCGAAAGTGTGATACTAATCTGGCGTTGGGCAAGCCGCTGTTGCAGTTTATCCATCATCAGGTCGATAATGCCACCAATCTGCGCTTTAGACAGCGGTGTAAAAAAGATCGTTTCATCGATGCGATTCAAAAACTCAGGGCGAAAATGACGACGAAGCAATGCGTGAACTGCTGCGTTGGCCTCAGGCGCAATACGCCCGTCTGTGCCAATCGATTCCAGCAAAATATCCGAACCGAGATTGGAAGTCATGATAATAATCGTATTTTTGAAGTCAATTGTGCGTCCCCGAGAATCGGTGATTCTGCCGTCGTCAAACACCTGTAATAAGATGTTAAAAACATCGGGGTGCGCCTTTTCCACCTCGTCGAACAGGACAACAGAATAGGGTTTTCTGCGTACGGCTTCGGTGAGTTGGCCACCCTCGTCATACCCGACATATCCGGGTGGCGCACCGATGAGCCGCGATACCGAATATTTTTCCATATATTCGCTCATATCGATGCGGACCATGTTGCGCGCATCATCAAACAGGGCTTGAGCCAACGTTTTGGCCAGTTCGGTCTTGCCAACACCGGTTGGCCCTAGGAACAGAAAAGTACCAATGGGGCGGTTGGCGTCGGAAATACCGGCGCGGGCGCGCAGAATCGCTTCGCTGACGCGTTGAACAGCTTCGTCCTGACCGATGATACGGCGGTGCAATACTTGCGGTAGCGCCAAAAGTTTTTCGCGTTCACCTTCTACCAGCTTCGTGACTGGAATGCCGGTCCAGCGTCCGACAATTTTGGCGATTTCTTCGTCGGTGACGCGATCGCGCAACAAGGTCGCGCTGCCGGCGTTTGCCGATTTTTCTTCTTCTGCAGCTAGCTGTTGCTGAAGATTGGGCAAAACGCCATATTTGAGTTCCGCCGCCTTATTCAGGTCATAATGGCGCTCGGCCGCTTCAATTTGAGCGTTGGTTTTTTCTATTTCTTCTTTCAAACGATGTACACCGGAGATGGCCTTTTTCTCATCCTCCCACTGTGCTTTTTTTTCATTCATGTTGTCGCGCAGGCGAGCGAGATCTTTTTGCAAATTCGCCAACCGCTCTTTAGACTGTGCGTCTGTTTCTTTTTTAAGCGCGGCCTCTTCAATTTCGTACTGAATAATTTTGCGGGAAATTTCGTCTATTTCGGTGGGCATGGAGTCAATCTCAGTTCGTAGCATGGCGCAGGCTTCGTCGATGAGGTCGATCGCCTTATCCGGCAGAAAACGATCGGTGATATATCGGTCGGATAGGGTGGCAGCCGCGATGATGGCGGGATCGGTGATGCGCACACCATGGTAAACTTCGTAGCGCTCTTTGAGCCCGCGCAGGATGGCAATGGTGTCCTCGACACTTGGCTGATCGACCATGACAGGTTGAAAACGGCGTTCAAGCGCTGAATCCTTTTCGATGTACAGCCGATATTCGTTTAAGGTCGTCGCCCCGATACAATGCAATTCGCCGCGAGCCAGCATAGGTTTTAAGAGGTTTCCGGCGTCCATGGACCCTTCAGTTTTGCCGGCACCTACAATAGTGTGCAACTCATCGATAAACAGGATGATGCTGCCATCGCTGGCCTTGACCTCATTCAATACCGCTTTTAAACGTTCTTCAAACTCACCGCGATACTTTGCGCCCGCAACTAGCGCCCCCATATCCAGTGAAAAGATCGTTTTATCGCGTAACGTTTCCGGCACATCCCCTCGGACAATACGTTGTGCAAGACCTTCGGCGATAGCGGTTTTGCCAACGCCCGGCTCGCCGATGAGACAGGGGTTGTTTTTGGATTTGCGAGAGAGAATACGAATGACATTTCGGATTTCGTCGTCGCGCCCAATGACGGGATCAAGCTTACTTTGGTGGGCGCGCTCCACCAGATCATAGCCGTATTTTTTTAATGCTTCATAGGTAGCCTCAGGGTTATCAGTCGTAACGCGGCTATTGCCGCGCACCTGTGACAGTGCTTTTAAATAGGTGTCACTTGCGACATGAAAGGATTTAAATAGACTTTTCAACGTCGAATTTGGCGTTTTAATCAATGCGAGAAACAGATGTTCAACTGAGATAAATTCGTCGTTCAAACGCTTTGCCTCATCCTCGGCGCGGTTGAGCGCTTTGTCAACATCGGACGATACATAGACCTTTCCGGGTTCGCGGCCGGGTCCGGAAACGCGGGGCAATTTTTCGCATAGCGATAATGCTGCGCCTTGCAAACCCAGAGCATCCACGCCGGAGGAGGTGAGCACACGCGGAAGAAAACCGCCGTCCTGCGTTAACAATGCATAGAGCAAGTGCTCTTGTTCAATTTGGGTGTTCCCATACTGCAAAGCGAGCGATTGCGCGCTTTGCACCGCCTCTGCGGATTTTTGAGTTAATTTATTGGTATTCACAACAATCTCTCCTTCACCTTGTGATAATTCTATTATAAACTTCTATATAGCCAACTTCATGAACAATATGTAAATTAATTAGCAGTCTATAACAAAGAGTGCTAATTATTTCACGCGACTATCTTACGATTAAATTAATCGGTATTATTGTAGCTATAGTTAAAATGTGTTATTCTGAAAATGGTAGAAAATGTATGTATTTATCTGACTGGAGGGTTTTAGATGAAGCTGGTATTTTTAGAGCCGCTCGGCATTGCACAGGAAGAATTAAAGGCGTTGGCACATAGCAAACTGGGGGATCGGGTGGAATTGGTCTTCTATAGCACGCGTGCAGAGGATTCAGCCACACTGATTGAGCGCAGTCGCGATGCTGATATCGCGGTGCTTTCAAACTTTAAATATCGTGAGGACGTGCTGTCGCACTGTCCCAAGTTAAAAATGATCTGCATCGCCTTCACCGGTGTTGACCATGTGGATATGGATTATTGTCGTGCGCATCATATCACGGTGTGCAATTGCGCAGGCTACTCCACTGTGGCAGTGGCCGATCTTGTATTCGGTTTGGTCATTGGACTGCAGCGTCGGCTGATTGCCTGTGATGCGGCTGTGCGTCAGGGCGGCACCAAAAATGGTCTGGTCGGTTTTGAGTTGGAAGGTAAAAAATTCGGTGTTATTGGCACCGGCGCCATCGGTCTGCGCGTTGCAAAGATTGCACAGGCGTTTGGCTGCGAGGTTTTGGCCTATAGTCGCACCAAAAAAGACGTGACAGGCGTCACCTACACCGACCTTAATACGTTGCTTTCTTCCTGCGATATTATTTCGTTGCATGTGCCGCAGAATTCCGAAACGGTTGGTCTTATCGGCAAAGCGCAGCTCGAGCGGATGAAAAAATCGGCTGTTTTAATCAACACGGCGCGTGGGCCCGTTGTAGACAGTGCGGCGCTCGCACGGGCGCTCAAAGATGGTGTGATCGCTGGGGCAGGCGTGGACGTATTTGAGGCTGAACCGCCTGTCGCCGAAGATCATCCGCTGTTTTCAGCACCTAACTTGATCGCATCGCCTCATGTCGCTTTTGCTACGGCTGAGTCTATGCAAAAACGTGCAATGATTGTGGTAGACAATCTGAACACGTATTTAAATGGCAATCCACAAAATGTGATACAATAGAAAAATGGATTTTTTAAAAGAGATTTCACAACTATATCGTTAAAATGTCTAAAAAAGCGATATTTTATTTGTCTTGGATGTGTACACAAGACAATCTTTTCCATAATACAAACAAGTCATTGAAATTTGGCGCCTTATCGTATAAAATAAAACTATTAACGGTAATAGGGGGCGAGCAGCAATGGTGGCGCTTATCTTTGCAGGATGTCCAAATTCAGGATCTTTTTGCGCAAAAATAGGGTTTGTGTGCAACATCTATATGGTGGGCTGTGCGCTGTCCGGCTCTCGCTGCAATTATAAATAGAACATAGGGGCAAGCTGCGGCGTAATCCGCAGCTTGTTTCATTTTTTTAGAAAAGGGAGGTAATTCAAATGAAAAAAGTTGCCATTGTCATGGGGTCCGATAGTGATCTGCCGGTTTTAAAACCTGCGGTTAAAATGTTGCACCAGTTGGGGATTCCATTTTCGGTTCGCGTCATGTCGGCGCACCGTACGCCGGTGGAGGCTGCGGCCTTTGCCAAATCTGCGCGCGAAGAGGGGTGCGGTGTCATCATTGCCGCCGCAGGAAAAGCGGCACATCTCGCCGGTTCTCTGGCTGCTCAGACGACGCTGCCGGTTATAGGTGTTCCGGTCAAATCCTCAACGCTCGACGGTTTGGATGCGTTGCTTTCCACCGTTCAGATGCCGGGCGGTATCCCTGTGGCTACCGTCGCTATTGATGGCGCTCAAAATGCGGCACTGCTGGCCGCTGAGATATTGGCACTTTCTGATGATGCACTGGCTCAAAAGCTCGATGATCTGCGCGTAGCGCAGCATGATTCAGTGTTAAAAAAGGATGAGGCGATTGATATCGCCGCGATTTTGGCGGAATAAAATCGAAAGAAAATAGACATTACAACGGATAGGGAGGACAAGCAAATGAATTATACAAAGGGTGTACAGCTTTATGAAGGAAAGGCTAAAAAGGTTTTTGCGACAAACGACGCGCAGGTCTATATTGTGGACTACAAGGATGATGCCACCGCATTCAATGGTCTTAAAAAGGGTACTATCGTTGGCAAGGGTGTTATCAATAATAAAGTTTCAAACTTTATGATGAAGCAACTTTCTGAAAAGGCCAATATTCCGACCCATTTCATTGCGCAAATTTCCGACCGTGAGACGTTGGTGCGCAAGGTTTCAATCGTGCCGCTTGAAGTCATTGTTCGTAACGTCTGTGCGGGTTCGATGGCCAAGCGCTACGGTGTGGCCGAGGGGACACCGCTGGCTCGCCCCGCGATGGAATTTTCTTATAAAGATGATGATCTTGGCGACCCGATGATCAATGATGACTATGCAATTGCGCTGAATCTTGCCACCGAAGAGGAGATTGCGACGATTCGTAAATATGCATTCGCAGTCAATCAATTTATGAAAGATTACCTGTTGGAGTTGGGCATTAAACTCATTGATTTTAAGCTTGAATTCGGCAAAACTGACAGCGGTGAAATTATTTTGGCAGACGAAATTTCTCCCGACACCTGCCGTTTCTGGGATGTTAAAACCAATGAGAAGCTTGATAAGGACCGCTTCCGGCGAGATCTGGGGGATGTCGAGAGCGCCTATCACGAGATTTTAAACCGCTTGATGGGCGAGTAGGTTTTATTCAAACAGTCGAAAGGCGGTAACGGAATGTTTGATTCTATCCACGAAGAATGCGGCGTATTTGGCATGCGTGCATCAAAACGCTGTGATGTGGCGGCAAGCGCTTATTATGCGCTTTACGCCCTACAGCACCGCGGGCAGGAAAGCTGTGGCATTGCGGTGAATTCTAACGGCGTTATTAAATGTCATCGCGACCTCGGCCTTGTGCCGGAGGTTTTTACAGAGCGGATATTTTCTGAACTTGGCACCGGCTCTATGGCGGTGGGGCACACGCGCTATTCCACCACCGGAACAGCTTCACGTGTCAATGCACAGCCGCTGGTTGTACGCCATGTTAAGGGGTCGATGGCCATTGCACACAATGGTAATATTTCGAATGCGTCTCAGATTAAACAGGAACTTGAGATGACCGGTGCCATCTTCCATTCCACAAACGATTCTGAGGTTATCTCCTACGTCATTACAGCCGCACGCCTGACCGAACCCTCGATAGAGAACGCTATAGAAAAGGCGATGTATCGCCTTGAGGGGGCTTATTCCATGGTGGTCATGTCTCCGCGAAAACTGATTGCTGTGCGCGATCCATATGGTTTTCGCCCACTGTGCATCGGTCAGACCGAAGATGGCTCTATCCTGTTTGCCAGTGAGACTTGTGCGCTAAATACGCTCAACGCCACCTGGCTGCGCGATGTCGAACCCGGTGAAATCGTCATTGCGGACGGCGATGGTATCCGCTCTATTAAAACGCATTGTGGACAGAAGACTGGCTTGTGCGTGTTTGAATTGGTTTATTTTGCGCGACCCGATTCCGTCATCGATGGGGCGTCGGTGCATGCTGCGCGCTTAAAGGCGGGTGCGTTTCTTTGGAAGGAACATCCTGTGGAGGCCGATGTTGTCATCGGCGTGCCCGATTCAGGGTTGGATGCGGCGCTTGGTTTTTCCAAAGCGTCCGATATCCCGTATGGCGTTGGCTTTATCAAAAACCGTTATATTGGGCGGACCTTTATTCAGCCCAGTCAGGGCCAACGGCAGGCTTCGGTGCGCATTAAACTCAACGTGCTGCGTGAGACGGTGGCGGGTAAGCGTGTTGTCATGGTCGACGACTCGATTGTTCGCGGCACAACCTGTGCCAATATCGTCAAGTTGCTGCGCCATGCGGGCGCCAAAGAAGTGCATATGCGCGTATCATGTCCGCCCTTTAAGCACCCCTGCTTCTTTGGTACCGATATTGACAGCACCGAAAATTTGATCGCGTGCCAGATGACGGTTGAAGAAATTGCAACAAAAATCGGCGTAGACTCGCTGGGATATCTCAGTGTTGAGAATGTGCAGAACATAGCCAAACCTCAATTTGGACAGTTTTGCGTAGGGTGCTTTACCGGGCAATATCCCATTGCGGTTCCGGAATGTAAAGTATATGACAAGTTCCAATTTGAACTGTCCAATGAAGAAATAGATTGATTTTTAAGTAAGGGAGACGTTCTGAGATGCAAAACAGCTTTTCCGAAAGCTACCGCGCCGCAGGCGTGGATGTGACCGCGGGCTACAAAGCGGTCGAGCTGATGAAAAAACATGTGGCGCGCACCCGTACCCCCGCCGTTTTAGACGCGATAGGCGGTTTTGGCGGTATGCTCCTGCCTGATTTGACCAATATATCCCACCCGGTGCTGGTGTCCGGCACAGATGGTGTGGGTACCAAACTAAAATTAGCCTTTTTATTAGATAAGCATGATACGGTGGGTATCGACTGCGTGGCCATGTGTGTCAATGATATTGTTTGTTGCGGCGCAAAGCCACTTTTGTTTTTGGACTATATTGCGTTGGGCAAGAACACGCCTGAACGCGTGGCTGAAATTGTCTCCGGTGTGGCGGAGGGTTGTGTACAGTCCGGTTGTGCGTTGGTCGGCGGTGAGACGGCTGAAATGCCCGGATTTTACAGTGAAAATGAATATGATCTCGCTGGTTTTTCTGTTGGTGTTGTGGATCAAAGCAAGATTCTGACCCCTGAAAACTGTCGCAAGGGGGACGTGCTGATTGCACTTGCGTCATCCGGTGTGCATTCCAATGGTTTTTCGTTGGTACGCAAGGTGTTTGACGTTGAGTCGGCCGATCTTGGAAAGCATTATGAGGCGCTTGGTGCCACACTCGGTGAAACGTTACTGACGCCCACCAAGTTATATGTTCAGTCTGTGCTTGCAGCAATTGAGGTCGGCGGTGTGCGTTCGATTGCGCACATCACCGGCGGCGGCTTCTACGAGAATATTCCGCGCGCCTTGCCTGAAGGACTCTGCGCAAGGATTGAACGCAAGGCCGTCCGTGTACTGCCGATTTTTGAGTTGATTGCCCAAACGGGTAATATTCCGGAGCGCGACATGTTCAACACTTTTAACATGGGCGTCGGTATGCTGATGGTTGTGGATAAGACTAAAGCAGACGGCATTCTTGAAACACTGAAAGGTTCGGGTGAGACGGCTTATGTTATCGGCGAACTGGTCGAGGGCGAAAAGGGAGTCGAGCTGTGGTAAAAATAGCAGTGTTTGTTTCGGGCGGTGGAACCAATCTGCAGGCGCTCATAGATGCCCAAACACGCAATGAACTTGGTTGCGGAAAGTTGACGCTGTGTATCGCTTCAAATGATAAGGCTTATGCGTTAACACGCGCCCAAAACTATGGCATGAAAACTGTTGTCGTGTCTCAAAAGGATGATGACAGGACGAGGACCTATGCGCAGATGCTGTTGGAAACTTTAGACGCGCATGGCATTGAACTTATTATTCTGGCTGGATTTCTCACCATTTTGCCGACTGCGGTTATTGCGAAGTATCGCGACCGTATTATCAATGTGCATCCATCACTGATACCATCATTCTGTGGTGCGGGTTTTTACGGTTTAAAGGTGCATGAGGCGGCGCTGAATTATGGTGTCAAGGTGACAGGTGCAACGGTGCATATGGTCAGCGAGGTGGTGGATGGTGGCAGAATCCTATTGCAACAGGCGGTTGACGTTTTGGCGGATGACACACCTGAAATCTTGCAAAAACGTGTGATGCAGCAGGCGGAATGGCAGCTTTTACCGAAGGCCGCCGCCCTGTTGTGCGACGACATTGCGCGCGAAAAGGAGAACAAAAACTGATGCAATTGTTGGAGCTTTCAACTATTTTAAAAGAAAACACCTACCCCGGGCGTGGTATTATTATCGGCAAAAGCGAGGACGCAAGTCATGCGGTAATCGCTTATTTTATTATGGGGCGCAGCGAAAACAGTCGCAATCGTATATTTGCCGAGCGAGAGGGCCGCATTATTACCGAGGCGCACGACCCGTCCAAGATGGTCGACCCATCGCTGATCATCTATGCGCCTGTTCGGATGTTGTCTAACACGACGATCATCACCAATGGGGATCAGACCGATACGGTATACGATTTTATGATGGACGGAAAGTCCTTCGAAGATGCGCTGCGTACCCGCACCTTTGAACCCGACGCGCCGAATTTCACACCGCGTATCAGCGGTGTTGTTGTGCCTTGCAGTGGGGATTTTTCTTACAAGATGTCAATTTTAAAAAGCTGTGACGGAAATCCTGATTCTGTTGAACGCTTTTTCTTTGAGTACTGCCAGCCGTTGGCAGGTCAGGGGTGTTTTATCCATACTTATAAATGCGATGGAACGCCTATTCCATCCTTTGAGGGGGCGCCTGTGGCGGTGGCCATTCGCGGTGATATCGATGCTTTTGCTGCGTCGATTTGGGAAAGCTTAGATCCCGATAACAAGGTTTCGCTTTTTGTGCGTACTATTGCGCTTACAACGGGCGCAACTGAGACACGCATCATCAATAAGCACCGTTGAGCCAAAGGAGGAGCGATTGCAATGGGAAATGAAATGGAATTAAAATACGGCTGCAACCCCAATCAAAAACCTTCGCGTATTTTTATGGTGGAAGGGGATCTGCCGATTGAGGTGTTAAATGGTCGACCGGGGTACATCAATTTTTTGGATGCCCTAAACAGTTGGCAGTTGGTTAAAGAGCTTAAAGCGGCGACCGGACTGCCGGCGGCGGCATCGTTTAAGCATGTCAGCCCAGCGGGCGCGGCCGTGGGGTTGCCATTGGACAAGGTATTACGTAAGATTTACTTTACCGGAG
Organism: Candidatus Fimivivens sp.; assembly: GCA_047974975.1. Lineage (GTDB taxonomy): Bacteria > Bacillota > Clostridia > Oscillospirales > Ruminococcaceae > Yanshouia. The sequence goes on from JBKECV010000012.1 coordinate 279,095, forward strand.
ACGAAGAACTGTCGCCGATCGCTTGTGCCTACGCACGTGCCAGAGGTGCCGATCGTATGTCGTCCTTTGGCGACTGGGTTGCCCTTTCAGATGTCTGCGACGTTACAGCGGCCAAGTTGATTGGGCATGAGGTTTCGGACGGCATTATTGCACCCGGTTACACGGCCGATGCGCTCGACGTCTTAAAATCCAAGCGCAAGGGCGGCTATAACATTGTCAAGATTGATCCGGATTATGTGCCTGTGCCGATTGAGCACAAGGATGTTTTCGGCATCACATTTGAGCAGGGGAGAAATGCACTGAGCATTGATACCAACATGTTGAATCATGTGGTCACCGACAATAAAGAGCTGCCCACAGCTGCCAAAGTCGATCTGGTGTTGGCGCTCGTTACGCTCAAGTATACCCAGTCCAATTCGGTCTGCTACGCAAAAGATGGGCAGATTATCGGTGTGGGCGCAGGACAGCAGTCGAGAATACACTGTACCCGTCTGGCGGGGAACAAGGCGGATATATGGTGGTTGCGACAGCATCCCAAGGTACTTGCGTTGCCGTTTAGACACGATTTGGCGCGTGTTAACCGTGACAATGCCATTGATCTTTATATATCGGACGATTATGAGGATGTGTTGGGCGCGGATGTCTGGGCCAATACTTTTACCGTGTGCCCGGCGCAGCTGACAGCGGATGAAAAGAAAGAATGGTTGGCCAAGCTGACAGGTGTATCGCTAGGCAGTGATGCGTTTTTTCCTTTTGGAGATAATATTGAGCGGGCGCATCGTAGCGGTGTTTGCTATATCGCGCAGCCGGGTGGCTCTGTGCGTGATGATCAGGTCATCGCCACCTGCAATAAGTACGATATTGCGATGGCGTTTACCGGTGTCCGTTTGTTCCATCACTAAGTTTTAGGAGGCGCGCTTATGGATATTCTCGTTGTAGGATCGGGCGGGCGGGAGCACGCCATCATCAAAAAGCTGAAAGAATCACCCATTACCGAACGCATCTATGCGGCGCCCGGTAATGGGGGCATTGTTGCCGATGCCCAGTGTGTGAATATTAAGGCCACCGATATCGACGCTGTGACAGCGTTTGTAAAAGATAATGGGATCGACTTTGTTGTCGTCGCCCCCGATGATCCTCTGGTACTTGGTATGGTGGATGCGCTCAATGAAGCAGGTGTTCCCGCGTTTGGGCCGACAAAGGCTGCTGCTGCGATTGAAGGCAGTAAAGTTTTTTCAAAATGGTTGATGCAAAAATATGATATTCCCACTGCAGCATACGCGTCATTTGACGATGTGAATGCGGCGATTGCCTATTTAAAACAACAGAACACATACCCTGTGGTTATTAAAGCGGACGGCTTGGCACTGGGCAAGGGTGTTATCATCCCTGAAAATGAGCAAGAGGCTATTAAAGCGGTGCGTGGGATGATGGAAGACGGTGCATTTGGCGAAAGCGGCCGCCGCGTCGTCATCGAGGAATTTTTAACCGGCATAGAAGTGTCGGTGCTGACCTTTACGGATGGAAAGACTGTTGTACCGATGGCGTCGTCGATGGACCACAAGCGGGCGCATGATAATGACCAAGGACCCAACACCGGTGGCATGGGAACCATTGCCCCCCACCCGATGTATACCCCTGAATTACAGGCTTGCTGCATGGAAAAAATCTTTATGCCGACCATTCGGGCGTTGAAACAGGAAAATCGCGAATTTCGCGGGTGTCTCTATTTCGGCTTGATGCTCTGTGAAGACGGTCCGCGTGTGATCGAGTATAATTGTCGTTTTGGCGATCCTGAAACGCAGGTGGTGCTGCCATTGCTTGATGGTGATCTACTCGATATTATGCAGGCCACTGCCCAGGGGCGACTCACAGATGTAAAAATTGAGCAAAAATCAGGTGCAGCGGCCTGTGTGATTATCGCCAGTGGCGGATACCCCGTTTCATATCAAAAGGGTTATGCCATTCACGGACTGGATGAAAAAGGTGGCGCAGATGGTGTAACGGTGTATCACGCGGGTACAGCACTGGACAATGGTGTTTTTAAGAATAACGGTGGGCGAGTGCTTGGTGTGACTGCCACAGGTAACACGCTGAAAGATGCGTTGGAGCGGGCATATGCCGCTACAGCAGGTATTGGATTTAATGACAGTTTTTACCGACGCGATATCGGCAAAAAGGTTTTATAAAATAGTCGTGTGTTGCAACCAATAACAGGGGATATGCTTTCAAGCGTAGTCCTTGTTATTGCAGAAGAAATAAAAAAGGTACCGACGATATATCGTCGATACCTTTTTTATTTGCGGAAGAGGATTTTTCGTATTTTAAACAGATATAGTGCCGTCATATTGCGAAGTGCCAGTTCATAGACAGGAAAACACAGGTTGCCTACGCCTAACAGCAACCAGCCGAATCCTCCGGTGAGCTCTTCCATCAGATAATACAAACCTAAAATGTGGATCACAATAAAATAGCCGGCGAGGATGGCCACATTAAAAATCGCCACTTTTAACAATATGCGTGACAGTTTAAACTTTAAACGATCCAATTTAAACCTTAAGGTAGGGTAGTAGCCAAAAAAAGCGATAAACATCAAGGCAGCCTCGCGGTCGGGCACTATGAGCAAAGATAATAGCGAAACAGCAACGTAAGTGATGCCGGCGACCGATAATCCCAATTCTAGCGCAACGGGAATAAGCGCGATGCCGGCTAGCGCAGGTATTGCATAGGTTGCAAATGGAATAAATACTGTGCCCAACATGATGACCAGACAAAGTGCGGCGCTTAAACCGCCCAAGGCGACCTGTGTACTACTTTTGTGAGTCACAGTTGCGGTACCTCCTTAGAAGCAATAGCAGCGGCAGCAGGTGTTGCATAGACAGTTTGCGCAAATGAGTGTTGAACAAAGGCTACAGGGGTCGCAAGCGGAATAGGAATAACCACCACTGTGACCATACTGGCGCTGTGCATTAATTCGCTCAAAAGCGTTCCGGTACTCATAATTTTGTGGGTCCATTGACACAGCTTTTTGCAAATAAGTTAGCGCATCTTCTAAAAAACCGCGTGCCAGTAAGACGTTGCCCTTTAAAAAATGCCACTCGGCGTCGCGCGAGGTTGCGGGCGTTCCGTCTAATAACTGCTCGGCATCAAAAATGCGGCCCACATTGATCAAACGGCGGATATCGGAAAACTGACCGCCGCCTTGATAGCCGCTATAGTTTCTGCCGCCGGATCTTGACTGCGGTTGACCATAAAACCCACCCTGTGATGAAGTGTTTTTGCGCTGATCCTGAATGGCATCATAAGCGGAATTGATCTCCGACATTTTTTCAGAGGCCAAGTCGGCCAGTGGGCTGCCCGCGTAATTGTCGGGGTGATATTTTTTTGCAAGTGCACGATAGGCCTGTTTTATCTCGTCGTCGGTTGCAGAAGGGGACACGCCCAGCACCTGATATGGATCACTCATGGTTGATTTCCCCTTTCGAGCGAACGTTCCGCCGTGGCAGGCAGACCGATAAAAATAATGTTATCGAGAATGTCTTTAAAATATTTTGGGGAGAGCAATGCGTAGGCATTAGCCGCCTCGGCCATGGTCAGACGCAATATAGCGGCATGCTCGTCCGAATTCGGTTTAGCTTTAAGCGGATTAAATCGATTATACCGACTATCATCCTTTAAGTCGTCTACGGCGTCGCACAGATAGATAAACCGCCCCAACATATAACCCAGACGTTTTAAAATGCGCTTGCTGGTGGGATCGCCACTGATCATGCCGAGAATTTCTGAAAGTGCGGTTGCGGTTGGGTCGCAGGACATATCGACCGTGGCCGCGTCACCCAAGGCCTCCACCTGCTGCTGTGCCAGTGTCATTTCATGCGCCTGCGCGGCTGCTGTGGGTTGGACAACCCCAATCTTTTTCGCGGCATGGGATGATAATGGCAGGAGCATTTGCCAGCCTAGAGATAATGGAAAGCGTGCGTCGATTTTATTATCAAGACATTTTTCGTGCAGTAGAAGTATTGCCATTTCGCAAGAAAATTCAACAGCGGCGGAATATTCCAAATGCGGGCGTCTTTTAATCGGGTTTAACGGACAATGATGTGGCGCAAAGGTCGGCGCTTCATCGCCCAATGCGGCATAGAGCATGGCGATGAACGTAAAGTCGTAGCTGAGGGTTAGACGTGCCACAGGACCGAAGCGCTTTGAAAGTCCGCGGCAAACACCGCAATAAACCGCTTTATAGGTATCCAGCTCACAAACCTTTAACTGAGGTTCCAGTGGCTTGATATAACCGAACAAAGCGTTTCCCCCAATCCACCTGTCAATTTTATATATTAATTCTACTGCAAAGCCTGTCATATGTCATGAAGAATTTATGAATTTGCGACTGATTCAATAAGAATTCTTTGTGTTTCTGGGGCAAATTTCTTGAAATCTCAAATAAAATTTTATGGTATATCCGTGTCCTGTTTTTTACCGTTCTGCATCGTACAATTAGAAAATTGCCAAAGATCTCACTCAGATTGTGATAACCTACCATCTAAAAGCACCGCATACCCCAACATGCAGGTATGCGATGCTGCATGTTTTATAGCGGCTTTCAATCTGCTGTGGCAATCAGGTTCAACATTGCCAGCACCAAGGCGTCCGCGGTTTTGTGGATTTCAGTAAGGTTGCAGACGTTTCTAAATTCAACCGGATTGGGCATAAAGCCAATTTCGCACAAAATACTTGGCGCATAACGCATACGGGTGACCGTATAATAACTCCAGTCGAAGAAGCGATAATCGCGCGCATAGACATTGTCTGCGATACTCTGCGTTGCAGCTTGGGCAAAATTGCGACTGAACGGCTCATAATAATAGGCTTCGACACCACTGTTGCTATTGGCGTCCTGTGATTCGGCCACACTGTTGTGGTGCAGTGAGATGAAAAAGTCCGGCAGGGTATTTTGCGCTATCTCCATGCGATCATAGAGCGATAGGGTTGTGTCATTATCAGTGCGTGTCATGACGACTGTCGCGCCAAGCCGCTCCAAGCGCATCTTGAGCATCTGCGCATTGGCGAGGTTTATATCACGCTCATAGGGGCCGGACGCACCTAGTACCGACGGTGCGCCGGAGTCGGAGCCGCCGTGGCCGGGATCGAGCACCACGACAACGTCTGTCATTGGCTTTCCCGGTATAGCCGAAATAGTGGGCGCGTGTTTAGCGTAAAGAATTGCATCGTTACCTTGGCTTAAAATATCGATGCCCCATACCTTTTTAGCATCACGTGGGGTTAAGATACAGGTTAGACTATCGCCATCATTTCTCCATTGTATTTTAGAAAACAGCGTGCTTTCGGTGGGGAGTGAATTTAGATCGACAGTTGCGTTCGCCTGATGGAGTGTAACGGTGCAACGGCCATTCTCATGATCTGAAAAAGTGTAGGGAACGCCGCCAAGACCGGTGAGGACAAACCGTTCAGCGCGCGCATCATGTTGCGCCGTAACAGCCGTCAGGATAAGCGGCGCGGCGGCGGTGCTGTTTACAATTTCCACAGTGGCCTTTTTGATGTATCCACCGGAAGCGAGTTTGTAATATTCCCCCATCTGGCCGGTAATTTCTTCAACGACACCGGCTTTATAGACCGATTTATAATTGCCTTCCGCGACCGATTCATCGGGAAATACCGACGCCACAAATTCTGTGACGCGGATAAAAGCGGTCGCACCATGCCCCAGCAAATAGACATGGCCGCCCGAGACAGCCGTTTCGCCGCCCTCGATGCGATAGGTGACAGGGCCAAAGTCCTTGATTTCATTATTTCCGCCGCCGGTTAGTGTCATGCTTCCGGAAAAAACAGCAGGCACATTGGGAGATGCGGCTGTATTTTGTTTTAACACCACGGTGCTGTCGCCCAGTGTTGCTGTTACAGTTTTGCCTGCGGGCGCCACGCAGCTAAGGGAAAATGCCACGCCGTTGTAAGCGAGCAACGAACTTTTTGGGGACATGGCGGTCACATTGATGGTGGTCGCCGCAGAACTGCTATCGTCCGAGCGGGAGATGGTAACAGTTTGGCGACTGTCACCTTGTTGTAGTACAAAGCTATTTTCACCGTGTTTTAATGCAACTAAGATGGCAAACACGCCATCGTCGGTGCTACGCTCAATCGACTTTCCATCCAGTGTCAACGGTTGGGTGGGGTCGGAGGTGCCGGTGATGCAATAATGTGCGGTGTTGACGGTGAGGGTACTTGTCGGACGCGTAACCGAGAGGGATTGCAACGGCGCATAATTTAAAGCTGTTGGCTGATAGGCGTTATCCAGTGTGGCACCGGCAAGCAAATCGCCCGCAAAATCGTTGCGATTGCGTGCGGCGCTGTAATTGCTAATCACGCGCGTGGAAACCCCATTTTGTGCAGAACTGAATCCTTGAGCCGAAAGTTGCACGGCTGAAAGTGCGCTGTTATTCAGGTCGATGATGGGCACCAGCTTTTTGCCCGCGACCTGCTGCCATTGTGCAAGGCGATGGGTATAGCCGCCATCGGTGGGGGTTACCGCATCTTTAATTGTCGGCAGCACCATGTCAGCAAGGGCAATGGCTGCTGAATAATCATCCTCAAGGGCGATGTCTGGGAACATAAGGCCCAGCTGTGTGCGTCCGTCAATCGCTTCACGGCAGCTTTGTATTAAACTTGTTGGGGCGGTTTTTGTCTTATCGTCAACATAAATATTTTCAAGGATGATACCACCGAGTTTGTAACGCTTGGCCATAGCGCCTAAATCCTGTGCATTGAGCGCAATCGTCTGCCTATTATCGGGTGACAGAAGGTAACGGTCGCCGATTGAAGCGACTAAAATAGGCTCTTTTATAGCAGGATGTTTCTCGGTAAGTTGTGACAGATCGCTGCCCAAAGAATAAGGATCCACCACAGCGTAGACCGAAAGTCCTTTTTTGGCGGCAGCTGAGATCATCTCTTTCATGGGGTCAAAAAGCGTAAAGGCGCCCTGCTCTTTGAGCAAAAATTGGCTTCTCGGAAAAATGGATGACTTGTAAAGTGATTCGCCTTCACTCCTCACCTCAAAGAATATGGCGTTATAGCCTGCGCTATGGGCATACCGGATGATTTCGTTTATTTCCTTTCGCAATGCCTTAGCAGAAAGTGCCGGCTGGGAAGGAAAATCTTCGTTTTGATGCGATTTTACCATGAGGCCGTTCAATGGCAGTGCAGCCTGTTTATCGTTTGAATCGCTGCGAAACCCGTTGCAGGCCGTCAGTGGGAGAAGGGCGATGATTACAAAAACTGCCAATAATGCAGATAAATTTTTTTTCAATGGGGTGCTCCTTATATATATGTTCATAACTCAAAGTCACTCGGATCAAATTTAGCGAGTTTCGGTTGCGGTTTAGGCACACGACTCAGTGGATCATAGACGAATTTTCGGCAGGCATAATCCGGTGTGACAACACCGCGCCGCGCGCACAAAATAGCGGCTTGATCCCGTGTCCAGGTGCCGTGTTGACAATAGCTGCATGACGGTGTGATATTGTTGCCAAAAAGCTTGCGCTTAAACATTTTTTTACACTCCTTGTTCTGGGTGTCGTTATACGGCCTATCGGCAAGCGCGGCGGGGGCAGCTTGTTTGGATAGGTGTTACTTTAGCGTTATTTTAACATAGATCCAAGATTATCGCCAGCGTTCACCGCTCAATTTTCACGGCAAGAAGTTCCACTTTTTTGAATGATATCAGCAGCATCGCTGCAATACACACAGCGCCAAGAAGCCGATCGCATGACCAAACAGCCATTGGTGGCATAGAGGTGGCTATTGTTGAAATAGCGGTTTTATCAAACATGAGCAGTATTCTAAAAACGACGGCATTGAGCAGTCCCGCCAGCAGGCGTGTGCGCCAGAATCCCTTTGTCGGAATGGAAGCTTGACGCGCCAGTGCAAGCACCTGAAATCCGACCGAAAATCCGCCAAATCCTATAAAAAATGCAAGAAGCAAAAAACCGACCACACCGCCGAGTTGTGTCGCAATGGTGCAGCCAAGCGTCACCTCCAAAATGGCTGTTAAGAATTTTAAGCGTGGATCAAAAGCGTTCAACAACGAGAAAATAACCGAAAAGGTCAGGACAAATGCGAAGATTGTCAACATGGCAGTAGCCGCGCCCGAAACAGCACAGACAAAAGCGTCGGATAGAGAGCTGAGCCGTGTTCTGGTTGCTATGGGCGCGGTTTTCTGGTGGCTGCGGCAGAGCAGCGCACAGAGTAGAATGGAAGAAATCAGCTGAGAGATGAGCAGCATTTCGCCGATATGGCGTGCGCCCAGTATAGCGCGTCCCACGGCCAGTACCAAAAAGGCCGGGCCGGGGTTGACGCAGCACCCCAGCATCTGTCCGGCCGTTTCACGCGGCATCATCTTTTGCTGCACCAGCGTGGTCAGCGTATGGGCGCCCGTTGGATAACCGCCCAAGAAAGAGGTCAGCCAGACGTCGCGCAGGGCGTCGGGCAAACGCAGCAATCTAAATAGGGGAGATAGTAATTTTGCGGGCAATAAGAGTCCGCCCGAAAGCGATAAAAATGACGTTATAATCATGAATGGGAACAATGACGGCAGCAATACCTGCATACAGAGCCGCACCCCCTCGGTGATACCCTGTGTAGCCACAGTGGAATGTGCTAAAAGGGTCGCGATCACCAAAAAGCCGGATAAACCTGTTAATATTTGTTTCATTTTTACACCTCGCATCCTAACGCTATTCTATGGTTGTAAACAAGCGCATATCACGGTTTGCCCGCCCATATAGTATTTTGAAAGAAAGAAGTTGGAGGTGTTCGGGTTTGAAGCGAAAAATGAAACGGCCAACAACGGGTAAACAACCAATGAAAAATGCCATTTCTCGCGTGCTGGAACTGCCGGAAAGCACCTTGACGGGTGGGCTGCATATAGAGATGCATTCAAATCATGAGGCTGTGGTGGCCAATTGTGGTGGCGTGTTGGAATATACCCCCCAGATCATCCGCCTCATAACAGGGGGGATGGTCATCAAGTTTTCGGGACGGGAGCTAACCATCGGTAGTCTCAACCGCAATATCACCGTCGTCTCCGGCGTTATTACTGCGGTTGAATTCTTGTTTTGAGGTGCTGATATGTTTTTCATCGCATTAGTCAGATGGCTGCGCGGCACGGTGACCTTTTTGATTACCGGTGCCTTTCCGGAAAAGCTGATAAACCTTTGTTTGCGCAATGGGCTGCCTGTCTGGGGCATTAAACACCTGCCGACAGGAATTGAGGCCAGTACCAACGCCAAGCAATATCGCCGCCTGCGGTCAATGGCGCGCCAGAGCGAAACAAAGGTACGTATTACAAAAAAGTCGGGTCTGTGGGTTTATCGACACCGCCACCGCCGACGAAAAGGCTTTTTGGCTGGATTCGTATGTGTGCTGTTGGTACTGATAGTTGCCTCGCAGTTTATTTGGCGGGTGGATATTAACGGCTGCGTGACAATACCGGAGGAGGAATTGCGTGTCGTCTTGGAGGAGCTGGGCGTTAAACCAGGGGTGCGATCTGCAAAAATCGATGCGCGAACACTCCAGCAACAGCTGCGGCTCATGGATGGGCGCATTGCATGGATTGCGATCAACATTGTGGGTAGTACGGCGCAAATCGAGCTGCGTGAACGCAATGCGCCACCTGACGCTGTTGATCCGGATGAGTGGGTCGGCAATATTGTCGCTTCCTGCGACGGTCAAATTCGCTATATGGAGGTTTACGAGGGGCAACCTCTCGTCAATATTGGCGACACTGTTCGTGTCGGTGATATCATTGTCAGCGGCATCATGGAGGATCAGTATGGCAATCGCCAATTTAAATATGCACGCGCTAAGGTTTTGGCGCACAGCTATGAAGATCAGGACGTAGCTGTGCCCTTAAAGCAGCCGACATGGGTACCGAATGGCACACCTAAAACCAAAAACTATCTGGAATGGGGATCCATTCGTATCCCATTGTTTATTCCGTTAAAAATGAAGTCGCAACCGCATTCAATTATATGGCAGCGTGAGATGCTGATTTCCCACGAAAATCTTTCAATTTTGAAGCGTACTGCGACACCGGTGCAACTCAAGGAGCAGGAAATAACCGAGATGGAGGCCAAGGAATATGCGATGCAGCAGTTAAATGCCCTGAGGGAGAACACCCCCGATTCAAAGGTTCTTCACCGAGAAATTGAGGGGCGGTGTGAAAATGGCGTCTACTATCTGACCGAGCATGCGTTGGTTGAAAAGGATATTGCAAAAGAAATGGAAATTTTACGACAATAAAGTCAATGCATTACAGGTTTTCTGTGACAAATAGCCATGAATGTGTTATAATTTAGCGGTATATAAATACCCTGAAAAAATACTGTGCACCTGCTCGACCCTTAGATATGGGACGTTATTTTGATGGATGCCATTTTGGCAGAATGGATGATAAAATGATTGAACAGCTGATCAATGTTGAACGAATGGAGCATGCATTGGCACTCTTTGGCAGCTTTGACGCCAATGTTAGGCTGATAGAGGACACCTACAGCGTCAACATTCTTTTGCGCGGCACCGACATTAAAGTTACCGGCGAAGCGGAGCAGGTCTGTTCCGCTGTTAAAGTGATCGAGGCGCTGATCTCGCTTCTTAACACCGGCGAGGTGCTCAACGATCAAAATATCCACTATGTTATGTCGCTGGTCAGCGATGGACAGGAGGAAAAGGTCGTTCAGCTCACCGATGAAGTGATCTGCATTACGGCAAAAGGGCGGCCGTTAAAAGCAAAAACCCTTGGCCAAAAAAATTACATCAATGCTATTCGTCAAAATACCATCACGTTTGGTGTGGGTCCTGCGGGCACCGGTAAAACTTATCTGGCGGTGGCAATGGCGGTGCGTGCCTTTCGGGCACATGAGATCAATCGTATTATTTTGACCCGCCCGGCTGTTGAAGCGGGTGAGAAGCTCGGCTTTCTGCCCGGCGATCTGCAAAATAAGGTTGACCCCTATCTAAGGCCGCTTTATGATGCGCTCTTTGACATGCTCGGCGCTGAAAACTACCAGCGCTATGTCGAGCGCGGCAATATCGAGGTGGCGCCGCTGGCTTATATGCGTGGCAGAACGCTCGATGATTCATTTATCATTTTGGATGAGGCACAGAATACAACACCCGAACAGATGAAAATGCTGTTGACGCGTCTCGGGCAGAATTCCAAGGCGGTCATTACCGGCGATATTACGCAGATCGACCTTGCGGATAAAAAGTCCGGATTGGTTGAGGCCGTGCGTGTTTTGAAGCATATCAATGGCATTGATATTGTCTACCTTTCTGAAAAAGATGTGGTGCGCCACCGCCTCATTCAAGACATTATCAAAGCGTATGAACGTTATTATAACAGCCCGCCTGCAACGCATTAGGACGTTTAAATTGGGAGGAAACACGATTGGCTAAGGCAAAAGTATATATATCGAACCGACAAAAGAAGATTAAAATGCCCACCGGTGCGCGTCTGCTGATTAAACGCTGCTGCAATGCGGTGCTTATTGCCGAGGGAATGGACGTCTCCGCCGAAATCAGTGTCAGCCTTGTGGAAAACGATAGCATTCGGGAATTAAATGCCGCTTATCGCAACAAGGATTCGGCTACCGATGTATTGTCCTTTCCAATGGGCGAACATGGGAATTTTGATATCAATGAGGAGACAGGTGCCAGCATTTTGGGCGATATTGTCATCTCGATGGAGCGCGCGGTGGAACAGGCGCGCCTTTACGGTCATTCGCTTGAGCGCGAGCTTGGCTTTTTAACGGTACATTCCATGTTCCATCTGTTGGGCTATGACCACGAAATCGATGGCATTCAAGCACGCATTATGCACGAGAAAGAAGAGGCGGTGCTTCAGGGGCTGGGACTTTCTCGGGATGAAACCTTTGTTATTAGGGAAGAGGAGCTTTAAATGAGCAAAAATATTTTTGTTTCGATTGTCGGCCGACCCAACGTCGGCAAATCGTCACTTTTAAATCGCCTGCTGGGGGAAAAAATCGCCATCGTTTCGGACAAGCCCCAAACAACCAGAAACCGCATCACCGGCGTGCTGACCGAAGGGGAGACACAGTACGTCTTTATCGATACACCGGGATTACACAAGCCTAAATCAAAGCTTGGCCAGTTTATGACCAAGCAGGCGAGCGCATCCGTTTCTGACGTGGATGCCGTGCTTGTGGTGACCGAGTGGGAAGGCGGCGTTACCACCGCCGAAAAGCAGCTGATCGAAAGCATTAAAAATAGCCGCGTGCCCACTGTGCTGGCTATTAACAAAGTGGACGCATTGGCGCAAAAAGAGATGATGTTAAAAAAAATTGCTGCGTTTGCAAATCTTCATACCTTTGATGCGGTTGTGCCAATTTCAGCGCTAAAAGGTGAAGGGGTTGCGACACTTTTAAAAGAACTGGCCCCCTTTTGCTGTGAGGGAGAACATTTTTTTCCCGATGATACATTGACTGATCAGCCTGAGCGCGCGGTGGTGGCAGAAATTATTCGGGAAAAGCTGCTGCGAAATATGCGCGATGAGATTCCACATGGCACAGCTGTTGTCATCGAGAAGATGCGTGAGCGTGAAGACGGCAGCTTTATCGACATAGATGCGACCATCGTCTGTGAACGCGACGCGCACAAGGGCATTATTATTGGCAAACACGGTACCATGCTTAAAAAAATTGCAACCGAGGCGCGGCTGGATATGGAACGCTTTTTAGATGTCCGCATCAATTTGCAGTGTTGGGTCAAAGTGCGAGAGGGTTGGCGCGATAGTGATACCCAACTTAAAAATTTCGGCTTTAAAGAGCAATAAACAGCTAATGAACCTGTTTTATAGTAAAGGAACGCAATTATTCATGGTTATGTTCCAATTTAAGAGGTTGTCTATTAACGAAATATTTCCGACGATAATTTTTAAAATCTCGGAAAACCTAATTTCGGAGGCGATTTATGATGGACAACACAAAAGCGTGGGACGCATTTTTTAGCACCGGCCTCGTATGTGATTATCTGCATTATGCAGCAGAAAGCCGTCAGACTAAGCCCCTGCACAAGGGTATCGTGCAACAGAGTGATAACGGAGGGGAGATAAAAACGCCATGCAGTGTGTCACGCACGGAGTAATCATTCGTGCCAAATCGGTCGGCGATGATCGTTTGCTCACCATCTTGACCAGTGATTATGGCGTTATTTCGGCCGTTGCGCGGGGCGCAAACAAACCCCGCGGTCGGCTAACCTCTTCTACTGAGCTGTTTTGTTATTCTAAGATGGTGCTGTTCCGATACAGGGGCAGCAACACCGTCGACTCTGCGGAGGTTGAGCAATCTTTTTTTGCGCTGCGGCAAAATATTGCGGCGCTCTCGCTCGCCTCCTACATAGCAGAACTTTGTTGCGAGCTTGCCCCACCCGAAGAGGCCGCCCCCGAATACTTGCGGTTGGTTTTGAATACGCTGCATTTATTGAGTAAAGGCAGCAAGTCGGTGTGGCTTTTGAAGCCGCTTTTTGAATTGCGACTCATGACCATGGCGGGTTTTATGCCTGATTTAACCGGCTGCGCCGTTTGCGGCAAATTCGGCGAACAGGATAGCGAACACATGTGCTTTTCAATCGAGACAGGCACACTTTACTGCCAAAACTGCAAAAATGCTGAATTTCGAGCCGAGTCCATACCCGAAGGCGTATTGTCGGCAATGCGTCATATTATTTACAGTCCGGTTGAGAAGCTATTTGCTTTCTCACTGCCGGAAGACGGATTGCGTATTTTAACACGCATTTGTGAAAGCTATATGCTTTATCACTTTCAGAAGCAATGCCGTTCGTTGAGCTTTTTTTATTCTGTTGTGGAATAAATATTTTTACAGCGGCGATGAATGTGTCAAAAGTTTTTGTTGAAGCGCTCAGGTTGCCTTGCAACATATCTTAATGTGTTGAAGTTTGCAGGGTTTGCTTGAAGCTTGGAGGACCTTTTATGATTTTATCAAAACATATCACGACACTGGAGCTGCCACGTGTGCTTGAACAGCTGGCCGACTGTACCGCTTGCGATGACAGCAGGAAGCTGGCTCTTTCAATTGAGCCGGTTTGCCAATACGAACAAGCGGTCAGACTGTTGAATTTGACGGTAGACGCAAATACATTGTCTAATAAATATGGGTACCCGATCATTTACCGCATGGTCAACTGTGCAGGTGCCTTAAAGCGTGCGCAGCTAGGCAGCAGACTTTCTCTGAGAGAGTTGTTGGATATCACACTGGTACTGCGCACCATGCGGTCATTAGATAGCTGGAAAGAGCAATCAAAAGAGATGCAAACCGATTTGGACAGCTTATTTGAATGCTTGTTTCTCGAACGTAGTGTGGAAAACCGTCTAACGTCGGCCATCGTTTCGGAGGAGGCGCTGGATGACAATGCCTCAGCGTTGTTGTCCGATCTGCGCCGCAATATCCATAGCACAGGACTTCGGGTACGCAGCCAACTCGATGGCATGATTCGCTCGACCACCTATCAAAAATATTTGCAGGAGTCTATTATCACCATTCGCGATGGACGGTTTGTCATTCCTGTCAAGGCCGAGCATAAAAATGACGTCAAGGGTTTGGTGCATGACACATCTTCAAGCGGCGCGACCTACTTTATCGAACCGATGAGTGTTGTCGAACTTAATAATGAAATTCGCGTGCTGCAAAGCAAGGAACAGCAAGAAGTTGACCGCATCATTGCAGAACTTTCGGCGCTGGTAGGCGAGCACGCCGAAGCGATTGTGTCGGGCTACGATGCGGCGATTACACTCGACCTCTACTTTGCCAAGTCGCGGCTTGGGGATCGGATGCGGGCCTATATCCCGACACTTTCTGATAATGGAGAAACGGTGCTAAAAAAAGCGCGCCACCCAATGATCGCGCATGAGCGCGCTGTGCCTATCGACATTGCTGTGGGCAGGGATTACGATACACTCGTTATCACCGGTCCAAATACCGGTGGTAAGACGGTTGCAATTAAAACGCTGGGACTGTTGACATTGATGGCCATGTGCGGCTTGATGCTGCCGGCCTCAAGTGATAGTACGGTTTCGGTTTATGATCAGGTGTTGGCCGATATCGGTGATGAGCAGTCCATCGAACAAAGCTTATCTACTTTCTCATCTCACATGGTCAATATCATCGCCATTACCGAAACGGCGGATCGGCGCTCGCTTGTATTATTGGATGAGTTAGGGGCGGGAACTGATCCGGTTGAAGGCGCAGCGCTGGCAGTTTCTATTATTGAGACTTTGCGAAAAAAAGGTGCTAAGGTTGCTGCCACCACCCATTATTCCGAGATTAAGATGTATGCACTTGAAACCGATGGTGTTGAAAATGCCAGCTGTGAGTTTGATGTTGCTTCTCTGCGGCCTACTTATCGGTTGCTCACCGGCGTTCCGGGGCGTTCAAATGCATTTTTGATCAGCGAGCGGCTTGGACTGTCAACGGCAATCATTGAACGTGCCAAATATTTTGTTTCAGCTGAAAATACCCGATTCGAAGATATCGTGACGGAGTTGGAGGCCAATCGCCAACAGCTTGAGCAGGAAAAGCAGGCAGCCCAAAAGTTGCGGGAGGAAGCCGAGCAAATTCGGCGCGATTCACTTCAGATACAGCAACGGTTGGAGCAGAGCACTGAAAAAGAGATGAATCGAGCCCGTGAACAGGCAAAGCGCATTATCGAGGAAACGCGGCTGCAGGCCGATATTCTGTTCGAAGAATTGGATACCATCAAGAAAGAAAAGGACAAGGATGCTTTTTCAGATTTATTGATGCGTGCCAAGCAAGGTTATCGTGGAGCCATGAAGGATTTGACATGTGCTTCGGATCCTGTCTCAGCTAGAAAAGAGGCGGAAGAGGACTACGTTTTGCCGCGTCCGCTTGAAAAGGGCGATATTGTTTTTGTTCATATTTTAAACAAAGAAGGCATCGTACTCAAAAAGCCGGAGGGGCAGTCGGTGCTGGTTCAGGCAGGACTGATTAAAACCACGGTTCCTATTTCTGAGATTATGCTCGGTGGGAAAAAGAAGGAACAAAAGCCACGCGGCAAGGGGGCCGTTGGCATACGGGGCGTAGCTTCACGCGCTACCCGTGATATTAAAACCGAATTGGATTTGCGCGGACAGGATTCTGAGCAGGCCATATTGGAACTGAACGCTTTTATCGATAGTGCCGTCATGTCAAATGTACAAACCGTTCGTATCATTCACGGCAAGGGAACGGGTGTTTTGCGCGCAGCTGTTGCACAGCGGCTAAAGAGTCACCGCAATGTCGCCGGTTTTAGATTGGGGCGCTATGGTGAAGGCGAAAACGGTGTTACTATCGCAGAAATTAAATAACAGGTTTTTAATAGAAATCAAAAAATTGAAAAGCACTTGAATATATCACTATATTACAATATACTAATATAGTGATATATTTTATTGTGTTAGGAGAGAAAAACATGCATAAAAGCAAGAAAATCGCGAAAGTTGGAAAAGACTGTGTCGCTTGTGGATCCTGTCTAAAAGTATGTAAATTTGCAGCTATAAAAATAGTGAATGGCATAAAAGCGGAAGTTAACGATTCCTGTGTCGCATGCGGTAAATGTGTCAAGATTTGTCCTTGTTGTGTTGTTGAATTAGTGGAGAGAGGTGCGTAAAATGGCTCTAAAAAAGAAACAACCATGGTATGATTATCTTTGGATTGCAACCATTACTTATTTGATACTGGGGTTGTTTAATATATTGTTTGCGTGGATAGGTTTAATTTGTTTTATTACGCCGTTACTTATTTCAATAACAAAAGGAGATAAAAGTTATTGTAATAAATATTGTGGTAGAGGTAAATTATTTGGTATTTTAGGTGAAAAAATATCATTTAATAATAATCCACCGGCATTCATACGTTCTAAATGCTTCAGATACGGATTCTTGATATTTTTTATGACAATGTTTATAATGATGCTATATACGACATTTCAAGTTTTCAGAGGTCAAGAGGTACAAGAAGTTCTTACAATATTATGGACTTTTAAATTGCCTTGGAACTGGGGGGCTGATTATCATGTAGCACCCTTTGTGGTGCAATTTGCCTTTGGCTTTTATTCTGTAATGCTAACCTCCAGTATCTTAGGCTTTATGACAATGATCATATATAGACCCAGAACTTGGTGTGTGTATTGTCCAATGGGAACGATGACACAGGGGATCTGTATTTTAAAACATAGGAATGATAAATGAATGACAAAAATAGAAGAAAAATCAAAAGAAGTTGCAGAAATCTTAAAAATGTTATCTAACGAGAATAGATTGCTCATAATATGTGCTCTAGTCGATGGTCCTTTAACTGTAACAGAAATAATGTCATATGTTTCAACTGTAACCCAATCATCTGTTTCACAACAGCTATCTATTTTGAAAGCCCATAATATTTTAGATTATCAGAAAAAGGGCCAAAATGTATCCTACTATATTTCTGATGATAAAATTCTAAAATTAGTCGAATTTTTAAAATTAACTTTTTGTTAAAATCACTATTTGTTGTTTTATTTATACTTAAAATCAAGAGAACCCTCGGCTGGTTTAACAGATGTCAAACTTACCGGGGGTTCATCGCACATAATCGGGTTGAGTGTTTAAAATATAAATGCATATTCATTTATATTAAACCGTGCGATTGTCGATATTGTGCCAATAATAGATCGACCATTCTGCCGTAGCTTTGAACACCATCCGAAAGGTTATTCGCTTTTAAATAAGTGTCATTGACAGTGTTTGAGACCTTGGAGGCCGGTGTGTTATAATACTGGATCCAATATTGCTGCATGACACCCATGTCATTGGCCAAAGTTGGGCTGTATTTTTGTCGCAATGCAAAATAACGTTGCCTGTCTACGCGGTAAAGGGCGTTCATGCTTTGCATCAGCGCTGCATATAAGCCGCTATATTGCAAGATGCTGTCCGACGATTTTAAGCATGCGAGATAGCCGATAAAGTTAGCTTCGTCCTCGCGCATAAACCCACGGGTGTGCGCTAATTCGTGACAGGCGGTGAAAGCCATTTCGGTCGATGGCATATGTATGTTGACAGTTGCTTCCGCTGTATAAGGAAAATAAAAACCGGTCAGATTAAAAATCGAAAGTATTTCTGAATACAACATCGGTTTTGGCGAACCAATGGCCTTGCCCAGAAAAGGATAGTCGGCCGACAGAGTATTAAAGGCCTCAAGCGCCTTTTGCGAGAGTTCCCCAAATGGCTTATCAACATCATCTATCGGTAGACGTGCGGCGTTGGTTTTTTCTATCAGTTCATTACAAAGAGCTTCCAGTTCAGAAACACTGGAGTCTCTGAGCACCAAACCCGACTGTTCAGCAAAGGTTAATCGGTAGTAATTTGGCGCGCAGGTTACCGTAAACAAAAACAATATCAATGCGAGCAAGGTTGCTGTCATGCGCAGATAAATCCCCAGCAACGTTAAGCGCCGCTGTGTATTACTCCACAACAGAACCGGTAGCGCTAAAATGGCGAGGACTACAAAGGCGGACAACCCCCACAAGATAATACTTGCGAGTGAAAAGGGAAAATGCTCAACAATAAACCCAGATAAATACGAAATTTTTCGAAATATATTGCGCGAATAAATAGATTCGATCACCGTGGCGGGCAAATTACGGATCAGTGCTATAAAAATGGTGCTGAGCACTAAAAGAATAAGGCTGATTTTAAATGTGCAGATGCATTTGAATGTTTGAGAAAAATATTTTTTCCGTGGGATAAAAATTGTTTTGGTGCCCATTGTAATCAAGATCCTTTCAGGACATTCCTCCCCCTAGGAGCGGTGTATGAAAGTTTTACCCACTTGTTTTCAACAAAAAGCTAGATCAATACGATGGTGATACCATCGTTACCGCGCGAATAATCACGATCCTTTGTCAGGACAGGGTATCTGGCAGTGATCTGGCGAGAAACTTCGCTGAAAGGTGAAAAGTCTTCGCCCTTTACATAGCCTTTTATGCTGCCGGAACGCTGTTTTTGTGCCAAAATTTTTTGAACATCGGCTTTTATGGCTCCACCTTTTCCGCTTGAGCCATATCCGTGAATAATCTTAATCACTTTATCGCCCTGCATCTTGGCAGTTTGAAGTGCATTATTTAAACGGTTGCGCGCCATTTCTACAGTTGGCATTCCTTGCTCAAGATTCACAATTCGGCAGTTCATGTTGCGCTCCTTACGGTGTTTTGTATTGTTACACATGTCTTATAAAAGGTGTTTGTTTGTATTAGCGAGGATCAAATATGCTCGCGATTGATCATATCATAAATTTGTTATGCTTGCAATTTTAGAGGTATGCTTCTATAATTAGACAAAATCAACGCTATTAAGAGAGGGAATGTTCATGCACGATAAACGCGAATTCAAAAGGTGGCTACTGTTAATTACCTATGCTGCACTGCTGATTGCCTTGCTCATCAAGCTGGATACGGCTTTCACCATGCTAAATCAGCTTTTTTGGCTGCTAACACCGGTATTTGTGGGCGGTGCGTTGGCCTTTGTGTTGAAAACACCCTTTCATTTCGTGCGCACTCGGCTAGGCAAATATCTTTCGGGTCGGTTTGCATGCTTGGTTACGCCCATTGCATTGCTATGCGTTTATAGCTTATTGTTCGGGACACTGGCTTTGATCGTGTCAGTTTTAATACCGCAACTCCTGAAAAGTCTGGGGTTGTTGAAGCAGAATATTGAGGCATTTGCACCGACGCTGGCCACATGGGTGCAACATATGCCAAAGAGTTTGTCGGTTTCATATATCGATTTCTCACCGTATTATGAGATGATTCAAAAGCTGCCTGAGTGGTTGGGGCAGGTTTTGCTTGGCGCTGTTCCGGAGATTTTTTCGATGACAAATAGCGTGGTGCGCAGCGCTTTCAATTTGGGAGTAGGGGTGGTTTTTTCAGTCTATCTGTTGCTTTATCACAGAACTTTGGTAGACCAGACCGAACGGCTACTCAAGGCGGTTGCGCCGGAGCGGGTTTATTCGTGCTTGATGCACACAGGCCGGATAACCAGTCGCACCTTTACGCGCTTCGTAGTCGGGCAGTTGACTGAGGCGCTGATTCTCGGCTCTCTCTGCTTTGTTGGAATGATCCTATTTCGCTTTGAATATGCGCTGCTAATCAGCGTCTTGATCGGACTGACCAGCTTGGTGCCAATTGTCGGTGCATTTGTGGGACTCATACCGTCGATGTTTATTTTGCTTATGATTAATCCCAAACAAGCGCTGGGATTTCTGCTCTTCATAATTGTTTTACAGCAGGTGGAGGGAAATTTAATTTATCCGCGTGTGGTGGGTGGCTCGCTTGGCCTACCGGCGTTGTGGATACTGTTGGCTATTACGATTGGCGGCGGTATGTTCGGCATAATAGGCATGCTTTTAGCTGTGCCAATTACTGCGGTTATTTATCAGCTGGTGGGTGAAATAATAGTCCACCGATTGGCGACAAAACAAGAAAATCATGAAACATAAAATCTAATAAATGGACCGATGAATCTGCGGGATGACTGTTAAAGTTATCCTTGGGTTTTGCCAGACTTTTTATAAATCGGGTAAAACTTGAATAGCCGGATAGAAAGCAATAAGCGCGTTCTAGCCGACTATTTAGTTGATTATTAATATCGGATGCGGTTGCGTCCGGCACGCTTGGCCAAGTAAAGATTTTGATCGGCCTCTTCAATCAAGTCGTAGATTAAATCGGTCACTGAGGGTTTTTGTGAAGCCACACCGATACTAACAGTGACAGAGGTTACGACATCCGAAAAAAGGTTTCGCACTCTTGTTTCTTCCGTTGTGCGACGGATGTTTTCTGCGACACGTACAGCGTTGTCCGGCCCATCGGCGGGGAGGATTACAGCAAATTCTTCGCCGCCGTGACGAAACACCATAGCAGAAGAATTTTCGGTCTCGGTTTTTAGAACTTTTGCGATAGATTGTAAGATGAGGTCTCCCTGCGAGTGCCCATAAGTATCGTTATATAACTTAAAATTATCAATATCCAACATAAGCAGGTTGAGATAGGATTTTTCTTTAAGGGCATGGTTCCACATCTGTTGTAGCTTAATATCAAAAGCTCGGCGATTATAAATTTCGGTCAAGCCGTCGAGCATGCTCAACCACTCAATGGTTTCCATCTGTTTAAGAATATGTATTTGTGTATTGACTCGAGCGCCGACAATACTTTGTTTAAAGGGCTTTTTTATATAGTCCACCGCACCGAGCAACAATCCGCGCTCTTCACTTGTTTCGTCGTCGATTCCCGTAATAATAATGACAGGAATGTTTTGGGTTTGTTCCGAGCCTTTTAGTTTTTCTAAAATTTCAAAGCCATCTGCATCCGGCAAAATAAGGTCCAAAAGAATAAGATGCGGTTCAAATATCGGTATTTTTTCGAAAGCTTCCTTTGCTGTAAGCGCAGTTTCCAACATGTATTGATGCTGAAGAATATTTTGTATAAGATGTTGGTTTAATAGGCTATCTTCGATAACTAAAATTTTATATTTAACGTCCTTTTTCAAAACGGGTTCCTCCGAACTATATTTTACAATTTGATCATATAGTCAAAAATCTAAATTAAAATTTCTTGATTAAATTACTCTAATTATAGCAGATAAATACAAATTGCACAATGTTGTGACAGTAATTTTATGTTGATTCTTAAAAATGTTCCATAAAAATGACTTGAAAATTTTGTGGATATAACCTGTTAAGTTACAGAAGACTCAAATTCCGCCAATGCAGAATACACTGGAAGAAACCACGATGAATCTGTGAATAGGTCGATAAAACAAAAAAACGATTCTGTGAATTTCGATGTGTAAAGGGCGGGCGCTTATTGCGCCCGCCCTTCCGTCGTGAAGAACACTTATGGACAAAGATGATCAATTAGCAGCAGCCGCCCCAGCCACCGCAGCCGCCACCGCAGCCGCCACCGCAACCACCGCCGCAACCACCAAAGTTGCCACCGCAACCACAGCAGCTGATGATGATAATAAGAATTATAATCCACAAGCAGCCGCTGCCGCCACCACAGTTATTACCGAAAAACATAGTGTTACCTCCTAATATTAGATTTCATCACATATTATGTTAAGTGTAAAAGCGGTGTTACAGCTTTGCTGTTTAAAAGAGAGGAAAATTGACAAGATAATTTAGCCAATATGATTGCAACGGCGTTTTGCGGCATACAATAAGCTGTGGGGTGAAGAAAATGTTTCGTTTTAACGGATTTACACAAAAAGCAAACGATGCTATTAATCTTGCCATTGCACAAGCTTCAGCGCTTGGGCACACCTATATTGGCAGTGAGCACCTGCTGATTGGATTGGTCTGC
The DNA here is from genome assembly GCA_047974975.1 of Candidatus Fimivivens sp. Taxonomy (GTDB): domain Bacteria; phylum Bacillota; class Clostridia; order Oscillospirales; family Ruminococcaceae; genus Yanshouia. The sequence goes on from JBKECV010000012.1 coordinate 301,529, forward strand.
GCCGAAGGGTCTGCGGCTAGCGTGGCGTTGACCTCCCGGGGGATCAATGCGCAGGACATCACTGAACTGCTGGTTCGCACAGTGGGGCGGGCCTCTCAGTCCGTTCTGAATTCGGATGATATCACGCCCTGTTGCAAAAGAATATTTGAGACAGCAGTTAGCACCGCGCGTGATTACCGCTCGCAAACTGTTGGCACTGAGCATTTACTGATAGCGCTGCTGCGCGAGTCGCAGAGCAGTGGGGTGGCCTTGTTAAAAGAATTGAGGCTGGATACCGCATCCCTATACAAATCGATGGGCGATGTGGCTGGTGCTGTAAGCGTCATTGGAGAAAAAGTCGGCAGGGCCAACACGCAACGTACGACAAAGGCACAGCACAAAACGCAGACACTCGATAAATTTTCACGCGACTTAACCCAAATGGCCAGAGAGCGTAAGCTCGATCCCGTTGTTGGGCGTGATACGGAAATTGACCGTGTCATTCGCATCCTGTGTCGTCGCGGAAAAAATAACCCCTGCTTAATAGGGGAGGCCGGCGTTGGGAAAACCGCTGTTGTAGAAGGGTTGGCGCAGCGCATCGCCATGGGGGAGGTGCCATTAGAACTCAGTGAAAAACGATTGGTTGCACTGGATTTGACGTCGGTTTTAGCGGGTACCAAATATCGTGGCGATTTTGAAGAGCGAATCAAGGCAATTATCAATGAGGTTGTAACGGCAGGCGGCATCATCTTGTTCATCGATGAAATTCACAATATGATGGGCATCGGTGCAGCCGAGGGCGCAGTGGACGCAGCCAATATTCTTAAACCACAGTTAGCACGTGGGGAGTTGCAGGTTCTCGGTGCGACTACCTTTGAGGAGTACCGCAAGCATATTGAAAAGGATTCAGCACTGGAACGACGTTTTCAAAGCGTTGTTGTCAAGGAACCCAATGAACGGCAGGCCGTAGAAATTTTAAAAGGACTGCGAGAACGGTATGAAACACACCACCGCCTCAAAATAACCGACGATGCGTTGGAGTCCGCCGTGCGTCTCTCGGTTCGTTATATTCCTGACCGTTTTTTGCCCGATAAGGCGATCGATCTTATCGATGAGGCGGCGGCTTGTGTCAAATTGAAGACTTTTGCAGAGAGCGAACAGGATGATAGTGAAGTGGTGACCAAGCTTAAAATTGCGCGCCGCCGCAAAGAGGAGGCGCTTTCCTGTTGTGACTTTGAATTAGCGGCAACGCTGCGCCGTCAAGAACAGGATTTGAAAGGTAAAACCGCTGTAAAGCGCAGCAAAATAAAAGATGTACCGGCGGTTAGCCAGAAAGACATCGCAGACTTGATCTCACAAACCACCGGCATTGACATTTCCTCTCTAACAGGTGAAGAAACGCAGCGCTTACTTTCGCTGGAGGAGCGGTTAGCTGCAATGGTCATCGGGCAGAAAGACGCCGTGCAAGCGGTTTCAAAGGCCATTCGGCGGGGCCGTGTAGGTTTGAGTGACCCGAATCGTCCGGTGGGATCATTTCTGTTCTTGGGTCCTACCGGTGTGGGTAAAACGGAGCTTTGCCGTGCATTGAGCAGCGTTTTGTTCGGCTCGACGGAAGCGATGCTGCGGTTGGATATGTCGGAGTATATGGAGAAACAGTCGGTGTCAAAGCTCATTGGGTCACCGCCCGGATATGTTGGGTATGACGATGGTGGGCAGTTAACCGAGCGTATACGGCGCAAGCCCTATTCGGTTGTTCTGTTTGATGAGGTGGAAAAGGCGCATCCCGATGTTTTACACATTTTACTGCAGCTGCTTGAAGATGGTCGCTTAACCGATGCACATGGCCGTACTTGCAGCTTTAAGAATGCTGTTATTGTCATGACATCCAATATTGGGGCGCGAAAAATCACCGAGAGAAAAGCGATGGGATTTGTTTCGAGTGAACAAACGCACAGTGATGTGGCCATTAAGAAAGAGGTCATGTCAGAACTTAAAAAGATTTTCAAACCGGAGATGATTAACCGCATTGACGAAATTGTTGTTTTCAACACGCTCGGCGAGGAGGCCATGAAAAATATTGTCAAAAGGCTGCTTAAATCCGTCAGCGAACGCATGCAGGCCATTGGCATCGGCATTGAATTTTCGGCTGATGTTATCAGCTACATTATCCGAGCGGGGTTTGATCCTGATTATGGTGCGCGCCCACTGCGCCGCAAGATTCAAACCGTCATTGAAGATGTTCTGGCGCAGGAACTGCTGTTTGGGCATATTGCAGCGGGCGACAGCATCTTGTGTCGTTGCTCAAATGATAAAATCGAAGTTTGTAAAGTTTCGCTTGCACCAGTAAAAGAACTGATGTCTTAGCAAACAAAGTAAAAGCGCGCCGTTTCATGCGGCGCGCTTTTACGCATCATTAAGAACGGGCGGTTATAAAATATTTTTGACATGTTCGGCTGCGCACTTAATGTGCGGTTGATTTCATGATTATTATTGCACCTTGAGGAATATAAATGGTTTATACTGATATCTGCTCGACTAGGTAACGCTTCTAACGAGATTTTTAGTGGTATGTCGGTATGAGTCGAGGAGGGGTGCAGCATGTTCAGGCGATTTTGGCCGCGCAGGACTTTGCGTAGTCATGCTATTAAAATAAGATTACTGGTGTTTGTGTTCGTCATATTCGGTCTGCTGGCAGTGGTTGACTCACAGATACGGCCCATGATTGAATCCATGGCCGCCTATCAGGCTAAAGTGTATGCGACCCGCGTCATCAACGAATCGATCGGCGAACAGCTTACCGGCAACACGGTTTCTTATGATGCGCTTGTCAAAGTGACCTCCGACCGGTCCGGTCGGGTGACTTCGGTGCAAACTGATATGGTGCGTCTTAACATGCTAAAAGCTGCCATGACAGATACCGCCTCGCAGCAGCTGGCATTACTGCAGAGCCAGACAATACGAATTCCATTGGGTACGCTGTTGGGGTGGCAAATATTTTCCGGTCGTGGTCCCAAGATTGAATTTAAAATTGTCCCGGCCGGTTTTGTACAATCACAATTAAATCACCGTTTTGATTCGGCGGGCATCAACCAGACGCGACATCAGATTGTCATGCAGCTAAACGCCAATATTCTGGCGATTTTACCGGGATACACTGCCGTGAGTGAGGTTTCAAGCAGCTTGATTTTGGCAGAGACGGTCATTGTAGGCGTATCTCCCGAGTCATTTACGCAGGTGTTGACCAAAAATGATGACACAGCCGGATTGATTGCCGATTATAACAGATGAAAATTAAACAATCGTCTATAAATAGTATTTTGTACTAGGAATAACTGTCATTTTATGTTACAATATATAATCATTGTCGCGGCGCGACGGCATGTTGTCGCTGTCGACAAAGTGATTTTAAAAAAGGGTGTTATAGTATGCAACGCATTGAGGCTGAGCAGCGTACAAATGAGCTGCGCAGACAGATAGAGTATCACAATATCCAATATCATTTTTATGACAACCCTGAAATTGACGATTTCGAATATGACGCATTGACTCGTGAATTAAAAGCGATAGAAATTGAATTTCCAGAGCTGATTACACCGGATTCGCCTACGCAAAAGGTCGGTGCGCCAACATATAGTGTGCAAAATACCTTTGATCCGGTTTCTCATGTTGTTCAAATGGGTTCATTGCAGGATGTATTTTCAACCGATGCGGTTCGAGATTTTGACCGCCGTGTGCGCGAGAAAATTGATATGCCCGAATATGTGGTGGAGCCTAAGATTGATGGCCTGTCGGTGTCGCTGGAATATCGCGATGGTGTCTTTGTGCGTGGGTCCACACGTGGGGATGGCTTTGTAGGCGAGGATGTTACCGAAAACCTGCGCACGATAAAATCCATTCCTCAAAAATTGCCTGATTCATTGCCGTTTTTAGAGGTGCGTGGTGAGGTGTATATGCCGCTTGAAAGCTTTGCGCAAGTGGTGGCTCAGCAGGAGCTCAACGATGAGCGGCCGTTTAAAAACCCGCGTAATGCAGCAGCGGGTTCACTGCGGCAAAAGGACCCCCGCGTGACTGCTAAACGCATGTTGGACATTCTGGTGTTTAATATTCAGCAGGTTGAGGGCAAAGCACTGACGACTCACGCTGAGTCGTTGGCATTTTTAAAGGCGCAGGGATTCCATATGATTAAGGCGCAAGAACCGGTTACCGATATTGAATTGGCGCTCAAGGCGATTGAAAGCATCGGTGAAAGCCGCGGTGAAAACCCTTATGATATCGATGGTGCTGTTGTAAAAGTAAATACCTTTACAGATCAAAAAAAACTTGGTAAAACCGCAAAATTTCCACGCTGGGCGGTCGCGTATAAATATCCGCCCGAAGAAAAAGCAACCACGCTTTTAGAGGTCGAGGTCAAGGTCGGGCGCACCGGTGTGCTCACGCCGACTGCTGTGTTTGAGCCGATTACGCTGGCTGGTACCACTGTTTCCCGCGCGGTGCTGCATAATCAGGATTATATCGATGAGAAGCAGATTGCGATAGGCGACGTTGTACTGGTGCGTAAGGCGGGGGAGATTATTCCGGAAGTGCTATCGGTTATCGAACACAAGGGGGCGGCAATCTACAAGCTGCCCAACAGTTGCCCATCCTGCGGACATACCGTTGCAAAGGATGGCGATGACGCCGCAGTTCGCTGCCGTAATTTGGCATGTCCGGCGCAGCTCTTGCGCAATCTTATCCATTTTGCCTCGCGTGATGCCATGGATATCGAAGGGCTTGGGCAAGCCATAGTTGAGCTGTTGGTCTCCAACGGTCTCATCGCGTCTCCGGTAGATATTTACCGCTTGCAGGTGGAGCAAATTAAAGATTTGGCGCGCATGGGTGAAAAAAGTGCAGCAAATCTTGTCGCCGCTATTGAAAAATCAAAGCAAAACGATCTTTCAAGGCTGCTGTTTGGGTTGGGCGTCCGCAATATTGGCCAAAAGGCCGCACAACTTCTGGCGCGGCGATTTGGCGACATGCAGACGCTTATGACAGCAAGCCATGAGCAGCTTACCGCGATCGATTCCTTTGGCGATGTTATGGCAACCGGCCTGCTTGATTTTTTTTCCAAACAGGAAAATCAAGAGATGATCGAGCAGCTCAATACACTGGGGGTCAACATGAAAGCGCTGCAAGCGCCGGTGGCCGACAAGCTTGCAGGTTTAATTTTTGTACTGACCGGTACGCTGCCAACCCTTTCGCGCCATGAGGCGACCGCCATGCTTGAGGCACAGGGTGCTAAAGTTTCCGGCAGCGTTTCAAAAAAGACAAGCTATGTCATTGCGGGCGAGGAGGCCGGCAGCAAATTGACCAGGGCGCAATCGCTCGGTATTCCGGTGCTCGATGAGGCTGGTTTGCTTGAGATTTTAAATCGATAAGTTATTCTGGAATATTCCAGTGGTAGGAAAGGTGTGCAATATATGAAAATCGACATCAATCACATCGCAAAACTTGCGCGTTTGAAAATGGATGAGCAGCAGGCTGAAAAGTTTGCCCACCAGATGGAAGGCATCATCGACATGGTCGACAAACTTCCTGCTATTGAGGGGGTGGCAACCGGCCTTGATCCCAGTAACCCCATGGTGCTGCGCGCGGATGTCGCAGTGCCGAGCGCAGCTAAACGCGATGACATTCTGGCCAATGCACCGCAGGTTGAAGCGGGTTGCGTGGTTGTTCCCAGAATCGTAGAATAGGGAGGAAATGAACATGCTGTATCAAAAATCAGCCGCCGAACTTTCCGCGATGCTCAATAAAGGTGAATGCAGCGCGGTAGAGTTGACAAAGTCGGTTCTTTCTCGTATCGAGGAGACCGAAGAACAGGTTGGGGCGTATGTCACGGTATGTCGTGAAGAGGCACTGGCCAAGGCACTGGAAGTGGACCAAAAACGTGCACAAAATCAGACGCTTTCTCCGTTGGCGGGCATCCCGGTCGCCATCAAGGATAACATATGCACCAAAGGTGTGTTGACCACTTGTTCATCTAAGATGCTTTATAACTTTAAGCCGCCTTATGATGCGGCGGTCATTGAAAAGCTCGCTGCGTGTGATATCGTCATGCCCGGCAAGCTTAATATGGACGAATTTGCGATGGGCTCTTCCTGTGAGAACAGCGCCGTTAAAATTGCGCGCAATCCCCACGACCTAACGCGTGTGCCGGGCGGTTCGTCGGGTGGTTCAGCTGCCGCTGTCGCATCGGGAGAAGCGGTTTTGGCGCTTGGTTCCGACACCGGTGGCTCTATCCGCCAGCCGGCCAGCTATTGCGGCATTGTCGGCTTAAAGCCAACCTATGGCTCGGTTTCGCGTTATGGCCTCATCGCGTTTGCGTCGTCTTTGGATCAGATCGGTCCGATGGCGCGTACCGTCGAGGATACGGCGCTGCTTTATTCGGCTATCTGCGGTCACGATACGCGTGATGCGACAAGTGTGCGTCGTGCATACCCCGACTTCACCAAGTTTATGAATAAAGGGGTCAAGGGATTGCGCGTCGGCATTCCAAAGGAGTACTTTGGCGCCGGTGTCACCGACGAGGTGAAGCACGCCGTTATGGGGGCTGTGGCTGCATTGAAAGCCGAGGGGGCGACTGTTAAGGAAATCAGCTTACCCTCCACAGACGCAGCGCTTTCTGCTTACTACATCATTTCTTCGGCAGAAGCATCCTCCAATTTGGCGCGTTTTGACGGCGTCAAATATGGCTATCGCGCACAGAATATTGAAAATTTGATTGACCTGTATGAAGCATCCAGAAGTGAGGGATTTGGCGACGAGGTCAAGCGCCGTATTATGCTGGGCACATTCGTACTGTCCTCTGGCTTCTTTGACGCTTACTACAAGCGTGCCAAGGTTTTGCAGCAGCAGATTGCCAGTGAGTTTGCGCAGGCCTTTGAAGGTTGCGATGTCATTGCGACCCCCACTTCACCCTTTACGGCCTTTAAGTTGGGAGAAAACGTGGATGATCCGTTGAAAATGTATGCTGCTGATATTTGCACCATCACGGTGAATATCGCATCTTTGCCGGCCATATCGATTCCCTGCGGTAACGGTGACAACGGCATGCCGATCGGTTTGCAGCTCATTGGTCCGCGTTTTTCTGAGGAGATGCTTTTCAATACCGCGCACCATTACGAGAAGCTTGTCGGCGGGTTTAATAAAATTCCCGCAATCGGTTAAGGAGGGCTGCAAAAGATGAGAAAAGATTATGAGATCGTCATTGGACTGGAAGTCCATGCCGAGTTGAATACCGAAAGCAAAATTTTTTGTCCCTGTAAAAATCAGTTCGGCGGGGAAGTGAACGCCAACTGCTGTCCCATCTGTACCGGTATGCCGGGCACGCTGCCCACCTTGAATGAAGAGGTGGTCAATTCCGCAATCAAAATGGGGCATGCCCTCAACTGTACCATTCACAACATCTGCAAGCAGGACAGAAAAAACTACTTTTACCCCGACCTGCCCAAGGCATACCAAATTTCGCAGTTTGATATACCTTTGTGCGAGAGCGGTTGGGTAGAGGTTATGCTTGACGATGCGGGCACCACTAAAAAGATCGGTGTCACACGCATCCATATTGAAGAGGATGCCGGCAAGCTGATCCACGATGATAATTTTTCCGGCTCGCTCGTCGATTTTAACCGCTGTGGTGTGCCGCTCATTGAAATTGTATCTGAGCCGGACATGCGTTCATCGGCGGAAGCCAAGGCGTATTTAGATACGATCAAGTCCATTCTGCAATACCTTGATATCTCCGATTGTAAAATGCAGGAGGGGTCCATTCGCTGCGACGTTAACGTTTCGGTTCGCCCTGTCGGCTCCGAGAAATTTGGTACCCGCGTCGAGATGAAAAATGTCAATTCTTTCTCAGCGGCGGTGCGTGCCATTGACTACGAATCGGCGCGCCAGATTGAGGTGCTGGAGGACGGCGGCCATATCGCGCAAGAGACTCGCAAGTGGAATGATATGATCGGCGAAAACGTTATTCTGCGCTCCAAAGAGGACGCACAGGACTACCGCTATTTTCCGGATCCGGACCTGATAACCATCGTTGTCCCACAAGCGCAAGTGGATACGTTGAAAGAATCACTGCCCGAGCTTCCCAATGCACGCTGCAAGCGCTATATGGAAAAAAACACACTGCCGCGTTTTGACGCGAACCTGTTGGTGGAAAATCAGGACAGAGGCAACCTGTTTGATGAAACGGTTGCGTTCAAAGTGTCCGCTAAAGCGGTTGCCAATTGGCTCAATGGCGACGTGGCTCGCATTTTGGGCGAGCGCAACATGACCTTGGCCGAGACTGAGTTGACAGCTAAAAATTTGGCAGATATGGTTGTTGCTATTGAGAAAAAAACTATCTCCAACACCGCGGGTAAAACTGTTATCGAGGAGATTATGTTCCATGACATCACCGTTGAACAGGTCATTGCCGACAAAGGTTTGGCGCAAATTTCCGATACCTCCGCGCTTAAAGCAACTGTAGCCGAGGTACTCGCCGCTCATGACAAAGCGGTCGGAGAATACAAGGCCGGCAAGACGAATGTATTGGGATTTTTGGTCGGGCAGTGTATGCGCGCGACCAAAGGCAAAGGCAACCCTGAAATGCTCAAAGAGATGCTTGTTGAGTTGATAGGCTAAAGTATTTTGCGCTCATGTTATTGATACAATAAGCGTTCAGGGGCAATGATGCTCTAAAACGGGCAATCTGCGCACACGATGGGTGCCAGAGTTGCCCGTTTAATATTATGGTGCAATAGGTGTATAGATTTTGCTGTAATGGTCTTATTAAACGCATGCATAATCGAACTTTGTCCCGCCGTATACTTTATCGATAGGGGGGATTTGCGTGTTTTGCCGTGCGAACGATTTGCGCTGTAAGGACGTTGTTAATGTGAAAAACGGTTGTCGCATCGGCTGCGTTTGCGATTTTGAAATTGATCTTTCCTGTGCGCGCATCAATGCGCTGATTATATACGGGCGATGGCGTCTGTTTGGGTTGCTTGGTAGGCGAAAGGATATTGTCATTCGCTGGGGAGATATTCAGCTGATCGGCGAGGATACGATTCTGGTCAATTTTGACATGCCGAATGCGCGCCGCCGCGGGGGACGTGGGCATTAAAACAACATACAAAATACATTGAATTTTGAAAAAACTTCTTGCTTTTTGCTTTATATGGTGATATAATTTAACAGCCAAAACACACGCAGCGTTATTGATCTGTCGGTGCTCTTAATGAGTAGGAAGATCTAAAATTTAAAGGCGTTGCGGCGGTTTTAACCGAAGGAGGAATTTTTTATGGCAGTCGTATCTATGAAACAGCTTCTTGAAGCAGGTGTTCACTTTGGACATCAAACCCGTCGCTGGAACCCCAAAATGGCACCCTATATTTTCACCGAGAGAAATGGTATTTATATCATCGATCTGCAGAAGACGGTGAGAATGTTGGAGAATGCTTATTCTTTTGTTCGCGATGTAGCAGCCAACGGCGATACCGTCCTTTTTGTCGGTACCAAAAAGCAGGCTGGCGAAAGCATCCGTGAGGAGGCTGAGCGCGCAGGGATCCACTTTGTTAACGCAAGATGGCTCGGCGGTATGCTCACCAACTTTAAAACCATTCGTCGCAGAATTGAGCGTCTTAATCAGCTACGTCAGATGGAGACTGATGGCACCTTTGAGCGTCTTCCCAAGAAGGAAGTTATCAAGCTCAACCTTGAAATCGAAAAGCTTGAAAAATTCCTTGGTGGTATTAAAGAGATGAAGAAGCTGCCCGGTGCATTGTTCATCGTCGACCCCCGCAAAGAAAAAATTGCGGTATCTGAAGCTAGAAAGCTCGGTATTCCGATCGTCGCAATCGTCGATACCAACTGTGATCCCGATGAGATTGATCACATCATCCCCGGCAATGACGATGCAATCCGTGCTGTTAAGCTGATTTCTCAGACTATGGCTAACGCCTATATTGAGGGCAGACAAGGCGTAGATGCGCCCGTTGAAGCTGCGGCTGAGTAAGAGTTAAGGAATTTCGGATGCCCGAGCTGATGTTCGGGCATCTTATATGGATAGAGAAAATATATTTGGAGGTTTTGAATATGGCTTTTACAGCAAAAGACGTAGCTGCGCTACGTGAGAGAACCAACTGCGGTATGATGGACTGCAAAAAGGCGTTGGCTGCTTCCGACGGCGATATGGACAAGGCTATTGAGTTCTTGCGTGAAAAAGGTCTGGCTGCTGCGATTAAAAAGTCCGGCAGAATCGCCGCTGAAGGCGTTGTGTTTGCTACCGTTGACCAAGCGAAAAAAGTTGGTGTGGTGATCGAAGTCAATGCCGAAACCGACTTTGTAGCCAAGAATGAGACTTTTAACGGCTTTGTAGTCGATTGTGCCAAGATTGTGCTTGATCAGCGTCCTGCGGATGTTAATGCACTGTTGGCTTGCGTTGGTGCGGATGGCTTGACCGTTGAACAGCAGGTTCAGGAGAAAGTGCTGACCATCGGCGAAAACATTAAAGTGCGTCGTTTTGTTGCTATGGATGGCGAGCTTGTCAGCTATGTCCATGGCGGCGGCAAAATAGGCGTTTTGGTGAAGTTTGAGACTAATGTTGCCGATAAACCTGAGTTTAAGGAATATGCTAAAGATGTCGCGATGCAGGTGGCCGCTATCAACCCCACCTACCTGAAGAAAGAAGACGTACCCGCTGAGGATGTTGCTAAGGAAAAGGAAATTCTTGTGATTCAAGCGCAGGAAGATCCGAAAAACGCCAGCAAGCCCAAGCAAGTTATTGAGAAGATGGTTGAGGGCAGACTCAACAAAAAATTCTATCAGGACGCTTGCTTGCTCGAGCAACCCTTTGTCAAGGACGGCAACGTTACCGTTTCGCAGTACACCGAAAATGTTGCCAAGCAATTGGGCGGCAGGATTGAGGTGGTCGCATTTGTTCGCTATGAAAAGGGCGAAGGTATTGAGAAAAAGCAGGACAACTTTGCTGATGAAGTTGCCAGTATGGTCAAGTAGGCTTATACAATAAAAGCCTTGCCCAACAATCGCGCGTTTTGCGGCATTGTAAAGGGATGAATGAGCGCCGTTACTTTGGTAGCGGCGCTTTTTTGTTTGGCAGAGAAAATGTTGCTTATTTCGCGTTGGACTGCAATACATCAACCACCAAGTGGCAGTATTATCTGTGAACACAATACAGTGGGGAATCCTTGCCAAAAGTAAAGTGAGGGGCCATGAACATGTAACAATACCCCTTGAAAAAGCTTGAAACGACTTTTCCAAGAGGCGTGATTTACAGCAGTTATAACCTAAGAAAAGACAATGCTATGCTGTGTGATGCCATTTTAAAGATGGAGCTAGACGATGTGATATTGCAGTGTGATCCGGATGCACTTTTAGATATTTTTTGTTGCTTGTCTATTGTTAAATTATGCATTGAATCCACAAAATTTCAACTATTGCTCCCAAATAATCAGGTTGTTCTCTTTGAGCAGTTGTTCAAGACTCTCGAGGTTTTTGGTGGACTGCGGCGCTGTGCGCTTTCCTAATTCCACTACAAGGGCCTCTATCATTGCAATGATCGGTGTGATCTCCGATGCGTTACCAACCGAATTGGTATCTAACACCACTTGTGCAAAGCGAGCGATAGGGTTGATGGTTGTATTGGTAATCAACACGGTGGGCACATTTTTTTGATGACAAACGGTTGCTACATCAATAATTTTTTTAGTGCAGGGCCACTGCGAAATAGCTAAAAGCACATCGCCCTCTCCAATTTTAAGCAGTCGGTCATAAAGATACTCCTGCTCGTTGCTCAGCTGGCGCACCTTGTAATAAAAACTATTGAGTGCAAATTCGAAATGAAGTGCTGCTACCCTTGATGAGCGCATGCCTAGAACATAGATGTGCTCTGCACTTAAAAATAATTCAATTGCTTTTTCAAATTGTTCAAAATTATTAGATGTCAAAAAATTTTCCATACTCCTCGCAATATCAGCGGTGATATTCAAAAGGGCACTTTGTTGCATACCGTTGGTTGCTTTAGAAAAGGTTTGCTTTTTATTTCGATAAGAGGACCCTTCCTGCATAATTGAACTGTTCAACACATCTTTTTTAAAGGAGCTAAAAGAATCATATTTAAGAATTTGGAGCAATCGCATAACGGTCGTGGTGCCTACGCCTGCATTGTTTGCAAGCTCTGCCACCGTCATGACCCCAATCTTTGCATGGTTTAGCAGAATATAGTGACACAGCAATTTCTGTTTTTTGGGAAGAGCCTCCCTTATGGACATCATCTCATCTATAACATCGCGCATAAAAGAACCATCCTAATCTATTGTTACAATAATATTATCCCAATAGGGAATAATAGTCAATCTGTAATATCCTTTAGATTAGCGCTCTATTTTTGATTTTACACTTACATCCGCCTACATTCGCCGGTTTTTTGATATTAACTGTGCTTGATTTTCAGGTTCCCTTATCAATCCGGTCTGGGATATTACCGGTATCAGGCGCATCTATCCATCAACGGAGTATACGCTTGACAAATGTAGCATTTTCCATATAAAATAAGGCAGGACAAAGGGGGAAAATGAACCCCTTGATTTTGTGTCGACCTTGAAGAGTAATCCACCACAGAAAACCAAATGGTATCTTTTGCATTTTTTGTGTTTATTATTACTGATTTTGACCGTTAAAATGGGATATGATACTTTTGACGGCAAGCCATTGCAACTATGCAGGAAGGAGAATTTTATGGCAAAACCTGCTTCGGGATATACAAATGAAAGCATTACCTCGTTAAAAGGAGCCGACCGTGTGCGTAAGCGCCCGGCGGTTATTTTCGGTTCGGATGGCCTGGATGGCTGTCAACACGCGATATTTGAGATTTTTTCAAATTCGATCGACGAGGCGCGCGAGGGCCATGGCAACAAGATCATCCTCACCCGCTATGCTGATGGCGCCATCGAATGTGAGGATTTTGGTCGCGGCATTCCGGTCGATTATAACACCCGCGAGGAACGCTTTAACTGGGAACTGGTGTTTTGCGAACTGTACGCAGGCGGCAAATATAAAGACGGCGGTGAAGACAGCTATGAATTTTCGCTTGGTCTAAATGGGCTTGGCCTGTGTTCGGCCCAGTATGCATCGGAATATATGCAAGTCGAGATCATACGAGATGGCTATCAATACAACCTTTCTTTTGAAAAGGGCGAGAATGTGGGGGCGCTGATAAAAGAACCCACCAAGAAAAAACAGACCGGCACCAAGATCAAGTGGCGGCCTGATCTCGACGTGTTTACCGATATTGCGATTCCGCTGGAATATTTCCGCGAGACGGTGCGCCGTCAAGCGGTGGTCAACCCCAACATACTGTTTGTTCTGCGCAATCAGATCGGCACTTCCTTTGAAGAGGAGCAGTTTATTTATCAAAACGGCGTTTCGGATTATCTGGCTGAACGGGTCGGCAGTGACTTTATCACGCCGATACAGACGTGGTCGGCTGAACGTAAGGGGCGTGACCGCGAGGACCGACCGGAATATCGCGTCAAGCTGTTGGTGACGCTCTGTTTTTCCAATACGGTTGCATTCACTGAATATTATCACAACTCCAGCTGGCTCGAGTATGGTGGCAGTCCCGAGAAGGCGGTTAAAGTGGCCTTTGTCAACCAGATAGATGGCTGGCTCAAGTCGAACAATAAATACCTCAAGGATGAAAGCAAAATTACCTATAACGATATCGAGCCTTGCCTCGCGCTGATCTCCTCAAGCTTTTCCACCCAGACTTCTTATGAAAACCAGACGAAAAAGGCGATTAATAACCGCTTTATATACGAAGCTATGGCGGCATTTTTAAAGCATAATCTGGAGGTATATTTCACTGAAAATCCGGACGATGCGCTTAGAATCGCCGAACAGATGTTAATCAATAAACGCAGCCGTGAATCGGCCGAAAAGACCCGAATTAACATCAAAAAAAAGTTGGCGGGTTCTTTGGATATCTCCAACCGTGTACAGAAGTTTGTGGATTGCCGCACCAAGGACGTTTCTCGTCGTGAAGTTTTCATCGTGGAGGGCGATTCTGCATTGGGTTCCTGCAAGATGGGGCGCGACTCGGAGTTTCAGGCTGTTATGCCGGTGCGTGGTAAAATTTTAAATTGTTTAAAAGCCGAATATGATAAAATATTCAAAAATGAGATAATCACAGATGTTATCAAGGTGTTAGGCTGTGGTGTCGAGGTTAAAAGCAAAGCCAACAAGGCACTTTCTTCCTTCGATTTAGAAAATCTGCGTTGGAATAAAATTATCATTTGTACCGATGCCGATGTCGATGGCTTTCAGATCCGCACGCTCATTCTCACGATGCTTTACAGATTGACGCCCAGACTGATTGAAGAAGGCTTTGTCTATATCGCCGAGTCGCCGCTCTATGAGATTACCGGCAAGGACAAAACGTGGTTTGTATATTCCGATGCCGAAAAAAATCGTATCACCGAATCGTTGGCGGGGCAGAAGCTAACCATTCAACGCTCAAAAGGTTTGGGTGAGAATGAGGCGGATATGATGTGGTTGACCACCATGAATCCTGAAACCCGTCGGCTCATTCGTGTTACACCGGAAGCAGCGGCTAAAACAGCGGAGACCTTTGACCTGCTGTTGGGGGACAACCTTGCAGGGCGAAAAGATTACATTGCGCAAAACGGTCATCTATATTTGGATGAGCTGGATTTGGCGTAGAAAGGGAGCAGCGCAATCACATGGCAAAAAAGAAAAAATCAGACGCCTCAAAGCCTGCTGTGGGCAGTAATACAGTTATTGAAAATGCAGGGGTTATGCAGGAGCAGCCGATTACCCAAACGTTGACGAAAAACTACATGCCTTACGCGATGAGTGTCATTGTTTCGCGTGCTATCCCTGAAATTGATGGTTTTAAACCCTCACACCGCAAAATTCTTTATACGATGTACAAAATGGGGCTCATCAACGGTGGCAGAGTTAAATCGGCCAACGCAGTGGGTGAGGTGATGAAGCTGCATCCGCACGGTGACCAAGCCATCTATGAAACGCTGGTGCGTCTCTCGCGTGGTAACGAGGCGCTGCTGCACCCATACATCGATTCCAAGGGCAACTTTGGCAAATCGTATTCGCGTGACATGGCTTATGCCGCGGCCCGTTATACCGAGGTTAAGTTATTGCCACTGTGTCACGAGCTTTTTGCCGATCTAGATAAAGATGCAGTCGACATGGTTGACAGCTACGATGGCCGAATGAAAGAACCAACGTTGTTGCCGGTGTCCTATCCTAGTATTTTGGTCAATTCAAATGTGGGCATTGCGGTTGGTATGGCCAGTTCTATCTGCCCATTTAACCTCGCTGAAGTCTGTGAAACGGCGATTGCATTGATTAAAAACCCGGAGCATGTTATATCAGATACACTCAAGGCGCCCGATTTTCCGGGCGGTGGAGAGATTATCTATAACGCCGGAGAGTTGGAAAAAATTTACACGACCGGGCGTGGCTCAGTTCGGGTACGCGGCCGTTATCGCATCGACAAGAGCAGTAACTGCCTTGAAATAGTCGCCATTCCACCGACGACAACGGTGGAGGCTATTATCGACAAGGTTGTTGATCTGGTTAAATCCGGCAAGGTGCGCGAGATTGCGGATGTGCGCGACGAAACCGACCTTGGTGGTCTGAAAATTACGCTCGACTTAAAACGTGGCGTCGATGGGGAGAAGCTGATACGTCGCCTTTATAAGTTAACGCCTCTGGAAGACACCTTTTCCTGCAACTTTAATGTGCTGATTGGTTCGAGTCCGCAGGTGATGGGCATCGGCGCGCTCTTAAACGAGTGGACGGCGTTTCGGTTGGAATGTATCCGCCGCAGGCTATTTTTCGACCTTAAAAAGAAGCGTGATAAGCTGCATCTGTTGCAAGGCTTGGCAAAAATCCTGTTGGATATTGACAAGGCGATTAGGATTGTGCGCGAAACCGAGGAGGAACGCGAAGTTGTGCCAAACTTGATGATCGGATTTGGCATCGACGAGGTGCAAGCTGAATATGTGGCAGAAATTAAGCTGCGCCAATTAAACCGCGAATATATCTTAAAGCGCATCGAGGAAATTGACGATCTGAAAAATAGTATCGTTGAGATGGAGGAAACGCTGAAAAGCCGTTCTCGTATGCTCGCGATTATTACGTCTGAGCTCAAAGCCGTCTCCAAAAAATTTGGACAGCCGCGAAGAAGTGCGGTTATTATCGACGACGACGTTCAAGAGACGCAAGTGGAGGAAGCTGTGCCCGATTATCCGGTTCATCTGTTCTTTACACGTGAGGGTTATTTTAAAAAGATCACACCCCAGTCGTGGCGCATGTCGGGCGATCACAAGCTCAAAGAAGGCGACGAGGTGGTACAGGCAATTGAAGCCGGAAACCGAACACATCTGTTATTCTTTTCAGACAAAGGTCAGGTTTATAAGGCTGTTGCATCTGATTTTGACGATACGAAAGCCAGCGTTTTAGGCGATTTTGTCGCTGCCAAACTTGGCTTTGAAGACGGCGAAAATTCAGTTTATATGGCGGTGACCAATGACTATAAGGGCTTTATGTTCTTTGGGTTTGAAAATGGTAAAGTTGCAAAAATTGCGTTGACTTCTTATGAAACGAAAACGCGGCGTAAAAAATTGACAAGTGCGTATAGCACCAAAGAGCCTCTGGTGGGCATGCTCTCAGCGCAGGAGGATGTTACGCTGCTGCTCAAGACTAAAAATGGCAAAGTGATGCTCTTGGATACCGCGCGTATTTTGTCAAAAACTGTGCGTGACTCGGTCGGCGTGCAGGCGGTGACAGTTAAGGGCAAAAATGTTGTTACCACCATGAAAATATTTGAAGACGGCATGTTGGACAATGCACATCACTACACACCACGTTCTATTCCCTCAGCCGGTTATACACCGCGGGAGGAGGATATCATGACCCAGATTACACTGGAACCGCAGGAATAAGTAAAAGCTGCCATGTGATATTTCTCATGGCAACTTTCGGCCCAAAGGCAAACCGACGGAGTGCAGGGCAAACGCTTTCCCGAACTCAGTGCGGTGTTTGTTATTATGCCTTTATGTGTGCGCATTATTCAGGAAGTTTTTGATGTAAAGGTTGCATTGCTGCATTTTTTGTGATATCATTTATCAGTCGAAGCTTACGCTTTAAATGAATCGGAGGTCATATTAATGGGAATACTAGAAATCGTCGGCGGTTTTGCGCTTATTGCTTTGTGCGTCATCATTATTGCCGCTGTTACCGCTCAGGAATCTAAGAGTGGACTTGGCACCATTGCGGGCGAATCGTCTGGAACGTTTTTTGATAAAAACCGCGGAAAAACCAAAGAGGCCATGTTGGTTCGATTAACGACGATCACTGGCGTCACAATGGTGATTGTCACTTTGATAGTGCTTTTTGTGTCGCTTAGATAACCTGCAAATATGGTGATGGAGTTCTGCTTTTTTAGCGGAACTCCATTTTTTCATCAATTTATCGCTTACGAATTCATATAGGCGTTTTGTGCTAATGCACAATGCTGTTTTGGGTTGATTAAAAAATGATGTCATGTGGGGCCATCTTATAGTAGGAACGATAATATGGAAGGAATTTTTATGTCGGATTTAGAAAAAAGAATTCGGGTGCAGTTGCGCAAAAGTGGTAAAAAGCCTATTGCGCATAAAGAGCTGCGCCGCCGCGCGCGAGTGGGGAATAAGGATATAGGCGAATACCAAAAACTGATAGACCGGATGCAAGCGCACGGCGAAATTGTGGGCGAAAATCGTCGCGTGGTACTATCTCGAAACGTTGGGGCAAAGCCTGCTACAATCATCAAGGTGAAAAGCACTTTCGGCTTTGCGCGTCCGGATGGCGCACAGCGAGATGTTTTTATACCGGGGCGTCGGCTCATGGGCGCTATGCCCGGAGATCGCGTCATGTTAAAGATCAGCAAGTCTAATAGTGAGTTGGATGCAGGTGAAGTGCTTTCTGTGCTAGAGCGTGCCCATGTGCGTCTTTCGGGTACGGCCAAGGCCAACGCCTATGGAGAGATGGAACTCATTCCCGACAATACTGCTTTTGCGCCACTGCTAATCGACGGGCAAAAACGCGCAGCTGAGGATGGCGAAAAGGTGGTTGTGAGCATTCGGCAGGACGGCGATCGGCATCGCGATTATCGTGCTGTGGTGGAAAATCGATTTGGCAGTGCCATGCTGGCGAAAAATTGTTGCGATGCCATTTTAGACGCTGCCGGCATAGACAGGCATTTTCGAACCGAGGTTTTGCAGGCGGCAGAAATGACCGCTCAACGCGATATTACCGAAGAAATGATCAATCGACTGGATTTACGTCACGAACTCATTTTTACCATAGATGGTGCCGATACCAAGGATATTGACGATGCGGTTTCATTAAATAAAACTGAAACCGGATGGGAATTGGGGGTGCATATTGCGGATGTCAGCCATTATGTCACGCCAAATAGCCTGCTCGACGCCGAAGCGTACCATCGTGGTACGTCGGTCTATTTTGCAGATTCGGTTATTCCAATGTTGCCACCTGCGCTATCAAACGGTGCCTGTTCGCTGAATCCGCTGGAGGATAGACTCGCTTTTTCTGCACTGATGAAGCTGGACCACGACGGCACATTGACGGATTACCGCTTTGTAAAAACGGTGATACGCTCTCGTGTCAAGGGCGTGTATGATGAGGTCAACCAAATTCTTGCAGGGAAACAGGACGCAGTGCTTGAGCAAAAATATGGTGACGTGAAGTCGTCGCTTGTTGAGATGGCCAAGTTGGCAGAACTTTTACAAAATCAGCGTGCGCAGAGAGGGGCCTTGGCCTTGACGTCGACCGAATCAAAAATAAAGGTGGATCAAAATGGCGTCGCCTCAGATGTTTTACCGCGCATACAGGGACAAGCCGAGCGTTTGATTGAGGAGTTGATGCTCACGGCAAACGAGGCGGCGGCTACGCTGGCGTTAGATCAGCAGTTGCCGTTTGTATTCCGCGTGCATGAGACGCCTGCTCCCGAAAAGTTGGCAGTACTAAAAGAGTTACTCAATACTGTTGACATACCCTCCGGCAAGGTGCTACCCGGCGTGCGGCCGACGGTGCTTTCTGATATTTTGCAGCATGCGCAGCAAACACCTTATTCGGTGCTGATCAATTCGGGCATACTACGTGCGATGCAAAAGGCGCGCTACAATGAAAAAAATCTGGGCCATTATGGCTTGGCTCTGGCGAACTATGCGCATTTTACTTCACCGATTCGCCGCTATCCCGATTTGGCGATTCATCGCATTCTTTCGGCTTTTTCCAAGGGGGAATCGGTTCCCAAGCTGCAAAAACGATTTGGCAGTTTTGTGGCGTCTGCCTCTAAGCAGTCGAGTGAATCGGAGATTAACGCAATGGGCGCCGAACGTTCCTGTGAAGATTGTTATAAAGCAGAATATCTGAGTCGGCACATCGGTGAACGCTACACCGGCACCATTACGTCCGCTGCGGCGCATGGTGTTTATGTGCGACTTGAAAATACCATCGAAGGGCTGGTGCGCACCGAGTCACTGGGGGAAGGCATGCTGTACGATGCTAGAATGCAATATGCCACCGCCGACGGAAAGCGTCGTGTGCGGGTAGGGGATAAAATAGCGGTTATTGTCGCCGCCGCAGAGGTTTCAACGGGTAGAATCGATTTTGCCTTGGCCGATTAACACGAAGCGTGATGGACGCGCAATAAACCTGCACAAGCAAAATACGGCAAAGCGCTACACGCGCTTTGCCGTATTTTAAATATAGATTATTCGTCTGAAGGATCACGTGAATTGAGCCAGTCCCAATAAGATATGTCGTCGTTTGGGTCATAGCGATCGATGTCCTCATCGATGACTTCTTCTTTCTCCTCGTGGATGGCGCATATCTCCGGTAGAACATCTATTTTGTACCAGCCTGTAGCTGTGCTTGTACACTTGTCAGAGGCGAGTAAACCGGATTCGCTACAATAGACGCGCTCGATAATGTTGGCGGATACAGGGAAATCGATAACCGGCAAGTTCGCGTGTATCGGCGCCATAACGTTTCGGTAGATCAGAGGTGGGGGGTAGTAGTAGCCGGAGTAATTGATCGTTTCCATTTCGTCATAGCCAAGATAACACACGCCAATATAATAGGGCGTCACGCCAATAAACCATTCGTTATAGTCGTTATCCGAGGTGCCTGTTTTACCGGCAATGGGCATGCTGGAATTTGGGAAACGTGCGCTTGTGCCGGTTCCGGGGGCCGCAGCGGTTACACGTTGCAACAGTTTATTCATTATGGCTGCAGTTTCCGGCGAAATAACACGCTTGGGAACAGCTTTGTTTTCAAGGATAATATTCCCTGCGGAATCGATGACCTTGGTGTAGGAATGTGGTGGCGTGTAAAGTCCGCCATTGCCGAAAATTTGATAAGAACCGGCCATTTCAAGCGGAGTTGTACCTTTGGTCAAGCCACCCAGAGCCATTGGTGACAGTGCGATATCGGTGTAAACCTTGCCGTTTTGTGTTTCGCTTTCCACTAGGTTTTTAAATCCGAGCGAATCGCGCAGGAAGTCAAAGCTGGTGCGAGGTGATAACATTTGGACCAACTTAACCGGTATGGTATTGGTTGAACGTTGTATGGCCTCGGTGATGGTGATCGGCCCTTTGTAGGCATTGTAAAAGTTTTTTGGATAGGTTGAGTTCGGATCTTCAGGGTTTAGCAAAATGGGACTATCTTCCCAGAGCATCGACCAGTTGATCATATTGTATTCCAATGCCAATGCATAAGAAGCAATCGGCTTAATGGTGGAACCCGGATGACGAACCGCACTGGTGGCACGATTGAACACAAGCGCACCTGATTTTTCACGATTTGAACCGACGATCGCCTTAATTTGACCATCAAAATCTAAAATGACAAAAGCGGATTCAGGATATTCTTCGTTGCGTATGGTGGGAAAAGTGTCGGGATTGAGGTATTTCTCCTCCAGATAATCCTGCATTTCAGCATCGACGGTGGTATAAATTCTGAAGCCGCCGGTACGCAATGCCTTTCGCGCACCCGATTCGGTATAGCCCGCTTTGTCGACAAGGTCTTGGCGTACTTCTTCATAGACGGTATCTATAAACCAGTTTTGCACTGTGTCGAGATCCTGAACATATTCATCTTTTTTGAACACCATCTCTTGAGAGATGGCCGCTTCATACTCCTCGTCGGTCAGCATTGGGGTGCCATCTGGGTGACTTTGCTCATGCATCATACCCAGAATCATCAACTGACGCATGCGATTATCTTCGGGGTTGGAAAAGGGGTTCCACTTGGTCGGATTCTGGGTAATCGCGATAAGCGATGCAGATTCGGCCGGGGTCAGATCGGCGACATTTTTTCCAAAATAAAGATTTGAAGCTGATTGAACGCCGTTTTGACCGTTGCCCAGCGCGATGGTGTTGAGATAAACTTCGAGAATTTGGTCTTTTGAATAATTTTTTTCCAGATTAATCGCGCGGAAAATTTCGCGCACTTTACGACCGACGTCAAACTCATTGTCGCTGGTCACGTTTTTAATGACCTGCTGGGTAATGGTAGAACCGCCGAACATGTCCTGCGCAAAGGGGTTTGCGTAATTTACAACCGCTGCCAATGTGCGCTTAATATCGATGCCGGAATGGGCCCAGAAGCGTTTATCCTCAACGGCAATTGCTGCATCTTTGAGGCTTTGCGGAATATCAGAATAATCCACCCAAATACGATTTTCGTTATTCTGCACACGTTGTAATTCAAAATACTCATCGCTGTCTTCTTCTTTAGCATAAAGAATGGTCGTAAAACTCATCTTAACATTATCAAGCTCTACACGGTCGCTGGAATCCAGCGTATTAAGGACATAAACGGTAAGTACAGACGCGACAATACACCCCGTTATAATTCCAATCATTATAATGACGGCAAAAAATTTGCCGAATATGACCAGTGAATTATAGAGAGGACTGCGTCGGCGGCAACGTTTTGATGGCCTGTTTTCCGGTTGTCTGGTGTTGTCAACTGACACCGAATTTCACTCCTTTTTTATATTGCATGGCAAAGCCAAACGGCTATATTCTGCATATTATGGTGATATCCATATCAAGATATCATCGCTAAGTATAGCATAAATCGAAAGGTTTGTGTACATGTATTTTACCCAAAAGTATTATGATTGAAGCGCATACCGCGCTTAAATTGGGTCAACAATATTTCTGATGTCGGCTTTGTAAATTAAGTATGTGAACTGTTCAAAGTTTGTACAATTTCTATTAATTGCGCAGGAGATGATCGTTGTGAATAAAAAAATGAGTTGGTTTGGTGTTGCAGCATTGGCGGTTGCTATATTGGGCGGTACCGCTTTTGGCATATGGGCAAAGTTTCAGGCGAATGACATTCCCCGGATTACGATGGATGTCAAGTCGGGGGTCAGTGTTCAAGAGGCGCCGCAGGAGCCGCGCTATTTGCTGTCGGAGCATGAGGGCAAATTGGCTGTGTTCATGATTGGAAAAAAAGAACCGGAGTTGGTGTTTGACCGCTACCTGCATTATCTCCCCGATGTGGATCGCCTGCGGCTGGAAGAAGGCATTGAGATTTCAGACTACGCCGAGCTATTGCGGCTTATTGAAGACTATACAAGCTGACATTATATAGAGTGCATCAAATAGAAAAATTATTGCAACAAACTCTTTTTTGTCATAACATTTTGATACTTGAAAACAAATTGTAACCACTCTTTAATTAACAAAGGATGAAGCTGCGCTTCCGATAAGGTATCATTAAATCATAAATTAGTTGATGAGGTATGGTTAATGACCTTTAAGTTTGCACATAATAATATCAATGTCTGTGATTTAGACGCCAGTATCGCGTTTTATAAAAAGGCGTTGGGTTTAAACGAAGTGCGCCGCAGAAATGCTGCGGATGGCAGCTTTACGCTGGCATTCTTATCGGATGACAGCAGTGGACACCAGCTAGAATTAACTTGGTTAAAAGACCACACCGACCCTTATAATCTTGGCGAAAATGAAATTCATCTTGCGTTTCGCACCGATGATTTCGATGCAGCGCATGCGCTGCACAGCGAGATGGGTTGCATCTGCTACGAAAATAAGGGCATGGGTATTTATTTTATCAGCGATCCAGACGGCTACTGGCTCGAAATTCTGCCGCCGGATTGCCACTAACTTCAAATTTCTCGGCAAAAAGGTACGCTCCTAAAGCCTTTTTACTTTTATAGGTGAGGGCCTCTCCATAAAAAGCCCTCGTGTTCGTTCAAACTCTCCTTAAATGCAAAGACTCGCTTAAAATAGCGGGTCTTTGTTCTTTTAATATCCCGCAACATGATTTTCGGCATGATTCGCTGTCGTTGGGAATAGCCTGTTTAAAGGAGGGGATACCATTGATAGACATGCTGCTTGAACGCGCCGCCGGTGCCTTATGGGGACCGTTTACCATGGTGATCATTTTAGGACTGGGCGGATATCTAACAGTAAAAACGCAATTTTTCTCACTGAGAAGCATGCCGCAGGCATTTAAAAACATCTTTGGAGGACTTAGGGTCAAGCGCCAAGAGAAGCGTGATGTCTCCGCGTTTATGGCGATGAGTACCGCGCTTGGGGCCACAATGGGAACCGGCAATATTGTTGGAGTTGCCACCGCTATCGTAGCGGGTGGACCCGGTGCAGTCGTATGGATGCAGCTTGCTGCGCTCGCCGGAATGATGATCAAGTTTACAGAAGTAGCACTGGCGGTTAAATATAGAGGGCAGGGTGCGGGCCCGATGGGTTATTTGCGCGCGTTGGGAAAATGGGGCGGTGTATTGGCGATTTTGTTTGCGGTAAGTTGTGTTGCCGCTTCGCTTGGTACAGGGAATATGACGCAGTCCAACTCCGCGGCGCAGGCGCTGGCGTATTTTTCAGTATCGCCCATTCTATGTGCTGTTGCACTGGGCTTATTTACATGGGTAGCCACCGGTAAAGGGGTCAGAGGCATTATGCTGTTATCCGCTTGGATTGTGCCTGTTATTACGATTGGGTATCTCCTGTTATCGGTGGCAGCTATGTGGCAGGGGAGAGCGCAACTCGACGATGCGCTCGGTGCTATGTTCTCGCAGGCCTTTGGATTGCGAGCCGCTGCGGGTGGCACAATAGGCCATACGGCGCGTAGCGCCATGCGGTTTGGATTGTCCAGAGGGGTGTTCTCTAATGAGGCCGGGATGGGCTCGAGTCCCATCGCGTATTCACAGTCGAATTGCAATGACCCGGTGGCGCAGGGCATGTGGGGTATTTTAGAGGTGTTTATAGATACCACACTTTCTTGCACATTAACGGCGTTTGTCTTGCTGACAGCCCAAAGTGGCCAGCTGCTTTATAGTGCTCATGACGGAGCGGCATTGGCCATCAATTGCTTTTCCACGCTGTTGGGTGCGCACTGGGGTGCAGTAGTAGCGATATTTATTGCGCTTTTTGGTGTGACCTCGGTGTGTGGTTGGTATACGTATGGTAAAACAGCGCTTGAATATCTGCTGCCCAAATCTTTCGTTGCACCAAAACTTTATCGGCTGTTATATGCGCTTGGGGTATCGCTTGGCGCATTGTGGAGTGTGCGCAGGATCTGGCTGTTGAGCGATCTGTTAACCGGATTGATGATGATAATCAATATGTTGGGATTGCTGTTCTTTACGCGTGAGGTATATCGACTGGTGCGCGTTTATGATCAAAATCGCAAAACTTAAAAATGATCAATGTACTGTGGCTAAAATTTACCTGAAAATCATTTATTGTATATAAATATTTTGTCCTCATAAAAAGCGTGCAGTGGACAATACTATGGGCGAGGTGATTTTCATGTCGAGAGCCAGTGTTTATTTTAGTGTCACGAACGTCAACGGCAAACACGATGTTAAGCAGCTCAAGCGTGAGTTTGATACATTCAGAGGGGTAACGTCGGTCAGTGTTAATGATCGCACTGAGTGTATTGCGGTCGATTTTGATACAACCGATGTCAAATCGGAGCAGCTCGCAAAAAAGCTTGAAAAATTGGGCTATGAAATTGTAGGCAGTCGATTCGATGACCATGTCATGTAGGGAGGGATATTATGTCAAAGCCAAATGTCAAAGATACGGCAGAGATCGCTTCTAAAGAAGAGAAGACTGCCTTAAATCAAAATAATACGCAGTCGATGCGCGATCACAATGTGAAAAAAGAAGCGCTAGGTCCCAATACCAGACGATGAATGATCTAATGTGACAAGGTTAAACAATATAGACGCCGGCAGAGATGCCGGCACTTTTTGTTTTTGCATGTAGCCGCACAATGAAAACTAACAGGCGCAATTGCATATTTTACCGGGTTTTGAGCCAACACTAATACAGGGCAGGAGGAAAAAATATGGAACAGGGACATTCTAAAATCATGCAGTTTTGTATCGCGTTTATGATAGGCATTTTGGTGCTGGCTATCCCATTTTCATTTGCCCTGTTTCGCTTTGCGGGCAACAAAATAACGATTCATTCTCAACCTGCTAGCTACTACCCACAGAGCAGCGACGCCATTACCCTCACCGTGGCGCTGCGCGAAAATATCGAGGATAAACCCAATTGTATTTTGCTTTGTCGCGTTGACCCATTATCCAATGCGATCAAAATAGCGGTTATTCCGCCCGAGACAATGGTGGAGGATGCCGGCAAATTTGATGTGGTCGCCGGCGTTTGGCACAAGGAGGGCGCCGATCGTGCCCAAGCTGCACTTGAGAGCGCACTTTCGGTGGAAAGCGACCGCTGGATGGATTTAACCGCCGACAGTCTTTTAAAGCTGAGCGATGTGGTCGGCGCCATTGACTTTACGCTAGATGCATCATTGTGGACAGAGAATGGTTTGCCATCTTTACCTCAGGGGCGACAAATTATTGATGGGCGCAAGGCCGCTCTTTTGATCAACTATCAAGGTTACGCGGCCGGGGAGCAGGATCGACTCAAGTTGGTAGGAGCGCTCACCGAGCAGATGTTGTTACAGCGCATGCCGCTTATGACTGAATCACTATTGGTCCAAGCATTTGAAACCGCAGTTAACAACGGATACTCGAACATGGCAGTGGGGGATTTTGAGTCGCGTCGTCGCGCATTGACGCATATGATGTCGCGTTCGATGACAGTGGAAATATTGCCGGTAAAGGGTGAATATAACGAAGGGAAAAATACTTTTTTACCGTCGGCAGAAACGCAAGATATACTGTCTAAGACATTTCATAATCAAGATCGGTAATTTAAGACCCACGGTAAAAGTGGCATGTTAAAATAGCGGTGCGCAAATTTTTGTGTGCCGCTTAAATGCGTTAAATGGACTGATCATCTGGAAAAAAATCTATCGGTGCGGTATACTATAATAAAACGACAATTCATACACCTGTCTGGGGGATTTATTATGAGGATGTACGACATCATACACAAAAAGCGCGATGGCGATGTGTTGACTCGCGAGGAGTTGAAATTCTTTGTCGAGGGCGTTGCTGATAGCAGCATACCGGATTATCAGATATCGGCACTGATGATGGCCGTCTATTTTCAGAAGATGAGTCGGCGTGAAACGGCCGATCTTACCGATTTGATGGCGCATTCGGGCGATATGGTGGACTTGTCACCGATAGAGGGCTTTAAGGTGGATAAGCATTCCACCGGTGGTGTGGGGGATAAAACCACACTGATTGTAGCGCCCATTGTTGCGGCCTGTGGGATACGGGTGGCGAAAATGTCGGGGCGTGGGCTGGGGCATACCGGGGGTACGGTTGATAAGCTCGAATCGATTCCGGGGTTTTGCACAGCACTTTCAACAACACAATTTTTTGATGTCGTACGAAAAGTCGGCGTTTCGGTGGTTGGGCAAACCGGAAATTTAGCACCCGCTGATAAAAAGCTTTATGCGCTGCGAGATGTAACCGCCACGGTGGAAAATATCTCATTGATTGCCGCTTCGATTATGAGCAAAAAGCTGGCTTCCGGTGCAAATGGCATTGTGCTCGACGTTAAAACCGGCAGCGGCGCTTTTATGAAAACTGTTTCGGATGCGATTGAATTGGCGGAGGAAATGGTTTCTATCGGTGTGCACACCCGACGCAAAACTGCTGCGTTAATCACCGATATGGATTGTCCGTTGGGCTTGGCCATAGGAAATACATTGGAGGTTGTCGAAGCGGTGGAAACGCTTCGTGGCCATGGACCTGAAGATTTAGCGACGGTATCGCTGGAGCTTGCAGCCAATATGCTTTATTTGGGCGACAAGGGAGATATCGCTTATTGCCGCACACTTGCCCGAGAGGCGATTTCCGGTGGGAAAGCATTTGAGACACTGTGCGATATGGTGGAGGCGCAGGGCGGCGACAGCGCTGTACTCAGAGACACCTCGCTATTTAAAAAGGCCGGTGTAAGACAGACTGTTAAGGCGCCGTGTGCGGGTTATGTTACCACGATGAATACCGAAGAAATCGGCAACACCTCCGTGTTATTGGGGGCGGGGCGCGAAACCAAAGAAAGCGCCATCGATTTTGCTGCCGGTATCATGCTTCATGCAAAATGCGGCCAATGGGTCGACGCAGATGCACCACTTGCTACTGTTTATACCAACCGTTCCGATACGCTGCTGCCTGCTGAAGAACGGTTGTTGGCGGCTTTTAAAATTGATAGTGCACCACCTGCTAAAAGACCGCTCATCTTTGCGCGTGTCTCCCTTGATGGCGTTGAATATTATGAATAACCATTATATGTTGTATTGGTGTGATCCCATGAAATAAAAATAGTTCCTATATGCGCGAATTTACGGTATAATAGTTGAAAAGCAGCTATTATACCGTGGCTTTATGCGCAATGGCTCGCCGTTGGTGCGGCAACCGCCTATTGATGCGCTATGATTATCGTCATTATATTGAGCCATCGCCAAGCTGCAACTATGTTGTACCGGTAAATGAGCAGTCATAGGAACAACCGGTCATCGGGCAGCGGGGGAAATTATGAAAAAACAGTTCGCATTTTTTTGTGTCACACTGATGCTGTACCTGCTTGGCGGGTGCGGACGGGATGTGCATCCGGATACAGGGGAAGAGGTTCGCACATTGACCTTGGCGATTAACGCAGATACATCTTCTTATGGCCGGGCCGGTGTGGATTGTTTTGTCCAAAAGGTGAGTCAACTTTCCAATGGGCAACTGGTTGTCAACGTCGTAGAACGTGACGATTTGCTGGACGCGCTCGATAATGACTGTGAATTGATCTTTGCCCCGACGGCGGAGCTTATGCGCGCGAATAGCAATTTTAACTCTTATATTTCACCATTTTATTTTTATGACTATAAGCATCTGACTTTAACGCTGAATTCTAAAAATTTCTTTGATATTATAAGGGAAGAGAACTTGAGCTTGATGAATGCTATGCCAATAGGTGCTTTTTACGATGGCAACAGCGTGATTCTTTCATCGCGCGATCAGTTGTTTGATACCACTGACCAGTTTCAGGACAGCATCATCAATATTTTAGAGGATCCGGTGTTAGCGCAAGTGCTCAAGGCGCTCGGCGCCACGGTTAAAGAGCGCAGCAGCGAATATCTGTTGCTAAACTTTGGACGCAATCGTGATAATGCGGTCATGGAGTGCGATACATTGGCGCTCGAGCAAATGCATATTCCGGTGGAAAATTTTCAATTCTCGGTATGTAAAAGCTTTCATCGTGCGCGGATAAACTGGTTGGTATTGTCGCAGCCTGCAAAGGAATCTTTGACTGACTTTGAACAAGCGGTTCTCACCGAGGCGGTGGCCTATGCTATTGCGGCCAATGATGCGTTGGTTTTGCAGCAGGAACAAAAGGGATTTGATTATATGGAAGGTTTGGGTGCGCGGTTCAGTGTGCCAAACTATGGTGAATTCAGCGATGCTGCCGATAAGGCGTTACGTGAATCCATCCGTTATCAAAGCCTTTGGAATTGGGAGCAACATATTGAAATTCGCAATCTGGCAAGTAATTAAATGGCGCAATCCACCTTTTGTTCCGTGTGCTTAAAAAAGGCCCCGATGCAGATACATATCTGCATCGGGGCCTTTTAAATACTCAAACAACTACTCTTGTTTAATGGCGGTTAACGCTGAAATTTTAACAGCGCGGTTGGCCGGATAGTAGCCGGAGAGAATGCCGATCAGGGTTGAAAACACTAAAGCGAGCAACACAAGCCACGGCGTGATGATGAACATCTGCGCTGCGCCCTCACCGCTGCCGAAAATGTCGGAGCCAAAGCTGATGCTCAGACCCATATAATTGACCAGATAGGCAATAGTGCTACTTAAGATAATGCCGACGATACCACCGAGCAGGCCGATGCAGCCGGCTTCCATAAGAAACAGTGTGCGGATATTTTTAACGTGACAGCCGACGACTTTCATGACGCCGATTTCACGAGTGCGTTCATACACGCTCATCAGCATGGTGTTGATGATGCCCAGTGATGCGACGAAAAGCGAAACGCCTGCGATCATCCCAAGGAAAATCTGAATTTTTTTGGTTTGCTCAACCATCGGTTTTCGGATGCTTTCCATCGACCAAGTGTCAAACCCCATATCCTCAATAGCAGTTTGCACCGCATCGACGTAATTAATATCTGTGACCTTAACCTTTGTCTCCTCATAGCCGTTGTCGTTGCTTTTATCCACTTTGATTTTGTTGGCCTTTATGTAGTCGGCCTCCATTTTTTTTAGATCGTCAATGGACATAAACATGCCGCGCGAGGTTTCGTAGCCGCGTTGCCAATCCTCTTTCATCACGGCGGTAACCGTGGGCTTATATTCGATGTTTTTGGCGTTTTCGCTTTCCTGTTGCAGGCGGATGAGCAGCCTGCTATCCAGCATATTGACAAATGGCTCCGAGATATTGCCAAAGCGGTCAGGGTAGGGGTCCACGCGGTTATTGCCCCTTGTTTTGCGGGTATCCTCAAGGTTGTAGGCGCCGTATTGACCCATAACAATTGAATATGGCGATGCGAACGCGTCGGCCCATGTGCCCTCTATTAGCTCATAGCCCAAAAGGGGCAGGGAATCCGGATATACACCGATGACGTTGTAAAAATAGGTCATATAGCGTTCGTTTTTACCGGCAAAAAACTGTGCGCTTAAATTTCGGGGGCGATAAAGAGGGGTTGCGGTCATTACACCGGACATGGCTCTAATACTTTCGACTGTGGCGTCGTCCATGATCACCTTATTGCCCAATTCATCGGTTTTGCCATAGCTATAAACCGCGATGATGCTCAGGTCGCCCATCTGTGCAAGCTGCTCTTCCTGACTGGCTTTCATACCAAGGCCGACCGCAATCATCAGCACGACGGCGCAGGTGCCTGCGACCACGCCGACCAAGGTCAGTAGGGTACGATATTTGCGTCGGATCAGATTGCGCAGGCACATCTGGATGATATCAAAGGTCTTCATCTAAATAAATACTCCTCTTGGCTTTGGCCTTTTGGATGGTGATATAGGCAGTCATAGCACAGACGATGAGACCGACGACAATTTGGATGGGCCGAATGGGGTCGCTCTCCGGCTCGGCATTCGTCGGCTCGACCGGCTCGTTTGGATCAAAGCCGTCTGGAAATTCCGGCTCCATCGGCTCACCACCCCACATATCCTCAACAGTGACATTAAAGGCGGATGTCATTTCTTTGGGGTTCATGTTGGCATCCTCGTAAGTGACGACGATTTCACCGCTGTAGTCGCCCGGCTCGAGATATTGCAACGAAAAATCTGCACTGGATTCGGTGCCTGCGTTTAGATTGCCGATATATTGGGTTTGACCCGGATTTTTGATGCCATCGCCGCGGACAAAAGCGGTGAGGTTATACACGCCGCTGCGCCCTTTGTTGACCATCGGCACCGAGATATAATAATCTTCGCCAACATAGGCACCGTCGTCCGATTCGGGAATACCCAATTCGAATCGATCAGGAAAATCCACAGGCAACGTGATGCTCTCGTTGGAGGTGCCGGACTCCAGTGTGTCTACATCGGTACCGGCATACTGGTATGTAAATTTCATGTCGATGGAGTTGGCGTCGTCGTCATCGGTTACCTTGGTTAAACCGGTCTTGAGCGTCACTTCGCGTTCTATGATACTGCCGGCTTGAAGTTGATTGATAAAGATTGTGTTTGATGAACTGGCCATCGAAAACACGCCCATCGGTGAAACGTTCATGACGATATTGACAAGGGCATTTGTTGTGCTGGTGTTGCGCAGCCTCAACTTTAAGGTAAATTCGTCCCCTGCCGTTACACTGTTGCCGCCGTAAGAGTAGCTATCTACGATGATATAGGGGACAGGGGAATCGGCAACTTTTTCATCCTCGTCATCCTCGCTATCTTCGGTGTACTCTTCGGTATTTGGAATTGCCGTCGTGCAATCGAGGGTGCGCAGGGTGCCGCTGTCGGTGCGATACGCCAATGTGAAGGACAGATTATTGCCGCTGCCGGTGTATTTTAGCGGAAGCTTGATTGTAAAAGTGAATTTGCCGCTTGCCGGGTCGGTAACGCGATCGATGATAAGACGATCTTCGGCGGTGCTCAATAACGAAAAAGAGGCGTTGGAGTTATAACCGGTGAGGTAGGGGACCGTGCCCTTTGCTACCTCAGAATCCTCCACATTATAGTCGACTATTTGAAAAGTGGGGGTGATCGTTTGATTTTTTGTAATTTTGCGCTCATGAAAGTTGAGCAGCGTAATGTTGTTTGAGCTAACGGTTGTGTCGCTGTCGTCGTCAACAACATTGAATGTGCAGAATTGATCGGTGCTCCAGCCGTCATAAGCACTGCTGCGTGTAATGGTAATACCGTTCCAAATAACGTAGTTTTGGCTGCTAAGACCGGAATAAATAGTCTGGTCATCGTATTTTGGATCGACAGTGCTACTTGGGCCGCTAAGCTTTAGCACCAGCTTCCCGGGGCTGACTTCTTCTACCCACAGCTTGTACCCACTGCCAATCGGCAATGCAGAGTTGGGGTATCCACTGATTGAAAGACCTTGGTTTTCAACCATGACAGCCTCTTTACTGATAGCGAACACCGTTGCGGGCAGCAGAGCTGCCACCATCATTACCACAATCAATAAACAAAACAGTCTTTTTATCCTATTCAAGCGTGTTCTCTCCTTGCTATTCTTTATCGGTTTTATCTTCTGCCGGTTGTTCAGCCTGCGGCTCTTCGCATTCGGATTGCGCGTTGTTTTGGTGTGACTGCGCAGCAACTTCAGGCGGTGTCTCATTTGGTTGCGGCATATCGTTGTCCGGTATCTCGGTCATTTCGACATCTTCTATACCTGTGGGTGGCGATTCCGGCTGTATCTGCGCCGGTGACGGCAACGTTTTTGTGGACGCTTCACCCTCTGGGATAGGCTCCAGGTAGGCCGGGCAAGAATTCGTTTCGTCGCTGATAATCTCGCCGTCTCGAAGTGTAATAATACGGTCGGCATAATGTGCCAATTCATTGTCATGCGTCACCAGTACAAAGGTGATGCCGTTGTCGTGTGCCATCTCGATCAGTAAACGCATAACCTCCAACGTGGTGCGGCTGTCAAGGTTGCCGGTTGGTTCGTCCGCAAAAACGATCTTCGGCTTTGCTACAAAGGCTCTGGCAATGCCCACACGCTGTTGTTGTCCGCCGGACATCTCCGACGGCTTATGTCGCGCGCGGTTACCCAACCCCACTTTTTTTAGCATCTGCAACGATTCACGGTCGCGCACCTCCCGCGATACGCCGCGAAATAGCAGCGGCATTGCGACGTTTTCTGTCGCGGTCATCGAGGGTATCAGGTTGTAGGACTGAAACACAAAGCCGACATACTTTTGTCGAAAACCGGCAAGCTGATCTTCGGTTAGGCGTGAAATATTGGTTTTGCCTATGTAGACGCTGCCCGCGGTGGGCTTTTCCAGTCCGGCCAGCTGGTTTAGCAGCGTTGATTTTCCCGACCCGGAGGTGCCAAGGATGCAGCATATTTCCCCTTTGCCGATGGCGAGATTGATATTGTTGAGCGCCTTAACCTTTTCAGTACCAACGCGATACGTTTTGGAGAGGCTCTTTATGGTGATGATATTATCCAAACGTCGTCCTTCTCCTTTCCATTTACTAAATTATTATCCGATAAATGAGTGTATAAATAAGGACAGATTGTTGCCCTCATCAACCAAAAATTTCACCAAATTATACACTTTATTTTAACACACTCTGCGCCCAAAAAAAAGAATATAGCGAGACAAGTGACCAAGGACTTTATTTGCAGTGCAAGAAAACCGCACACTTTTGATGAAATTTTGGTATAATTGGGTTGGCCAAGGTGAAAAGAAGTGGGTATAATAGCCACATTATAGCTATTATACCCGAAGAACAGCCGATGGCTTGCCGATTTTTGATGCACTACCTGCCGCTGAAAGCTGTTAAAATATCGAAATTTGTCGTTCCAAGTGTCTTCTAAAGTGCCGAATTTTTAGGTTTGTAAGGATTGACGTGGACCATACAGTGCTTGACAGCGGGGAAATGTCGCTCAATCTGCTCGTGCACCGCTTGGGCGATGTCGTGTCCTTCTTTTACGCTCAAGGTGCCGTCGGCTGCGATGCTGACATCAACATAAATTTTAGAGCCGAATTTTCGTGTGATCAAACTGTCAAGCTGCAGAACACCCGGTTGTGCCATGACGATATCACACATCTGTGTTTGTAGGGCAGGCTCGCAGGCGCGATCTAGCATCTGGTCAAATGCCTGCCGAGCAATGTCGAAGGAAACCTTGACAATGACAATTGAGATAATGATGCAGGCGATAGGATCCATAATTGGAAAACCCAGCAATGCGCCACCGATGCCAATGAGTGAGCCGACGGAGGACAGTGCATCTGAACGGTGATGCCAAGCGTCCGCCATGAGCGAAGTCGAATCGACTTTTTTGGCGACATTGCGGGTGTAGTGGTACATCATCTCTTTGATCGCGATGGAAGCGACCGCCGCTGCCAATGCCAGAAAACCCGGCACGACAAATCCGCCTGAAAGGCCGCTTGCGATGCTTTTGATGCCATCTAATCCGATATAGATGCCGGTGGCCATCAGCAGGCCGGCCAGTGCCACGGCCGCTGCAGATTCCATGCGCTCATGCCCATAGGGATGCTCGGCATCTTCATGCTGCGCTGAGAGGCGTACACCCCAGATCACGACCACCGTACTGATAATGTCGGAGGCGGAATGTACGGCGTCCGATATCATCGCTGAAGAATGTGCCACGATACCTGCCGCCAGCTTAAAGACCGTCAAAAACACATTACACACAATACTGGCTGTCGAGACACGCAAAGTTAATTTTTGTTTTTGTAAATCATCTATCATCATAACACCCCTTGACTTTGGTGCAGATTTGTAAAAAAAGACAGCAACCCTCGTTTATGTAAGGTCACTGTCCTGCGATATCACACGCTGCCAAATCTAGCCCGAAGTAAAATACTTCTGTCTTGTCATTGTACCATTTATTATTTATATGTCAACGCTAATATTGATGTTGATTTGAAGTTTTTAATGATGATTATTATCTATTCTGCCTGTATTGGTTGTTCGCATACCGGATATGATTTTTATTGTGTACCGTAATTTGGAATTAAAGGAGTGAAAATGATGCTTTTATGCTGTCATGTTCAACACGACGCTGATTTGCTTATGCGCGCCATGGCCTTGAGCGTGCCGGCGCGACGAAAAAAAGCGCAAGCCATCCGAGATGATAAAACCCGAGCGGCCTCGCTTACGGCGGGACTTTTGCTCCAATATGGCCTGCAACAATGCGGTATATCGGAAATAGATATTTGCCATACCCAAAAGGGGAAGCCCTATCTGGTTGGTCATGACCTGCATTTTAGCTTATCGCACAGTGGAGATTATGCCGCATGTGTGATTGCTAAAAAGGCTGTTGGTATAGATATTCAGAAAATTGTAACAGTTTCTCAGCGTGCCGTCGCGCGCTTTTGCACCGAAGAAGAATTGCAGTATTTAAAGCATAGCGCCGATTATGAGCGCGACGTTATCCGCTTGTGGGCGTTGAAAGAAAGTTGGTTAAAAGCCACCGATCAAAGTGCTTCCGATATGTTTAACGCGTCTTTTACGCTATGCGCTGATGGCACTGTAAGCGGACCGGCAGGATTTGAATATCGCCTTTATGCGTATATTCCCGATTATATTTTGGCTGTATGCCGGAGTCAGCAGGGCTAAAATGACGGCGATATCGGTGTGATGCCCCATTTTAAAAGTATATTAAAAGGTATTCATTTAGCTGCATGGATGGTGTTTTGTGCGGCTTGTTTTTAATAAAGCCAATAGAATACGCCGTTATGCGGCTATTTTTTCATTTTTGTAAAAAATAGAATGGCGCGCGTAAATTGGAGAGAAACAGAGAGAAAATGAGAGATAATGTGCAAGAGAGTGCTGATAAATTAAAAAATGGCTTGACAGCCTTTGCGGACATGGTTATACTGGTAAAGCATTGAAAAGATAAGCAAAATTTTTAGGAGGTAAACACCTTATGTCAACCTTTCTTCCGAAGGCAGATGGCATCAAGCGCGAGTGGTATGTTATCGACGCTGCAGGCAAGCCCTTGGGCCGTACTGCCACTACCGTTGCCAGCATTCTGCGCGGCAAGCATAAGCCGATTTTTACACCCAATGTTGATTGTGGCGACCATGTTGTTGTCATTAACACTGCTCAGGCTGTTCTGACAGGTAACAAGCTTCAGGACAAATATGCCCGTCACCACAGCGGTTGGGTTGGTGGACTTAAAGAAATCAACTATGCCACGCTGATGAAGAACAACCCCGAAAAAGCGATGATGTTGGCCGTCAAGGGCATGCTGCCGGACAATACGCTCGGCAGAAAAGCGCTTACCCGCGTGCGCATCTATCGTGACGCGAATCACAACCAGGAATCACAACAGCCGAAGGCCTGGAACAAATAAGAGAGGAGACTAAAAGATATGTATGATAGCAAGCCTTATCTCTACGGCACAGGCCGCAGAAAGAGTTCCGTTGCCCGCGTAAGAGTTTATCCCGGCAGCGGCAGCATCACCATCAATGGCAGAGATATTGACGATTATTTTGGTCTGGATACCCTCAAGCTGATTGTTCGTCAGCCGATGGCTCTGACCGACACGCTTGGCAAATACGATATTATCTGCACCGTTGCAGGTGGTGGTGTATCCGGCCAGGCCGGCGCCATCCGCCATGGTCTTTCCCGTGCACTGCTGCAGGTTTCTGATGAGATGCGCCCCATCCTTAAAAAGGCCGGCTTTCTCACACGTGACCCAAGAATGAAAGAGCGTAAGAAGTATGGCCTCAAAGCCGCACGTCGTGCGCCGCAGTTCTCGAAAAGATAAGATCTTTCAATTACAAAACCGTATGGATGCGCTATCCATACGGTTTTGTTTATTGCGGATACACCAAACGCCTTGCTCGAATAAAAGCAAAAAACAACGCCCACTTGGCCATAGCGCATGGCTTTGTGGGCGTTGTTTTTACGAATACATGCCGTTTGTCGACATGAAGTCATAGATTTGTTTGCCGTGCTGCTGCTCTTCCTTTTGGATATGATTGAGCGCATCCCTTATCTGAGTATCTTTAAACTCAAAAATGCAGGTATCGTATACCGAGGAAACATGCTTTTCGGTTGCCAGAAGGTCCGAGCAGAGGAACTGATCGCGCTGCTTATCGGAGGCGTTGCTGCCGTAAGAGGAAGAAGCACTCGGTGTGCTGTTTGATTGCTGCTGGCCGCTGCCGCTTTGGCTTGAGCCGCTGTTCATCGACGGCACAGTTCCGCCCATAATTTGTTCAATGGTGTTCAGATGGGTTTGCTCGGCTTGGCCGAGCTGCGAAAATAGATTTTTTAGTTGGTCGTCACAAGCTTCGGATGAATACTGTGCATACTTGTCAACGCAGAGCTTTTCATGGGATTTCAAATCCTGCAGAAGCATCGTTTCTTTTTGACTTAATGTCATAAATTAATCACCTCAACCTTAGTATTGGGCGGCGATAATAAAATATGCATGTTATGGTGAAAAGCTTGCAAATTAAAAGCCTGCAAAATTGGCATCATTATCTTTTCATAAAGCCTTATTTCATGTCAAAGCAGCAATAGTGTCGGACTAAAGGACGTTAAAACATTTCATGAAGTTGACGTTGGCTTTTTCCCAGTCGACAACATTAAACCAATCATCAATATAGTTTGCGCGCATGTTGTGGTGTTTTAAATAATAAGCATGTTCCCAAACATCAATGTTTAAAATAGGGCAGCGGTTCCATGACAATGGCGTATCTTGGTTTGCAGTCTTAATAATTTTAAGATCACCGCTGTTGTCAACAGTCAACCAAGCATACCCTGAGCCGAATACCGATAATGCGGCATTTTTAAAGGCGGACTTAAAAACATCAAAGCTGCCAAAAGTTTTGATGATATCCTCAAGTAGCATACCAAAGGGCGATTTCGCGTTGGCGGCCGGTATCAGCCCGTTGAAATAGAAACGATGATTATAAACGCCGCCGGCATTGTTCTTGATAGCATTCCTGATAGGTGCGGGCAGTGTTTCCGGCAGTGTCACAAGTGCTTCAAGCGGCAGTCTTTGCAATTTTGGATAGTGCTCAAGCGCCTCATTTAGATTGTTGACATAGCCTTGTAAATGTTTGTCGTGATGGATTTTCATCGTTTTGGCGTCGATAAATGGTTCCATTGCATCGTAGGTATAGGGTAATGGAAGATTAATAAATTTGTAAGAATTGTTGATGTTGTTCATGCTGTTGTCACCACCATTTTTAATATATTGCGTCCAAGCGTTGTCGCAATTGGGATTTAATAGAGCACATGCTGATTGGTATTGGCACTTTGAATGTCTTTGTAGATCCACCATTAAAAAATTTACTTAAAAATCGTCGATTATATGCATAAGAGTTGCCCATAATATAGGAACGAAGGAAAGAGGTGGCAGCATGAGAATTCCAAGTCATATTGCGCTTATTCCCGACGGCAACAGACGTTGGGCGCAAAATGCCGGACTGGAAAAGTATGAGGGATACAGCCGGGGGTTGCATCCGGGGGTGTCCTGCCTTAAAATGGCACAGAGATATGGGGTTAAGGAGCTTACTTATTACGGTTTTACAACTGATAACTGTAAAAGACCGCATATTGAAGTGAATGCTTTTTCCGACGCCTGCGTGGAGGCAGTACAGTTGATTCAACAGGAGAACGCCAATCTGCTCGTAGTGGGTAATACCGACTCACCAATGTTTCCACCGGCCCTTTTGCCCTATGCAAAAGAAAGGATACCTTTTGGAAGTGGTGCTATTAAGGTCAATTTTCTGGTCAATTATGGCTGGGAGTGGGATATGGGGCAGATGCATACAACGGCCAATAATCGCAACGCCATCACACGCAGTTTAAGGTCAAGCGAAGTTTCACGCATTGATCTTGTTATACGCTGGGGTGGTAGAAAACGTCTTTCGGGATTATTGCCGGTTCAAAGCGTTTATGCGGACTTTT
Source organism: Candidatus Fimivivens sp. (assembly GCA_047974975.1). Taxonomy (GTDB): domain Bacteria; phylum Bacillota; class Clostridia; order Oscillospirales; family Ruminococcaceae; genus Yanshouia. The sequence continues at coordinate 340,170 of JBKECV010000012.1, forward strand.
ACACGCTTGATGAAATGTGGCCAGACTTTAAAGCTGAGCATTTGGAAAAAGCGTTGGCATGGTATGACACACAGGATGTCACGCTTGGTGGTTAGGGTTTGCAAATGGTGTTTGGCAATGCGATCAAAAGCGCTTTTATCATGATGTGGCCCTCTTTATTAGAATATTGGCTGAATCGATATTTTATAAACAAAGGTTGCATCAACTTGAGCTAAGCGACTAAAAACAAAAAACAGCTTATGCGTTCAAAGAATTGTAGCGTATTGCACAACAATCTATTGACAAGCAATAAAAATGAGTATAATATTGAAAATATTAAATGAAATAATATGGAGGCAGTATGACGGTGGATTTGGCACAGCAAAAGACTTCGGTTGCGCAATCTGCCACCACAAAATCAGTTGAAGAACACGGACTGCTCGAACGTTATCTGCCAATGGTGCACAGCCGCGCCAAAGCCTTTAGGCAGCGGGGCGTGGAAACCGACGACCTTGTCCAAGAAGGTGTTATCGGTCTTTTGCAAGCTATTCGTGCTTACGACCATAGGTATGGCGCTTCGTTTGAAACGTTTGCATACGTTTGTATCACAAATCGCCTGCGTTCCGCGGTGGCGGCAGCTAACCAAAAGCTGCCGATCGTCAGCCTTGAACAATGCTCGCCGTGGGGAGAAAATTATTGGAAAGCGTTGCAAGCGGATCCGCAGGAGATTGTGATAAGCTGTGACCAATTAGGCCAGTGGTTACATAGAGTGAATACCTGCTTGTCCGACTTTGAACATCAGGTCATTCGTTATTATCTGAGTGGATACTCTTATCACGAGATTGCGCGGCTTCTTCAAAGCACGACAAAGGCTGTGGATAATGCACTCCAGAGGACTAGGCGCAAGCTGCGCAGGCGGCTTTGACCGCTACGTCGAGTGGCGCGTATCTTTTTTAGAATGTACGCCATATGGCTACATAAATAATAATACCCTTAGGTGCACTGGCGATCCCCAGGTCTCAGGAATGCTTCGGGTAAATACAATCCATAAGCGAGGTAAAAGAAATGTACGAAGACAAAACATTGAAATGCAAAGAATGTAGTGCCGATTTTGTATTTACTGCTGGAGAGCAGGAGTTTTATGCGGAGCGCGGATTCGTCAATGAACCCCAGAGATGCAAACAATGCCGCGATGCTCGCAAAGGTGCTTTAAGATCTGAAAGAGAAATGTTTGTGGCGACATGTGCAGCATGTGGCAATGAAGCAAAGGTTCCTTTTAGACCGCGTGAGGATCGTCCGGTTTACTGTAGCGAGTGCTTTGCAAAGTCCAAGGAAATGTAGACCTTAAATCCGTATATTGTAACTGCACCGCAGGATAGCGTTTATCCTGCGGTGTTTTTATTTCTGTAAATACGAGTTGAATTTTCGAAAGAATACACCCAGCGGGTCACCCGCGCTCGCAGCCGCCGGAATCGACGCCATTTCACTCAGATCCAAAGAAGGACTTGCGTTGGTTGAAAATAAAATTGGGGAGCTGATGTAAAATGAATTGCATTGAAAAAAGCAAGCGGTCAAAGTGGATCTGGCACGAATTTTTTTGCCACCGCCGGATTCGCTAAAAGAAAAGATGACCCTGTTTTCAGTGATGCTTGTGGCGTTTGTTTTTTTTCGAGCCGATCTGCTTTTTCTAGTTTAAATCCTATTTATGCCGTTTTTCCGGCCTGTTTGTCCGCACTTTCAGTTTCGTGGGGTTACATGGGTTTGTTGCGGTCGCTGTTTCGCAAAAAAGACTTCTCGAAATAGCTGACAGCGCAGCACGCAACAAAAACAAGATCTAGTCACCCCTGAGGCTTAAAATCCGCCAATTCCTTTTGTGGAGTGGCGGATTTTGCTGTTTAATTGAAATGTATCACATAAGACGATAAAATTTTTTGAAGCTTTAATTTTCCTTTTGGATTATTGATCATATGTGGTATAATAGCCGCAAACGGCTATTATACCGGGGTTCATGCGCAACGGCTCGCCGCTGGTGCGGCAACCGCCTATTGATGCGCAATTATACCACTGCGTGCACTGCACTTGTGGT
>JBKECV010000011.1:0-1547 GCA_047974975.1 Candidatus Fimivivens sp.
CGCAGGCGACCGTATAAATTGCCCACTTCATCAAAACGCGTTTCCAGACCGCTGGCGTCCATCCGTTTTTTGAATTGCTGTTGTGTTTCAAGCCATTCTGGCGAGTACAGCAAGCGTGTCATCCCACCTGTAGGATCTGCGCCAAAGGAAGAGAGCCAGGGGAGGGTTTCTTCTATTGCGTGACGAAAATGGTTGATCATATGAAATTCCTGTTTCAATAATTATTGCGCAAAGGGATTTTTTGTTTCGTATGACTTCAAATAAAGGGCATCGGAAATCAGGTATTGATAGATATCGTCAACGATGTCGATACCATGGACCGCAGCATTGCGTTGATTAATATCTTGATCTTGCCCAGGGTAATAAACTTGTTTAAAACCAGGTGCAGGCGTATCTGCATTTAACTCTTGCATGGTTTGGCTGAGATGCTGACGAAATAATTGGCTGGAGGAGAAAAACACGGGATTAATAACCAAATGCAGTTGGCCTAAATTACGCCCCGCATGCAAATCTTCATACATGGAACTGACCTGACGACCAAATGGTAATCCCAGCAGAATGCCGGATAGCACATCGATCATCATCAGGCCATAGCCTTTTGGCCCAGCTGCAGGTAGCAATGCATTGACAGCAAAAGGGTCGGACGTCGGCGCACCGTTTTTATCGACAGCCCAGGTATCGGGAATCGGTTCGTTACGCGAGCGGGCATCGAGAACTTTACCCCAGGCTTGCACCGTTGTGGCCATATCAAATGTCATGACATCGTCACCTTCTCCAGGTGCCGCGAAGGCTAATGGGTTGGTTCCGTAGTAAATATCCGCGCCGCCGAAAGGTACAACCATCGGGTCGGACTGGCAAACGGAGAGGCCGATAAGTCCAGCATGGGCGGCTTGTTGCACGAAGTAAGAAATGGCTCCACTGTGTCCCATTCGGCTAATTCCGACAACGGCGACACCATTTTTTTTAGCAATTTCAATTGCATGCTCCATACCCATCTTTGCAGCGACTTGCCCGGCGGCGTTATCGGCATGCAAAATCGCTGTGCAGGGACCGGTATCTTCAAAACGAAATGTGGGTTCGCGGTTGGTACCGCCTTTTGAAATGCGCTCGGCATAGTATTCAACGCGTACGGCACCATGAGAGTGAATGCCTCTGGCATCGGCATAAACCAATACCTCGGCAACCGTTGCGGCGTGCTCACGTTTTAGTCCGGCCTTGCAAAGCTTATTCTCGATAAGCTGGTGGAGTGTTTCCCGACTGATTTTCATCTGTCTTCCTTTTTAACGACGGTGTGAAGCATGACTGCCGTTAACATACCGGGAATATAAACAGATTATGTGATCCAGATACGCAAAAAAATATAGTTAGAATTTATTTGATAATCAGAGCCGATTTGCCATTTCTTTTTAAATAAATATTGCCGTTAGAAAATAACATGTAATCCTCTGGTGGTTATTAAAATTCTTTTGCTAATAAATTGTATGTGATATCAGTCACTCTATTTGTGATGCCGGATATATACCTTGAGTTCCACATTAACACTACTC
>JBKECV010000019.1:0-1533 GCA_047974975.1 Candidatus Fimivivens sp.
TCCGTTCGGGATGTTTATAGTGCGCCTCATTGGAAGCGTGGCCGAGCGGTTGAAGGCACCGGTCTTGAAAACCGGCGACCCGAAAGGGTTCTAGAGTTCGAATCTCTACGCTTCCGCCAAACATGAAGAGGGGTTACCGAAAGGTAACCCCTTTTTGCTTTATACTTTTGGCGCAAGTCAGCTGATATAAGGAGATTATGATGATAAAAGTTGGCACCTTGCTGGCGCTAAGCATTCTGTCATTGTCGGCGTACGCAGCAACGACTGGGCTAAACAGTCCAGCGCCGGGCGTATTGTGCGATAAAACCATCTGTGCCGATGAACACGGTTTGTCGGTGGCGTTGACCACGAAATATCTTGGCAAGCAGCAGGGCGAAAAACTGGCAGCTGCCGGACAGTTCGATACCTCGGCTTTTACATTCCGCGGTGGCCTGTTTTGTGACACCAACGAACGTTTGTGTCGGGATGACCGCTATTTCGGCACCGACGGTAAGCGCAGCGGTAAAATAAACACCCATTACACCGCGTTACTGTTCGGAAGGGTCGACAAGCCCTGACAATCTCTGACGTGTCCCCAGCCTGTATTGCGGGGGCACTACAACACTAACTCTCAAACATGAGAGGCCGATCCTCTGAGCAGGACTTTTGTCCTCAATCACCTCACAAACGTCTGGTTACAATCCCTGCATATCTTCAATACCCATAATTCAGGAATTGTTATGACTGCACATATTAATGCCAGGCCAGGTGATTTCGCGCCAACCGTTATTATGCCGGGCGATCCGCTCCGCGCTAAATTTATTGCCGAAAATTATCTAATGGATTACCGCGAAGTCACCAATGTACGTAATATGCTGGGTTATACCGGTTTATATTTTGGGCAACCTGTTTCGGTGATGGGACATGGAATGGGCATTCCTTCAATGACGCTTTATGCCCATGAACTGGTACATGATTTTGGTGTGCAAAGAATTATTCGCGTCGGCAGTTTAGGGGCAACACAACATCATGTCAAAATGCGCGATATTATCCTGGCCGTCGCCGCCGGAACGGATTCAGTCACAAATTTAAAACGTAGCGCAGGCTATGCGATGGCAACATCCGCCTATTTCCCATTATTGCAGCAGGCGTGGACGTTGGCACAGAAGGCCGGTATCGATATTAAAGTCGGCAATGTTTTCAGCGGCGATCTTTATTACGATCCTGACGATAATTTAATACCGGCATTGGAAAAATTCGGTGTGCTGGGTGTAGATATGGAAGTAGCAGGCTTATACGCTTTAGCGCATCAGTTTAATATTGAAGCGCTGGCTATTTTAACTGTCTCCGATCATTGTCTGACCGGTGAAGAAACAACCGCAGAAGAACGACAATTGACCTTTAACAACATGATTGAGCTGGCACTAAATACGGCTGTTACCGCTTAGTTCCGGCTTTTAATTGAACCAATCAGAGATGGCATTATATGAAGAATAAAATAGCACTTACGCTGATTAGTTTTCTGGCAAATTTTATTATGGCAGGGTTTGCCAG